>NZ_CP121463.1:1429224-2143836 GCF_029690065.1 Arthrobacter sp. Y-9
CACCGGGCGCGAGCGTCGCGACGGCGGGCTCGCGTTCCTCCGCCGTGCCGAGGCCCATGCCGAGCGGCAGTCCGGGCGAGCGCAGGTGATCCCAGCCGCCGTCGGCGCGGATGATGAAGGCGAGGCCGTGCCCGGCGTCGACGAGCTCCACGCGGCCCGCGCCGGGGTGCACGTCGGCGTGGACGGCGGTCACGAACATGCCGGTGTCCCCGAGGTCCTGTTCCACGAGCCGGTCGGCTTCGGCTATCGCCTCCGCCAGCGAGCGGCCGGGAGCGGTGCGCAGCGAGGCCCGGACGCCCGCGGCGACGAGCGCCGGCCCGGTGCCCTTGCCCATGACGTCGGCCAGGGTCAGGCGCAGGGTCCCGTCGAGAAGCGCGACGTCGTAGAAATCGCCGGACAGGCGTCCGCGGGGCGAGACCGAGGCCGCGATCGTGTAACCGTCCAACTCCGGATTGCCCTGCGGACGGAGCGAACGCTGGATGACCTCGGCGTGGTCGAGCTCCTGGTCACGGGCCAGTTCGGTCTGCACCCAGAAGGCGAGATCCCGGAGCAAGGCGCTCTGGGACTCTCCGAATTCGCGGGGTGTGGTGTCGAGGATGCACAGGGTGCCGATGGGTTCGCCGCCCGGCGCGTGCAACGGGTGCCCCGCGTAGAACCGCAGATGGGGGTCGCCGAGGACGAAGGGGTTCTCCGCGAACTCCGGGGTCGTGCTCGCGTCCTCGACGACCACGGTGGCATCCTGGCGGACCGTGTAGTCGCAGAAGGAATCCTCGCGGGGGGCTTCGGCGCCGCCCAGGCCGATCTGGGATTTGCGCCATTGCCGGTCCCGGTCCAGGAGCGAGACGCTGACCATGGGGACGCCGAACATCTCCTTGGCAAGGCGGGCCACACGGTCCACCCTCTCGTCGGGCGGGGTGTCCAGGATCCCCATCCGGTCCAGTGCTTCCTGACGTCGTGCCTCGTCGACCATGCAGCCCCCTTCATGTCTTACCTGAGTCTAGACATGTGTCGCGTCCCACGTCAGGGGCCTGTCGTCAGGAATCTTCGGGGCTCGACCTCAACCGCGGAAGACGCTGACGAACTCGTTCACCAGGGCGGAGCTCACCGGAGGGGTCACGACGCCGATCACCCGGTGCGCGGCGGGATGGTCGATGGGTACTTCCGCCACCTCGAGGCCCGACCCGCGACCCGGCGGGAGGACGGAGATACCGAGCCCGGCCGCCGCGAGCCCCCGGGCGTCGCGCGTGTCGTCCACTTCGAAGGTCACGTTCGGCAGTTCACCGCGAGTGCCGAGGATCCGGTGCACCGAGTCATACAGCCCGTAGCCGCGACGCAGCATGATGAGGTCCTGGGTCTTCAGATCGTCCACCGTCACGGGCCTGCCACGGTGGGCGAGCGGATGCTGCGGACTCATGGCGGCCACGAGCGGCTCGGTGAAGAACTCCACGGTGCGCAGATCCTCCGCGTGCGGCGGATCCGCGACGACGGCGAGGTCCACCTCGCCGTCCCGCACCCGACGGATGCAGGCGGCGCGGGAGCCGTGGCTGAGTTCGAAGCGCACCTTGGGATGGCGCGTCGTCAGCCGCGCGATGGCCCGGGGCACGTACGTCTCGCCGAGAACGTTCTGATACGCCACGGACACCACGGCCTCCTCCTGCAGGCCGTGCGCCCGTGCGGCCGCGACGCCGTCCTCCACCCGCGCCAGGGCGCTCGCGGCCGCCTCGGCCAGGGTTCCGCCGGCCTCGGTCAGTCGGACCCCTCGTCCCACGCGGTGGAGCAGCGGCACTCCCAGGAGGTCGCCGAGCCGGGCGAGGGACCGGCTCGCGGAGGGCTGGGGCACCCCGAGTTCCTCGGCGGCGGCCGTCACGGAGCCCGTTCGCGCCAGCTCCACGAGGAGCGGCAGATGAGGGAGCACCTGACGCACGAGATGCGGATTCATGTCCATAGTGGATGAGTCTAGGAGGAAATGACATTAGTCATAACCCCATTGCGTGAGTACCGTCGGAAGGGTGAGACTTTCACCCTTCGAAACACCCGTTGTGGCGGCGTCCACACCCGGCGCGTCCGCCCCCGGTGACCGTCGTTCGGATGCCCGGGACGACCTCGGGGAGCAGCGCAGGTACCGCCGGATGATGGCGGCGCTCCTGGCCGCCGGCGTCGCGACGTTCGCCCAGCTGTACGCGATTCAGGGGGTACTGCCGGGCATTGCCCGGGAGCTGTCGCTGAGTGCTTCCACGGCGGCGCTGAGCGTCTCGGCCGCCACCACGGGCCTCGCGGCGGGCGTGCTGCTCTGGGCCGCCGTCGCCGACAGGATCGGACGGCTGCGGTGCATGCGGGTCGCTGTGACGGGGACCGTGGTGCTCGGATTGGCGACGGCCGTGGCGCCGGGCCTGGAACTCCTCCTCGGGCTGCGGTTCCTCACCGGGCTCGTGGTCGGTGGCGTCCCGGTGCTCGCCGTCGCGTATGTGTATGAGCAGCTGGCGGGGCCACGGGCCGCGGTCGCCGCGACGGTGTACATCTCGGGGACCACGGTCGGGGGAGCGCTGGGGCGGCTCGTGGCCGGGCCGCTCGGGGCGTGGGCCGGATGGCGCAGCGCGCTGCTTGCTGTGGGACTCCTGAGCCTCGTGGCCGCAGTGCTGTTCCTCTGGCTGGCGCCCCGGGAACGGGGGCCGCGCGGCGGGGCCACGCAGCCTTCCGCGGGAGGTGCGCGCTCACCCGGCACGCCGGGCCGCATCCGCCAGGCGCTGAAGCCGGCCCGGCTGAACGTGCTGTACCTGCAGGCGTTCCTGGTCACCGGCAGTTTCGTGGCGGTGTTCAACTTTCTGACGTTCCGGCTCGAAGCGGCGCCGTTCTTCCTGCCGGCGGCGCTGGCTTCTCTGGTGTTCCTGGCCTATTTCGCGGGGACGGCCTCCTCCCGTCTCGCCGGGCGGTGGCTCAGCCGCCGTGGCTTCGCGTGGACCAGTCTGTGCGGCGTGCTCGCGATGATCGCCGGCCTGGCGGTTCTGCTGGTCGACCGCCTGCCCGCGATCGTCGTGGGCCTGCTGCTCTTCACCGCGGGGAACTTCATGTCCCATGCGGCGGCCGTCGCCACGGTCGGCGCCAGGGCGGGTGAAGCGTTCCGCGGCCAGGCCAGCGCGCTGTACAACATCGCCTTCTATCTGGGATCGTCCGTGCTCGGCTGGCTGCTGGGCCTGGCGTTCGACAGCGCGGGCTGGCTCGGGATGAGCTGCGGCATCGCTGGCGCGCTACTCCTCGTCGTGGTCCTCAACGTGGTCGAGCTGCGGAGGGCGGCGGGCCGGTGACCATCCGATCGGGTCCGGAGGGGCTCTGGATTTGGCGCGCGGGATGCCGTGTACTGAAGCCATGGAACTCCGGCCCTCCCGCTTCGCCATCGACGCCGAGACCGCCCGCCGCATCGTCGCCGAGGACCCCACGCTCGGAGCACGGCGGGTCCTGGTCGGCCCGGCCGTGCTCCGCAGCGAGGTGCTGTCGATGCTCTATCGCGAAGCCCAGGCGGGACTCCTGGACGACAAGGACGCCAGAGCGCAGCTCACCGGCCTCGCGACCCTCAGGATCCGCCTGCTGGGGGACCGCGTCAGCCGCGCCACGGCGTGGAGGATCGCCCGGCAGCTCGGCTGGGACGACGTCGGACCGGCGGAGTATCTCGCCGTGGCGTCCCTGCAGGCCGACGCCCTCGTGACGTCCGACGAGCGCTTGATCGCCGCCACGGACGGGATCATCCCGGTGTGCTCCTACGAGGAGCTGCTCGCCTGACGCGTGGCCCTACGACACCCGCTCCCACGACTCCACAGGTCCGTCGATCACCGTGAAAAGGGGATGTGGCCTGGGTTCGGACGCCGCCCACCGTTCGGCGTCGGCGGGGCTGCGACGCGCGAGTTTCGCGCCCAAGTGGGCCCATTCATAGGCGATCTGGCCGTTCGTGACAGGGATGGCGCCGTCCGGGACTCCCGGGCGAAGGATGCGGTCGGCGTCGAAACGGTATCCACGAGCAGTCGCCTCGGCCTGGACCGCGCTGAGATACGCGCCGACGGCGGCCAGTGGCTCCGCCGTCGCGCGGAACCGTTCCAGCTGCGGATGGTTCTGATAGCCCTGGGTCCGGCCGGACAGCACGGCCTGGGCGAGCAGCGTCTCCCGCCAGCACGCGACCAGTCCCGCCCGGTCCAACTGGCTGGGGTGCACGGACCAGATCCTCATGCTTCCGACGTCGCCCCGTCCTGACAGGACACGGTGACCGGGGACGAAGGAAGCAGACCGAGGAACATCCCGTCAGCCTATCGGCCATCTGCGGGGGACTCGTGCGGTCCAGCCGCACAACACGTCGGCGGAGCCGTCTCTTGCCAGAGCCACACCATCGGCGGAGAGTAGTGTCGCTGACGAGCGACGACATCGCACAGAAAAATCGCACAGGAAAGCAGGTTCATCGATGGACACAGCCGCCAAGGAACGAGTCAAGGAAGCCCTCAGGGCGCAGGCTCTCTCGGAGAACCGGGCCGTTGGAAGCGACGCCGCAGCGGAACGCTCCGCGGCCGAGATCGACACCAGTTCTCCCATCGAGCCGGACGACCTCTCGCATTCGGATGAGGAGGGCGAATTCGTCGAGCTGTTCGAAGGTGTTGAGGCGCACCAGAAGGATCTCCTGGCGGCCATCGACGCCCTCGATGTGAGCGTGACGGACACGGTGCGCCCGGGCGCCATCGTGGCGTACGGCGGCGACCACTATGTGGTGGGCGTGGCTTCCAGTTCCTTCGACAGCGACGGCGTGAGCTACGAAGGCATCGCCCCCGGGTCTCCCGTGTTCGACGCGATCCAGGGGCTTCACCAGGGCGACAGCTTCACCTTCCGCGGAACGGAGCACGTCCTCGATCTGGTGGTCTGAGACGGTTTGAGACTGCGCCGGTTCACCGGCGCACCGCGTCCAGCTGGGCCCGGAGATAGTCGCGGACGGCGTCATCCCGGGTCAGCCGCAGGGCGTGCTCCAGGCACTCCGCGGCGGCCTCGGGGTGCCCGGCGCCGCGGAGCGCATCCGCCCGGACGACGGCATAGGGCTGAAATCTCTCGCACTCCCTCGGGTGCCCCGCCGAGAGCCGATCGAGGCGGCGCAGCGCCGCGAGTGGGCCGTCCGTTCGCCTGATCACCGCCGCTTCCGCCACCTGGGCGCCCAGCGTGGGCGCCAGCAGCATGAGTGCCGCGTACAGGGTGGCCAGCACGGTCCACTCGGTCCTTCCGGTCCGGGCGCGATCGGCGTGCACCGCCTGGATCGCGGCTTCGAGCTGGAAGCGGCCCGGCGTTCCAGAACCTCCCGCTCCGGCGGTCAGGGCCGAGGCCTTCCGCAGGTATTCCCCTGCCCGGCGTATCAGGGTGGGGTTCCAGGCGCCGGTGTCCTGTTCTTCGAGCGGCACGTACGCGGGTCCGGTGGGGCGCGATGCCAGGAACGCCGCCAGCGCCGCGAGCGACCACGCCTCGGCGTCGTCACCGAGACTGCCGGCGACCACTTCGGCGAGATACAGGCCCTCGGCGACCATCGGCCGGGTGGCGGGAAGGGCCTCGTCGGAGTTCTCGGCGCCAATCAGTGCGGGAATGGACAGGCATCCGTACACCGCCTCCAGGACCGAGGGCAGCCGGGAGGCCAGATGCTCGGGGCCGGGGAGCTCGAACGGGAACCGTGCATCACGGATCCGGCGTTTGGCGCGCACCAGTCGTTGCGCCATGGTGGCGGCGGGGACCGCGAACGCCTCGCCGATCTGCGCCGCCTCGAACCCCAGCACGGTCTGGAGCATGAGGGGAGTGCGGATGTCCTCCGCGATCGCCGGATGGGCGCAGGTCAGCAGGAGCGACAAGCGCTGGTCCGGAAAACCCCCATCGGCCGCATCCATCACCGGCACCTCGATTCCTTCCAGTGTGGCGTTCAGACGGTGCCGTGCGGACTTCCACTCATCCCTTTGCCGGTTGCGCGCCACGGTGAGCAGCCAGCCCTCCGGACTGGCCGGCACGCCGTCCTCAGGCCAGCGCCGCAGTGCCTGCTCGAACGCGTCGGCCAAGGCGTCCTCTGCGAGGAGCAGGTCTCCCGTGCCGGCCGCCAGGGTGGCGAGCAGACGGCCGTACGACGCGCGGGCGGCCAGTTCCGCGGCCGCCCGGGCGTCGCCGTCGGGCTCCCTCAGGGGACCCGGCGTCAGCTGTTCGGCACCCACACGCCGTCCACGGTGTGCGTGGCTCCCGGACGGATCTCGACGCTGCCCCACTGGGCTCCCGGCGCTTGGCGGGCCCAGTCGAGGGCGGCATCCAGATCCGGCACGTTGAGGACGAAGTACCCGCCGAGCTGTTCCTTCGTGTCGGCGAAGGGCCCGTCCTGGACATGCAGTTGTCCGTCCCGGACGGTCACGGTGGTGCTCGCATGGGAAGGCTGCAGGACCTCCGCCGCGAGGAGCACTCCGGCCTGCTGAAGAGTCGCGGCGTAGGAACGCATCGCCTCCTGACCTTGGGCCAGGACCTCCGGGCCGAGTTCCTCAGGGCTCATCTCCGGGTAATGCAGCAACAGGGTGTATCGCATGGTTCTCTCCTCCTTCACTCGATGGTGGCCCTTGGTGGGCTCAGCTACAAGACGATCGGGAGAGTTGTGGATCGACAGCCTTCGAGGATTTCCACAACACCAGCACGGAATCCCGGTCCCAGGGCACCCCGGGATACTGTCGAAGGCAGAGAAGCTCAATCGAGCATGAGGCGACGAGAGGGGAACCGTGGGACATCGGACGGGACATCGGATGAGGACAGGGCGCAGGGCCGCCACGGGACGGAGCGCCGGCAGGAACGCCCAGGCGGTGCGGGCGGTATGAACCGGTTCTTCCGCATCCTGTATTTCGTGATCCTGGCGGCGGCCGTGGTGTTCGCGGTGGCCCGGGACGACATGTCCTTCTGGGGCAGGTTCTTCACGGTGCTGTTCCCGCTGGCCGCGGTCGTGATCAACGAGATCCAGCTCTGGAAGGAGCGGAAGCGTGAAGCGGAGGTCGCGGCTCATGCGGAGCCCGGTCTCGCGAACGACCTGCATCACGCCTACCGTGAGGACAGCTGACGGACACGGCTGACCGGGGCCGACGACGCAGGCCGGCGTCCCAGGCCGGCGTCCCAGGGCGGAGTGCCCTGGGACGCCGGCCCTGAGGCCAGAACGACCGGACTGTCAGAGCGCCTGAAGGCACCCTGCCCGGCGCCTCAGGCCGGGACCTCCCAGCGGTCCACGGTCAGTTCTTCCAGCACGTCCGGATCGACGTCCACGCCGAGGCCGGGCCGCTCGGACACCAGGACCTCCGGGATCCGGAACTCGAGGTTGCCCGGCTCGCGGGTGAACTTGACCGGGCCGGACAGCTCCGTGGACACGATCGCCGGGTGAGCCAGCGCCAGGTGGTATCCGGCCGCCGAAGCGATGCTGGTCTCCAGCATCGAACCCACCTGGACCGAGAAGCCCGCCAGTTCGGCCTGGGTGGCCAGCCGATGGCACGGGGTGATGCCGCCGCTCTTCTGCAGTTTCAGATTCACCATGTCCACGCTGCGGGCCTTGACGAAACGGGCCAGGTCGGCCTGCGACACGACCGCCTCATCCGCCATCAGACGGACCCCCACCTGGGCGCGGATCTGCTCGAATCCGTCCACATCGTCCGCCCGGATCGGCTGTTCCACCCAATCGATGCCGAACGGTTCGAGCTCCCGGATCATCGCGATCGCCGTGGCGGGGTCACCCCAGCCCTGGTTGGCATCCACGCGGATCGCGAGGTCGTGCCCGATCGCGGCGCGCACGGCCCGGACCCGCTCGACGTCGAGCCCGTCGCGGCCGCCCAGCTTCATCTTCAGGTGCCGGAATCCTTCGGTCCGGGCCTCCACGGCCTGGGTGGCCAGGGTGTCGGGGGAGAGGATGCTCATGACGCGCGCGATCGTCGGGTTCTCCGGCTTCCGTCCCCCGAGCAGGGCGTAGACCGGGCGCCCCGCGGCCTTTCCCGCGAGATCCCAGCAGGCGATGTCGACGGCGGCCTTGGCGGAGCCATTGCCTTTCAGTGCCGCGTCCATCCGTTGATGGATCGCCGTGATGTCCCGTGGATCGAGACCGAGGACGGCCGGCAGCAGCAGACTCCGCAGAGCCTCCACCGCACCCCCAGGGGTCTCACCTGTGACGTGCGCTTCCGGCACGCTTTCGCCGAAGCCCACCAGGCCGTCGTCGGTCTCCAAGGTCAGCACGATGCTGGGCATGGTCGCGTACGTGTCGTACGAGACCACGAACGGCTCCTTCAGCGGAACCTCGAGCAGGGAGATGGATGCTGACGTGATCTTCATCGGGCGTTCTCCGGATTCTTGAGCATTGAGGCCTCGGAGGCCAGGGCAGGGGAGAGCCGGTACCAGCCGTCGCGCGTCACGCCGTCGGCGGTCCGGTCCGCCGCGAACGCGGATTCGAAGACCTCCCGCAGTTCGCGTCGCCAGGCTGCGGCAAGGTCCGGGTTCTGCGTGCGCAGGGCCACGATGTCCCTGGGCGCTCGCGCCCACAGAGTGTCGCCGGACCGCAGGAGGTGCGCCTCGCCGTCCGGGCCCGTGGCGAGAACCGTCGAGTCCTCAGCCGGCGGAAGCTCGACGTCGCGGGGCCGGCCTTCGCTGCACGCGACGGAATCCTCGCTCGCGAGCGGCCACACGGCCACCAGGCGGTCACTTTCGTCCTGGGCGTTGATCTCGTCGTCCATGATCCCGTAGAAGTTCCGGGCGTACTCGGTGACGTGCGCGCCGAGTTTGGCCAGGTTGAAACGGGCGTTGCGGCTCACGAGCGGGTCGAACGTCCAGCTCATCGTCTCGATGCCCCGCTCCAGGCACCAGGCCCGCTGGTGCTGCTTGAGGGCGAAGCCCACCCCTTTGTCGCCGATGCCCGGAGCCACTCCGGCGATCAGCGAGTAGCTGCCGTGGTCAGGAGTGACGAGGGCGACCGCTGCGCCGCAGACCCTCCCGTCCGGCAGATAGGCGGTGGAGATGTTGCAGCCCGCGTGCGAGATGCCGCGCAGCACGTCGAAGGGGATGGGAGCGCCTTGTGGGGACATGCCCCAGACCGACACCAGGAGCGCCTCGATCTCACGATGGCGTTCGAGGTCGTGCTCATCACGGAGGGTCACGCCGGCGGCGTCGGCGGCGGTCTGAGCCGCTCTCTGGGCCTGTTCCGTCAACGGGTGGGGGTGGCGAAGTGGTGACATGCTTCCACTCTGGCCGAGGACTTGACCTGACGCTTCAGTGCACAGCACTAAGATCAGAGCAGTTCTTAGTGCTGTGCCACCAAGACCTGCATGGACCCGCAGCACATCTTCAGAACGACATTCACCAGATTCCGGAGGGCAGCTCATGGAGCCGATCGATCGCCGCACCGCTTCGCGTTCCGGTCGGGAACGGTCCGTCCGGGAACTGGCCTCGGTGCTCGACTCGTCCGGCCTGGCCGTCACCTCCTTGGGGCCGGACCGGCCGCTCGTCCTGGCCAGTCCGGTCATCCTGGACCCCTTGGAACCATCACAGTCCGTGCCCGGCGGACTGCTGCTGGGTGTCGGTGTCGCGGCGGACAGTGCCGGCCCGGCACTGCGGGAGGCGGCGCGCGCGGGCTATGCCGCCGTCGTGCTCAAAGAGACGGCGAACTCGGAGGGCCGCCCCGAGGCGATCGCACGCCTGAGCGCTGAGGCGGATGTGGCGGGCATCGCGGTGCTCGTCGTGGAAGGGGAGCTGTCCTGGCGGCAGCTCGACACGCTCCTGGAGTCCGCGCTGGGTGCGGTCGCCGAAGCGGGGGACGCGCCCACGGCTCTCGGCGCCGGAGATCTGTTCGCACTCGCCAATGCCATCGCGGCGATGGTGGGCGGGGCAACCACGATCGAGAACCTCCAGGAGGAGGTCCTCGCCTACTCCACCTTGCCGGATCAGCCCATCGACCTGGACCGTCAACAGGGGATCCTGGGCCGTCAGGTCCCGCACCTTCCGGAGAACGCCGCCCAGTACGCCGCGGTGTTCCGGGCCCGCGGCGCCGTGCGGATTCCCGGCACGGGTGAGGCGCTGGGCCGTCTGGCGGTCGCGGTCCGCGCCGGGAACGAACCGCTCGGCTCGGTGTGGGTGGTCGACCCGGGCGGCGACCTTCCCGACGAAGCAGCGACGGCGCTCGAACGTGGCGCGGACCTCGCGGCACTCCATCTGCTCCGCGCCCGCAGCGGACGCGACCTGGCCCGTCTGCGCCGCGCGGAAGGCCTGCGCCGGCTGATCCACGGCGACGACGACGCCGCGCTCGTGGCGCGCCGCCTGAACCTCGGGCTGCGGCCCCCGTTCGCCGTGCTCGCCTTCGAGGCCGGCCTTCCCGCAGGTGCCGAGGCGGTGACGCTGACCCGCCTGACGGACCTGGTGAGCACCTTGGTCGAGTCTCAGCGCCGGGGGACCTGGTGCGTGGAGGAGGGCGGGGTCGTGTACGCCGTGCTCGGCGAGGTGAGCGCGAAGGACGGGCAGCTGATCCGGACCCTCGCGCGCCGTGTGAGGGACCGTGCGTCGAGGGCGCTCGGCGTGACGCTCCGAGCGGCCCTGGGCGCGTCGGTGGATTCGGCCGCGGCCATCGTCGCGTCACGGCATTCCGCCGACCAGGCGCTGCTGCTCCTGGATCCGGAGGGGGAAGAGGGCTTCGTCCGGGCAGCCGATCTGCACAGTCGGTTGAGCCTCCTCGAGATCGGCGCGTTCCTCCAGACGAAGGAGCGGCTCGTCGCTCCGGCGGCTCAGGAGATGGCGTCCTATGACACCAGCAACGGCAGCGAATACGCCAAGACACTCCTCGCGTATCTCGAGTCGGGCCGTGATTCGGCGCTCACGGCGGCGGCGCTTTCGCTCCACCAGAACACGCTCCGGTACCGGCTGAAGCGGATCCGGGACCTCTTCGACGTGGATCTGAGCCATGCGGACGACGTCCTGCTGCTCTGGATCAGTCTCAGGGCGATGCAGACGGGGTGATGCATCTGGCGCGAACTCCTGTAGACTGGAACTGTTGTTGTGTTTGGCATTTCGTATTTCAGTAATTGCGGTCCCCGGACCGTTCCTTTCTGAAGCATCGGTGGAGAACACCCCACACCGGAGGCCCGAACGTCGGGATCAACCTCCCCTTCAGTGAGGACTGAATTATGGCTACAGGTACAGTGAAGTGGTTCAACGCGGAAAAGGGCTTCGGCTTCATTTCCCCCGATGACGGCAGCCAGGACGTGTTCGCGCACTTCTCCGCGATCAACTCCTCGGGCTACCGCTCCCTCGAAGAGAACCAGAAGGTCTCCTTCGAGGTTCAGCAGGGCCCCAAGGGCCCGCAGGCTGCAGACATTCAGCCTCTCTGAGACTCTCAGTTTCCATCGCAGGGCCGGTTTTCACCGGCCCTGCGGTGTTTTAAGCAGGAAAGCGCGGGGCGGTGCTGCGTCACAAGCGGCGTTCTCGTGAATGCCTCTGGCGTCGTCGCCGGCCGTACCGCTCCTGCGCCGTCCTACTCCCGTGCCGTCGCCCGCCGGACGAGTTCCACGATCTTCGCCTCGACCTCTGGCGTGAGCTTCGTGAGGGCGTACGAGGTGGGCCACATCTCGCCGTCGTCGAGTGTCGCGTTCTCCTGGAAGCCCAGCGTGGCATAGCGGGCCTTGAACTTCTTGGCGTCCTGGAAGAACACCACCGATTTGCCGGCCGCATTCGCATAGCTCTGCATGCCGTACCAGAGCTTGGGACTCAGCTGCGGCGCGTGTTCCAGGACGATCTGGTGGACCTTCTCCGCCAGGACCCGGTCGTCCTCATCCATGGAGGCGATCTTCTCCAGGACCTCGGCGGCCAGTTCCTCCGGTGTCGCCTTGTTCTTGCCACGTGAGGCCTTGACCTCGCGTGAGCGTTCCTTCATCGCGGCGCGTTCCTCGTCGCTGAAGGCGGGGCCGCTGTCCTTCTCTGCCATGCTGGGGTCCTCTCTCGAGTGGGGCCTTTTCAGCCTAGGCGACGGCGGTCCGGCGGGGAACGGTTTCCGGCCGGGCGGGCACGTCCGCGGAGATCCTCAGCGCAGAGGAGAGGCCCTCCACTCGTCCTCCAGCATCGCGTACACGAGCTCCGTGGACCATTCGCCCTTGAACCATTCGTTCTGGACCAGGCGCGCCTCAAGCCGCATTCCGAGCCGTTCGGCCACGCGCGCGGAGGCGGTGTTGCGCTCCTCAAGCCGGGCGACCATGCGGTGCAGGCCGAGCCCGTCGAATCCCAGGCGGAGGATCGCCGTCGCTGCTTCGGTGGCGTAACCGAGCCCCGTCGCCTCGGGGGAGAGGATGTAGCCGACCTCGCCGGAGCGGTGCTCGGCGCTGTGCCAGAAGAGGACGGCATCACCGACCAGCCGGCCCGTCGCCCGTTCCTCGAGGGCCAGGGTGAGAGACTGGCCGGGTTCCGTCAGCTCGGTCCGGCCCCAGCGTCCGGAGATCCGCACGGCGATGTCGTCCCGGGTCAAGGGGCCGTAGGGGACGAAGCGGACCACCTCGGGCCGGGATTTGTACCGCAGCATGGGGTCGATGTCCTCGGCGGTCATGGGCCGCAGCAGGAGCCGGTCGGTGTGGACGGGATATTCGGGGCTCAGCACAGCTCCATGCTAGGCCTCACGGCGCCACGCACGCGGTCGAACGCGCCACCACGTCTGCTTCCCCCGGCGATCAGGACCTCACCAGGGTGATCGCCTGGGCTCGGTCTCGCACAGCGAGCTTGGCGAAGAGCGAATTGATGTGGGTCTTGACCGTCGAGATCCCCAGGAACAGCGTCGCGGCGATCTCGCCATTGCTGAACCCCTCCGCCACGAGTGCCAGGACTTCGGCCTCCCGGCGCGTGAGCTGAGGGAACCGCGTCTGGAGGGCGGCGGCGTCGTCGGCCGCGCGGGGAGGGCTCGACGGCGCGGCGGGGCCGCCCTGGGTGAGGGCCGTGACCAGGACAGCGCTCACCTCCGGGGCGAAGGTGGACTGGCCGCGGGCGACGGCGCGCACGGCAGCGGTGAGTTCGGCCCGTCCGGCATCCTTGGTCAGATAGCCGCGGGCTCCCGCGGTCAGCGCCCGGAGGATCGATGCGTCGTCGGCGAACGTCGTGAGGACCAGGACGGCCGTGTCCGGGAAGTCCGCCGTGATCCTGGCCGTGGCGCCCACGCCGTCGAGGCCGGGCATCCGCAGGTCCATGAGGACCACGTCCGGACGCAGCTCCGCGGTCCGGGCGACGGCCTCCTCGCCGTCCGCCGCCTCGGCGACCACTTCGAGGCCCGGCACGAGGCGCAGCACCGTGACCAGTCCGTCGCGGACGATCGCCTGGTCGTCCGCGACCACGATGCGGATCACCGATTCCTCCACTGCGGCATCCCTTTCTCTCACAGTTCCGCCTCCGCGGTCACGACGAAGCGGTCGCCCTGCACCCCGGCCCGCACGGAGGATCCGGGCCCCAGCCCTGCGAAGCGTTCCCGCATGCCGGTCAGCCCGTAGCCACGGCCGGGGGAGTCTTCGGGGAGCTGCTCCGTGTCGGGGAGGGGGTTGGACACGGTCAGGGTCAGGGCGCCTTGGGCCCAGACGAGCCAGGCCCGGACGGGTTCCCCGGGGGCGTGCTTGCGCGCGTTGCTCAGGGCTTCCTGCAGCGCCCGGAGCACGGCGTCGGCCGCCTGCGACGTCACGGGCCGCGCCGTTCCGGTCGTCGTGAAGTCCACGACCCCGCCGAGCGAGCGGTGAGCCTGAAGGAGCCGCTCGACGCCGGACGTGAGGGACTCCCGCCCCGCGAACCGGACGCCACCGCCGGCGCCGTCCGGGTCGCGCAGCGTCGCGACGGCGCGGCGGGCCTCGCTCAGGCCGTCGGACGCCAGGCGCCTCGCGGCCGCGACACGCTCGGCGGCTTCGGTCTGGTCGCCGGCTTCGAGGAGGGCTTCCGCGGCGTCGAGCTGCAGGACCAGACCGCCGAGGCTGTGAGCCAGCACGTCGTGCAGATCCCGGGCGATCGCGACACGTTCCGCCTCCTGCCGCATGGCCAGCTCGCGCTCCCTCAGGAGTGCCGCCTGCGCCTCCGCCTCCCGGAACTGCCGGCGGCTGAACCCGCCAACAGCGGCGAGGAGCAGGCCGCCCATCATGGTGAGGCTGTCGCCCACATCGGTCGGGTGGGCGATCGCTCCGACGGCGATGGCTCCGCAGCCCAGCACTGCGACCGAGAGCCCGTAGCCGAGCGGGACGCCGACGGTTCCCAGCACGGCGAGCGAACCGATGGCGGCGGGGACGACGGTGAGACCATGGGTCGCGCCCGCCGCGAAGCCCCCGCACAGGACGGCCAGGGTTCCCAGCACGACGGAAAGCACGCCACCCCGCGGGAGGCCGGCGACGAACGCCCGGAGAGCCCACGCGACGAGAGCGATGGCCGCGAGGACAGAACCCCAGAGTGGCCTCGCCGCCGCGCCGGAGGTCCAGAGCGCGTATCCGACCGCGACCGCGCCCAGAAGATTGAGCACCGCGATCGTTCCTCCGGGCCGGATGGTGGTCGTCATGACACCATCATGCGTCAGGTCAGCGGGAGACCGTGGCCGACGCGGGGAGAGCGGCGATCCGCTGGGCGAAGATGAAGGTGCGGGCGGCGCGGTTGGCGGCCAGCATCAGAAGGATCACGCCGGCGGACGTCGCCACATGCGAGCCCGCCATCGAGGCGAGGGCGTCGATCCCGATCCGCACGGCGAGGACAAGGAACCAGAGCACCAGGCCCCAGGCGCCGGTGCGGGATTCGAAAGTGGCGACGGTATTCCCGTCGCGGCTCACCGGGCGCGGAGTGGTGAGGGGCCTGAAGTGCGCCAGACGGCCCATCCAGGCGCCGATGCCGAGCGAGATGATCAGCTCGCCGACCAGCACGGCGAGATCGAGCGGGGAGAGGGCTTCAGGGGAGGCGGACCTCGCCAGCAGGACGACACCGATCACACCCATGATGAGCGGAGTCCGCCACATGGTGGCGAGAGCGATCGGTCGCCAGGTCGTCTGCCGGTAGCCGATCCAGCCGATCAGCGCGAGAGCGAGAAGTGCGTTGCCGAGCATCTGCAGGGACATGGCCGTGCCTTTCAGGATCTGTGCCGGCATGTCTTGCCGGTGATTCCAGCCTCCCGTTTCCGT
The DNA here is from genome assembly GCF_029690065.1 of Arthrobacter sp. Y-9. Lineage (NCBI taxonomy): Bacteria > Bacillati > Actinomycetota > Actinomycetes > Micrococcales > Micrococcaceae > Arthrobacter > Arthrobacter sp. Y-9. Next base: position 1,444,383 of record NZ_CP121463.1, read on the forward strand.
GTCCCGGCCGGGACCACCCCGGGGTGGAACGGCGGGTGGAGATCCGGGGTGGAGCACGGCTGTCCGCCCCCGCCACGCGGTCCGGACCAGGCTGGCAGGATGGTGGCATGGCTGAGACATTCGATGAACTGATCGCCCTGGGGGAGAACGCCGACATCACGGGCTGGGATTTCGGCTGGCTGGAGGGCCGGGCCACGGAGGAACGGCCTGCCTGGGGGTATGCCGCCGGCCTCGCCGAGCGGCTGGCGACGGCCACTGCGTCCCTCGACATCCAGACCGGCGGGGGAGAAGTGCTCGCCGAAGCGCGCACCTTCCCGCCCGTGGCCGTGGCGACCGAGTCCTGGCCGCCGAATGTCGCGAAGGCGACGGCATTGCTGCATCCGCGAGGTGTCGCGGTGGTGGCGGACCCGGACGAGCCGCCTCTGCCCTTCGCCGACGGCGCCTTCGACCTCGTCACGAGCCGTCACCCCGCCACCATCCACTGGGACGAGATCACCCGGGTGCTGCGTCCCGGTGGCCAGTACTTCGCCCAGCACGTAGGACCCGCGAGCGTCTTCGAGCTGATCGAATTCTTCCTCGGGCCACAGCCGGAGGCCCGTCGTGGACGCCATCACGACGACGAGGCGGCCGCCGCACGGGCCGCCGGACTCGAGGTGACAGGGCTGAGCACCGCCCGGCTGCGCATCGAGATCCACGACGTTGCCGCCGTCGTGTACTTGCTCCGCAAAGTCATCTGGTGGGTGCCCGGCTTCACGGTGGAGAAGTACCGCGACCGCCTGCGGGACCTGCACGAGCTGATCCAGGCGGAAGGTCCGTTCATCGCCCACTCGACGCGTCACCTGATCGAGGCCCGCAAGCCCTGATCCCCTCGGAGGAGGGGTGCGGTCGGAGGCCGAGCCGGGCAGAATGCTGTGCATGACCTCTTTCCTCCTCCCGGGTGTGCCCGATGAGTTCCGTTCCCTGCGTCCCGGGGAAGGGGAAGCGGCCGTCGACGGCGGGACGGTCACCCTCCGCGCGGCCGCCGGAGACGATCTCTTCAACCGGCCCGGCACGGACTCCGTGGTCCAGAGCGCCACGGTCTTCGCGTTCCCCGTGGAGGGCGATTTCACGCTGGAAGCCGAGGTCGAGGTCGACTTCCGGGACAGTTTCGACTCCGCCGTCCTCGTCGGGCATCTCGACGGACTGCAATGGTTCAAGCTCTGCGCCGAACTCGACGAGGTCGGCCGGCCCCGCATCATGTCGGTCGTCACCCGCGACCGTTCCGACGACGCCACCGGCGTCCATCTCCCCGCCGGGCCCGTGCGGCTGCGGATGGCCCGGGCGGGCACCATGATCAGCCTGCACTACCGCTCCGAGGGCCGCTGGGAACTGGCCCGCTACTTCGGATTCCCCCTCACGGGGTCCGAAGGCGGTTTGAAGGTGGGGATCGCTGTCCAGTCACCGCGCGGCGACGGCACGACGGCGACCTTCCGCCACGTCTCGTTCCGCCCCGCAGGCGTCACGGACGTCCGCTCGGGCGAGTGACCGGCAACCGCCAGGAGGGGCGATGACACCGCAGCCGGAGCCGCGTCCGGAGCAAGGGCCGGCAGAGACGCTCTCCACCGACGTCCTGACCACCGACGTCCTGATTGTCGGCGCAGGCCCCACCGGGCTCATGCTGGCGGCCTGCCTGCAACGGCTCGGCGTGCGGTTCCTGATCGCCGACCGGAAACACGGGCCCACCCGCGAATCCCGCGCCCTCGCACTGCAGGCCCGCAGCCTCGAGATCTACGATCAGCTCGGGCTCGTGCAGCGCGTGCTGGAACAGGCGGCCGTGGCCCCGGCGATCGCCCCCGGTTACCGGGACCACCCCTTCGCGACCGTGAGCTTCGGCGAGCTGGGCAAGGGCGTCACCCCGTTCCCGGGCATCCACGTCCTGGAACAGAGCCGCAACGAACGGCTCCTGGTGGCGGCCCTGGAGGAGCGCGGGGATTCCGTCCTCTGGGGCCACGGTCTGCTCGGCCTGGAGCAGGGGGAGGGTGGCGTCACCGCACGGCTCGGTGGCGGCGACGGAGACGTCCGCCGGGTCGAGGCCCGCTATCTGGTGGGTGCGGACGGCGCCTCCTCAACGGTGAGGGAACTCAGCGGAATACCCTTCGACGGGGTGACGAACCCGGACACCTTCTACGTCGCCGACGCGCGCGGTGTGACCGGGCTGGTCGAAGACGCGGTGAATCTCCGCTTCAGCGCCGGCGACTTCCTGCTCACCTTCCCCCAGGGAGCGGTGGGACACCACCGGCTGATCGGCGTCGTCCGCACGCCGGACGGAGAACAGGTCACCGAGGATGAGACCCGGCGGACGGTGGGGCGTGAGTTCGGTGTCGGATACCGGGACTCGAGCTGGTTCTCCACCTACCGGGTCCACCACCGCGTGGCGGCCCGGTTCCGCTCCGGGCGGGTGTTCCTCGCAGGGGACGCCGCCCACGTGCACTCACCGGTCGGCGCCCAGGGGATGAACACGGGGCTGCAGGACGCGCATGGCCTGGCCTGCGCGCTCGCGGACGTGCTCCTCCGAGGATCCGGAGACGAGCGGCTGGACCGGTACGAGGCTGAGCGGCGGCCGGTGGCGCTGCGCCTCGTCAGGACCACGGACCGGCTGTTCAGCACCATCACGGCGGACTCGTCCCTCGCCCGCGTGATCCGCGCCGGGGTCCTGCCCCGCCTGGCGCCGCTGCTCGGACGGGTGCTGCCGCGTCTGGCACGTCGCGCGAAGCTGTATGAGTACGTCTCGCAGATCCGGATCCACTACTGGATGAGTGCTGATGCCCGGCGTCGCGCCCGGGGACGCCGGGGCCGGCTCGTCGGCCGGCGGCTGGCCTGGAACGAGGACAACTTCGCGGCGCTCCGGAGTGTGGACTGGCAGATTCACGTCTACGGCGCCGCGGACCAGTCGTCGCTCGCCCGCATGGGTGAGGAGAGCGGCCTGCCGGTCCACCACTTCGAGACCGTGCGGAACCCGCGGCTCAGGGGAGGACAAGCCGTGCTGGTGCGGCCCGACGGGTTCGTTCAGGACGCGCGGAAGCTGCCCGCCGCCGTCGCGGACTGGGCGGTGCACTCCACCCGTGGCCGGACCGTCAGGACTCCTGTTCCAGGGACGGGCTGACCGCGGTCACCAGGAGCGCGCTCACCGGCAGCCGGAACTCGCCGTCGCCGAACCGCTCCGTCAGGAGCGTGGTGACGGATGCGAGGAGACGGTCCCCGTCCTCCGGGCCGTCGAGCACGAGGTAGTTGTTGGTCGGCGTCCCGAAGAGATGCGACCGCGCGATGCCGTTCGCCGTCGTCGCCCCGCTCAGATGCTCGATGGTCCGCACCTGGACGGAGGAAAAGCCTGCGGTTTCCAGCTCGCCGGTCAGCAGCGGCGGGTCCGCCAGGGAGAACGGCACGCGTTCCAGGAACGACGCCGCCTCCTCCTGCCCCAACTCGTGGAGCGACTCGACGATCGACCGCGGCACCGGATTGTGCTCCAGGCTGTCCCAGACCGTGAACGCGAACAGCCCGCCGGGCTCGAGGACTCTCACCACCTCCTGAAAGGCCCGGTGCCGGTCGGGAAAGAACATCACGCCGAAGGCGCAGGCCAGCGCGTCGAAGGAGCGGTCCTCGAAAGGGAGGCTGAGGGCATCGGCCTGGCGCCATTCGGGCCTCGAGAAGGCCGGCTGGACGGACTCGGCACGGGCGAGCATCGCCGGGTTGAGGTCGGTGGCGGTCAGCTGGGCGTGGGGGAGAGCGGACGCCAGCTCACGTGTGACGACGCCGGTCCCGGCCGCGGTCTCCAGCACCCGGGCGGGTGCCGTGGTGGCGACTGCTGCGGCCAGATCGCAGGCGAAGTCCTGGAACATCAGCGGCACCAGGATCTCGTCGTAGACGGTGGGGATCGAACCCACGAATTCCTTGTCCTTGGCATTCATGATCCATTGTCCCGCCGCCGGGGCGACGGGACCAGACCTCCGCGGACCCGAAGGGGAAATGCGGCGCGGGCGTCAGGCCTGATGCCGCCGGATGAGTTCGCGCGCGGTCTCGGCGGCCTCTTCCGCCGATGCCCCGCGTGCGACGGCGATCCCCACCAGGTACGTGGTGAGGGGGCCGGCGGGGCGGGTCACGCCGTGGGCGGCGTCGCGGGTCAGATCGAGCAGGAGGCCGGTGGGGACGTCGAGGTCCCCGAGATTCAGGGCTGCGCTCAGATCGGTGACCCAGGCGTCGAGTTCGGCGGGGGTGGAGCTCATGTCAGGATTCCTTTCGAAGGGCGGTGCTCTGTTGTTCGCGATACTGCTCCACCGCGGACCAGGTGTCCAGATCCAGGGACGCGTCCGCGGTGTCCGGAACGGTGTGAAGGGTCAGGGGCGCCAGGAGGTGCCGCAGGGCTGCGCCGTCCACGTGCCCGAGCGCGGCGACCGCGCGGTGAAGGGCCTCGAGGCGGTACCGTCCGGCCAGCCACTGGGACCGGCCGTCCGCGTCAGCAAGGACGACCGCGTCCGCGCCGTCCGGAATCGGGACGTGCTTCAGCGCCGCCACGATCCGGTCCGCCCGCGGCAGATCGCAGGCCAGGACCCAGGCTTCGGCGCCCGCCGCGCGCGCGGGCGCGTCCTCTGGGAAGCCGGACACGGCCCTCAGCGCTGCGGCGAGTGCTGCCACGGGCCCGCCGAAGGGTGGCTCCTCGCGCACCACGGTCACGCCGGGGCGCGCGAGCGAGTCCGGACCCACGGCGATGACCGGAGCACAGTCAGCGACCGCGGCGTAGACGTGATCGACGAGACGTCGACCCGCCACCTCGACCGAGGCCTTGTCGGCGCCGCCCAGCCGCGAGGCCCGTCCGCCGGCCAGGACGATCGCCGCCCGCACGGTCATGCCCACTCCGGCCCGAAGGGCATGACCGACACCGGGTCGCCCTCGTGGACCTGTTCCACGCCCTCGGGGATGATCACGAACGCGTTCACGGAAGCGGGGGAGATCTTCGGGTCGTCGGGTCCGCCGTGCCGCAGCGAGGGCCGGACCCGCTCGCCGTCGAGCACGGCGGGGAGGATCTGAGTCCTGTGCCGGGGGCTGTGCCAGCTCCTGGCGGCCGCCCGGACCACGCGGGGCCTGTCGAGTTCCTGGTGCCCGGCCAGTGCGCGAAGGGCCGGACGCACGAACAGTTCGAAGGAGACGGCGACGCCCACCGGGGTGCCGGGCAGGCAGAAGACGAGGGTGCCGTCGTCGAGCGTTCCGAAGCCTTGCGGCTTGCCGGGCTGCATCGCCACCGGGCCGAAGGTGATGGAGCCGTGCCCGTTCAGGAGGGCCTTGACGACGTCGAACGCGCCGACGCTCGCGCCGCCGGACAGGATGATCACCTCACTGTCCACGGAGTCGAGCGCCTCGCGGAGAGCGTCCTCATCGTCGTGCACGGTGACGACGGAGGCGAGGTCCGCGCCGGCGTCCTGGACGGCCGCCGAGAGGTGGACGGAGTTGGACTCCGGAATCTGACCGCGGCGCGGTGTGCCGCCGGGGGCGATGAGTTCCGAGCCCGTGGCGATGATCGACACCCGCGGCCGCGGGTGTGCCAGCACCGTGGCGGCTCCTGCCGAGGCGAGGGCCGACAGCTGCCACGGCCCCAGAACCGCGCCGGCCGGCACTGCGACGCTGCCGGCCCCGGACTCCTCCCCGGCTCTGCGGATGTGGGCGCCGGGCGCCGGCTGCTGGAGCACGGTGATCCACTCGGGTGGCGTCGGTCCGGCCGCAGTGCCGAGATCGGTGCGTTCAAGGGGCACGACGGCGTCGGCAGCGGTGGGCACGGGGGCGCCCGTCATGATGCGCGCGGCTTCCCCCGGGCCGAGGGGCGGATCCAGTTCGGTCCCGGCCGGCAGGTCCGCGACCACGCGGAGCCGCGATCCTTCGGTGGCATCGAACAGCCGTACGGCATAACCGTCCATCGCGGAGTTGTCGAAGAGGGGGATCGGCCAGCGGTTGAGCACGTCTTCGGCGAGCACCAGACCTCGCGCCGCGGCCAGGGACACGCGCACCGGAGGCAGCGCCTGCGCAGTGGCGAAAACCCTGCTGCGCTGCTGATCCACGGTGATCACAGGCGGCCCGCCGAAGGTGCGGAGCAGGTCCGCGAAGCGTGGGTGCGAAGGCGCGGGGCAGGCCGGGATCCGGAGGGGTGGGGGCGTGGCATGCGACCATGCTAGCGCGCGCCGGAAGGTGCTCCGCCGCCCCGGCGAGGGAGTCGCCAAGGAGTGTAGCCTTGGCACCGTGGGTCAGATCACGAGACGTCGTCCGCTGCTGAAAATCGTCCTGGGCGAGGAGCCCCGCCGGAGGATCGACACCCTGGCGGTGGAGGAACCGCTGGAGATCAGGGTCGCTTCGTCGCCCCTGGCGGTCACCATGCGCACCCCCGGTCACGACGTCGAACTCGCCACCGGCTTCCTCGTCTCCGAGGGCATCATCGCCGACGGTGGGGACGTCCGCACGGCCATCCACTGCGGCGGACCCGGGACGGGCGGTGAGGAGAACACGTACAACGTCCTGGACATCGCGCTGGCCCCTCACGTGGCCCCGCCCAGCCCGGACGCGGCGCGGAACTTCTACACCACCAGCTCCTGCGGGGTCTGCGGCAAAGCCAGCATCGAGGCGGTGGAGACGGTTTCCCGGCACGATGTCTCAGTGGACCCGGTCACGGTGGACGCCGCGCTGCTGGCCACCTTCCCGGACCGGCTGCGGGAACGCCAGGCGGCGTTCGAGAAGACCGGCGGGCTTCACGCCGCCGCCCTGTTCGACGCCGCCACGGGCGAGCTGCTCGTGGTGCGGGAAGACGTGGGCCGCCACAACGCCGTGGACAAGGTGGTGGGCTGGGCCGCCCAGAACGGCCGCCTGCCGCTGACGGGCACGGTCCTCCAGGTCTCAGGGCGCGCCAGCTTCGAACTGGTCCAGAAGGCGGTCATGGCCGGCATTCCGGTGCTGGCCGCGGTGTCCGCACCGTCGTCGCTGGCCGCCGAGCTGGCCGACTCCCAGGGACTCACACTGGTGGGCTTCCTGCGGGGGAACTCCATGAACGTGTACGCCGGCGCGCAGCGGATCCGCACCGAGTCGGTGGAACCTGCCGCTGTGCCCGCTGGATCCTGAACGGTCCCGCCGAACACCTGCATTGACAATCGCTGACATCTGAATTGTTATTTTCGTCAGAGAAACTGACCGCTGACGGAACGTATCCCCGGGCCGGACGTTCCGGGTGGCAGGAGTTCAGATGAGCGTGCTCGACCGTGAAGCCACGATCGCACCCCCCACTTTCAACCGCTGGCTGATGCCGGCCGCCGCCCTGGCGATCCACCTGTGCATCGGCCAGGTCTATGCGCTGAGCGTCTTCAAGACCCCGTTCATGCAGCGCTTCGGCGCCGGGGACCTCGCGGTCGGGTGGGTGTTCTCCCTCGCGATCGTCGTGCTGGGTCTCTCGGCCGCGGTGGGCGGGACGTGGGTGGAGAAGGCCGGACCGCGCAAGGCCATGGTGGTGGCGGGGACGTTCTGGGTGTCCGGATTCTGTGTGGCCAGCCTCGGCATCGCGACCGGCCAGCTCTGGCTCCTGTACCTCGGGTACGGCGTCATCGGCGGCATCGGACTGGGGCTCGGGTACATCTCGCCGGTGTCCACCCTCATGAAGTGGTTCCCGGACCGCCCCGGACTGGCGACCGGCCTGGCCATCATGGGCTTCGGCGGCGGAGCGCTGATCGCCAGCCCCGTCTCGGCCGCGCTCCTGAGCGCCTACGGCGGCGGGTCGGCCCCTGCGAACCTCGTCCAGGGTCTCGCGCCGACGTTCCTGACGCTGGCCGCGGTCTACGCCGTGGTCATCGCGATGGGCGCGTTCGTCATCAGGCTGCCGCACCCCGGCTGGACGCCCGGCGGCAGCGCCGGTGGTCCGCGCCGGGCCGTGGCCGCGGCTCCGGCCGGTGTCTCCGCCGCGAACGCCGTGAAAACTCCGCAGTTCTGGCTGCTGTGGACCGTGCTGTTCTGCAATGTGACCGCCGGGATCGGCATCTTGGAGAACGCCTCGCCTATGATCCGGGACTATTTCTCCCAGATCGACGTGGCCTCGGCCGCCGGCTTCGTCGGTCTCCTGTCCCTGGCGAACATGGCGGGCCGGTTCGTCTGGTCCAGCGTCTCGGACTACCTCGGGCGCAAACGGATGTACATGGCGTATCTCGGCATCGGACTGCTCATGTACGCGGTGATCGCGGCCTTCGGCGGCGGCAGTCTCGTCATCTTCGTCCTGGCGACCCTCGTGATCCTGTCCTTCTACGGCGGCGGCTTCGCGACCGCGCCGGCTTATCTGCGGGATCTGTTCGGCGTCTATCAGGTGGGCGCCATCCACGGCCGCCTGCTCACGGCGTGGTCCGCGGCGGGCGTCGCCGGTCCGGTGATCGTCAACGCGGTCGTGGAGCACCGCACGGCCGAAGGCGCCCGGGGCCCGGAGGTCTACACGACGTCGCTGCTCATCATGGTGGGAGTCCTGGCCGTCGGATTCGTCGCGAACCTCCTCATCAAGCCGGTCGCCGCCCGGTATGCGGTGAAGGCCTCCGCAGCGTCCGCGCAGGAGCCTGCGGCGCACGGCGCGACGACGGCGGCGGGCACCCTGACCGAGGCGCCGTCCAGCGTCGTGCACACGGTCGTCGCCACCGTGCTGAGCGGCGTCGTGATCCTCGCGCTCGGCTACGGGCTGACGCAGGTGACACTGAAGGCGCTCGCGCTGTTCTCCTGAGCAGGTCGCTGCGACGGCCGTCATCGAGAACATGACGCGTCCCTCATGGAACCGGTCCGCCCGGAGGGGTAGCCTCGGAGCATGCCGGACAGATTCAACGACGTGAAGTCCCTGGCGAGCGCCCTTCTCCCGGGCGCCGCCGCACGACACGAGGCGAAGGACATCGACGAAGCGTCACTCGTCGTCGAGCCGCGGGAGCGCTCCGCCGTCGGCGTTCCCGCCATCACGCACGCCATGGAGCACAGCCTTCAGCAGATGGGCCCCGTGCGCACGGTACAGACGCTCCTGGGGATCAACCAGCCCGAGGGCTTCGACTGCATGAGCTGTGCGTGGGCGGACCCGGCGCCGGGGGAGCGCAGCCACTTCGAGTTCTGCGAGAACGGCGCCAAGGCGGTCGCCGCCGAGGCCACGCGCAAGCGGGTGCGTCCCGAGATCTTCCGGCAGCACACCGTCGCGGAGCTGGCCCGGCACGACGACCACTGGCTCAGTGGCCAGGGCCGCCTGACGCAGCCGCTGTTCAAGGACCTCGACTCCGACCACTATGCGCCGATCGGCTGGGATGAGGCCTTCTCGATCATCGCCGAGCAGCTCGCGGCACTGGACAGCCCGGATCAGGCCACGTTCTACACGTCCGGCCGCACGAGCAATGAGGCCGCCTTCCTCTACCAGCTCTTCGTCCGGGGCTTCGGCACCAACAACCTGCCCGACTGTTCCAACATGTGCCACGAATCCTCCGGCACGGCACTCACCGAGACGATCGGCATCGGCAAGGGCTCCGTCGCGCTGGAAGAGCTCGAGCGGGCCTCGCTCGTGTTCGTGGTGGGCCAGAACCCCGGCACCAATCACCCCCGCATGCTCACCGCCCTCGAAAAGGTGAAGCGGGCCGGCGGCACCATCGTGGCCGTCAACCCGCTGCCGGAAGCGGGTCTCATCCGGTACCGCAATCCCCAGAAGGTGCGGGGCGTGCTCGGCTCGGGCACCGCGCTCGCGGATCATCACCTGCAGATCCGTCTCGGCGGGGACCAGGCCCTGTTCCGCGGCTTCGGCAAGGTCCTCCTCGAGGCGGAACGCGCCGGGGAGCGTTCGCCGGGACTGAGCACCGTCTTCGACCACGACTTCATCGCCGCCCACACCACGGGATTCGACGACTGGCTCGCACTGGTTGAGGGCACGCCGTGGGCCGACATCGAGGAGGCGACCGGGATCCCCGAGGAACGGATCCGGGAGATCGGCAGGCTACTGCTGTCCTCGGACCGCACCGTCGTCTCCTGGGCCATGGGCCTCACCCAGCACCGGCACTCGGTGCAGACCATCCAGGAGGTGGTCAACGTCATCCTGGCCCAGGGCAACATCGGTCGCCCGGGCGCCGGCCTGCTTCCGGTCCGCGGCCACTCCAACGTCCAGGGTGACCGCACCATGGGCATCTTCGAACGCATGCCGGAGTGGTTCCACGACTCCCTGGACACGCGGTTCGCGTTCCAGAGTCCCCGCCGTCACGGCCACGACGTGGTCGACTCCATCCGCGGCATGCGGGACGGTCGCATCCGGGTCTTCGTCGGCATGGGCGGGAACTTCGTCAAGGCGGCGCCGGACAGCGCCGTCACCGAAGCCGCGCTCGCGGCCTGTGACCTCACGGTGCAGGTGTCGACCAAGCTCAACCACTCCCACTTCCTCACGGGCAAGCGAGCTCTGATCCTCCCGACGCTCGGCCGGACCGACCGCGATCTGCAAGCGAGCGGCCCGCAGAGGGTGACCGTGGAGGACTCCATGAGCATGGTGCACGCCTCTCAGGGCCGCCTCGAGCCGCCGTCGCCGGAGCTGCTGTCCGAGGTGGCGATCGTCTCGCGGCTCGCGCTCGCGGTGCTGTGCGACGCCGACGGGCGGCCGAAGCCCGGCACGCCGCAGATCGACTGGCGCGCCGCGGCGGATGACTACCGGCTGATCCGCGAGCACATCCAGGCGGTCATCCCCGGATTCGGGGGTTTCGAGGAGCGCATCGACGTCCCCGGCGGTTTCAAGCTGCCGCACGGCCCGCAGGACTCGCGGACGTTCACCACCACGGATGCCAAGGCCCATTTCACGGCCTCGGAGCTCGACTGGATCCCGGTCCCGGAGGGCTGTCTCATCCTGCAGACCCTCCGTTCGCATGACCAGTACAACACCACGGTCTACAGCCAGGACGACCGCTACCGGGGCATCCACGGCGGACGCCGCGTGGTCTTCCTCAACGAGTCCGACTGCCGCGAGCTCGGGGTGACGGACGGCCAGTTCGTGGACCTGGTCTCCGTGTGGGACGACGGTGTGGAACGGCGGGCGCCCCGCTTCCGCGTGGTCGAATACGACACGGTCAAAGGTTCCGCCGCGGCGTATTACCCGGAGACCAACGTGCTCGTGCCGCTCGACTCCCAGGCGATCGGTTCCGGAACGCCGGCGTCGAAATCGGTGGTGATCAGGCTGGAGCTCAGCCCGGTGCAGAAACCGCTGGAACCGCTGGTCGAGAGCGGTTTCTGAACGGCGCGGCCACATGACACGGGCCCCGTGTCGGCCTTTGCCGGTGAAGGCGGTCCGCCACCGTGCCGGACGTTGAAACGGGCTGTGCCAGGTGAGAAGGTGAGGTGACCGGATCACGGGATTGAAGGAGCCTGCAGTGGGAAGTCTTGATGAATCGACGGCGGGACGCGCCTCGTCCGATGGCCTGATGCCGGAGGAGCCGCGGCAGGGTGGTTACGGCCCCGTCGCCAAGGGCGAACCCTCCCAGCATCCGTACCATCACCCGGCCGCGGCCTGGGGTGCGGCGACGTCGGTCATGAAGGTCCTCATCCGCGAGAAGGAGCTGCTGGCCGGCTCCAAAGCCATGTTCAGCATGAACCACCCGATCAAGGGCTTCGACTGCCCCGGGTGCGCCTGGCCTGACGACAACAAGGGCCTCAAGCTGGACATCTGCGAGAACGGCATCAAGCACGTGACGTGGGAGATGACCCACAAGCGGGTGGGCCGCGAATTCTTCGCCGCGCACACGGTGTCCGAGCTCGCCGACTGGACCGACTTCGATCTGGAGAACCAGGGCCGTCTCACGGAACCCATGGTCTACGACCCGGAGACGGATCACTACGTGCCGATCACCTGGCAGGAAGCCTTCGCCCTGGTGGGCGACGAACTGCGCGGCCTGGACAGCCCGGACGAGGCCACCTATTACACCTCGGGCCGCCTCAGCAATGAGGCCACCTTCCTGTACCAGCTGATGGCGCGCGAACTCGGCACCAACAACCTGCCGGACTGCTCCAACATGTGCCACGAGGCTTCCGGCCGGGCGCTCAAGGCCTCGATCGGGACGGGCAAGGGGACGGCGGACCTGGAGGACTGGGAGACGTGTGACGCGCTCTTCATCCTCGGCGTCAACGCCGCCTCCAACGCTCCGCGCATGCTGACCGCCCTCTCCGAGGCCGTCAAGCGCGGCGCCGAGGTCGTGCACATCAACCCGCTCATCGAGGCGGGCGCCACCCGGACGATCGTGCCCCACGACATCGTGGACATGGCCACGTTCAAGACGCGCCCCACGAGCACCCTGAACCTCCAGGTGCGTCCGGGCGGCGACCTGGCCCTGATCCGCGCGATGGCGAAGGCCACCCTCGAGGCCGCGGAGCAGGATCCGTCGGTCCTGGACGCCGGATTCCTCGAGAGCCTCACCGAGGGCTTCGACGAGTACCGTGAGCTGCTCGCGCGGACCAGCTGGGCCGAGCTCGCCCTGCAGGCCGGCCTCAGCGAAGCCGATCTGCGCAAGGCCGCGGACATCTACCTCACGTCCGAGCGGAGCATCATCAGCTGGTGCCTCGGCGTGACCCAGCACGAGCATGGCGTGGACACGGCCCGCGAGATCGTGAATCTGCTGCTGCTCAAGGGCAACATCGGCCGCGAGGGCACCGGCCCGTCGCCGGTCCGCGGGCACAGCAATGTGCAGGGCAACAGGACCTGCGGCATCGACCACCGCCCGTCGGACGAGTTCCTCGACCGGCTCGCGGAGGTCTGCGGCATCACCCCTCCGCGCCACCACGGCCTGGACACGGTGCGCACCATCCAGGGGATGCTGGACGGCACCGTCAAGGTGTTCGTGGGCATGGGCGGCAACTTCGTGCTGGCCGCCCCGGACACCGCCCGCACGGCGGAAGGTCTGCGTCAGTGTGAGCTGACGGTCCAGGTCAGCACCAAGCTCAACCGCAGCCACCTGGTGCACGGCCGAAAGGCCCTCATCCTGCCGTGCCTGGGCCGGACCGAACGCGACCAGCAGGCGACCGGCCTTCAGGGGGTCACCGTGGAGGACGCCATGAGCATGGTGCACCTCTCCATCGGCCGCAAGCAGCCGGCGTCGACCCACCTGCTGTCCGAGCCGGCGATCATCGCCGGGATGGCCCGGGCCGCCCTGCCGGATAGCGCCACGCCCTGGGAGTGGTACGTGGAGGACTACGACCGCATCCGCGATGTCATGGCCAAGGCCCTGCCCGGCTTCGAAGGCTTCAACGAGCTGATCCAGCAGCCGCTCGGCTTCCGCATTCCGCAGCCCGCCCGGGAACGCGTCTTCCTGACGCCGTCGGGCCGCGCCGAATTCTCCTTGGCGCCCCTGCCGGATGTGATTCCGGAAGCGGAGGACATGCTGGTCCTGCAGACCATGCGGTCCCACGACCAGTGGAACACCACGATCTACTCGAACGATGACCGCTACCGTGGCGTCAAGAACCTGCGGGAACTCGTGTTCCTGAACGAGGAGGACATGCGGGCGCGCGGCATCGAAGAGGGATCCCTGGTGGACATCGTCGCCACATCGAAGGACGGGTCCGAGCGTTCCGTGCGCCAGTACCGCGCGCTGCGCTACGACCTGCCGCGCGGCAGCGCCGCCGGGTACATGCCGGAGATGAACGTCCTGATCGGTCTGGCCGACTACAGCACGCAGAGCGACCAGCCCCTGATGAAGAACGTCAAGGTGCGCGTCGCGCCGTCGGCCTGACGGAAGCGCTGCGGCTGGTCCACAGCCGAAACCACGGTGCCGGCGTCCTCTCCTGGAGGGCGCCGGCACCGTCGTGTCCAGGGTGTGCCGTCAGGAAGCCGAGTCCCCGACGGTGGGAAGCCGCTCGAACACCTCACGGCGGAGGAAGAACAGCTGCGCCTGCTTGTCCGGCAGCTGGATGACGGGGCCGGGTTCGAAGCCGCTCCCGGTCAGCCGCGCGAGCGCCTTGTCATTGCGGACATCGGGTTCGACGACGATCCGGCGCGCGCCCGTCGTCGCGAACAAGTGCCCGATGAAGTGCAGGACCAGCCACGGGGTGAGTCCCGGCCGTGGCTCCCGGGCCGGCGCCATGAACAAGTGGATCCCGAGGTCGCCCTCCTGCGGCTCGTAGGCCTCGCCGACCGGGTCGTGGAAGGGGTCGTAGCTCTGGAACAGCGCCACCGGTTCCTCGTCGAGGGTGAGGAGGAAGGCGTGGTGGGTCGGCAGTGAGTCCAGGAAGCGGTACACCTCCACCACCTCGTCCCGCGTGTACTCCGTCATGCCCCAGAACCGGGCGCGTTCCTGGGTGACCCACGAGTGGATGAGATCGCCGTCCTCCTCGGGCCGGACCGGCAGGATGCGGACTCGGCCGGGTGACCTGCCACCACCGACGGAGGCGGCAGTCTGCGCCGGCGGTTCGGGCGTCTGCTGGGTCGTGGTCTCGGGCATCAGGTCTCCAGGGTGAGTCGGTCCCAGTCGGTGATGACGGGGAGGAGTTCTCCAGCGGCCCAGAGCGGCAGCTGGTCGAGGAAGTGGGGGTTTGCAGGGCTGCCGTCAGCGCCGAACGGGACGATCCAGTGGCTCTTTTGCCGGTCCGAGAGATCCCAGGCGTAACGGGCCGCGGAACCCCGGAAGCACAGATGGCCTCCGCCCGGCACGCTCTCGTTCGCCATCACGCACGCGGCGTCGCCGGCCAGAGAAGTCGAGGGGAGCGAAGCGGCCGCGGACGCGGGGAGCCGGTGCAGTGGGTGCAGGCGGTGGAGCTCACCCCAGGTAGGGGTGCCCGCGCCGTCGGCCAGCTGCACGGGGAGCGCCGCTTCGAGGGCGGCCGCCGCTTCGTGCGGCAGGTCGAGACCGTCCGGGACCGGGCCCGCGATGAGAGTTTCGAGGGCGAGACCGAGCCGCCCGGTGAGTGCCAGCCAGGGTGCGAACACCGGAGAATGACCGGTGGGTGTCCGGAGCGGCTCGAACGCCGGGTGGGCTGCCAGTCGGTGGACCAGCGCTTCCCGCCAGAGGGCGAAGACCGCCGCCGGTCTGCTGTCGGCGTCCATGTGGCCGTCCCAGGTCAGGAGGTCCTCCAGGGTCCGTCGGGCCGCGGGGGACAGCGTCTCGGGATTCAGGCCGGCGAGCAGAGACCGGAAGGCGGGCAGCGAACCCAGCCGGGTGTCGCTGTGGATGCGGCGCATGTCCTCCGGCCCGAGCAACGGGCGGGGGACGGCGTCGTCGTCCGCGTGGAGAAGGCCGGCGATGCGCGAGGCGCGGTGAGCGGGGGCGAACTCGAGTGCGATGTCCGCTCCGAGGGCGGCGGCGCGGTCGTTGGCGCTGACCGCCACCGTGTCCACGTCCCGCGAGGGGAGCGGCAGGAATGTGCCCTCCCACTGATGAGCCTCGGACCACGCCGGGACCGGCGTCACGCGATTCTCCGCCGAACGCTGCGGGACCTTTCCGGCGAGGACATGCCGCACGGCACCCTGGGTGTCCGCCACGAGCACGCTGTTGACCGGTTCCACCCACGCTTCCAGGGCGCGTTCGACGTCGGCGGTCCGGCTGCTGCGGAGCAGTGGCAGCAGTGCCTCGAACCCCAGCCGCGAGGTCACCCGGGCGGGAGTCCGCAGGCTCAGCCCCGATGAAACCGCACCGTCCTCCGGACCGGGGAGTCCCGCGATGACCGGGCCGCGCGGGGTTTCGGCGAGCTCCACCGTCACGGAGTCCCCACCCCGGACGAGGACCTCCTCCGTCCGCGTGGCGACCGGCTCCCAACCGTCCGGGCCGAACGCCTCGAGCCCGGTCGGCCCGGAGCGGCGCAGCTTCTCCCGGAACAGGTCCTGGTAGTCGGCCATGGAGTTCGTGATCGCCCACGCGACACCGCCCGCATGACCGAAATGCGGCAGTCCCGGAACACCGGGGAAGGCGAGCCCGACGACGTCGAACTCCGGGCAGGAGAGGCGCACCTGCTGGTAGACGCCGGGTATCTCGAGGAGACGGTGCGGATCGCCCGCGAGGAGCGGGGCGCCGTCGGTGGTCCGTGAACCGTGCACGGCCCAGGCGTTGCTGCCGGAGAGCACCGGGGCTTCCTGGGAGAACAGCGCGACCGCCTCAGGCCCCAGGGTGTCCGCCACGTGTTCGCGGAAGAGTTTGTGGGGGAAGGTCGAGAACAGGATGTGGTTGACGAGGAACACCGCCAGGGGCGTCCACGGTGACCATGAGCCCGGTTCCGTGCCGCTCTCGTCGAACTCGGCTCCGCCCCGATGGCCTTCGGCGAGGGCCTGGTTGACCCCGTCGACGTAGCGTCTGCACCAGCGGCGCGTCCCGTCGTCGAGAGCGTCGAAGCAGGCCCGGGCGGTGTCCGTCAGCATCGCCTGCCGGGCGAAACGGTCCCACGGGACGCCGTCGGGCCCGGTCATCTCCGCGACCCGGCCCTCCGCGTGCCAGCGGTCCATTTCGAGCTGCCAGGACCGGTCGCACGCGGCGTTCCATCCCTGGAGGAACGCGAGGTCATCGGCCGAGTCCGCCCGCAGGTGGGGGATTCCCCACGGGTCGCGGTAGACGGCAGGGGAGGGCCCGGAGGAAGGGGCGGTCATCGGTCACGCTTTCAATATTAGGTAAGGCTTACTTAAGATGAGAAGGTAGCGTGAAGCGTGAGAACGGGGCAAATCGGCGTTAGTCTGGGGCCACGAGAGACCTGACTCAGGGGATGCGGCGGCCACGGGAGGGAGCGGTGTGGGAGAGGAACCGACCCGGCGCGGTGTGCTCGCGGCAGGAGCCCTGCTGGCGGCCGGTTTCCTGGCGTCTTGCACTCCCGGGGGCGGTTCGGGATGTGGCGCCGACACGCCCGCGCCGTCCGGTCCTGCCTCCGGCCGGGTGCCCGAGGACATCGTCACCGGGCTGAGCGCGCCCTGGGATCTGGTGTTCCTCGACGGCTCGGCGCTGGTGAGCGAACGCGACAGTGGGCGGATCCTGGAGATCGTGCGGGAGGGTGACCGGCCGGCGCGCACCCGCGTCGTGGGCACCGTGCCCGGTGTCACGCACGTGGGGGAGGGCGGCCTGCTCGGTCTCGCCGTCGGCGCCGGGCGCATGCTCTACGCCTTTTCCACGGCGAAGGACGGCAACCGCCTGCAGCGTTTCCCCCTCACAGGTGGCGCGGGGTCTTTCGGGCTGGGCTGCGCCGAGACCATGCTGGGCGGGATCCCCGCGGCGAGATTCCATCACGGCGGCCGGATCGCTTTCGGTCCCGACGGGATGCTCTACGCCGGGGTCGGGGACGCTCAGGAGCCGGACAAGGCCCAGGACGTCCAGTCCGTGCAGGGCAAGATCCTGCGTCTCGCCCCGGATGGGACGGTGCCCACGGACAACCCGTTCCCCGGCTCACTCACGTACAGCTACGGCCACCGCAACGTCCAGGGTCTCGCCTGGACGCCGGACGGCCGTCTGTTCGCCAGCGAATTCGGTCAGAACACGTGGGATGAGCTCAATGAGATCGTGCCGGGCGGAAACTACGGCTGGCCGCTCGCGGAGGGGATCGCCCGCCGCTCGGGGTTCCGTGACCCCGTGCAGCAATGGTCGCCGTCGGAGGCGAGCCCGAGCGGCCTGGCGTTCCTGGACGGGGCGTTCTACCTGGCCAACCTCAAAGGCCAGTCGCTGCGCCGGGTGCCGCTCGCCGACCCAGGGCGCTCGGAGGTTCTGCTGCGCGGGGAGCTGGGCCGTCTGCGGACCGTGGTCCCGGCTCCCGACGGTTCCCTCTGGATCCTGACGAACAACACGGACGGCCGGGGCTCGCCCCGTGCGGGAGACGACCGCGTCGTGCGGCTCCCGGTGCGGTGAGGCGCTGACGCCCCCCGGCCTGACCGGACCGCCACACGACGACGGCGCCGCCCACCGAGGTGAGCGGCGCCGTCGTCGTGTGCGGGGAGACCGTGCGCACAGCCCCTGAGGAGGTGGCCGTCAGGCCTCTTCGGCGACCTCGAGTTCGATCCGCCCGGTGTGCCGTGGCTTGATGGCGACGAGGTACACGACCGACAGAGCCCCGGCCAGGACCACGCCCACCAGCACCGCCAGGCGGCCGGTGTCCGAGAACAGCAGGACCACCAGGACGAACGCCATGAACGCCAGGGCGATCCAGCTCAGGACGGGCCAGGCGGGCATCCGGTACGCGCCTCCGCCCACCCGCGTGCCACGCAGCTCGCGGCGCATCCGGAAGTGCGAGACGAGGATCATCACCCAGGTGAAGACGGTCGCGAAGGATGCGATGGACGCCACGAGGACGAACAGGGTGTCCGGGATCAGCAGGAACGCGACCAGACCGAGGATCAGGCCGCTGAACACCATGGTGACCGGCAGGAACGGAACGCCGGTGCGGCTCAGCTTCAGGAAGCTCCGCGGTGCCTGACCCTGCTGGGCCAGGCCGTACAGGGTGCGGATCAGGGTGTACGTGATCGCGTTCATCGCGGAGAGCGCCGCCGTGAGGACCACCGCGTTGATGATGTGCTCCGCAGCGGGGATGTTGAGGCCGGTGAACACCTGGACGAAGGGGCTGCCCTGCGTCCCGATCTTCCTCCACGGGAACAGGCAGAACATGACGCCGAGGGAGAGGATGTAGAAGATCAGGATGCGGAACGGCACGGAGTTGACGGCCTTGGGGATCGCCTTCCCCGGGTCTCCGGTCTCGCCCGCGGTCATGCCGAGGGTCTCCACGCCGCCGAAGCTGAACACGACGATCGCGAGGCTCATGACGATGCCCCACACGCCGAACGGTGCGAAGCCGCCGTCGTCCACGAGGTGATGCAGGCCGGGCTCGGCTCCGCCCATCGAGACGCCGAAGACGATCAGGCCGATGCCGCCGACGATCATCGCGATGATGGTGACGACCTTGATGAGGGAGAACCAGAATTCGAGCTCGCCGAACACGCTCACCTGGAGCAGGTTCAGGCCGCAGATGATGAGCATGGCCGCGAGCATCCAGACCCAGCCGGGCGTGCTGGGGAACCACAGCCCCATGTACTTGCCGGCCGCCACCATGTCCGCGATGGCCACCATGAGCATCTCGAACGCGAACACCCAGCCGGTCAGAAAGCCGGCGAGGGGGGAGATGTAGCGGTCCGCGTACTGGGCGAAGGAACCGGCCACCGGATGGCGGACGGCCATCTCGCCGAGCGCGCGCATGACGATGAACACCATCGCACCGGCGACGATGTACGCCAGGAGCACGGCGGGCCCGGCGGCCTTGATGGTCTCCGACGAGCCGTAGAAGAGGCCGGTGCCGATGGCCGAGCCGAGGGCGATGAAGCGGATGTGCCGCGTGGACAGCCGGCGCTGCAGATCGGCGGCCGGACCGGAGGAATCCGGTGCGGGGAAGGACGTGCGGACACTGCGCTGTGCCGTCGGGCGTCCCTGAGCTGGTGGTGATTGATTCATGACTCACGTTCCGGGGAGGAGTGGTTTACCCGCAGAACTTTTCCACAGGCGTCCGGCAATGCCCAAAATCGGCCGGGCCGGTGGCCGACGGGCTGGGTGACACAGGGGCGGGGATCGCGCGAGGGCCGGGATCGCGCGCTCAGGCGCGCGCGGGCCTGCCGAACTCCTCGCGGTAGCGGCTCGGGGTGGTGTCCAGCTGCCGGGCGAAGTGTTCCCGCAGTCGTGCGGCGGTCCCGAACCCCGCGCGCCGGGCGACGGATTCGACGTCCAGCGGGGAGCCTTCCAGGAGCTCCCGGGCGAGCGCGAGCCGCTGGGTCACGAGCCATTGGTGGACGGTGGTGCCGGTGCGGACGCGGAAGGCGCGGGTGAAGGTGCTCCGGCTCTGGTGGGCCTGCGCGGCCAGCGCGTCGATCCCGAGAGGTTCGTGCAGCCGGTCCAGCGCCCAGGTCATGGCGTCGGTGACCGGATCGGATTCCTGGCGGGGGACCGGCGCTTCGATGAACTGCGCCTGGCCACCGGGACGGTGCGGGGCGGCGACGATCCTGCGCGCCACGCGATTGGCCGTCTCCTGGCCGCGGTGGCGGGCCAGGAGGTGCAGGCACGTGTCGATCCCGGCGGTCGCGCCGGCCCCGGTCACGAGACTGCCTTCATCCACGTACAGCCGCTCCGGACTCAGCCGGACGGAAGGGAAGCGGTCGCGGAACGTCCCGGTCCAGCTCCAGTGGGTGGTGGCCTCCCGGCCGTCCAGCAGGCCGCTGTCCGCCACGACGAAGACGCCGAGGCACAGGCCCACCACGACCGCCCCTCGCTCATGCGCGCGGCGCAGGGCATCGGTGACGTCCGCGGGCGCCGCCGTCGTGGGGTCGGACCACCAGGGCACCACGATCAGATCGGCGTCGTCGAACGCGTCCAGGCCGTGCTCCACGAGGAGCGAGTAGCCAGCGCCCGTCCGCAGTGGTCCGGGCCGGCGGCCCACCACCGTGATGTCCCAGGGCTCCATCGCTCCACGAGGCGACTCGGACCCCCAGACGAGGGACGGCACCGAGAGGTGGAACGGATTGATCCCGTCGAACGCGAGGACGGCGACGCGCGGAGCTGCTGCGGTGTGGTTCATGACGCCTTCCTGTCCCGGGCCATGAGGGTGACCCCGAATCGACGAATCGTGACCCGATTCGACCTGTTCGACCGGGATCGGCTCAGAGACCATGGTATCCATCAGCAGTCATCACCAAGGAGAGACGATCATGACCAGCCCCACCCTGCGCGAACTCGGCCACGAGACCACCACCCCCGCGGACCTCAGCCGCGCCACGGTCATCCTGGTGGATTACCAGAACACGTACACGCAAGGCGTGATGGAACTCGACGGCTGGGAGGCGGCCCTGCAGGAGGCTTCCGCGTTGCTGGAGCGTGCCCGCGCGTCGGGCTCCACAGTCCTCCACGTGGTGCACGACGGCGGCCCCGGCAGCCCGTACGACCTGAACCAGGAGGTGGGGCGCATCCACCCGGCCGTGGCGCCGCGGGAGGGTGAAGAGGTGGTGGTCAAGACGGCGCCGAACTCCTTCGTCGGCACGCGCCTGGGGGAACTCGTCGACGCCGCGGGATGGAATGACGTGGTGATCGCGGGCTTCATGACGCACATGTGCGTCACGTTCACCGCGGAAGGCGCCCTGCTGCGGGGCAACGCCCCCACCGTGGTGGCCAGCGCCTGCGCCACCCGCTCCCTCCCGTCCGTGGCCGGTCCGGTCACCTCGGAGGAACTGCACCGTTCGGCCCTGGCCACGATCGGGGACGTCTACGGCGTGGTCGTGGAAAGTGCGGCTGATCTGTTGAGCTGACCTGTTGAATGGCGCGGAGGGACGTCAGGAAGCGTCGGTCTGAGTGGCCCGGTGCGCCGCCAGCCGGGCGCGCAGTGCGGTGAGGAGCATCTCCAGCCCGATTTCGAACGCCTGATCGCTCCTGCCTTTGCCGCTCGGCTGCAGTGTGAGAAGGCGTGCCAGATGCAAGGTGGGCGTGGTCGGCTCCCAGACGTCCTCCGGCGCGGCGAAGTCGAGGCCTGAACCGAGCGCGAAGGCGTCGAGGAGCTGGATCAGCACCAGCACCTCCTCCTCCGGGAAGCCTCCCCGCAGGAGGATGCCGGCCATGTGGTCGTACGAGGCGATGGCCGCCGCGTCGGTGACCGTCTCCGTGACGATGAGCGGCACGATGTGCGGATGTTCCGTGTACATGCGGCGCTCGGAGCGGACCAGCAGCTCGACGGCCTCGTCCCACGGCAGTCCGTCCGGGATGTCGCTCATGTACCGCTCGACGAGCCGGCCGCGGACGAGCTCGATGATCGCCCGCCGGCCGTCCAGGTGGTTGTAGAGCGAGGACGGCTGGACGCTCAGCGCCCGGGCGAGGGCGTTCACGCCGAACGGCTTCCCCGAATCGATGAGTTCCATGGCGGCGTCGGCGATGCGAGCCGCCGTGAGGACGGGAGTCCGGGGACGTGCCATGGGCTGCTTTCGGAAGGCGGGCGGGGTGAGGGCGCGCGACGCCGGCCTCCGCCGCCGTCGCGCATCGTCCAGCCTAGCGCGGGCCGGGTGAGTCCGGGCCGGCCCGCCGCCCCTGCGGCGATGGATTTCCCCCCCAGGAGCGGGCAGGACTTCCCATTCCGCGTGACGTGGGTCATACTCATAAACGAATGCTATTCGTTTATTGCGGAGGACGGCCGTCCCCGCCCGTCCCGGAGCCGGCAATGCCGCCGTCTTCCCGCCTGGAGCACCATGACCCACCCCCGACCCGCCACGCGCATCCCTCTGCGCCTCGGCAACGCCTCGGCCACCTTCGCCATCGCCGTCGCCGGTTACCTCGGCGTCAATCTCTCGCCCTACATGATCAGCGCCCTCGAGACCTCGGTGGGCGTGGACTTCATCACCGCCGGATGGATCGTCACCGGAGTGCTGCTCGCCACCGCCATCGCCGGCCTCCTGGTGGCCCCGCTGTGCGCCGGACCCTGGCGGCTCCTGGTCGCCCGCGCCGGACTCGCGCTCGCGGTGCTCGCCTTCGGCGCCGCGGCCCTGGTTCCCTCGCCCGCTGTGATCATCCCCGGCCTTCTGCTCGGGGGTGTGGGCGCCGGCGGTGCTGTGGCCGCCTCGGGCGCCGCGTTCGCGGCCTTCACCAACCCCGACCGGGTCGCGGGCCTGAACGGGCTCGTCAACCGCGGCGTGATCACGGTGGTGCTCGCAGTCGTCCCGGTGCTCGGCCTGGCACCCGTGAACGTCTTCGGAGCGCTGGCACTGTTTTCGCTCATCGGACTCCTGCTGAGTGTCTGGCTGCCCGGAGCGCCCGTGGCCGGCGGCGCGGTCGGCGCGGCGGTTGCCGAGGCCGTCCCGCTCGCAGTCCCCGCGACCGAGTCCCTCCCGCTCATCCGTCCCGCCGTCCCGGCCGCTCCGAGGACTGTCGCCCTCGCCGGATGGGCGCTGCTGGTCACCTTCGCTCTGTGGGCCGTCAGCGAGGACTCCCTCTGGGCCATGGGTGGCGTGGTCGGCGGCGCCGTGGCCGGCGTGACTCCGGAAGGGCTGGGCATCGCGCTCAGCGGCGCGACCGCGGGCGGACTGATCGGCTCCCTCCTGCTCATGATCGTGGGGGACCGCCTGGGGCGCGCCGTCCCGCTGGCCATCCTGCTGGTGCTGGGCAGCGCCCTCAAGATCTGCTCCTCGCTCGTCAGCGATCCGACGGCCTTCATCATCATCTTCATCGCCTGGAACACCGTGTACGCCGTGGCGTTCATGTTCTTCGTCGCCACCGCCGCCGCGCTGGACGCCGATGGCCGTTGGTCCGGCCCCCTGCTGGCCGTGTACCTCGTGGGTTCCAGCCTGACCCCCGTGATCGGGGCCGGACTCGTCGACGCCCTCGGTCACCAGGGCTTCACCCTGCTGCTCGGCGTGGCCAGTCTGCTCCTGGCGGTTCCCGCCGTCGCGGTGGCACGGCTCTCCACGCGCCAGGCCGCCCCGGCCGCCCACCCCGCGCCCGGCGCGGACCGTCTTCCCCTTGCACACACCGAACCCCAGGAGGCCTGAGAATGGCACGCACGCTCTACCACAACGCCCTGATCTTCACCGCGAACGGCGAGGGCCGTGAGGAATGGGCCCAGGCCCTCGTCGTCGACGACGCCCGGATCGCCTTCGCCGGCTCCGAGGCGGACGCGCGCGCCGCCGCAGGGGGCGCGGACACCGTGGACCTCGGCGGCCGCCTGGTGGTCCCCGGCTTCGTGGACGCCCACACGCACCTCCTCATGACGGGCGAGGCTCTCGGCAAGGTCGAACTCACCGACGCCCGCAGCCTGCACGAGATCCAGAACCGGCTGCGCGCCGCCCGGCAGGCCGAGCCGGGCGCGGACCGGGTGCTGGGGCGCGGCTGGCTGTTCGACTCGGTGCCCGGTGGCGAGCCGACCGCCGCGATGATCGACGCTGCGGTCGCGGACGTGCCGGTCTTCCTCGACGCGAACGACTACCATTCCTGCTGGGTCAACTCCGCCGCGCTGGCCGCACTGGGGATCACGCGGGAGACGCCGGACCCCATCGGCGGCCGCATCGAACGGGATGCGGAGGGGAACGCCACGGGCATGCTCTACGAGACGGCGGCCCAGCACTTCGTCTGGACCCACCTCGCCTCGGTGACGAGCGACGCGGAACGCGACGCCGCGATCGACCGCACCTTCGAGGCGTACCTCGGCACCGGGGTCACGGGCGCCGTGGACATGGCCCTCGACGAGGTGTCCCTCGCGACCCTCGAGCGTGCCGTCGAACGCCATGGCGGCTCCCTGCCGCTCCGCGTCGCAGCACACTGGTTCATCGACAACACCGGGGATGACGCGCAGAACATCGCTCAGGTGGAGCGTGCCGCCGAGCTCGCGGCGCGCCTGACCAACCCGTCCCTGCGGGTGGTCGGGGTCAAGTTCATCATCGACGGCGTGATCGACGCCTGCACCGCGGCCATGAACAAGCCCTACGCCGATCACTCCAACGCCGAGCCCATCTGGCCTCTCGAACGGCTCAAGCCGGCGCTCGCGGCGGCCGATGCGGCAGGACTCCAGGCCGCCCTCCATGCGATCGGCGACGCCGCGAGTGACATCGCCCTGGACGCGATCGAGCACGCCATCAAGGTCAACGGGGACCGTCCGCGACGGCACCGGATCGAGCACCTGGAGTACGCAGCCCCCGGGACCGCCCGGCGCATGGCGGAGCTGGGAGTGATCGCCTCGATGCAGCCGGTCCACACCGACGCGGCGGTCCGGGCGAACTGGGACGCCATGCTGGGTGATGACCGAGTGAACCGCGGCTTCGCCTGGCCCGAGTATGAGGAGGCGGGCGCGCTGCTCGCGTTCTCGACGGACGCTCCCACCGCTCCGTACGGCGCCTTCCCGAACCTGTACGTGGCGACCACGCGGAAGTCCGCGCTGGACGCCTCCTATGATGCGGTGCAGCCGGAGCTGGCCCTGCCGCTGGCCCGGGCGCTGGGCCACGCGACCCGCGACGCCGCCGCTTCGGTGGGCGACGGCGCGACCCACGGCCGCCTGGCCGAGGGCTACGCCGCGGACTTCGTCGTGGTGGACGTCAATCCGTTCGCCGAGGGTGACCAGTCCCTCCTCAAGACCAGTGTGGTGGAGACCGTCGTCGCCGGACACAGCGTCTACACGGCGGGGGAGTGACCCCATGAGCGTGGAGAACGGGACGAGAATGCCGGCAAGCGCCGTCACCGTCGCCGACTGGCAGGACCCGGCGAACCTGTGCTGGTCCTTCCAGCACATGGACACCTTGTTCCCGACGCGCACCATCAGGCCCGGCGCCGCCGTGGTCCTGGAGGACCGTCCGTGGGAGCTGTCCGGTCTGCCCGTCGCCCTGCCGGACGGCACCGGGTCGACGGTGGGGTCGGTCCTGGATGACACGGACACGGACGCCTGGCTCGTGCTGCACGGGCGGACAGTCATCGCCGAACAGTACTGCGGCGCCATGACACCGCACACCCGCCACCTGCTCATGTCCG
The DNA here is from genome assembly GCF_029690065.1 of Arthrobacter sp. Y-9. NCBI lineage: Bacteria > Bacillati > Actinomycetota > Actinomycetes > Micrococcales > Micrococcaceae > Arthrobacter > Arthrobacter sp. Y-9. The sequence continues at coordinate 1,469,837 of NZ_CP121463.1, forward strand.
TGAGCAAGTCGCTCGTGTCTTCGGTCGTCGGCGCTCTGGCGGCCCGGGGGTCCCTCGACGTCGAGCGGACGGTGGGGGAGTACGTGCCGGAACTCCGGACCGCAGGCTATGGCGGGGCGCGGCTCCGCGACCTCCTGGACATGCGCAGTGGGATCCGCTTCTCCGAGGAGTACCTGGACCCGGCCTCCGAGGTGCGGGCGCTGGACGAATCGGTGGGCTGGGCGCCGCGGCGTCCGGGTGGCCCCGCCTCGCTGAAGGAATTCCTCGCGACGCTCGAGCAGGAACGGGAACACGGCGGCTACTTCGACTACCGCAGCTGCGAGACGGACGTCCTGGGCTGGGTGTGCGAGGCGGCCGGCGGGAAGCCCTTCGCCGAGCTCGCCACGGAGCTGCTGTGGAGCCGTCTGGGCGCCGCCGACCCCGCGTTCATCACAGTGGACTCCGAGGGCACCGGGATGTTCGACGGCGGCATCTGCGCGACCCTGCGCGATCTCGCCTGCTTCGGCGCCATGATCCGTGACGGCGGGGTGGCGCTGAACGGCGAACGGGTGCTCCCGGCGGAGTGGGTCGACGACATCTTCGCGGGCGGTCCGGATTCCACGGAGGCGTTCGCCGCCGGTCCGGAGGCCGAGCACACGCCGGGCGGGCGGTACAGGAGCCAGTTCTGGTTCCTGGATGGGCGTCCGGATGTGGCGTTCTGCCTCGGGATCCACGGTCAGATGGTCTACATCAACCGCACCACGGGGGTGGTCGGGGTGAAGTTCTCCAGCTCCGCCCTTCCGGTGGACCCGGTGAAGGGTCCCGCCACTGCCGCGATGTTCGACGCGATCAGCGCCCACCTGGCGTCCTGACCACGACATTCCCTCTTTGGTATTCCAAAAACGGATGTTCGTGGTGTGATAATGGGGGAATGTCCAACACGGAGATTTTCGAGCCGGAGTCCCTCCGCGTGACCCGTCAGATCCGCGACGAGATCCTCGACGGCGTGCGCCTGCCCGGCAGCAAGCTCGTGGAGCGGGATCTGGCCCAGGAACTGGGCGTCAGCCGTCTCCCGGTCCGCGAGGCTCTGCGGACGCTGGTGTCCGAAGGCCTCGTGACGCCGCGGCCCCGCACCTGGGCCGTGGTCCGGGAGTTCTCCGCGTCCGACGTCGTCGACCTCAATGAGGTGCAGGCCGCGTTCGAGTCCCTGACGTTCACCCTGGCCGCCCAGCGGCACAACCGTGAGGGGCTGCGGCGGCTCAAGGACGCGCTGGACCGCGAGTTCCAGGCGGCCGAGGCGGGCGACGCCGTGCGTGCCCGCCGTTCCGGCGCCGATTTCCACGAGATCGTCACATCGCTGGCCGGCAATGAGCTGCTCAACGAGCTCCAGGGCATCCTGAGCAGCCGGATCCGCTGGCTCATGGGCCAGCATGACGACCTCATCCGGGTGGCGGAGGAGCATGCGGCGCTCTACGAGGCGATCGCCGACCGCGACGTCGCCCGCACCCAGGTCCTGATCGGCCAGCACATGGTCAGCAGCCGGAGCCAGGCCATCGCGAAGCAGGCCTCGTCCGCGGACTCCCACGCCTGACCCTGCACTCCTGAACACCGCGTCGAAAGGCGACCATGCTCCTCCGCAACGTCCGACCCTGGGGCGGCGCCGCCTCCGATGTCCTGCTCGACGGCGAGCTGATCGCCGCCATCCGGCCGCATGACCCGGTCGCGGCCGCGGAACCCGGGCAGGATGTCGTCGACGGCCGGGGGCGCCTGCTGCTGCCGGCCTTCAGCGACGTCCACGTGCACCTGGACTCGACACGGATCGGGCTGCCGTTCCGGGAGCACACGGGCCGTCCGGGCGTCTGGGGGATGATGAGCAACGACCGGGAGAACTGGCGCTCGGCCGAGATCCCGCTCGGGGAGCGCGTGGCCGGCACGCTGGAACGCATGATCGGACGGGGCACCACGCGGGTCCGGTCCTTCGCCCAGGTGGACGTCGACACGGGCCTGGAGAAGTACGAGGCCGTGGTGGCCGCGAAGGAGAAGTTCGCCGGGCAGGCGGAGGTCCAGATCATGGTCTTCCCGCAAGCGGGCATCCTCCTGGAAGAGGGCACCCCGGAACTGCTCGAGGAGGCCCTGCGGCAGGGCGCGGACGTCATGGGCGGCATCGATCCGTGCCAGCTGGACCGGGACCCGGTCCGCCATCTGGACATCGTCTTCGGCCTGGCCGAGAAGTACCAGGTCGAGGTGGACGTCCACCTCCACGAGCCCACCGATCTCGCGATCTTCAGCACCGAGCTGATCATGGAACGGACCCGGGCGCTCGGGATGCAGGGCAAGGTCAATCTGTCCCACGCGTACACGCTGGGCGGATCCTCTGAGGCCACGACCCGTTCCCTGATCGAGCGAATGGCGGAGCTCGACATCTCCCTCACCACCGTGGCGCCCGCCGCGGCCGGTCAGCTTCCCCTCCAGGACCTCACCGCGGCCGGGGTGCGCGTCGGCCTGGGGGAGGACGGCCAGCGGGACTATTGGAGTCCTTATGGCAACTGCGACCTTCTGGACCGCGCCTGGCAGCTCGCCTTCACCCGTGGCTTCCGGGCCGACCGCCTGGTGGAACACGCGGTCGCCGTCGCCACACGGGGCGGTGCGAGCATCATGGACCACTCCCTGGCCCGCCTGGCGAGCGTCGACGACCGTCCCGGCCTCGACGTCGGTGACCGCGCCGACGTCGTGCTGGTGGACGGCGAGACCGTGACCAGCGCCGTGATGGACCGCGGCACTGACCGCACCGTGCTGCACCGCGGCCGCGTGGTCGCCGATCAGTACCGAGTCGAGGGCGGCGCCGGCTACTGACGCCACCGACGGCGTGACCGCCCGACGCCCTGACCGCCTGAGGCCGTGACTTGGTGCGGCCGGAACACGGGAACGGCCCCCGCACCTGAGGTGCGGGGGCCGTCGTCGTGGTCAGAGCCTCTTACCGCTCCGGCTATTGCTCCTGTCGGCGCTCCTGGGCCTGCTGGGCCTTGGCGGCGGCGCGGGCCGCCTCCTTCTCCTCGAGCAGCCGCTGCTTCTCCACGGCCTTGTACAGCTTCGCCTGCTGGCCGCGGCGCCGCCAGAGCTTCCACAGCACCAGGGCCACGATGAAGAGGACCGCGCCGATGATCGCGCCGATCCCGCTCCACAGTGGGAACCACGTAGGCCCGGTGCCGATGATGCGCTGGGCGTTGTGCGCGGCATTGGAGCTGCCCCAGGCGATGCCCGCCGTCAGGAGGTTCGGGGTGGACACGGCCACGGCGATCACCAGGATCACGGCCTTCCATGGCCAGGTGATCTTCTTGTGGGTGGCCTGCCAGGCGATCCACAGGGAGAGGAAGGTCAGGATCAGGCCGTACCCCAGCCCGAGGAAGACGCCGCCGGAGCCGGGTCCTGCCTGCCCGTTGATGTTCTTGGCCCATTCCACCGGGACGACGGCCGCCGCGATGAAGTAGGCGATCACCGCCACTGCCAGGAGGATGGCGCCGAGGATGATCCAGGTGAGGGTCCTGGATTTCCCGGCGGATGAGGATCGGGGTGCCTGTCCCTGCCCTGACGTGGGCGGAGGCGTGATGGAGCCGCTCTGTTCACTCATGGGATCATCATGGCACGTGCCCGGCCACTGAGGCTCGTAATGTGCCTATACTTTCAGCGTCGGTTGCCGTGATCCAGGTGACCACCAGAATCAGACGAAAGGCCAGGCGATGAGCAACATCCCCGCAGAGCTGTCCTACACCGCCGAACACGAATGGGTTGCGAGCACGGAGCAGGACGGTGTGGTGCGAGTCGGCATCACCGATTTCGCCCAGGACGCGCTCGGCGATGTCGTGTACGCACAGGTGCCCGAGGCAGGGACCTCCGTGACCGCCAACGACGTCGTCGGCGAGGTGGAGTCCACCAAGAGCGTCAGCGACATCTACGCACCGGTGTCGGGTGAGATCGTGGCCCGCAACGAGTCGCTGGACGCCGATCCGGCGCTCATCAACTCCGATCCGTACGGCGCCGGCTGGCTTTTCGAGGTCCGCATCGCCGGTGCGGACGAACTGTCGGGCCTGCTCAGCGCCGAAGCGTACGGTCAGCAGGTAGGCTAGAAAGCAGCTGTCCGTGCTGTCCGGGACGACTGGTCCCGGACAGCACGCACCGTTCCCGGATCCATCACCGGAGGATCCGGGAAAGAACCCCCGCCGAGGCGAGAAGAGTGAGGAGCCGCCCGATGTCTGAACAACCATCGGTCCCCGTCGAACCCGCAGACGAAGCCGCATTTGAGGGCGAGTCCACGGACACCACCTCGGTGTACCTTCCGGTCCTTTCCGACGTGGTGCCGGCCGACCCGAAACTGGGTCCGGAAGACATCGCGTCCATCGCGGCCCTGCCGCACGGATCCGCTCTGCTGATCGCGCACCACGGCCCGAACGCCGGGGCGCGCTTCCTGCTGGACACGGACCGTGTGACCGTCGGGCGTCATCCCGACGCCGAGATCTTCCTGGATGACGTCACCGTATCCCGTAAGCACGCGGAGTTCGTGCGCACCCCTGCGGGCTACGAACTGGTGGACACCGGCAGCCTGAACGGCAGCTACGTCAACCACGACCGCGTGGACCGGGTCCTGCTCAAGAGCGGAGTGGAAGTGCAGATCGGCAAGTTCCGGCTGAACTACTACCCGAGCCCGGCACGCCCGGCCGGCCAGGACTGAGGCGCCGCGCAACGTGGCACTTGCACAGTCCGGCCGGCGCCAAGGCGCCGCCGTCGTCCTGAACATCGGAGAAGTCCTCGCTCAGCTGAACGAGGACTTTCCCGGTATTTCCGCCTCCAAGATCCGTTTCCTGGAGGAGAAGGGGCTCATCACGCCCCAGCGGACCCCTGCCGGTTACCGCCAGTACAGCGAGGCCGACGTCGAGCGTCTGCGCTTCGTCCTGGCCCTGCAGCGGGATCAGTACCTGCCGCTCAAGGTGATCCGCGATTACCTCGACGCTATCGACCGCGGGGAGCGTCCGGACAACCTGCCGGGCGGCATGAAGCTCTCGCCCAAGCTGGTGTCCGAGGATCCCGCCGAAGCCCTGCGCGGCCGCTCGCGATTGCTGAGCGAGTCCCAGCTGCGTGCCGAGTCCGGAGCCAGTGTGCGCCTGGTCAAGGAACTTCTCGACTACGGGATCATCACCCATGAGGGCGGCCAGTTCGACGAGTACGCCCTCCAGGTGACCGCGAGCTGCGCCCGCCTGGAGGCTCAGGGTCTGGAGCCCCGCCACCTGCGGCCCGTGCTGGCGGCCGCCGAACGCGAGTTCGCCCTGATCGAGCGGGCTGTGGCGCCGCTGGCCTCGCGGAAGGACTCGGGCTCCCGCGCCCGCACCGCCGACGCCGCCCGTGAGCTGAGCGGTCTCCTGCAGGACCTTCACCAGGCCGTCATCCAGGGCCAGATCTCCCGATTGGAGAAGTGATGATCGAGGTAGAGGTGGTCGGAGTCCGGATCGAGCTTCCGGGCAACCAGCCTCTGGTGCTTCTGAAGGAGACCAAGGGGGAGCGGCACGTTCCCATCTGGATCGGTCCTCCGGAGGCCAGTGCCATCGCGCTGGCTCAGCAGGGCGTGGTCCCGCCGCGTCCGCTCACCCACGACCTCATGCTGGACGTCATCCAGGCCCTCGGCCGTTCCCTCGTGTCCGTGACGATCGTGAGCGTGGAGGACTCGGTCTTCTACGCGCAGCTGCAGTTCGACGACGGCACGAGCGTGAGTTCCCGCGCCTCCGACGCGCTGGCGCTGGCCCTTCGCAGCCACTGCCGGATCTGGTGCGCCGAACAGGTCCTGGACGACGCAGGAGTCCTCATCGAGATCCAGGACGAGGACGCCGAGGTCGCACGACCCGCCGGCGGACACGAGGATGAGGACCCGGACGACGCCGCGGCGGCCGCCGCCCCCGCGACCGCCGAGCAGGAGCAGGAACTCCGGCAGTTCCGCGAATTCCTCAATGGCGTGGAACCCGAGGATTTCGAGCCCTGATCCGGGTTCCGGGCCGTCCCGGACCCGCCTTAAGCTTCAAGTTCAGCGTTAAAGTTTCGACACGGCGCGAAAAAGCGCCGAACGTCTTTGACCTGGGGGCCTCGCGGCCCTAACGTCGAAGTATCAGGTTCCCATTGCCACCCGGCATCGAGCCGTTCACACTGGAAGCAGGGGCCGCCCCAGGGCGGTGTGACTTCCCGTGTGGGCAGAGCCGCCGGTCCGGCGCTTCGCACCCCGGGAACCCTTGAAGAGGAGGAAGACGTGAGTCCGAAAGGCGACGCGGGCAAGCGCCAGCACGCAGGCGCACCCATTGCCCCCGCTGCGGGCGCCCAGGGGCTGCTGTTCAGCGAGGACCTGCCGCTCCTGGACGAGGACGCCGGCTACCGCGGTCCCACCGCTTGCAAGGCGGCCGGGATCACCTACCGTCAGCTGGACTACTGGGCCCGGACGGGTCTCGTGGAGCCGACGGTGCGCGGTGCGGCCGGTTCCGGCTCCCAGCGCCTCTACAGCTTCCGGGACATCCTGGTGCTCAAGGTGGTCAAGCGTCTCCTTGACACCGGAGTCTCCCTCCAGCAGATCCGTTCCGCCGTGGAGCATCTGCGGGAGCGCGGCGTGGAGGACCTCGCCCAGATCACGCTCATGAGCGATGGCGCCAGCGTCTACGAGTGCACCTCCGCCGACGAGGTCATCGACCTGGTCCAGGGCGGCCAGGGCGTGTTCGGCATCGCCGTGGGCCGTGTCTGGCGTGAGGTCGAAGGCACCCTGGCGGAGCTGCCGAGCGAGCACGCGCTGTCCCAGGATTTCCCCGAGGACGAGCTCAGCCGCCGTCGGGCGCAGAAGAAGATCAGCTGATCCCTTCCCACGAACGCTGAAGGCCGGTCCGTCTCTGACGGGCCGGCCTTCGCTTTGAGCTGTGCGGTTCCTGCCTTGCTCTCGGGTCGCTCCGAGTGCTGTGCTCTCGATGCTGCGGCTTCGTGACCGCGGCCGGCGTCAGGCCTTGCGGATGGCCGCGAGAAGCTGATCGTAGACGGCCGCGACGCCCTTGGCCGAGTCGCCCGGCCACTGGTGCACGGCGTGCGCTGCGCCCTGGATCTGCTGCCAGTTCGCCAGTTCCGGCACCACCGGCTCCAGGAGCAGGGGGCCGAACATGGAACGCATCTCGTCCAGACGGTACATGTGCTCGCTCGACCCGAGGCGGACACGGTTGGCCACGATCCCGGCGGGATTGAGCCGGGGGGAGAACTCGCGGCGGAACATGTCGATGGCGCGCAGCGTCCGCTCGGTGCCCGCGACGGAGAACAGACCAGGCTCGGCGACCAGGACGACGTCGTCGCTGGCGTTCCAGGCCATCCGCGTCAGACCGTTGAGCGACGGCGGGCAGTCGATGAGCACCAGGTCGTAACCGGTGACGGGCTCCAGCAGCTGCCGGAGCCGGCGGAGGTCGCGACGGCCCAGATCCGGGCGGTCGTAGATGCCTGAGTAGGCGGAACCGATGGCCACGTCCAGAGTGCCCTGTCCGTCGGCCCAGGAGCTCGGCGTGAGGTGATCCGCCAGACGAGCCCGCCGTGCGGTCTTCAGGAGCCTGCCGATGTCGGTGACACGGCCGGCGCTGGTTCCGAGGGCGGTGGAGGCGTCGGCATGGGGATCAAGGTCCACCACGAGGGTGGGGACACCAGCGGCCAGTGCAGCGGATGCCAATCCCGTGGTGACAGAGGTCTTGCCCACTCCACCTTTGAGACTGCTGACGCTTACGACTCGCACTTCTGAACCCACACCCCTGTAACTCGACACTTGGTGTTCTCTGCCGTCCCCGCGGTCCACGGACCGGCTCCGCAAGGTGGCATCACCTTCCATCATAGGGGCGGGCGCAGCTCCGTCCGTCGGATTGCGCCGCGGGAGCCGGACCCGTGTGTCGCGGACGGGGCGCGAGGCGGCATCCGTGCAGACTTCCCCCGTGGTGCGCCGTCAGCTGTCGAGCCGGCCCGGAACTCCGCCGTCGCACACCCGGGCCGCGGCGCGGCGCGGCCCGGACTTCCCGTGTCACAGTCGCTTCGCGGTCGAGCGAAGGGCCACCTCAGGCCGCTACTGTGATAGCAGTCACCACTCCTTGTGTGGTGAGTGACACATGGTCAGACTTGGGGCACGGGAACAACCCGGCTTGTGACGTACGGAGAAGCATGTTTTCCAAGATACTGGTGGCCAACCGCGGCGAAATCGCGATCAGGGCCTTCCGCGCCGGCTATGAGCTGGGCGCCAAGACAGTGGCGGTCTTCCCTCATGAGGACAGGAACTCCATCCATCGCCAGAAGGCAGACGAGGCGTACCTGATCGGCGAAGAGGGGCACCCGGTCCGGGCCTACCTCGATGTGGAGGAGATCGTCCGGGTCGCGAAGGAGGCCGGTGCGGATGCGATCTATCCCGGATACGGCTTCCTCTCCGAGAACCCCGGGCTGGCAAGCGCGGCCGCGGAGGCCGGGATCACCTTCGTCGGCCCGCCGGCGGACGTCCTGGAGCTGGCCGGCAACAAGGTCGCTGCTCTCGCCGCGGCCCGCAAGGCCGGGGTCCCCGTCCTGAAGTCCTCGGAACCGTCCCGGGACATCGAGGAGCTCCTGTCGGCCGCACAGGAGATCGGATTCCCGATCTTCGCCAAGGCCGTCGCCGGCGGCGGTGGCCGCGGCATGCGCCGCGTCGAGAAGCCGGAGGACCTGCGGGAGGCGCTCGAAGCCGCCATGCGTGAGGCGGATGCCGCGTTCGGTGACCCGACCATGTTCCTGGAGCAGGCCGTGCTGCGGCCCCGGCACATCGAGGTGCAGATCCTGGCCGACGCCGAGGGCAACGTCATGCACCTCTTCGAACGTGACTGTTCCCTCCAGCGCCGTCACCAGAAGGTCATCGAGATCGCGCCGGCGCCGGACCTGGATGACAGCATCCGGCAGGCGCTCTACCGCGATGCCGTGGCGTTCGCCAAGGCGCTCGGATACGTCAACGCCGGCACCGTGGAGTTCCTGGTGGACACCGCGGGCGAGCGGGCCGGGCAGCACGTCTTCATCGAGATGAACCCCCGTATCCAGGTGGAGCACACGGTGACCGAGGAGGTCACGGACGTGGACCTCGTGCAGGCCCAGATGCGCATCGCCGCGGGCGCCACCCTCGCGGACCTCGGCCTCTCGCAGGAGACCGTCAGCCTCAAGGGCGCGGCGCTCCAGTGCCGCATCACCACCGAGGACCCCGCCAATGGCTTCCGGCCCGACGTCGGGAAGATCACCGGCTACCGCTCCGCCGGTGGCGCCGGTGTCCGGCTCGACGGCGGCACCGTCTACTCCGGCGCCGAGATCAGCCCGCACTTCGACTCGATGCTGGTCAAGCTCACGTGCCGCGGCCGCGACTACCCGGCCGCGGTGGCCCGCGCCCGGCGTGCCCTCGCCGAGTTCCGCATCCGCGGCGTCTCCACCAACATCCCGTTCCTGCAGGCCGTGCTGGACGATCCGGACTTCGTGGCCGGCAAGGTCGCCACGTCCTTCATCGAGGAGCGGCCCGAACTGCTCAAGGCCCGCACCTCGGCCGACCGCGGCACCAAGCTGCTGACCTGGCTGGCCGAGACCACGGTCAACAAGCCCCACGGCGAGCCGCGCGTGAGCACAGGTCCCGAGGTCAAGCTCCCGGAGATCCCCGAGGGGGAGGCGCCGGCAGGTTCGCGGCAGCGGCTGCTGGAACTGGGCCCGGAAGGCTTCGCGAAGGCGCTCCGCGAGCAGTCCGCCGTCGCTGTCACCGACACGACGTTCCGCGATGCTCACCAGTCCCTGCTCGCCACCCGTGTGCGCACCAGGGACCTCGTGGCGGCCGGTCCGGCCGTGTCCCGCCTGCTGCCCGGCCTCTTCTCGGTGGAGGCCTGGGGCGGTGCGACGTACGACGTCGCGCTCCGCTTCCTGGGAGAGGACCCCTGGCAGCGCCTCGCCGCGCTCCGGGAGGCCATCCCGAACGTCTGTCTGCAGATGCTCCTGCGCGGCCGCAACACCGTGGGCTACACGCCGTACCCGGAGGAGGTGACCCGGGCCTTCGTCCAGGAGGCCGCGGCCACCGGCATCGACATCTTCCGCATCTTCGACGCCCTCAACGACGTCGACCAGATGGAACCCGCCATCCGCGCGGTCCGCGAGACCGGCACCGCCGTGGCGGAGGTGGCCCTCTGCTACACCGGCGACCTCCTGAACCCGGATGAGGATCTCTACACCCTCGACTACTACCTGGAGCTCGCCCAGCGGATCGTGGACGCCGGGGCGCACATCCTGGCCATCAAGGACATGGCCGGTCTGCTGCGTCCTGCCGCGGCCGCGGTCCTGGTCAAGGCGCTCCGCGAGCGGTTCGACCTTCCCGTGCACCTGCACACGCACGACACGGCGGGCGGTCAGCTCGCCACGCTCCTCTCCGCGGTCGACGCCGGCGTGGACGCCGTGGACGTCGCCTCGGCGGCCCTGGCCGGCACCACGAGCCAGCCGGCCATGTCCGCGCTGGTCGCCGCTCTGGCGCACACCCCGCGGGAGACGGCGCTCGAGCTGTCCTCCGTGGACGCCCTGGAGCCGTACTGGGAGGCCGTCCGCAGGGTCTACGCACCCTTCGAGTCGGGGCTCGCCGCACCCACCGGCCGTGTCTACCAGCACGAGATCCCGGGCGGCCAGCTCTCCAACCTCCGTCAGCAGGCCATGGCCCTCGGTCTCGGCGAGCGGTTCGAGGCCATCGAGGACATGTACACGGCCGCGGACCGGATCCTCGGCCGCCTCGTGAAGGTCACCCCGTCCTCCAAGGTGGTGGGCGATCTGGCCCTGCACCTCGTGGGTCTCGGCGCGGACCCGGAGGAGTTCCGGGAGAACCCGCAGAACTTCGACATCCCGGATTCGGTGATCGGCTTCCTCAATGGTGAACTCGGCAACCCGCCCGGAGGCTGGCCCGAGCCGTTCCGCAGCAAGGCGCTGCAGGGCCGTGCCGTGAAGCCCCGGGACGTGGAGCTGAACGCGGAGGACTCGGAGGCGCTGCAGGGCGACTCGGAGACCCGCCGCGCCACCTTGAACCGGCTGCTCTTCGCGGGCCCGACCAAGGATTACCTGCGGAGCCAGGAGAGCTACGGCAACCTCTCGGTCCTGGCCACCCGTGACTACCTGTACGGGCTGCAGCGCGGCGAGGAGCACGTGATCGAGCTCGAACGCGGTGTCCGTCTCATCGCGAGCCTGGAGGCCATCTCCGAGCCCGATGAGAAGGGCATGCGGACGGTGCTCTGCAAGCTCAACGGCCAGTCGCGTCCGGTCGTGGTGCGGGATCACTCCGTCACCAGCAACGTCAAGGCCGCCGAAAAGGCCGACCCGGCCGTCGCGGGCCAGGTGGCGGCTCCGTTCGCGGGCGCGGTCTCGCTCAAGGTGGCGGTGGGCGACACCATCGAGGCGGGCGACGCCGTCGCCACCATCGAGGCGATGAAGATGGAGGCCTCCATCACCTCGCCGGTCGCCGGGACGGTGCAGCGTCTGGCGATCTCCGCCGTCGAGCAGGTCCAGGGCGGCGATCTGCTGCTCGTCATCGGCTGACGACACGGGGTGCCCGGGCTGACCGGGCACCCCACACGACGGCGGCCCGGCACCAGAAGGTGCCGGGCCGCCGTCGTCTGTGGCGTCCGCCGCTCAGGCGGGCTTGGGCGCGGAGTACATCTCCTCGATGACGTCCGAGTAGTCCTTGACCACCTGGGCGCGCTTGACCTTCAGCGAGGGGGTCAGGTGGCCGGAGGCCTCCGTGAAGTCCTCGGTGACGATGCGGAAGGACTTGATGGCCTCGGCGTGGGACACGGATTCGTTGGCCTTGGAGATCAGCTGCTGCACCGCCTCCTTCACCTTGTCCTCACGGGCCGCATCGGCCAGGGACAGGCCGGAGGAGAGCCCGTGGCGTTCGAGCCAGCCCGGCAAGGCTTCCTCGTCGAGCGTGACGAGGGCACCGATGAAGGGCCGGTTGTCGCCCACCACGAGCACCTGGGACACCAGGGCGTCAGCGCGGATCTGGTCCTCCAGCAGGGCGGGCACCACGTTCTTGCCGCCCGCTGTGACGATGATCTCCTTCTTGCGGCCGGTGATGCGGAGGAAGCCCTGCTCGTCCAGCTCGCCGATGTCTCCCGTGTGGAACCACCCGTCGGTGAATGCCTCCTCCTGCAGCTCGGGGCGGTTGTAATAACCCCGCATGACGCAGACGCCCTTGGCGAGGATCTCGCCGTCGTCCGCGATCCGCACGGCATTGCCGGGCAGCGGAGGGCCGACCGTGCCGATGCGGTTGAGGTCCAGCGTGTTGACGGTGATGGGCGCGGTGGTCTCGGTCAGGCCGTACCCTTCGAGCACCAGCAGGCCGATGCCGTTGAAGAAGTGGCCCAGCCGTTCGCCGAGGGGGCCGCCGCCGGACACCGCATGGGTGACGTGGCCGCCCATGGCCTCACGGAGCTTCTTGTAGACGAGCGCGTCGAAAAGGGTGTGCTTGAGCTTGAGACCGAGGCCCACCTTGCCGGCCTGGCGTGCCCGCGAGTAGGCGATCGCGGTCTCGGCGGCCTTGTGGAAGATGGCGCCCTTGCCGCCGTCCTCGGCCTTGGAGAGCGCCGAGTTGTACACCTTCTCGAAGACGCGGGGCACGGCCAGGATGAAGGTCGGCTGGAAGCTCTGGAGGTCGGGCAGGAGGTTCTTCACATCCGGAGTGTGGCCCACGCGCGAGCCCGCGGCCACGGCCAGGACCGAGATGAACCGGGCGAACACGTGGGCCAGCGGCAGGAACATGATGGTCGAGGCGCCCTGGTTGACGATCACCCCCAGCTGGGCGAGTGCGTTGTCGGAGAGTTCCGCGAAGTTGCCGTGGGTGAGCTCGCAGCCCTTGGGACGTCCGGTGGTGCCGGAGGTGTAGATGATGGTGGCGATGCTGTCGAGGGAGGAGCTGCTGCGGCGTTCCTCGAGCTCGGCGTCGCTGATGTCCGCTCCGGCGGCGCGGAGTTCGTCGAGCCCGCCGCCCTCGATCTGCCAGACGTGGCGCATGCCGTCCAGGTTCTCGGCCCGGACGGCGGCGCGGATGGCGTGTTCGTGGTGGGACTGCTCGGCGAAGGCGGCGACGGCGCCGGAGTCGCCGAGGTTCCAGGCCACCTGGCTGGGGGAGGAGGTCTCGTAGATCGGGACGGAGATCGCGCCGGCGAACCAGACGGCGAAGTCCACCAGCGTCCATTCGTAGCGCGTGCGGGACATGATGCCCACTCGATCGCCCTGCTGCACTCCATTGGCGATCAGTCCCTTGGCGAGCGCCGAGACGTCATCGAGGAACTCGGTGGCCGAGATGTCCTGCCAGGTCCCGGAGGCGTCCCGGGTGGCGAAGAGGGCCGGGTTCTTGTCACCGCGGGCGTGCCGCAGCAGGAAGTCGGTGATGTTGCTGGCCGGGTCCAGATGAACCTTGGCCGGCATGCTGAATTCTCGCACGATAGCTCCTTCGATATCCCGTCCCCCGACAGGGCTTGAACCAAGCCTAGTACCCGGGGGTTTCCGTGGCGCTGAGGCCGGGGAGTCCGGGTCCGGCGCGGGCTGCTGCGCTCGAGGGATGTGATCCACATTATATCTACTCGCCAGTAACTTAGTGTCCGCGTCCCTAAGATGGGCTCATGCAGCACACCATCCCGCGCGCCGGCCGCAGACCGTCGCTGGCCATCGGCATCGACATCGGCGGCACCAAGGTGGCGGCGGGGCTGGTGGACCAGCACGGCCGCATCCTCCGTTCGGAACGCCGGGACACTCCGGGGCAGGACGCCGCGCGAGTGGAGGAGGTCATCGCGGAGCTCGTCGAGGAGCTGAGCGGCGGCCGCCGCGGCGCCCCCGTGGGCATCGGCGCGGCAGGCTGGATGGACCTCGACGGCGGCACGGTCCTTTTCAGCCCGCACCTCGCCTGGCGCAATGAACCCTTGCGCGCCCGGCTGGAGGAGAAGCTCCGCCGGCGCGTCCACGTGGTCAACGACGCGGACGCCGCCGCGTGGGCCGAGTGGCGCTTCGGGGCGGGTCAGGGCGAACCCCGGCTGGTCTGCGTCACCCTCGGCACCGGGATCGGCGGGGCCATGGTCAATGACGGACGTCTGGAGCGGGGGAGGTTCGGCGTCGCGGGGGAGTTCGGGCACGCGATCATGGTTCCCGGCGGCCACCGCTGCGAATGCGGCAACCGCGGCTGCTGGGAGCAGTATGCCTCGGGCAACGCCCTGGGCCGGGACGCCCGTGAACTGGCCGCGGCCAACTCGCCGATGGCCCAGGAGATCCTGGCCGCCGCCCACGGCGACGTGCAGCGGATCACCGGGGCCCTCATCACCCGCCTGGCTCTCGAGGGCGATCCGCAGAGCCGCGAACTCGTGGCCGACGTCGGGGAGTGGCTCGGGCTCGGCCTGGCCAACCTCGCCGCGGCCCTGGACCCGGGCACCTTCGTGATCGGCGGCGGACTGTCCACGGCGGGCGACCTGCTGCTCGACGCCGCGGAGCGGACGTTCCACAGGAACCTCACGGGCCGCGGGTTCCGGCCGGTGGCGCGGGTCGCCCTGGCGAAGCTCGGTCCGGATGCCGGGCTCGTGGGTGCCGCGGACCTCGCGCGGAACGCGGCCCGGCGGGCTCCTCTACGCGGTGCGCCGGCGCTCAAGGCGCCGTGGAGCGCCCGTGGTTCCGGGCCGAGGCCGCGCGCCGGCCGCTGATGGCTGCTGCTCAGAGGCGGGCGCCGTCGTCGTAGTCGTCATCACTGCGGTGCGGCAGCTGCCACAGGAGGTAGCCGATCCCTGCCACGAAGCCGGCGATGAGCACCCACCAGACCGGCTGGGGTGCGGAGCGCCAGAAGATCAGGAGCAGCACGATCAGCAGCGGGCCTCCTGCGGCGCCGGCCCAGGCGAGGGTGAGCCGGGGATCGGCTTCACTCAGGGGACCGGGGTCCTCCGGGACGAAACTGTCGAGTTCTTCTTCCACGTCGGGGTCGGTGACGTAGTCCCGGGGTCCGCCTCCTGCGGACGGCGGTGCGGCCGGGCTGCTGAGGCCGAGAGGGTCGAAGGCGGAGAAACCGGACCCGGTCCCAGGGGTCTGGGGGGCAGGCGTGTCGCCGCTGTCGGTGGCCTTCAGCCGCGCGACCAGGTCCTCCCAGACCGCGTCGTCGTCCTGGCCGGAGTCGCCGGAATCACGGGGTTCCTCCGGCGGGGGCTCCTCGGAGGAACGGCTGCCGGACACGTTGTCCTCGCCGGGGGTCATCGCCTGGCCCCCAGGGAGTCGATGAAGCGGACGCTCCCGTCGAAGATGAGCGGGGCGTCGTTGTCCACGGTTGCGACATGCAGGCTGTTCTCCAGCCACTCGATGTCCAGCAGCCCGTCACGCAATCCGTTCTGCAGGGCGCGGACGCTCGAATCACCCACGATGTGGTCCGTGCGCGAGCGGAACAGGTGCACCGGCGTGCTGATGCGGGGGAGCAGCTCCCGGGTGTTCGCGAAGAGCTTGTGCAGCTCATGGACGGACGCCGTGGGCGTCCGGGTGTAGGCGCCCTCGTCGACGCCAGGCTTGAGGATGTCGTTCGCGATCGACGGGGTCGACTTCACCAGGTGCTTGAGCAGACCGGAGAGCGGGGCGCGCCAGTCGTCGATCACGAGGCCCGGGTTGACCACCACGGTCCCGGCCACGGGTTTGCGCGCCGCGAGCCGCAGGGCGAGGCAGCCGCCCATCGAGAGCCCGGCCGTGACGATCGTGTCGCACAGCGGCACGAGTTCCTGGTAGCTGGCCTCGTAGGCCTGGTACCACTCCTGCCAGCTGCGGGTGGACATGTCCTGCCACGTGGTGCCATGGCCCGGAAGCAGCGGCATCCGCACCGCGAAGCCTGCGTCCGCCAGATGAGCGGCCCAGTCCCGGAGGCCGTGCGGGCTTCCCGTGAAGCCGTGGGACATGACCACGCCCACACGGGCGCGCGGACCGTGTCCGTCGCTGCTGAACGCGTCGTGAGAGATGGCCGATTGCTCCGGATGCAGTGCCTCGTTGCTCATGACTCCATCATTCCCCAAAGTGGCGGGACATGGGACCCGGCGGGCCCATCCATGTAGTCTGGGCGCAGGTTCCGGGCTCTGTGAAGGCCCACCTGACACCGCCACTTCCAAGGAGGACGGCCATGTTCTACTGGCTGATGAAGAACGTGATCATCGGGCCACTGGTCAAGCTGATCTTCCGTCCCTGGGTCAAAGGCCTGGACAACATCCCCCAGGAGGGTGGCGCCATCCTGGCCTCCAACCACCTCTCCTTCTCCGATTCGGTGTTCATGCCGCTCGAGGTGCCGCGTCCGGTGGTCTTCCTGGCCAAGAGCGACTACTTCACGGGGCGTGGACTGAAAGGCCGATTGACGGCGGCCTTCTTCCGTCTGACGAACCAGCTGCCGATGGACCGCTCGGGAGGCGCCGCCTCCAGCCTGTCGCTCGGCGCGGGGGCGGAGGTGCTGAAGAACGGCGAGCTGCTCGGCATCTACCCGGAGGGCACCCGCAGCCCGGACGGACGGCTGTACCGGGGCAAGGTGGGCGTGGCCCGGCTCGCCCTCGAATGCCGGGTCCCGATCATCCCGGTGGCCATGATCGGCACGGACAAGGTGCAGCCCATCGGCCGCAAGGTCCCCAGCATCCGCCGGATCGGCGTCATCTTCGGGGAACCGCTGGACTTCAGCCACCTGGCGGACCGTGCCGAGGAGTACGAGGTGCAGCGCCAGGTGGTGGACGCCGTGATGGAGCGGCTCATGAGGCTCTCCGGGCAGGAGTACGTGGACAAGTACGCCGCCACGGTCAAGGCGGAGGCGGCCGCTGCGGCCGCCGGCATCCGTCCCGACGACGGCGGGCACCCGGCGTCGTCCTGAACGCCCCTGCGAAGCGTCGGCCTGGAGCGCCGTCCGAAGCGCGCCCCGCAGCGCCTTGCGGAGGCGCTCTCCGTCGATGACGTCCGTCCTATGGACCCGAAGCGGTGATCCCGTCCGGGGCGTCTAGAATCGACCGTGTGACTGAGCTTTCCACCACCGCGGCCCCCGACTCTTCCGCCGCCTTCGCGGCCGCATCCCAGAGCGGGGCGGCCGACTATCCCGGCCTCGACCAGTGGCGTTCGCTGCCGATCAACCAGCAGCCCACCTGGTCCGATCCTGAGGTCTTCGACGCCTCGGTCAAGGAACTGTCCATCCTTCCCCCGCTCGTCTTCGCGGGTGAGGTCGATGTGCTGCGCGAACGCCTTGCGGCAGCAGCCCAGGGACGCGCCTTCCTCCTGCAGGGCGGCGACTGCGCGGAGACCTTCGAGGCGGCCACGGCCGACCGGATCTCCTCCCGGGTGAAGACGATCCTCCAGATGGCCGTCGTCCTGACGTACGGCGCCTCGCTCCCCGTCATCAAGATGGGCCGCATGGCGGGGCAGTTCGCCAAGCCGCGGTCGTCCAATGACGAGACCCGGGACGGCGTCACCCTGCCGGCCTACCGTGGTGACATCGTCAACGGGTACGAGTTCACCCCCGAGTCCCGTGCGCATGACGCCAGTCGCATGCTGCGGGCGTACCACACCTCGGCCTCCACGCTGAACCTCATCCGGGCGTTCACCACGGGTGGCTTCGCCGATCTCCGCCTGGTGCACCAGTGGAACAAGGGCTTCACGGCCAACCCGGCCCACGCCCGCTACGAGTCCCTGGCCAAGGACATCGACCGTGCCATCACCTTCATGCAGTCCTGCGGCGCGGACTTCGAAGCCCTCAAGCGGGTGGAGTTCTTCGCCAGCCACGAGGCGCTCCTCCTCGACTACGAGCGGGCCCTCACCCGGATCGACTCCCGGACCGGGTTCCCGTACGACACGTCCTCGCACTTCCTGTGGATCGGTGAGCGCACCCGCGAGCTGGACCACGCCCACGTGGACTTCCTGTCCCGCGTCCGCAACCCGATCGGCGTCAAGCTCGGCCCGAACACCTCGGGCGATGACGCGCTGCGCCTCATCGACAAGCTCGACCCGAACCGCGAGCCCGGCCGTCTGACCTTCATCACGCGCATGGGCGCGGGCAAGATCCGCGAGAACCTCCCGCCGATCGTGGAGAAGGTCACCGCCTCCGGCGCCCAGGTCCTCTGGGTGACCGACCCGATGCACGGCAACACCGTGACCAGCAAGAACGGCTATAAGACGCGCCGTTTCGACGACGTCATGGACGAGGTCCGCGGCTTCTTCGAGGTGCACGACGCCCTCGGAACCTTCCCGGGCGGTCTGCACGTGGAGATGACGGGCGACGACGTCGCGGAGTGCCTGGGTGGCGCTGACCCGATCGACGAGGCGGCCTTCGAGGACCGTTACGAGTCGGTCTGCGATCCGCGCCTGAACCACATGCAGTCCCTGGAACTCGCGTTCCTGGTGGCCGGGGCGCTTTCGAAGCGCTGAGGCTGAGGCATCGGCCGGGGCGACCCCGGCGCGCAGAAGAGGCCGGTCCGTTTCTTACGGACCGGCCTCCGGCGTCTCCGGGCCGGCGTCAGCCGATCGGTTCGTCCTGAAGCTCGTCCTCGAACTCGGGGTCGCTCAGCTGGCGCGCCGACAGCTCCGCGAACGCGCCGCCGGCCGCCCGCAGCTCCGGCGCCGTGCCGTGCTCGATGACGCGGCCGCCGTCGAGCACCACGATCTGTTCCGCGTCCTCCACCGTGGAGAGGCGGTGGGCGATCGTCAGGGTCGTGCGGGTGGCGGCCAGGTGGTCCAGGGCCGCCTGGACCTGGGCTTCCGTGGTGTTGTCGAGGGCGCTCGTGGCCTCGTCCAGCACCAGGACGCGAGGATTGCGCAGCAGGGTGCGGGCGATCGCCAGGCGCTGCTGCTCGCCGCCGGAGAAGCGATGTCCGCGTGCGCCGACCATCGTGTCGAGGCCTGCGGGGAGGCTGCGGATGAGCTCGGCCACGTGGGCCGCCTCGAGGGCCTCCCACAGCACGTCGTCGCCCGCGTCCGGTGCGGCGATCCTCAGGTTGTCCCGGACGCTCGCGTGCGCCAGATAGGTCTCCTGGGAGACCACGCCCACGATCGCGGAGAGGTCCTGGAAGCTGAGGTCCCGCACGTCGACGCCGTCGATCGTCACCCGGCCTGCGCCGACGTCGTTGAGGCGGGGGAGCAGGGAGGCCAGCGTCGACTTCCCGGAGCCCGTGGGCCCGACGACGGCGGCCGTCGTGCCGGCGGGGATGGTCAGGTCGACGTCGCTGAGCACGTTCGACCCACTGCCGGGATAGGCGAAGTCCACGTGCTCGAAGCGCACCTCACCGCGGACGGTGGCCGGGTCGAGGTGCACGGGGTGCTCGGGCTCGCGGATCTCCGGGACCAGGTCGAGCCACTCGAAGATGCGCGAGAAGAACGCCATGGCCGTCACCCACTGGACCCCGACGCTCATGAGGCCCATGACCGGACGGAACAAGCCGGACTGCAAGGCGGTGAACGCCACGATGGTGCCGATCGAGAGATCCATGCCGCCCACCGGAAGGCCGGCCGCGAGGTAGATCACGGCCGGGATCGCGGCGAAGACGATCTGCATCGCGGCCATCCGCCACCGTCCGGCCAGTTGGGACCGCATCTCCAGATCGGCCAGCTCGCGGCTCGCCGCATCGAAGCGCGCGGCGTCCCGGGACGTGGAGCCGATGGTCTTGGCCAGCCGGATCCCGGAGACGGAGAGTCCCTCATCCACATACGTCTGCAGCTCCGCCATCTTGGCCTGCTGCTTCACGGTGATGTCACGGCGCTGCAGCGCGACCCGGCGGGCCACCCAGATGGAGGGCGGCAGGACGAGGAGGGAGACGAGGCTGAGCCAGGGGGAGAGGGCGACCATGGCGATCACGGTGCCGATGGCGGTGGTGACGTTGGAGGCGACGGCCGTGGCCGTGTTGGTGACGAGGTTCTGCATGCCGTTGATGTCGTTGGTCATGCGGGACTGGACTTCGCCGCCGTGGGTGCGGGTGAAGAAACCGAGGGACTGGGCCTGCAGATGGCCGAACAGCCGGGTCCGGAGATCATGCATGACCCCTTGCCCGATGCGGGTGGAGATCCACGTCTGCCAGACGCCGATCACCGCGGTCACTGCGGCGACGCCGATCATCGCGAGCACCAGGAGGCCGAGGAGGCCGGTGCGTCCGTGAGGCAGGGCGTCGTCGATCACGCTGCGCACCAGGAATGGCTGGAAGAGGGAGACGATCGAGCTGCCGGTGATCAGGACGACCACCAGGAGCAGCGGGCCCTTGTAGGCGGAGAAGAGGGCGGCGATCCGCCGCTTACTGACCGGGTGCTGGTCGAGCTGAGTGAGGTCGGCCTTGTTGACGCGACCGGGGCCCACAGGGCGTCCTGCGCCCGGGCCTGGGGTGTGGGGGACGGCGCCAAAGGTCATCCGGGGCCTCCTGAGGGGTCGAGGGGAAGCGGCGCATTCCGCGCGCCTCGATAAGGAGGTTACCTCCGTAATAGGGGAATGTAAAGAGGTAACCTCCTCATCTTTCCTTCGGGGCCGCGAATGCCTACAGTGTGACCATGACCCCCGACCGCATGGAGCTCCCTGACCTGGTCCATTCCGTCTCGCACGGACTGCGGCGCAGCTGGATGGCCGATCTGTCCCCGTTCGGCCTGTCGCCTCACCAATGGCGCGCGCTGCACGTCATCGCATCGCACGACGGCGAGCCGCAGCGGCAGCGCGATGTGGCCGCGGCGCTGCGGATCGCGCCGCGTTCGGCGGCGGAGGTGCTGACCCAGCTCGAAGCGGAGGGGCTGATCGCGCGCACGCAGGATCCCACCGACAAGCGGGCCGTGCTGCTGTCCGCCACCACGGAGGGGCTGGAACTGGAGCGGAAGGTCCACGCGGTCCGCTCCCAGCGGGGCGACGAGTACTTCGCCACCCTGGGTGCGGAAGACCGGGCGGAGCTGACCCGCCTCCTCGGGCTGCTGCTCGAGGCCCATCCGCGGCCCGAGGAAGGGTGGGGACTGCCGAGGGGCGGGGCTACACCACGGTCAGCGTGATCGTGGAGCCTTCGGGCGCGGTGCCGCCCCGGGGGTCCTGAGTGCGCACGGTTCCGAAGAAGCCGCCGAGGACCTCATTGATGACCACGGTGAAGCCCAGCTTCTCCAGTTCGGCCTTGGCCACGGTGGCCTGCTTGCCCACGAAGTCGGGGACCTCCACGGGCCGCGGCCCCTTGGACAGTGTCAGGGTCACGGTGTCGCCCTTGAACAGTGTGCCGTTCGCGGGGACCTGTGCGGCGACCCTGCCGGCCGGGACGTCCTTGCTGAACACCTGCTCCTGCGCGGCCTTCACCTCGAAGCCGGCGGCGGTGAGCTTTTGCGTCGCATCGTCCTCGCTCAGACCCAGGACGCTCGGCACCGGGACGGGTTCGGGTCCCTTGGAGACCGTGAGATTCACGGGCGTGCCGCGGCGCACCTGGGCGCCACCGCCGGGGGACTGGGCGATCACCTGGCCCGTGGGCACGGTCTCGCTGTACTTCTCCGTGACGGTTCCGGCCGCCAGGTTCGCCGTGGTCAGCGCGCTGCGGGCGTCGTCCAGTGTCTTCTTGACCAGGCCCGGAACGGGAAACAGCTGCGGCCCCTTGGAGACCAGCAGCTGCACACCTTCGAACTTGCGGATCACAGTTCCGGCCGGGGGCTCGGTGGCCACCACCAGACCGCTCCCGACCTTCTCGTCGAACACCTCTTGCTGTTCGGCTTTGATGCCGTAGCCGGCGAGGATCGACGCGGCCTGTTCCGCAGGCTGGCTCTTGAGATCCGGCAGCGTGACCTGCGCGCCCGGACCCATGCCGAAGAACCATCCGGCGCCGGATGCCAGGAGTGCGAGCAGCACCAGGACGACCACCCAGATGACGCCCTTGCGCCGCGGGTTCCCCTGCCGCACCTGGCGGGTGGGGGTGGCCAGTGCCTTCGCCTCCTGGCGGGCCCGTTCCTTGTCGTCCTTCCTCTGCTGCCGCTTGCTCGGCGGGGCGCCGGGCGTGTGGGGCAGGACCGTGGTCGACTGGCCGGACTGGGGGATGACCGACGTCGCCAGCGGATCGGGCGAGCCCAGCACGGTCGTGTGCCGCTCTCCCGCGGGCAGCACCGTGGTCTGCAGCCCCTGTGCGCCGATGACCTCGGTGGCGCCGCCGCCCTGGGAGGCGCTCTGGTACGCCGGGTTCGCGCTCGGTCCGCCGGGGCCGGCGGGCCGCGGTTCGAACGGCGACGACGCCGGCGCGCCCGGCGCGGGCAAGTCCAGGTCGGCGGCGGGCAGGGTCGCCGCGACATGGCGCAGCTCGCCGAGGAAGGCCCGTGCGTCCACCGGGCGCTCATCCGGCGCCTTCGCCGTGGCCCACAGGACGAGTTCGTCGAAGTCCTGGGCCAGGCCGGGACGCTTCAGCGAGGGGGCAGGGACCTGGTCGTTGACGTGCTGGTAGGCCACCTGGATGGGCATGTCACCCGTGAACGGCACGCCGCCCGTGAGCAGCTCGTAGAGCATGATCCCGCAGGAGTAGACGTCACTGCGCGCGTCGGCGTCGTGCCGCAGGAAGAGCTCGGGGGAGAGGTAGGCCACCGTGCCCAGAAGCTCTCCGGTGCTGGTCTGGGCGGTCGCCTGGCGGGCGAGCCCGAAGTCGCCGATCTTCACGGCGCCCTCCCGGGAGATGAGCACGTTCTCCGGCTTGACGTCCCGGTGGATCAGCCCGGCTTCATGAGCCGCGGCGAGTCCCTCGAGGGCCGGCGCCAGATAACTGATGGCGACCCGCGGCGTGAGGGCGCCCTCGGTGCGGATGACGTCCCGGAGGGTCCGGCCCTCGATGTACTCCATGACCAGGTAGGTCAGGCGGCCGTGGCGTCCGTGGTCGAGGACGGAGACGACATGGGGGTGGGAGAGCCGGGCGGACGCGCGGGCTTCCCGGGCGAAGCGCTCCACGAAGACCTCATCGGACGCCAGCTGAGGGTGAAGCACCTTCAGGGCGACCGGGCGTTCCAGCGTGACATGCAGCGCTTTGTACACGGTGGACATGCCGCCGTCCGCGATGCGTTCGAGCACGCGGTAGCGGTTGTCGACGACCGTGCCGAGAAGCGGGTCTTCAGAGCGGTGTTGCACCCTACGATCCTAAGTGTTCACGCGACAAGGGTCCGGTACGACGCGTACCGGACCCTTGTCGACAGGCGGGAGGTGCTCAGCGGAACGTCGCGCGGTGTGCCTTGATGGCGGCGACGTAGGCCTTGGTGTCCGAGTACATGCCGTGGTGCTCCACCGAGTACTGACCCTGGTAGTAGCCGGCGATCGCGTAGTCGGTGTTGCGGCTGGTGCGGAGCAGCGAGCGGATGATCGCGATGCCCGCCGTCGCGTTGTCGTACGGGTCCAGCAGGTTCAGCTGACGGCCCACCATCTGGGACGCCCACTCACCCGAGCTCGGGATGACCTGCATGGTGCCGATGGCGTTCGCCGGGGACACCGCGCGCTGGCTGAAACCGGACTCCTGGTAGGCGAACGCCAGGGCCAGGGCCGGCTCGACACCCATGCGCCGTGCGGTGTCGGCGACGATCTGACGCATCTCGGCGCGCGTGGGCACCGGCGAGGCGTTCAGCAGGGCCTTGTTGCGGTTGGCGGAGTTGACCACGGCCTTCGGGTACTTGTACCCGAGGAAGGAGTCAGGCACCAGATCGCCCGGAGTGCCCTGGTTGCCCGGGGTGGTGGGGCTGGTGGTCTGGCCGGCGCCGGGGATCACGAGCTTCTGGCCCGGGTAGATGATGGAGGTCATCTTGAGCCGGTTGGCGTTGAGCAGGGCGCTCAGGGAGACGCGCTGACGGGAGGCGATGGCTCCGAGGGTGTCGCCCGCGCGGACCACGTAGCTGCCGCCGGAGACGGCGCCGCCGCCCGTGGAGCCCTTGCCGGTCTGTCCCGTGGACTGAGGCACCACGGCGCCGCCGGCCGAGACCTTGATCTTCTGGCCCGGGTAGATGATCGACGTCGCGCGCAGGCCGTTCCAGGACAGGATCGAGCTCAGGCTGACGCGATGGCGCATGGCGATGGCGCCGAGGGTGTCGCCGGAGCGGACGGTGTAGGTGGAGCCGCCCTGCGCGGTGGTGGGCCGCGAGACCTGACCGCCGGAGGAGGACGGCGCGGAGACGCCCGCCTTCAGCTTGATGGTCTGGCCGGGGTAGATGATCTGATTCGCCCGGATGTTGTTGAGCTTCAGGAGGGCGTTCAGGCTCAGGCCGTAACGATGGGCGATGCCGCTCATCGTGTCGCCCGAGACGATGCGGTACGTGTTCGGAACGGCCTTGAGCGCGATCTGCAGATTCGCGGGCAGCGACGTCGCCACCTGGCTCACCGGCAGGAGGTTGGCCGAGGCGCGGCCGGCGATGGCGGCTTCGAGGCCCTGAGGAAGGCGCTTGGCGGGGGTCACGTTCTGAGGCACCGACGCCTCGGCCGGCTGGGCCAGCGCGAGCGAGGAAAGGACGACTGCGGGAAGGGCGGCCGTCGCCACTGCTGCGGTGGCCCGTGAACGGTTCGTTGGCGATGTGAGGCTCGTCATTCAGTGTCGTCCTTGGCGTCAGGGTCATCCGCTGAAAGGGGAGATTTCAGCGTGTGACCTGTGGTGCGTATGTGAAAGTTGATGGTCGTGTTGAAAATGTGACCAATGTGAATCTCTCACGAAAATTCGGCTAGCACAAGAAGAGCCGGATTTGCTGGGCGACGCCCCGGCGTGTCCTGGACGCCCTGGTCAAGCCCGGAATCACCGGAGCCGCGGGACGGGCTAGGTGGGAGGCGGCCCGGCGTGGCACCCTTAAAGGGTGAGCAATGTTGAAGCCCTGGTGGGCGAATGGCTGCCGTTGCCGGATGTGGCGGAAATCCTTGATATGAAGATCTCCCGGGTCCACGGGCTGATCGACGAACGCGCCCTGGTGGCGCTGAAGGTGGGCGAGCGGAAGATCCGCAGCGTTCCCGCCGAGTTCGTGAAGGACGGGGAAGTCCTGGACTCCCTCAAGGGGACCATCGCGGTCCTGAAGGACTCCGGCTTCACGGATGAGGAACTGATCACCTGGCTCTTCACCGAGGACGAGTCCCTTCCCGGACGTCCGGTGGACGCGCTGAGGGCCGGGCGTAAGACCGAGATCCGGCGCCGGGCCTCCGCGCTGGCCTGGTGACTCCAGACGGGAACCATGAAGGGCAGGTCACGGAATCGTGACCTGCCCTTCATCATTTTGTGTCAGGAACTCCGCTGGACCGCCGCCTCGGCCAGGGACCGCAGGGCCTGCCGTGGCAGGTCGGGAATGCGCAGTTCGTCCAGTGCGGTGAAGCTCGCGGCGCTGAGCGAGTCGATCTCCGTCTCGACGGCCGCCAGCGCGCCGCACGCCGTCATGTCCGCGCGGACGCGCGCGACGTCGTCGTCGGTCAGATCGGAGTGGCCGAGAGCTGCTTCCAGGAACCCCACCTGATCCGGCGTGCCCAGTTCGCGCATGAAGGCGACCAGCAGGGTGCGCTTACCCTCCCGCAGGTCGTCGCCGGCCGGCTTGCCCGTGGTGAGCGGATCGCCGAAGACGCCCAGCTCGTCATCCCGGAGCTGGAACGCCTCGCCCAGGGGGAGTGAGAAACGGGAGAACCCGTCGAGGAGCTCCTGGGGCGCCCCTGCGATCGCGCCGCCGAGCGCCAGGGGATGCTCGGTCGAGTATTTGGCGGACTTGAAGCGGATGACGGTGCGGGCCCGCTCGACAGCCCCGTCCACCGTGCGGAGCGGCCCGGCCACCTCTTCGAGGATGTCGAGGTACTGACCGGCCATCACCTCGGCCCGCATGCGGTTGAAGATCCCTCGTGCCACGGTGCCGGCGCGCGTGGCCGCCCCGATCTCGGCGAAGGCCTCCTCGCTGAACGACAGGCAGAGGTCCCCGGTGAGGATGCCCGCGGCGTGGCCGAAGCGTTCCGGGTCCAACCGCCAGCCCGACTCCTGATGGAGATCCGCGAAGGACTGATGCACGCTCGGCCGGCCGCGACGGGTGGCCGAGCGGTCGATGATGTCGTCGTGGATCAGCGCTGCCGCCTGGAAGAGCTCGAGCGCGACGCCGGCCTGCACCGCCTCCTCGGCCTGTGCCGCGCCGCCCGCGGCCCGGAAGCCCCAGTACGCGAGCAGGGCGCGCATCCTCTTGCCCCCGCTCACAAGGGTGCGGATGGAGTCGAGCAAGGGGGCGACGTCCTCGGAGATCCCCGAGACCAGGTGGCGCTGGCGGTCGAGGAAGTCTTCGAGCCGCTCGTTCACCGCGGTGACGAAGAGGGCCTGCTCAGTGTTCACTTCGGCGCTCAGGCCGGGCTGCGATGCCGTGGTCATTTCGCGTTGGCCGTCCTCACCGTGGCGCCGATGGTGACGGTGCTCCCACCCGATGCGGGTGCGGCGTTCAGGCTGACCGTCTCGTCTCCGTTGTTCCGGATGAACGTCTTGTTCAGCACGCCGTCCACCGTGGTCGACGCGGTCGCCGTGAAGCCGAGCTTCTTGAAGTGTGCGGTGTAGAACGCGTCGACCGCTGCCGGCGCGGACGGCGCCGTGCCGGTGAACGCGACGTCGGTGACCTCGCCGCGCGGGCTCACGGTGCCGCTCACCTGGGTGAGCTTCGGCATGGCCGGGATGAGCGCCGTCGGGAAGTTCGCGGGGAGCGCGGGCGCCGTGGACGTGGCCTGCGCGGCGGCGCTCGGGGAGGCCGACGGCGTCGCGGTGGACGTCGACGCGGAAGTGGCGGCCTCAGGGGTGCAGGCCGTGAGGCTCATCCCCACGCACAGAGCCACGGCGAGACCGGCGCGTCGCCACGCCGTCGGGTGCTTGGTCAATCGGAACTCCTCCGGTGGATCGAGCCTGCGCAGCCGCAGGGCCCGGCCGGGCCACGTGCCGGCGGGGGCACTCCTATTTTAGAGGGCCTGACGTGGAGGTCGATGCCGGACGCCGCAGAGGCGTTCTTCTGTCAGGGGAGCTGACTAGCATGGTGGGTATGGAGGCGCGGGAACTGGAGAGGTGGAGGAGATGCAGCATCCTCCACGTGGACATGGACGCCTTCTTCGTCTCCGTGGAGCAGCGCGAGAATCCCGCACTGCTCGGACGCCCCGTGATCGTCGGATTCCCGGCGGACCGCTCCGTCGTCCTGTCCGCCTCGTATGAGGCCCGCGCTTTCGGGGTGCGCTCGGCGATGCCGATGTCCCAGGCCTATGCCCGGTGCCCTCAGGCGGTGATCGTCCCACCCCGCCACGAGCTGTACTACGAAGTGTCGGCTCAGCTCATGGAACTCTTCCGCTCCTATACGGACGCGGTGGAGCAGCTCAGCGTGGACGAGGCGTTCCTGGACGTGTCCGGGGCGCTCCGCCGCGTCGGGTCACCGGTGGAGATCGCGCAGGACATCCGGCGCCGCGTCCGCGCCGAGCTGGGGGTCTCCGCCTCCGTGGGCATCGCCGGCACCAAGTTCCTGGCCAAGATCGCCTCCACCCGGTCCAAGCCGGACGGCCTGCTGGTGATCGAGCCGGAGCAGCAGCTCGAGTACTTGCATTCGTTGCCGGTCAAGGCGCTCTGGGGTGTGGGCGGCAAGTCCGAACAGCAGCTCGCCCGGCTGGGACTGAGCACCGTGGCGGACGTCGCAGCGACCCCGCTCCCCGTGCTGCGCAAGGCCTTCGGGGCCATGGGGGAGCACATTCACGCGCTGGCCTGGGGGAGGGACCCACGTCCGGTGACCTCCGAGCGGGTGGACAAGAGCATGAGCGCGGAGACCACGTTCGCCGAGGACACCCGGGACGCCGCGGCCCTTCACCGGGCACTGCTCTCCCTGTCCCACCGCGTGGCCCGGAGGCTCCGTTCCGGTGAGATGTCGGCGGGCGGGGTGGCGCTCAAGCTGCGATACGCCGACTTCAGCACCATCACCCGGAGCCGCCGACTCGATTACGCCACCGATTCCGGCGCAAAGCTGTACGAACTGTCCCGCATGCTGCTGGATGCCGTGGGCCCCTTGCCGCAGGCGATCCGCCTGATCGGGGTGCGGGCGGACCATCTGGAGGCCGGATCGGGTGCGGTGCAGCTGAGTTTCGACCGGCAGGACGACAACTGGCGCAAGGTGGAGAAGAGCCTCGATGAGGTGCGGGACAAGTTCGGAACCTCCGGGCTCACACCGGCCCGGCTCCTCGGATCCAAGGCCCGGAACCGGCCCGGGCCGGAAAGTCCTCCTGAAAAGGCGGGATGAGTCGAACTCCACTTTCACCCGGACGTTCTGAGGCCTAAAATTGGAGTACGGGGAACTTCCCCGCTGAGGAGTCCGTTGCACTAGTCAGTGGCACCACGAATCAAGCCGACTGGCGCCCGGAGATGAGGAGGTCGTCATGCCGCTCTCGGAGCATGAACAGAGGCTGCTCGAGCAGCTGGAGCGACAGCTGCATGAGGACGATCCCAAGTTCGCCAGTCAGATGGAGCAGGGTGCTGCTCACCGCTGGTCCACCAAGCGCCTGGTGATCGGCGCGTTCGCCGTGGTCGCGGGCATCCTGGTCCTGCTGCTCGGCGTCACGCTTCAGAACATCGTGGTGGGTGTTCTCGGGTTCCTGGTCATGGGTGGAGGCGTCTACTTCGCCACCAGCATGGGCAAGGGACTGAGCCCGGCCTCCGGTCACCGCGACGCCGGCGCGCGTCCCTCCCGTCCGCGGTCCGGCTTCATGGAGGACCTGGAGCAGCGCTGGGAGCAGCGCCGCCGCGAAGAACCCTGATCCTTTCCGTCTGACGGTCCGTCCGTCAGTCCGCAGCCCTGCCGCACCGGCGCCCTGATGGCGCCCGACGACGGCGGGGGAGTCGCCTCGAGAGCCCGCTTCGGCGGGCTCTTCGTCGTTTCCGGGTCTTGCCGTGCGCACCCTGCTTGCCGCGCGCATCCTCATTGCGGCTCCCAGCCCGCATGCCGCGTGCACATCCTCCGAGGGCGGGACCGGCATTTCAGCGGCCCTCCACTCCCATTCCCACGTCGCTCCACAACCTCCTCCTTTTCCCTCCCCGGCGCGTGGCCGGGAGTCCACCACTTCGCTCCACGCTTCCCTCCCTTTCCCTCCCCAGAGGGTGTTCCAGGCCGTTTTCCGGCCTTTCCCCGGCGCTCCCGTCCGCCCGCGGCACTCCCGGGCGCTGCCGGCGCTGATTTTCCCTCCACTTCCCACCACGTCCCTGGATCCCAGTGCTGGCAAGGATTTTCGCAACACAGCACGCTGGAGAAAACGTGTTTCGACCTTGACCGTGGTGCGAAGTGGAGTACAGTGGAGGCAGTAAGAGGGTAGTGGCGGCACTTGGGGTAGTACGGCAGCTTTCGACGGATCGGCGGTGAGCAGTGTTCCTTGGCACTCACTCGCCGCGTCTCGACGAAAAAGGCCGCATCATCCTGCCGGCCAAGTTCCGCGAGGAACTGGCCAACGGACTGGTTCTGACAAGGGGCCAGGAGCGCTGCATCTACGTCTTCAGCCAGAAGGAATTCGAACGTATTCACGAGCAGATGCGGCAGGCTCCACTGTCCAGCCGCCAAGCCCGCGATTACATGCGTGTCTTTCTGTCTGGAGCCTCTGATGAGGTACCCGACAAGCAGGGGCGCGTGACGATTCCGCCGGCGCTCCGGGAGTACGCGGGTCTGGGACGGGAGCTGGCCGTGATCGGCGCAGGAACCCGGGCCGAGATCTGGGACGCCCAGGCCTGGAACCAGTACCTCGAGGAGCAGGAGAACTCCTTCTCCGACACGGACGAAGACGCGATCCCCGGGATCTTCTGAGGAAGAACCCAGGCCGTTTCCTGGACGTGATCTCCAGCCGCCCAAGGCTGGTCATCCTGGCTCACCTTCCCCGGAGCCAGGCGGACCGACCCGCGGCGCGGATGGGGATCACGTCACAGGAAGCGCAGCGCACGGCAGGCAGGAACGTAGGCGACACCACCAGGGCAGGAGACCACATGGCGGAGATGAGCGGGTCAAGGCCCACCTCCGAACGTCACATCCCTGTCCTCAAAGAACGTTGCCTGATGCTGCTGGCCCCCGGCTTCGATGCAGCACGTGGACGCGGGGAGCGTCCCGTGGTCATCGACGCCACCCTCGGCATGGGCGGCCACTCGGAAGCCCTGCTGCAGCGCCATGAAGATCTCCACCTGATCGGCATCGACCGTGACGAGGAGGCTCTGGCCCTGGCCGGTGAGCGGCTCAGCCCCTTCGCCGGACGTACGAGCCTGGTGCATGCCGTGTATGACGAGATCCCCGAGGTCCTCGAGGAACTCGGAATCCCGGCCGTACACGGCGTCCTCATGGACCTCGGTGTCTCCTCGCTTCAGCTCGACGAGCGGGAGCGCGGTTTCGCCTACTCCTACGACGCTCCACTGGACATGCGAATGGACACCAGCCGTGGTCAGACCGCGGCCGATGTCGTCAACGAGTATGAGGAACAGGACCTCGTCCGGCTGATCCGCACCTGGGGCGAAGAGAAGTTCGCCGGCAGGATCGCCCGCAGCATCGTCACCCGCCGGGCCGAGACCCCCTTCACCACCACCGGTGAGCTGGTCGAGGCCATCCGTGCAGTGGTGCCGGCAGCCGCCGCGCGGAACAGCGGTCACCCCGCCAAGCGGACCTTCCAGGCGCTGCGCATCGAGGTGAATGAGGAACTGGACGTTCTCGAGCGCGCCGTCCCGGCCGCCGTGGACGCCATCGCCCTCGGAGGCCGCGTGGTCGTGATGTCCTACCACTCGCTGGAGGACAAGATCGTCAAGCGGACCTTCCAGTCCCGCTCCACCTCATCGGCTCCGCACGGGTTCCCGGTGGAACTCGAGCAGCACAAGCCGGAACTCAAGACCATCACCAAGGGCACCGAACAGCCCACCGAAGCAGAGATCGCGGAAAACCCCCGTGCGGCCTCGGCCCGCCTTCGCGCGGCCGAACGCATCAAGGACAGGAGGACGGCATGAGCAGCGTCACCACCCGCCCGGCCATCCGGACCGTCGGCAACACGGCCCGGAAGCTTGCCACCCCGGCACCGCAGCCGACGCAGCGGAAGCGCACGCCGCTCGTCGTCGTGCCCTCCGCGCCGCGCCGCAAGTCGGTCGTTTTCGTGGCGTCCTGCTTCGCCGTGCTCGCGGCAGCCCTCGTGGGCGTCCTGCTGCTCAACATCCAGCTCTCCCAGGGCCAGTACGACATGGTGGCGCTCAAGGCGAAGCAGTCGGCCCTGACGAAGAAGAACCAGGAGCTCTCCCAGGAGGTCCAGAACTTCAACGCGCCGCAGAACCTCGCCGCGAAGGCCACCGCGATGGGCATGGTCCCGTCCGCAGGCCAGGGGCAGATCGACCTGGACCGCACCACCGTGAGCGGCAAGGCCGTCGCGGCGACCAAGGATGAGAAGACCAAGTCGGCCATCATCGCCGCGCCTGCCATCGCCGGTCAGCTGAGCGTCGTCCCGTCCTCCACCGAGGACCAGGCCACCACGGACTCCACCCAGAAGAAGCCCGCCGAGAGCAAGACCACGGCGCAGGCTCCGGCGGTTCCTCAGGTTCCTAAGGTTCAATTGAACGGGGGAACGGTCCCGGCGCCTGCGCAGCGGACCCCCGTCAACTGATCGACAGAGGACAAGACCTACCTCACCGGTAGGCAGTGAGAGGGCGAGTCGTGGTGAGGACAGGCAAGACGAAACAGCGGGGGACCGCGCGGCGCGTTCAGCTCCGGCTCCGCATCGGCCTGGGCATCATGCTCACCCTGCTCCTGGTGGTGGGTGGCCAGCTCGTCCTCATCCAGGGTTTCGATGTCGGCGGGCTGGCCGAGGCCGCCCAGGCCAAGCGTTCCCGGACCATCGAACTTCCGGCGCAGCGGGGTGCGATCGTCGATTCCAAGGGAACCGTTCTCGCGAATTCGATCATCCGCTATGACGTGGTGATCGATCCGAAGCAGAACACGGGCAAGGACAGCTTCTGGCGCACCGACCCCAAGGACCCCACCAAGGCGATCAAGATCAGCCGTGATCAGGGCCTCCAGGATCTCGCCGGACTGCTGAAGATGCCGTACGAGGACGTCAAGAAGGCCGCCACCGGCACCTCGCAGTACAAGCTCCTCGCGCGCGGCGTGAAGCCCGAGACGGCCGACGCGATCCTCGAACTGGCCGTGCCCGGCGTCGTCACGCAGGGCACGAGCCAGCGTGTCTACCCGAACGGCGCGGTGGCCGGCGGGATCATCGGCTTCCTCAAGGACGGCAAGGACGGCATCGCCGGGATCGAGCAGACCCAGAACTCCGTGCTGACCGGCACCCCTGGATCCCGCAGCTTCGAGATGGGCGCCGACGGTCTCGTCATCCCGGTGGCGCCGGACCGCATCACCCCCGCCAAGAACGGCAAGACGGTCAAGCTCACCATTGACAGCGATCTGCAGTATTACGCCCAGCAGGTCATTCAGACCCAGGTGAACAACCTGGGCGCCGAATGGGGCAGCGTCGTGGTGCAGGAAGTGAAGACCGGCAAGATCGTCGCCATGGCGGACACCAACACCCCGGATCCGAACAATCCCGGTGGTGTGGCGCCCGAGGACCGCGGCGTCCGGTCGGTCACGGCCGCGCTCGAGCCCGGTTCGGTGGAGAAGCCCCTCGTGGCGGCCGCCTTGATCGAAGAGGGCAAGTCCAAGCCGATGGAGCAGTTCTCGATCCCCAACAGCTACACGGTGAACGGGCAGACGTTCGAGGACTCCTTCAGCCACCCGACCTTCAACCGGACGCTCGCCGGCATCCTCGGCTACTCCCTGAACACGGGGACCGTCATGGCCGGCCAGCGGCTGAGCAAGCAGGAGCGTTACGACTGGCTCCGGCGCTTCGGCATCGGCCAAGCTCCGAACGTGCCGCTGCCCGGGGTGGCCGGCGGCATCCTCAGCAAGCCGGAGAAGTGGGACGGCCGCCAGGAGTTCACCGTCCTGTTCGGGCAGGGCGTCTCCCAGTCGGTGCTGCAGACGGTCATGGCGTATCAGAGCATCGCCAACGACGGCGTCATGCTGGAGCCGCGCCTCATCGACGGCTACGTCAACGAGGACGGCACGGAGGAGAAAGCCCCCATGGGTCCCTCCCGTCAGGTCATCTCCAAGTCCACCGCCAAGCAGACCCGGGACATGCTGGAAAGCGTCGTCACGGAAGGCGAGTGGAAGGACGCGGCCATTCCCGGATACCGCGTGGGTGCCAAGACCGGCACCTCCGAATCACCCTGTGACAACGGCCGACCCGGTTTCTGCGGGTACACCGCCTCGATCGTCGGGATGGCTCCCATGGACAATCCCCAGTACATCGTCGAGGTGCTCGTGCAGCGGCCGCAGGACAAGATCTTCGGCATCGACGGCGCCGACATCTTCCGCTCGGTCATGGGCCAGGTGCTCCGCGTGAACAATGTCCCGCCGTCCACCGGCAAGCCCGTGCATCTGGACCAGTTTGGTCCCGGAGGCTCCTCCGGCAACGGCAAGTGACCCCGACCTTTTCCGGACCTCCGGCTCGCACCGGATCCACCGCAGCAGATCTTTTGGAGCAGATACGTGTCAGAGCATGAAGCCAACCCCGCGGTCCGGTCCGGTGCCGGGCAGGAACGCAAGGCCCGGGTCTTCCGGCCGCAGACGCCCCCTGCCGTAGCGCTGGGCCGTCTGGCGGAGAGCCTCGGCCTGGACGCCGGGCCGCAGGCCGACGTGGTGGTCTCCGGGATCACCAACGACTCGCGGAGCGTCCTGCCCGGCGATCTGTACGTCGCCCTTCCGGGCGCGCATCGGCATGGCGCTGATTTCTCGGCGCAGGCCGTCGCGGACGGGGCCGTCGCCGTGCTCACAGACCAGGAGGGCGCCCGCCTGCTGGCGTGGGACACCACCGTGGAGAGCGTGCCGGTCCTGATCCATCCCGAGCCGCGCGCCGTCGTCGGGCAGCTGGCCGCCACCCTCTACGGGAACGGGCCCCAGGACGGCCTGCGGCGCTTCGGTGTGACCGGGACGAACGGCAAGACGACCACGTCCTACTTCGTCAACGCGCTGCTCCGCGGGCTCGGCGTGGTCCCCGGACTGATCGGGACCATCGAGATCCTCGCGGGTGACGAGGCGATCCCGAGCGTGCTGACCACGCCCGAATCCAGTGATGTGCAGGCGCTCATGGCGCGCATGCGGCAGCACGGCCTCGGCGCGGTGACCATGGAGGTGTCCTCCCACGCTCTGCAGTTCCATCGCGTGGACGGGGTCCTGTTCGACGTCGCCGGCTTCACCAACCTGACCCAGGACCACCTGGACCTGCACGGCAGCATGGAGGAGTACTTCGCCACGAAGGGGCTGCTCTTCACTCCCGAACACGCCGCCGCCGGCGTCGTGATCGTCGACGACGAGTGGGGCCGCCGCTTCGCCGACGCGAGCCGCATCCCCGTGACGCGCCTCGCCGTCAGCCCCGATGTCGCCACCGACGCCGACTGGACCGTGCAGGACGTCGTCAGCCACGGGGCGCTGGGTTCCGACTTCGCGCTGCATGGCCCCGACGGCGCCGTGCTCCGGGCCCGCGTCCCGCTGCCCGGTGGGTTCAACGTGGCCAACGCCGCCCTTGCGATCGTGATGGTGCTGCGTTCCGGTGTCTCCGTGGAGGAGATGGCAGGAGTGCTCGCCGGTGGTGATCCGCTGTCCGTCCAGGTTCCCGGCCGCATGCAGGTGGTGGCCACCGAGCCCCGCGCGATCGTCGACTTCGCCCACAACCCCGACGCTCTGGAACGGGCCCTGCAGGCCGTCCGCTCGCCCGACGGCACGGGCAAGGTGATCGTCGTCTTCGGCGCCACCGGGGAGCGCGACGCCGGCAAGCGGCCGATCATGGGCGCCACCGCCGTGCGGGGCGCGGACGTGGTGATCGTCACCGATGACGACCCCCATGACGAGGACCCCGCGGGCATCCGCTCCGAAGTCATTGCAGGAGCCTTCCAGGCCCGGGACCAGGAGCGTCCCGACGTCCTCGTGGAGGAGTCCTTCCCCCGGGATGAGGCGATCCGCAGGGCCGTGGAGCTCGCTGGCCCGCAGGACACGATCCTCGTGGCCGGACGTGGCCACGAGGTCTGGCAGGAGGTCAAGGGCGTGAACATCGCGCTCGATGACCGGGAGGAACTCCGGGCCGCTCTGGCGGCGCGTGGATTCCGCGATTCGACGACGAACGACTAGGCTCCTACACGAGATGATTGACTTCACAGCGGCTGAAATCGCCCAGATCACGGGCGGCGAACTGGCCGCCAATCCCCATCTGACACCGGCGTCCGTCGTCACCGACTCACGGGAGGCGGGCCCTGGTTCGCTGTACGTGGCGAAGGCGGGTGAACAGGCCGATGGGCACGACTTCATCGCCTCCGCGTTCGCCGCCGGAGCGGTCCTGACCCTCGCCGAACGGCTCGTGACCGACGGGGACGGACTCCCGTACCCGAGCGTGATCGTCCCGGACGCCGTCCTCGCCATGGGCGCGCTGGCCGCGGCCGCCGTCGAGCGCATCCGGCAGGCCCGTGAGCAGCGCGGCGACGAGTTCTCCGTGGTCGGCATCACCGGCTCCGCGGGCAAGACCACCACCAAGGACCTGCTGGCAGGCATCCTGTCGGGCCAGGGTCCCACGGTGGCGCCGCAGGGTTCCTACAACGGTGAGGTGGGCGTCCCCCTCACGGTCTTCCAGGCGACCGTGGACACGCGGTACCTCGTGATCGAGATGGGCGCCACGGGCATCGGCCACATCCAGTACCTGTGCGGCATGGTCCGCCCCGAGGTCGGCGTGGTCCTCTGTGTCGGAACGGCCCACGCGGGCGAGTTCGGCGGCGTGGAGAACATCGCGATCGCCAAGGGCGAGCTCGCCGAGGCGATCCCCGCGGACGGCACAGTGATCCTCAACCTCGATGACCACCGCGTCGCCGCCATGCGGGACCGCGCCGTGGCGCCGGTCCTGGGCTTCAGCGCGGACGGCTCCGCAGTTGCCGGCCTCCGGGCCCAGAACCTCACGCTGGACGACGCCGGCCAGCCGGTATTCGACGCGCACTTCCCGGACGGGTCCACCCACAGGGTCACGTCTCAGCTGATCGGCCTCCACCATGTGAACAACCTCCTGGCCGCGGCTGCCGCCGCCTTCGCCCTGGGCGTTCGCCCGGAGGACATCGCCGCGTCGCTCAGCGCTCAGAAGGCCTCGAGCCGCTGGCGGATGGAGCGCACCGAGCGCCCCGACGGCGTCACGGTGATCAACGACGCGTACAACGCCAATCCCGAATCGATGCGTGCCGCGCTGAAGACCCTCGCCCAGCTGGGCCGGGAGCGCCGGACCTGGGCCGTGCTCGGAGCCATGCTGGAACTCGGCGAGGACTCGATCCGCGAGCACACCGCCGTCGGCACCCAGGTGGTGCGCCTGAACATCGACCAGCTTCTGGTGGTCGGCCAGGAGGCGCGGGCACTCTACATCTCCGCCATCAACGAGGGCTCGTGGGGGAGCGAGGCGCTGTTCGCCGCGGACCTCGACGAGGCCGAGGCGATCCTCGCCGAGCAGCTGCTCCCGGGCGATCTGGTGCTCTTCAAATCGTCGAATGGCGTTGGCCTGAGGCATCTGGGTGATCGGATAGCATTACGGGGACAGGCCACTTCCGCTGCGCCCGCGTCCTCCTCGACGCATGGACCGACGCTCGGCGGGGAAGGGAGCGAACAGCTGTGATTGCCCTGTTGACCGGCGCTGGAATGGCGCTCCTGTTCTCCCTGGTGGGAACTCCTGCCTTCATCCGTCTCCTGGTGAAGCGCGGCTACGGCCAGATCATCCGCGACGACGGACCCACCTCGCACCACACCAAGCGCGGCACCCCGACCATGGGCGGCGCCGTGTGGGTCGTCTCCGTGGTCCTCGCCTACTTCCTGACCCATCTGCTGATGTGGATCATGAACCCGCACACGAGCGGCCCGACGGCGTCGGGCCTGCTCCTGCTCGGCCTCACCGTGGGCATGGGCCTGGTCGGGTTCCTCGATGACTTCAAGAAGATCTCCCGGCAGCAGAGCCTCGGGCTGACACCCAAGGGCAAGCTCATCCTGCAAGGGGTGGTGGGCATCAGCTTCGCGCTCCTCGCCCTGGCGTTCCCGGACGAGAACGGTCTGACCCCGGCCTCGTACAACATCTCCCTGGTCCGCGACATCCCGTGGCTGAACCTGGCCTTCGGGGGGACCATCGTGGGCGCGGTGCTGTTCGTGATCTGGTCCAACTTCTTGGTCACCGCGGCGTCCAACGGCGTGAATCTCACGGACGGCCTCGACGGCCTCGCGTCCGGCGCCGCCATCATGGTCTTCGGCGCCTACATCCTCATCGGCATCTGGCAGCGCAAGTACGCCTGCCCCGTCGTCGATCCGGGCGTGCCGTGCTACGAGGTGCGTGACCCGCTGGATCTGAGCATCCTGGCGGCCATCATGAGCGCCGCGCTGGTGGGCTTCCTGTGGTGGAACACCAAACCCGCCAAGATCTTCATGGGTGACACGGGCTCCCTGGCCATCGGCGCCGCCGTCGCCGGCTTCGCCATCCTCACCCGCACCGAACTGCTGCTCGCCCTCATCGGCGGCCTGTTCGTCATCATCTCCCTCTCGGTCATCCTGCAGGTGGGCTACTTCAAGCTCAGCGGCGGCAAGCGCATCTTCAAGATGGCCCCGCTGCAGCACCACTTCGAGCTCAAGGGCTGGCAGGAGACCACCGTGGTGGTCCGCTTCTGGATCCTCGCCGGGCTTTTCGTGGGCCTGGGCCTGTGCGTGTTCTACGCGGATTGGCTGAGCGCACCGTGACCGCCGCACAGAATCCAGCACTGGCCGAGCGCCTCGACTCCCTGCGCTCCTGGGACGCCGACTGGTCCGGGCTGCGCGTGGTCGTGACCGGCATCGGGGTCTCCGGCTTCGCGGCCGCGGACACGCTCATCGAACTCGGAGCCCACGTGGTGGTGGTCGACTCGGCCACCTCGGACACCGCGCGGGCCCAGGCCGACACGCTCAAGATCGTCGGCGCCGTGGACGTGCTGCTCGGCCCGGACGCCGTGGAGCATCTGCCGCTCGTCAATGGTGAGCCGGCGGAACTCGTGGTCACCTCGCCCGGCTGGCGGCCCGATCAGGCGCTGCTGGCCGAAGCGGCCCGCCGCCATGTGGCGGTCTGGGGCGACATCGAACTCGCGTGGCGCGTCTCGGTCCGTGAAGGACGTAAGACCCCCGAGTGGGTCGCGATCACCGGCACCAACGGCAAGACCACCACGGTCGGCATGACTGAGTCCATCCTGCAGGCCGCCGGGCTCAAGGCCATCGCGGTCGGCAATGTCGGCACTCCCGTGCTGGACGCGCTGCGTGATCCGGTCGAGTACGACGTGTTCGCCGTCGAGCTCTCCAGCTTCCAGCTGCACTGGAGCGAGTCGCTGTCGCCGCTGGCGAGCGTCTGCCTCAATGTGGCCGAGGACCATGTGGACTGGCACGGCTCGTACGAGTCGTATCTGGCCGACAAGGCCAAGATCTACCGCAACACCAAAGTCGCCGCGATCTACAACGCCGAGCAGTGGGAGACCGAGGCGATGGTGGAGGAGGCCGACGTCGTCGAGGGCTGCCGCGCGATCGCCTTCACCACCGGCTCGCCGGGACTGAGCATGGTGGGCGTGGTCGAGGACCTTCTGGTGGACCGCGCCTTCATCGAGGAACGCCGGAACTCGGCTCAGGAGCTCGCATCGCTGGCCGATCTGGGCCCGGTGGCTCCCCGCCATATGGTGGCCAACGCCCTGGCGGCCGCCGCGCTGGCGCGGGCTGCCGGCGTCGCGCCGGAAGCGGTCCGCAAGGGTCTGCAGGACTACCTGCCCGGCAGCCATCGCATCCAGGCCGTGGCGAAGCAGGACGGGATCCTCTGGATCAACGACTCCAAGGCCACGAATCCGCACGCCGCGGACGCTGCCCTGTCCTCCTTCAAGAACGTCATCTGGATCGCCGGAGGCCTGGCCAAGGGCGTCCAGTACGACGAACTCGTGCTGGCTCACCGCGACCGGCTCAAGGCCGTGGTCCTGATCGGCGCCGAAAGCCGCGAGCTGCGGGAGGCTCTGGCGCGCCAGAGCCCCGACACCCCGGTCCTGGACACCCTGGACCAGGCCGCGGCCGACGACGGCGACTCCGCCATGCGCCGTGCCGTCACCATGGCGCGGGGCCAGGCGGCTTCGGGGGACACGGTCCTGCTGGCTCCCGCCTCCGCCTCCATGGATCAATTCGTTTCCTATGCCCACCGCGGCCAGGCCTTCATCGACGCGGTCCGCGACGTCGTTCTCGGTCAGGCGGGCGAAACCGAGGAGTAGGCCGTGCAGAACACGCCTCAGCAAGCCACCGGATGGTGGCCCCGCGTCCGGAACAGCCTGGACTCCTTGTTCCGACGGATCGAAGGACGCGGCGCCGCCGGCAACTCGGCGTATTACCTGATCCTGGGATCGACGATCGCCCTGACCGCCATCGGCATCCTCATGGTCGTCTCGGCCTCCAGTGTGGAGTCGATCGCCCAGGGTGAGTCCCCGTATGCGAACGGCCTCAAGCAGGGCGTGGTGGGCGTGCTCGGGTTCGTCGTGATGATGCTGATCTCGCGCAGCAACGTGAAGTTCTGGCACCGGATCGCGTGGCCCGCTTATTTCCTGGCCGTCGCCCTCCTGCTGGCGCTCTTCGTGGTCGGCACCAAGGTCAACGGCAACCTGAACTGGATCAACATCGGCGGGTTCTCCTTGCAGCCCTCGGAGGCCGCCAAGCTCGCCATGGCGGTCTGGCTGGCCCACGTGCTCTTCCGCAAGGAGAAGCTGCTGGATCAGTGGAAGCACGTCTACATCCCGGCGGTCATCTTCGGCGGCGTGATCGTGGGCATCGTGATGGTGCAGCATGACCTCGGCACCGCGTTGATCCTGATGTCCATCCTCTTCTCGGCGCTGTTCTTCGCCGGGGTGAATTTCCGCATCCTGGGCGGCTTCGGACTCCTCCTGATCGGCCTCGCCGGAATGGCGGCCCTGACGAGCGGCAACCGCATGTGCCGTGTCACCACGTGGGTGACGGGCCAGGCGTGCAGTGAGGACTACGACTCCGCATACCAGAGCACGAACGGACTCTTCGGGCTGGCGTCCGGCGGTCTGCTCGGCACGGGTCTGGGCCAGAGCCGCCAGAAGTACTCCTGGATCCCTGAGGCCCACAACGACTTCATCTTCGCCATCATCGGCGAGGAGCTGGGCCTGGTGGGCGCGGTCGTGGTCCTCGTGCTGTTCGCCGTGCTCGGCATCAACATCTACCGCGTGGTCATCCGCCAGGAGCAACTGTTCCACCGGGTGCTCGGCGGCTCCATCATGGTCTGGATCCTCGGCCAGGCCACGGTG
Organism: Arthrobacter sp. Y-9; assembly: GCF_029690065.1. Taxonomy (NCBI): domain Bacteria; kingdom Bacillati; phylum Actinomycetota; class Actinomycetes; order Micrococcales; family Micrococcaceae; genus Arthrobacter; species Arthrobacter sp. Y-9. The sequence goes on from NZ_CP121463.1 coordinate 1,510,195, forward strand.
AACATGGCGATGGTGACGGGTCTCCTGCCGGTCATCGGCGTTCCGCTTCCGTTGATCTCGTACGGAGGTTCGGCGCTCCTGATGACGCTGATCGCCATCGGCGTGGTGCTCTCCCTCGCCCGGGACTCGGATCAGTCGCCGAACGCCAAGGGCAAAGGCGTGACGGGAAGCTCCGGCTCGGCACGGAAGGGACTCCGCCTGCCGGCCCGGCCCGGGAAGCCGAAACCCCGCACTCCCAGGAAGCCCACTACCGACCGAGCGTCCCGCACACAGGAAAGAGTCTCCCGATCGTGAACACCCCGTCGTCCTTGTCCGTGGTCATCGCCGGTGGCGGCACCACAGGGCACATCAGCCCCATGCTCGCGGTGGCCGACGCCCTGAGGGCGCGACACCCGGAAGCCCGGGTGGTGGCGGTCGGGACGGCCAGCGGGATGGAGACCCGGCTGGTCCCGGAAGCCGGGTATGAGCTGAAGACCATCGACCGCGTCCCCCTGCCGCGGAAGCCGTCCGCCGATCTGCTGCGCCTGCCGGGCCGTCTGCTCGGCGCCGTGAAGCAGGCGCGCGCCATCCTGCGTGACGCGCAGGCGGACGTGCTGTTCGGCGTCGGCGGCTATGTGTGCACTCCGATGTATCTCGCCGCGCGTCAGCTGGGCATCCCCGTGGTGGTCCACGAAGCCAATGTGCGTCCGGGCCTGGCGAACCGCGTGGGCGCCCTGTTCGCGGCCGCCACCGGCACGGCATTCCGGGAGACCCGGCTCAAGGGCTCCCGTCACGTCGGCATGCCGATGCGCCGGCAGATCGCCCAGCTGGACCGCGAGTCCGCCCGGTCCGCCGCGCGGGAGGCGCTCGGCCTGGACCAGGACCGTCCGACGCTGATCGTGACCGGTGGGTCCTCCGGGGCGCAGAGCATCAACACCGTAATCTCGCAGAGCCTCCCGGCCCTGGCCGCGGCGGGGATCCAGACGCTGCACATCACCGGCCGGGGGAAGTCCGTCCTGGACGCTTCGGGCGCGCCTCTCACCGCGGAGGGATACCGCCAGGTCGAGTATGTGGACGGCATGGAGAACGTCTATGCCGCAGCGGATCTGCTGCTGTGCCGCAGTGGCGCCGGGACGGTGTGCGAGGTGTCCGCGGTCGGAGTGCCGGCCGTCTTCGTGCCGCTGCCGATCGGCAACGGTGAGCAGGCGCTCAACGCTGCTGGGCTCGTCGACGCCGGAGGCGCCCTGCTGGTGAAGGACGCAGACCTGGACACCGTGTTCCTCGAAGGCACGGTCATCCCGCTCGTGCAGGACGCGGAGGCGCTGCGGACCATGGCCGCGGTGGCGCGCCTGCAGGGCATCCGCGATGCGGACGAACGTGTGACAGACATGATGGTGGAGGCAGCACGAGTATGAGTACCCCTGACCTGAGCTTTGCAGGCACGCCGGTGGAGCAGCCGGTGCATTTCATCGGGATCGGCGGAGTGGGCATGTCCGCCGTCGCCCGCATCATGGTGGCCCGTGGAGTCGCCGTGTCCGGTTCGGATGCCAAGGACCTTCCCGTGATGCGGGACCTGGAGGCGCAGGGCGCCCGGATCGCCGTCGGCTATGACGCCGCGAACCTGGGCGACGCCCGCACGGTGGTGGCGGGCTCCGCCATCCGCGCCGACAACCCGGAGCTCCTGGCCGCGCGGGAGGCGGGGCTGCCCGTCCTGCACCGTTCCCAGGCGCTGGCCGCGCTCATGGGGCAGGACCGCGTGGTCACGGTGGCCGGCACGCATGGCAAGACCACGACCACCTCGATGATCACGGTCCTTCTCAAGGGCATCGGCCTGGACCCGAGCTACGCGATCGGCGCTGCGGTGCCGGCGCTCGGCGTCAATGCCGCGAGCGGCGCGGACGACGTGTTCGTGGCCGAGGCGGATGAGTCGGACGGCTCCTTCCTGAATTACGCGCCGCGCATCGCCGTGGTCACCAATGTCGAGGCGGACCACCTCGACCACTACGGCACGGCCGAGGCCGTGTACCAGGCGTTCGACGACTTCACGGCCCTGCTGCCCGCGGACGGCCTCCTGGTGGTCTGCGCGGACGACGACGGCGCCGCCGCCCTGGCGGACCGCGTCACCGCACGGGGCAGCACCCGGGTCCTGCGCTACGGCGCGTCGGAACGGGCCGAGCTGCGCCTGCTCGGCACGGATCAGGCTCCGTCGGTGCGCGTGGGAGAGCAGGAGTTCCCGCTCGAGCTCGCCGTCCCGGGCCGGCATAACCAGCTGAACGCGCTGGCCGCGCTCGGCGTCGCGCTGGAGCTGGGCATCAACGCCGAGGACGCGCTGCACGCCCTGAAGGGATTCCGTGGCGCCGCGCGCCGCTTCGAGCTCAAGGGCGAGGCCCGCGGGGTCAAGGTCTATGACGACTACGCCCACCACCCGACGGAGGTCCGTGCGGCGCTGACCGCCGCCCGGAGCGTCGCAGGGGAGCACCGCCTGCACGTCCTCTTCCAGCCCCACTTGTTCTCCCGCACCCGGGAGTTCGCGCAGGAGTTCGCGGACAGCCTGCGCCTGGCGGACACCGCGGTGGTGCTGGACATCTATCCGGCCCGTGAGGATCCCATCGAAGGCGTCACGAGCCGGCTCATCACCGATCCGCTGGGCACCGAGCCGAGTCCCGCGGGCGCCCCTGCGCTCGAGGCACTGCTGGCGACGGCCCAGGAGGGGGACATCGTCCTGACGGTCGGCGCCGGTGACGTGACCGCCTACGGTGATCAGATCCTCGAGGCACTGTCCGCGAAGGACTCCGATGGCTGAGCAGCGCACCGGAGGAGCGGGGGAGGGCGTCGCGGACGTCCTCGCCTTCCCCGAGCCGCCCCGTCTCCGTCGGCGCAGGAATCTTCTGATCATGCTGGGCGCCGTGGTGGCCGTCATCGCGCTGGTCATGCTGGTGGCGGTGTACAGCCCGGTCCTGGCGCTCAAGGACGTCTCGGTCCGCGGGACCAAGATCGTGGACGCGCAGCTGGTTCAGGAGAAGCTGAAGCCCCTGAACGGCAAGCCGCTGCCGCAGATCAGTCACGATGACGTGGAGCGGCTCCTGCAGCCCGTGGTCCAGATCAAGTCGTGGGACATGCACTTCCGGCCGCCGAACACGCTGGTGCTCGACGTCGTCGAGCGGGCGCCCGTGGCGGTCCTCAAGAAAGCCGCGGGGCTGAGCCTGGTGGACGCGGAGGGCACGCCGCTCGCCGCCGTCAAGGATCCGGGGGCCGCGAAGCTGCCGCTGGTGGACGGCACGGACAAGAAGATGTCGGCGGACGTGTTCGCCACGGTCACTTCGGTCCTGGGCACCCTTCCGCCGTCGGTGCTGGCGCAGTTGTCGGATGCGACCGCTTCCTCGGTCGATTCCGTCACCCTCAACTTGAAGGATGGGCGCAAGGTCATCTGGGGCAATGCGGAGGACCGGGAGCTGAAGTCCAAGGTCCTTCAGGCGCTGCTCAAGATGCCTGAGGACCCCGAGAACCCGGTGCGCACGTTCGACGTGAGCGCCCCAAGGCACCCGGTCACCAAGTGACTTCCCCGGCGGACTTGGGCGACACGCGCGCCGGGGTCATTGATTGTGGGCAGTGCAGCACATACCGTCAAAGACAGAGTTACTTGACATAACTATAACCCTCAACTAGAGGGTTAAGGTTTGGGTTGAGAGCAGACATCGTAAGAAACTACCCAAGGGGCACGTAACGTGGCAGCACCGCAGAATTACTTGGCCGTCATCAAGGTCGTCGGCATCGGCGGCGGTGGCGTGAATGCCGTCAACCGGATGATTGACGTTGGGCTGCGCGGTGTGGAATTCATCGCCATCAACACCGATGCCCAGGCGCTCCTCATGAGTGACGCGGACGTCAAGCTCGACGTCGGGCGCGAACTCACCCGCGGTCTCGGCGCCGGCGCCAACCCCGATGTCGGACGCCAGGCGGCCGAGGACCACTCGGACGAGATCGAAGAAGTGCTCCGCGGCGCGGACATGGTCTTCGTGACCGCAGGCGAGGGCGGCGGCACCGGCACCGGTGGCGCTCCCGTGGTGGCGCGCATCGCCCGTTCGCTCGGCGCCCTGACCATCGGTGTGGTCACCCGTCCGTTCACCTTCGAGGGGAAGCGCCGTGCCACGAGCGCCGAGAACGGCATCGACGCGCTGCGCGACGAGGTCGACACCCTCATCGTCATCCCGAACGACCGCCTGCTCTCCATCAGCGACCGCAACGTCTCCGTCCTGGACGCCTTCCGCTCCGCGGACCAGGTGCTGCTCTCCGGTGTTCAGGGCATCACGGACCTCATCACGACCCCGGGTCTGATCAACCTCGACTTCGCCGACGTGAAGTCGGTCATGCAGGGCGCCGGTTCGGCTCTCATGGGCATCGGCTCGGCCCGCGGCGATGACCGTGCGGTCAAGGCCGCGGAGCTGGCCATCGCCTCGCCGCTGCTCGAAGCGTCGATCGACGGCGCGCACGGCGTGCTCCTCTCCATCCAGGGTGGCAGCGACCTCGGTCTGTTCGAGATCAACGAGGCCGCCCGTCTGGTCCAGGAGGTCGCGCACCCCGAGGCCAACATCATCTTCGGCGCCGTCATCGATGACGCCCTCGGTGACGAGGCCCGCGTCACGGTCATCGCGGCCGGTTTCGACGATGTCCAGGCGACTTCGCCGTCCCTGGAGAGCAAGCCCGCCGTGCCGGCTCAGGAGCCCGCTCCCGCGCAGCCTGCCCAGCGACCCGCGGCCGCTGCTCCGGCCGCCACCCCGGCGGCAGGCCTCAGCGCCTGGGGCCAGCGCTCCTCCAGCCCCGTGAAGGAGCCGGACTTCCAGGCCGAGCTGCCGACCGTCGTCGAGCCCGACCTCAGCAGTGGCGGCGAGCTGGACGTTCCGGACTTCCTCAAGTAGGCCGGCACGACTGAACTGAGGACAGGGACCCGCAGGCCACCGGCTTGCGGGTCCCTGTCCATGAGGACCTGAGGAAAGGACCAGCGATGTTCGCCTGGCAGGCGGAACTGATCCCGGGCGTGCGGGGCGCCTTCACCAGCACGGAGGCCGGGAATCTGGCGTTCCACGTCGGCGACGACGCGGAGGCCGTGCGCGTGAACCGCTCGGCGCTCGAGGAACGGCTCGGCACCGGCCCGGTGCAGTACATGTCCCAGGTGCACGGCAAGGACGTGACCGTGGTCGGCGCCGTGAGCCAGGGGGCCGACGCGCCGGTGGCCGACGGCCTGGTCTCGCGGGGACTGCCGCTGGCCGTCATGGTCGCCGATTGCGTCCCGGTCCTGCTGGCCGGCGACGGCGACGGCGCACCCGTGCTGGCCGCGGTCCATGCCGGCCGTCCCGGCCTCGCCGCGGGCGTGGTGCCCGCGGCGCTGGAGACCATGCGCCGCCTTGGCGCCCGTGACATCAAAGCCTGGCTGGGCCCGAGCGTCTGCGGTCGCTGCTATGAGGTTCCGTCCGCGCTCCGGGACGAGGTGGCGGACGTGGTCCCCGCCACCTTCGCCGAAACGAGCTGGGGGACCCCCGCCCTGGATCTGCCGGCCGGTGTGAGCTCGCAGCTCGCGGCCGAGGGCGTCCCCGTGCTGTACCGCGGGGAGTGCACGATGGAGAATGACAATCTGTACTCGCATCGGCGGGCCCCTGGTGAGGGGCGACTGGCGGGACTGATCTGGTGGGAGAACGCATGAACACCCAATCGGCTGTCGACGGCGCGCCGCAGGACGAGCGGACCGCTGAACTGGCCGCCCGGCTGGAGCGGGTCCGCCGGCGGATCGAGGACGCCTCCCGCCAAGCGGCGCGGGAGAAGCCCGAGCTGATCGTGGTCACCAAGTTCCATCCCGCCGAGGACGTCCGGCGCCTGTATTCTCTGGGCGTGCGGGAGGTCGGTGAGAACCGGGATCAGGAAGCCTCGGCGAAGGCGGCTGAGCTGGAGGACCTTGAAGGGCTCAGCTGGCACTTCATCGGCCAGTTGCAGAGCAACAAGGCCCGCTCCGTGGTGCGCTATGCGTCCGCCGTGCATTCCGTGGACCGTGAGTCCATCGCCTCCGCCCTCTCGCGGGCGGTGCTGGCGGAGCGTGAGAACCACGGCCGCGCCGATCTCGACGTGCTGCTGCAGGTCAACCTCGACCCGGCCGCCGAGGAGCAGACGCGGCGCGGGGGAGCGCTTCCGGCAAGCCTGCCGGCTCTGGCGGACCAGGTCGCTTCCCTCGAGGGCCTGCGCCTGCGGGGTCTCATGGCCGTCGCCCCGCTGGGGGCGGACCCGCGGCCGGCCTTCGAATGGCTCCACGCGCTGTCCGGCGAGCTGCGGGCGTCCCACCCGGAGGCGACGCTCCTGTCCGCGGGCATGAGCCACGACCTCGAGGACGCCATCGCCTGTGGCGCGACACACCTGAGGATTGGCACAGATGTCCTCGGTCCGCGTCCCCCGATGGGGTAGCGTCGAAGGGACGGGGAGTCCGGGCTCTGTTGCCCATCAAGGATTCCAGTGCCGGCCACGCAGATACTAGGAACGGAGTCGATCCATGGCCAGCTTCATGCAGAAGACCATGCTTTATCTCGGCCTCACGGACGCGGATGAGCATCTCGATGCCGAGCACGCCAAGTTGCCTTCGCGTCCCGCAGAAGGATCCCAGCATCACGAGGCCGAGGAGCGTGAAGGCTCGCCGTTCGAAGAACGGCCAGCCGCGAAGCCGCAGGCAGTCCGGGAGGCGCCTGCTGAGACGGAATACCGCGCGCCCGTCACACCCATCAAGCGTATCGCCCCCGTTCGAGACGAGCCAGCAGACTTGCGACAGATCACCACCATCCACCCCCGTTCCTACAACGACGCCAAGGTCATCGGCGAGAGCTTCCGTGATGGAATCCCCGTGATCATGAACGTCACCGACATGGGCGAGGCCGATGCCAAGCGCCTGGTGGACTTCTCCGCCGGTCTGGTCTTCGGTCTGCACGGCAGCATCGAGCGCGTCACCAGCAAGGTGTTCCTGCTCTCCCCGTCGTTCGTGGAGGTGCTGGGCGAGGACAAGAAGTCCGAGTCCCAGGCCAGCTTCTTCAACCAGAGCTGAACCCCTGAGCGGGTACAGTGACCAGATGACCACACCAGACGGAAGGGCCGCTTGATGGGCCTGTTGTTCGCCCTGATCTACATCGCCTTCCTGCTGTTCATGGTCGCTCTGCTGGTCAGGCTTGTCATCGACTGGGTGCAGGTCTTCGCCCGGCACTGGCGGCCGCGCGGTGCGGCCCTGGTGGTGGCGAGCATCGTGTATTCGATCACAGACCCGCCCCTGAAGTTCCTCCGGAGGCTCATTCCGCCTCTGCGGCTGGGTAATGTGTCCTTGGATCTCGCCTTCATCGTGCTGTTCATCGTGGTGAGCATCGCTATGGCAATATCCAGCAGTTTCGCGTAGTTTCAGATCAGTCCAGGCAACGTCTCCGGTGAACCCGGTGACGTTCAGGTGGGCTGCGGCTTCAGTCCACATGATGGACGATTCGAGCCGCGCGCCCACTTTAGGTAACGTAGTCGTCAGGGCCATTCGCTCTACGACGAAAAGAACCAATGAGGTGACCAGATGGCTTTGACGCCAGAAGACGTTGTCAACAAGCGCTTTCAGCCGACGAAGTTCCGTGAGGGATACGACCAGGATGAGGTCGATGACTTCCTTGACGAGATCGTCGTGGAGCTCCGCCGTCTGACCCAGGAGAACGAGGAGCTCCGCAAGGAGCTCGCCGCCAAGGGCGGGGACGTTGTCGTGGTGGAGTCCGTGACGGAGGAGACCACCGCCGCTGCCGCGGAGGAGGCGCCGAAGCCGGAGCCCGTGAGGGAGGAAGCGCCGAAGGCCGCTCCCGCCGTCGCGGAGCCCGCTCCTGTCACGTCCGCCATCCCGGCTTCCGCGGAGTCCGCGGCCGGCCTGCTCGCCATGGCGCAGCAGATGCACGACAAGCACGTCGCCGACGGTGCCGCTCAGCGTGACAAGATCATCGCCGAGGCTCAGATCGAGGCGAGCACCCTGGTCAACGACGCTCAGGAGAAGTCCCGTCAGGTGCTCGGTGTTCTGGAGCAGCAGCGCTCCGTCCTCGAGCGCAAGGTGGACCAGCTGCGTGGCTTCGAGCGCGACTACCGCAGCCGCCTGAAGACCTACATCGAGGGTCAGCTCCGCGACCTCGAATCCCGTGGGTCCGTGGCCGCTGAGAACAGCGAACAGGGCTCCGAGAGCTGATTTCGCACGGCATTCAGGCCGGTGACCGGATTTCCGGTCACCGGCCTTGCCGTGTCATGACCGGGTGGGCGCCCCCCACCCGTGGCGGGACCGCACGGGTCCTGCCGAACCGTGTGAACCCCCGAGGATGTGACCCCATGAGCACCAGGCCCCATGAACCCAGGCCCGAGGAGCAGGGACCGGAGCCCGAGGACCGCGAGGCTGCGCCGGCCGTGACCGGAGAGCAGGACGGTGGCGCGAGCCGTTCCGGCGTGCGCAAGGCCGTGATCGGCCTCTTCGCCGCAGCGGCCGTGTTCGCCTACGCCCTGGACCAGCTGAGCAAGTTCTGGGTCAGCACCACCATGGAGGAGGGGGAGCGCATCGCGGTCCTGCCGCCCGTGCTGCACTGGTACTACATCCGGAATTCCGGGGCCGCGTTCTCCATCGGAGAGAACTTCACCTGGGTGTTCACCATCATCATGGCGTGTGTCTCGATCGCGGTCCTGATCTTCATCCGCCGGGTGGGCTCGCTCTGGTGGGGCCTGGCCCTCGGATTCCTGCTGGGCGGCGCCCTGGGCAATCTGACGGACCGCCTCTTCCGGCCGCCGTCCTTCGGCATGGGTCACGTCGTGGACTTCATCCAGCTGCCCAACTTCGCCATTTTCAACATCGCGGACTCGGCCGTCGTGTGCGCCGTCTCGATCATCGTGATTCTGACGCTGCGCGGGATCGGCGCGGACGGCCGCAGACTGTCCTCGGCCAAGAGCGACGATGACGCCGAAGGGGACCGTTCATGAGCGGCGCACCGGAATCCGGCACGACGACGGCGGCGGAGCGGTCCGTCGTCGTGCCGGAGGAGTATGCGGGCAAGAGGGTCGACGCCGCGCTGGCGGCGCTGCTGGACCTCTCCCGTTCAGCGGCCGCCCAGGCCGTGGCCGAAGGGCGCGTGAGCGTGGACGGCGCCGTCCCGGCGAAGTCCCTGAAGCTGTCCGCGGGCCAGACCGTGGTGGTGCGGCCCTCTGAGAAGCGTGACCCGCTGGAAGTGGTGGTGGAGAAAGTGGACGGACTGGAGATCCTGCTTGATGACGAGGACTTCGTCGTGGTGGACAAGCCTGTGGGCGTCGCCGCCCACCCCTCCCCGGGCTGGGTGGGGCCGACCGTCGTCGGCGGTCTGGCCGGCGCCGGGTACCGGATCTCCACGTCCGGGGCGCCTGAGCGCGCCGGGATCGTGCACCGTCTGGATGTCGGGACGAGCGGGGTCATGGTAGTCGCCAAGACCGAACATGCCTACACCCTCCTCAAACGGGCCTTCAAGGAGCGGACGGTGGACAAGGTCTATCACACGGTCGTCCAGGGCCTGCCGGACCCTCTGAAGGGCACGATCGACGCCCCCATCGGCCGCCACCCCGGTCACGATTGGCGCTTCGCCGTGATCGAGGACGGCCGTCCCTCGGTGACGCACTATGAGGTGCTGGAGGCGTTCGGCCGGGCCAGCCTGCTGGAGGTGCACCTGGAGACGGGGCGCACCCACCAGATCCGCGTGCACTTCTCTGCGCTCCGGCACCCCTGCGCCGGGGACCTGACGTATGGTGCGGACCCCCGTCTCGCGGCCGAGCTCGGCCTCACGCGCCAGTGGCTGCACGCCAAGGAACTGAGCTTCGATCACCCGCGCACCGGGGAACGCATCACGGTGTCCAGCGAGTACCCCGAGGACCTGGCCTACGCGCTGGAGCGGCTCCGCGACGGACTCTGATCCGGCGGGCGTCGTGCCACGCACCAGCGGGGCTCGGCGCGTAGGATGGATGGGTGGCAAATCAGGATTCCTTCGTCCATCTGCACACTCACACCGAATACTCCATGCTGGACGGTGCGGCCAAGCTGGGGGAGCTCTTCGCCGAGACCAATCGGCTGGAGATGCCCGCCCTGGCGATCACGGACCACGGCTATCTTTTCGGTGCCCACGACTTCTGGAAGAAGGCCAAGGACGCCGGCGTGAAGCCGATCATCGGCGTCGAGGCGTACGTGGCGCCGGGGACCCACCGCACCGACAAGAGCAGGGTGCGCTGGGGTGATGAGAGCCAGCGCAGCGACGATGTCTCCGGTGGTGGCGCGTACACCCACATGACGCTCCTGAGCTACAACAACACCGGCATGCGGAACCTGTTCCGGGCCTCGTCGATCGCCTCCCTGGACTCCGTGTTCGGCAAGTGGCCGCGCCTGGACCGCGAACTGCTGAACACCTACGCCGAGGGTCTGATCGCCACCACGGGCTGCCCGTCGGGCGAGGTCCAGACGCGCCTGCGGCTGGGCCAGTACCGGGAGGCCCTTGAGGCCGCCGCCGAATTCCGGGACATCTTCGGCAAGGAGAACTACTACTGCGAGCTCATGGACCACGGGCTGTCCATCGAGACCAGGATCCGCGAGGATCTGCTGCGGCTGGCGAAAGACCTGGATCTTCCGCTCGTGGCCACCAATGACCTCCACTACACGCATCAGCACGACGCCAAGGCGCACGAGGCGCTGCTGGCCATCCAGTCCGGCTCCACCCTGCTGGAACCGAGCTATGACGAGGGCGGCTCGCGCTTCGCCTTCTCCGGCACCGGCTACTATTTGAAGTCGCCGCGGGAGATGCGGGAGCTGTTCCGCGACCTCCCCGACGCCTGCGACAACACCCTCCTCATCGCCGAGCGCTGTGAAGTGGGCTTCGAGCACAACAACTACATGCCGAAGTTCCCCTGCCCGCCCGGCGAGAACGAGGACTCGTGGCTCGTGAAGGAAGTGGAGAAGGGCCTCCACTACCGGTACCCCAAGGGCATCCCGGACGACGTCCGCAAGCAGGCGGAGTACGAGCTCGGCATCATCACCAGCATGGGCTTCCCCGGCTACTTCCTCGTGGTGGCCGACTTCATCAACTGGGCCAAGGACCATGGCATCCGGGTGGGACCGGGCCGAGGCTCCGGCGCCGGCTCCATGGTGGCCTACGCTCTGCGCATCACGGACCTCGATCCGCTGCGCCACGGTCTGATCTTCGAACGCTTCCTGAACCCGGACCGCGTCTCGATGCCCGACTTCGACGTCGACTTCGATGATCGCCGCCGTCCCGAGGTCATCGAGTACGTGACCCGGAAGTACGGCGACGAGCGCGTCTCCATGATCGTCACCTACGGCACCATCAAGACCAAGCAGGCGCTGAAGGACTCCTCGCGCGTGCTCGGGTACCCCTTCAGCATGGGGGAGACCCTGACCAAGGCGCTGCCGCCTGCGGTGATGGCCAAGGACATCCCGCTCAAGGACATCGAGGACCCCAAGGCCAAGCGGTACAGCGAGGCCGGGGACTTCCGGGAACTGCTGAAGACGGATCCGGAGGCCGCCAAGGTCTTCGAGACGGCGCTCGGCCTGGAAGGCCTGAAGCGGCAATGGGGCGTGCACGCCGCCGGCGTCATCATGTCCTCGGACCCGATCATCGACGTCGTGCCCATCATGCGCCGCATCCAGGACGGCCAGGTCATCACGCAGTTCGATTACCCCACGTGTGAGGGCCTCGGCCTGATCAAGATGGACTTCCTGGGTCTGCGAAATCTGACGATCATCTCGGACGCCATCGAGAACATCAAGCTCAACCGGGGCATCGACCTGGACCTGGAGAAACTGGAACTGGATGACCAGGCCTCCTACGAGCTCCTGGCCCGCGGTGACACCCTCGGCGTCTTCCAGCTCGACGGCGGGCCGATGCGCTCCCTGCTCAAGCTCATGAAGCCTGACAACTTCGAAGACATCTCCGCCGTGCTGGCGCTGTACCGTCCGGGTCCCATGGGCGCCAACGCCCACACCGACTACGCGCTCCGCAAGAACGGCCTCCAGCCGGTGGTCCCGATCCATCCGGAACTCGAGGAGCCCCTCAAGGACATCCTCGGCGGCACCTTCGGCCTGATCGTGTATCAGGAGCAGGTCATGGCCGTGGCCCAGAAGCTCGCGGGCTACTCGCTCGGCCAGGCAGACATCCTCCGCCGCGCCATGGGCAAGAAGAAGAAGGAGGAACTGGACAAGCAGTTCGCCGGCTTCCAGCAGGGCATGCTGGACAACGGCTACTCGGCCGAGGCCGTCAAGACGCTCTGGGACATCCTGCTGCCCTTCTCCGACTACGCCTTCAACAAGGCGCACTCCGCGGCCTACGGCGTGGTCTCCTACTGGACCGCCTACCTCAAGGCCCACTACGCGCCGGAGTACATGGCGGCGCTGCTCACCAGCGTCGGCGATGACAAGGACAAGTCCGCCGTCTACCTCAACGAGTGCCGCCACATGGGCATCACGGTGCTCCCGCCGGACGTCAACGAATCCGCCCTGACCTTCACCCCGGTGGGCAACGACATCCGCTTCGGCATGGGCGCCATCAGGAATGTCGGCGCCAACGTGGTCAACGCGATGGTGGAGACCCGCAAGGAGAAGGGCGCCTTCACCTCGTTCTCGGACTTCCTGCAGAAGGTCCCGGCCGTGGTCTGCAACAAGCGCACCATCGAATCCCTCATCAAGGCGGGCGCTTTCGACTCGATGCCAGGCAACCGCCGCTCGCTCGTGATGATCCACGAAGAGGCCATCGACTCGGTCATCACGCTCAAGCGCAATGAGGCCAACAACCAGTTCGACCTGTTCAGCGCCCTGGACGATGCTTCGCCGGATTCCGGGCTCACCGTGGAGATCCCGGATCTGCCCGAGTGGGAGAAGAAGGACAAGCTGAGCTTCGAGCGTGACATGCTCGGCCTCTACGTCTCGGATCACCCCCTGCAGGGCATGGAGACGGCGCTGAGCGGCCTCGCGGACACGTCGGTGGCGAGTGTGATGAGCGACGACGGCCCGCCCGACGGCGCGATCGTCACCATCGCGGGCATGATCACCTCCCTCAGCCGTCGCGTCGCCAAGTCCAGCGGCAACGCGTACGCCCGGGCGGAGATCGAGGATCTGGGCGGCTCGATCGAGACCATGTTCTTCGGCCAGGTGTACGGGCCCATCGCCACGATCCTCGCGGAGGACCTCATCGTGGTCGTGAAGGGCCGTGTGCAACGGCGCGACGACGGCTCGGTCACCCTGAACTGCATGGAACTGAGCGTGCCAGATCTCAGCCAGGCGGAGGGCAACGGACAGCTGGTCATCAGTCTGCCGACCCACAAGGCCACCGAGGATCTGGTCGGCCGTCTGGGGGAGGTGCTGCGGAGTCACAGCGGCCGCGCCGAGGTGCGGCTCAAGCTGCAGGGCACCCGCAGCATCGAGCTCATGCGGCTGGGCCGGAACTTTGCCGTGGACCCGAACCCGTCCTTGTATGCGGATCTGAAGGTCCTGCTGGGTCCTGCCTGCCTCGACGCCTGACCGTGTGCCGCGGGTGTGGCGGCCGTGTGACGTGGGCGCTTTCGGTCACCGACTCCAGGATCGATAAACTGGAGCGGTGACTTACACCCGTGACGTATCCCTGGACCGAGCCGACTTCTTCCGCACCGTGGACCTGCGGGGCAGGCATCTGAACCGGACGGAACTCAAGGCCGCGGTGCCCCGGGTGCATGAGGAGTCGAACCAGCAGGCCGAGGACGCCGTGCGGGGCATCATCGCCGAGGTCCGCGCGGGCGGACACCAGGCGCTGCGGGACCTCGCGCAGCGGTTCGACGGCGTCGCCCTGGACAGCGTGCGGGTTCCCCGCGAGGCGCTGCGGGATGCCCTCGCCGGGCTCGACGCCGGGGTGCGCGCCGCCCTGGAGGAGTCCATCGACCGTGCCCGCCGCTTCGCCGAGGCCCAGCGCCCGGCGGACGTGGAGACGGTCCTGGCGGAGGGCGCCGTCGTGCGTCAGCGCTGGATCCCGGTCAACCGTGTCGGCCTGTACGTGCCGGGCGGCCTGGCGCCGCTGGCCAGCTCCGTCATCATGAACGTGGTCCCGGCCCTGGCTGCCGGTGTGGAGTCGGTGGCCCTCGCGTCGCCGCCGCAGAAGGACTTCGGCGGACTGCCGCACCCCACGATCCTCGCCGCCGCGGAACTGCTCGGCGTGGAGGAGGTCTATGCGATCGGCGGCGCCCAGGCGATCGTCTCCTTCGCCTACGGCGTGCCGGCGGACGGACAGGAGGAGGCGCTGGAGGCCGTCGACCTGGTGACCGGGCCTGGTAACGTCTTCGTGGCCACCGCCAAGAAGCTCGTCCGGGGAGTGGTGGGGATCGATTCCGAGGCCGGCCCCACCGAGATCGCGGTCCTCGCCGACGAGACGGCCCAGCCGGCTCTCGTGGCCGCGGATCTGATCAGCCAGGCCGAGCACGATCCGCGGGCCTCGAGCGTGCTCGTCACCTCCTCGGTGGAACTGGCGGAGAAGGTGCGCGAGGAACTGCTGCGCCAGGCCCGCACGGCACGGCACTCCGAGCGCATCCTGACCGCCCTGTCCGGCCCGCAGTCCGGCGTGGTGCTGGTGGACGGTCTCGAGCAGGGGATCGCCGTGGCGGACGCCTATGCCGCCGAGCACCTGGAGATCATGACGGCGGACGCCCCGGCGGTCGCGGCGCGGATCCGCAATGCGGGCGCCATCTTCGTGGGCGACTACTCGCCGGTGAGCCTGGGGGACTACTGCGCAGGCTCCAACCACGTGCTGCCGACCTCCGGCACGGCGCTGTTCTCCTCCGGCCTGAACGTCACCACGTTCCTGCGCGCGGTGCAGGAGATCGAGTACTCGCGGCAGGGGCTCTCCGAGGTCCGCACCCACATCGAGGAACTCGCCGAGGCGGAGAATCTCCCGTCCCACGGCGAAGCGGTGTCGATCCGGTTCCGCTGAGCCTGCGACACCCCCGCGAACCACAAGATGTGGTAATTACATCCTTGTATTTTTACAACATGTGGTTCTAAACTGACTTCAGCCATAGAGGAGGCGTAGTGTACTGTCCGTTTTGCCGTAACGCCGACTCCCGGGTGGTGGACAGCCGGGTCACCGAGGACGGTTCGTCCATCCGGCGTCGCCGCCAGTGCACCAATTGCTCGCGGCGTTTCACCACGGTGGAGACCACCAGCCTCTCCGTGCTGAAGCGCTCCGGAGTGGCTGAGCCCTTCAGCCGCAGCAAGGTCATCAACGGCGCGCGCAAGGCGTGTCAGGGACGACCCGTCACCGAGGACGACCTGGCGATGCTCGCTCAGGAGGTCGAGGAGACGGTCCGTGCCAGCGGCGCTGCCGAGATCAAAGCCCATGAAGTGGGGCTGGCGATCCTGGAACCGCTCCGGCGGCTGGACGAGGTCGCCTACCTGCGCTTCGCGAGCGTCTACCAAGACTTCGACTCGCTGGACGACTTCGAAAAGGCGATCGCACGGCTCAGGTCCCAGGAGGACTGAGCGGCCGGAGGGCTGATTCGCAGGAGTACCAGCCCTGAGAAGGGACCACACAGCTCCCGGTGCCGGCGGAGGGGAAGCCGCCCGCACCGGGCACCAACGGAGAGGGCCTGTCAGCCACTGGCTGACAGGCCCTCTCCGTTCACGGGGTGAGGCTCATTTCACGAGCTTGTGGTGCTGTGCCACCTGGAGCGCGGCTCCGACGATCCCTGCCTCGTTCTTGAGCTTGGCCGGGATGATCGGAGTGCGGAGGTCCAGGCGCGGAAGGTACTCGTCCGCGCGCTTCGAGATGCCGCCGCCCACGATGAACAGTTCGGGGGAGAACAGCATCTCCACGTGGCTGAAGTAGCGCTGGAGCTTGACCGAGTACTCCTCCCAGCTCAGGCCGTCGCGCTCACGGGCGACCGCGGACGCCTTGGATTCGGCGTCGAAGCCATCCAGTTCCAGGTGTCCCAGTTCGGCGTTCGGGACCAGCTTCCCGTCGAAGATGAAGGCCGAGCCGATGCCGGTGCCCAGGGTGATCACCAGGACCGTGCCGTCCACGTCCTCGCCCGCGCCGTACCGGACCTCGGCGAGGCCGGCGGCGTCGGCGTCGTTGATCACCTCGACCGGGCGGTCCAGACGCTCGGAGAGCAGCGCATTGATGTCCACGCCGATCCACGACTTGTCCACGTTCGCGGCCAGGCGGCAGACGCCGTGCTGGATGATGCCCGGGAAGGTGACGCCCACGGGCGCCTTGACGTTCGGCGCGCCCTCGCGCGAGCAGAGTTCGTCCACGATCTGCGCGACGACCTCGGAGACGGCCTCGGGGGTGGCGGGCTGCGGCGTGGGGATGCGGAAACGCTCGCCCACGAGCTTGCCGTTCTTCAGGTTGACGATCCCACCTTTGATCCCGGTGCCGCCGATGTCGACGCCGATCATGGCCGGGTGCTTCTTGCCGGTGTTCTCGTTCTTGCTCACGCTGATCCTTCGGTGCTGCGGACGGTTGCAGGGGGCAGGCAGGCGCCTACGGCACTGTGAGAATCTCAGCGCCGGTTTCGGTCACCACCAGGGTGTGCTCAAATTGCGCGGTCCGTTTGCGGTCCCGGGTCAATACGGTCCAGTCGTCCGGCCACATATCCCACTCGGTGGTGCCGAGCGTGAGCATGGGTTCAATCGTAAACGTCATGCCCGGCTCGATCACAGTGTTGTACGCCGGTGCGGCGTCGTAGTGCGGAATTATTAAGCCCGTGTGGAAGGCTTCGCCGACACCGTGGCCGGTGAAGTCCCGGACCACCCCGTAGCCGAAGCGCTTGGCGTAGGACTCGATGGTGCGGCCGATGACGTTGATCTCGCGTCCGGGGGCCACGGCCTTGATGGCGCGGCGCAGGCTCTCCTCGGTGCGTTCGACCAGGAGGCGGGACTCCTCGTCGACGTCGCCGACCAGGAAGGTGTAGTTGGTGTCGCCGTGCACGCCGTGGATGTAGGCGGTGATGTCGATGTTGAGGATGTCCCCGTCCTCGACCACGGTGGAGTCGGGGATGCCGTGGCAGATGACCTCGTTGAGCGAGGAGCACAGGGACTTGGGGAAGCCGCGGTACCCGAGCGTGGAGGGGTAGGCGCCGTGGTCCAGCAGGAACTCGTGGCCGACGGCGTCGAGTTGGTCCGTGGTCACGCCGGGCGCGATGTGCTTGCCCACCTCCACGATCGCCTGGGCCGCGATCTTGCTGGCGATGCGCATCCTCTCGATGGTCTCCGGCGACTTGACGGCGCTGCCGGTGAACTTGGCGGGTGCCGGCCGGTCCACATATTCGGGCCGCTCGATGTTCGGCGGCACAGGACGACGCGGGCTCACGATTCCGGGGGTGAGCTTACCCAGAGGTGCGGTTTCAGCTACTGGTGGCATACGTTTGATAGTAGTCGTCACTCACAAGGAGGAATGGAATCATGCCGCAGTACTGGTACAACATGGTCACCCACCAGGTGGAGGAGGACGCCATGAGCGATTGGAGCCAGCTCCTCGGCCCCTACGACACGCGCGAAGAGGCCGAGAACGCCCCGCAGAGCGTGCAGCGGCACAACGAGGCCTGGGAGAAGGGCGACGAGGACTGATCGTCCTCGGACGTCCGAAGACGTCTTAGAAGGAGTGCTCCGGGCCGGGGAACGACCCGTCCCGGACCTCCTCGCCGAAGGTCCGTGCCCCGTCGAGCAGATCCTGCCGGATCCGGGCGTACTGCTTGACGAAGCGGGCCATGCGCCCGCCCCGCAGCCCCATGGCGTCCTGCCACACCAGGACCTGGCCCGTGGTCACGTTGCCGGCGCCGATGCCGACGGTCGGGATCGTGAGCGCCGCATCCACCTGGGCGGCGGTGGCGGCCGGCACCATCTCCATCAGCACGGCGAAGGCGCCCGCCTCCTGAAGTGCCAGGGCATCCTCGACCAGGCGCGCGGCGTCGTCGCCCCGGCCCTGAACCCGGTAACCGCCCAGCGCATGCTCGCTCTGCGGGGTGAAGCCGATGTGGCCCATGACCGGGATGCCGGCCTGGACCATGGCGCGCACGGTGTCCGCGTAGTAGGCGCCGCCCTCCATCTTGACGGCGTGAGCCAGGCCCTCCTTGAGGAACCGGACCCCGGTGGTGACGGCCTGCTCGATCGACGCCTCGTAGGAGCCGAACGGCAGATCCGCGAGAACGAGCGACCGCTTGGCGGCCCGTGCGACGGCGCGGCACAGCGGCAGCAGCTCGTCCACTGTCACCGGGAGGCTGGTCTCATTGCCGAACACGTTGTTCGACGCGGAGTCACCGATCAGGAGCACCTCGATGCCCGCCTCGTCGAAGATCTCCGCCGTGTACTGTTCATACGCGGTCAGCATGGCGAAGTGACGGCCCTCCGCCTTGGCGGCCTGCAGGTGGTGCAGCCGCACCCGTCCGGTCGCAGCGGACGACGACGCCGCGGGGCCGCTGCCGTACGGGGCGCTCGTCTCGCCCGGGGTGCTGGAGCTGGCGGATTCACTGTGCGTCATGTCTCCGAGCTTAATGCTGAACCGTCAGGGGCGCCGAATTACGGGACGCCGGGGGAATGACGGCCCACAGAGCCCCTGGCCTGGGTAGAGTTGCATGCAGCACAGTACAGCCCCGGCCTGCGTCGGGATCCAGAGGGAAGCGAGGGCAGCATGGACCGCCAACAGGAATTCGTGCTCCGGACGATTGAGGAGCGCGACGTCCGGTTCGTCCGGCTCTGGTTCACGGACGTGGTGGGCTCCCTCAAGTCCGTGGCCCTGGCCCCCGCGGAGGTGGAAGGCGCCTTCGCCGAGGGACTCGGCTTCGACGGCTCGTCCATCGAGGGCCTCGCCCGCGTCTACGAGTCCGACATGCTCGCGCAGCCGGATCCGTCCACCTTCCAGATCCTGCCCTGGCGCGGCGAGACCGAGCAGACCAGCCGGATGTTCTGCGACATCCTCACCCCGGACGGTCAGGCCAGCGCCGCGGATCCGCGCAACGTCCTGAAGAGGACCCTCGCCAAGGCAGCGGACATGGGCTTCACCTGCTACACGCATCCGGAGATCGAGTTCTACCTGCTTAAGTCGGACAAGCCGGGCCCGGACGGCCTCCCGGTGCCCGTGGACGAGGGCGGCTACTTCGACCACGTCCCCGGCGGCGTGGCCCAGGACTTCCGCCGCACCGCGGTGACGATGCTGGAGTCCGTGGGCATCTCCGTGGAGTTCAGCCACCACGAGGCGGGCCCGGGCCAGAACGAGATCGACCTGCGCTACGCGGACGCCCTCCAGACCGCGGACAACATCATGACGTTCCGCACCATCATCAAAGAGGTGGCACTCCAGCAGGGCAGCTACGCCACGTTCATGCCGAAGCCGTTCACACAGCATCCGGGTTCCGGGATGCACACGCACTTCTCGCTGTTCGAGGGTGACACGAACGCCTTCCACGAAGCGGGCGCGGAATACGAGCTGTCCCGCACGGCGCGTCAGTTCATCGCCGGAATCCTGCGCCACGCGCCCGAGTTCACCGCGATCACCAACCAGTTCGTGAACTCCTACAAGCGCCTATGGGGCGGGGGCGAGGCCCCGAGCTACGTGTCCTGGGGCCACAACAACCGCTCCGCCCTGGTCCGGGTCCCGCTGTACAAGCCGGGCAAGGGGAACTCGGCGCGCGTCGAGTACCGGGGGATCGATTCCGCGGCCAACCCGTACCTCGCGTACGCGGCCCTGCTGGGCGCCGGCCTGAAGGGCATCGAGGAAGGCTACGATCTGGCGCCGCCGTCCGAGGACGACATCGCGTCGCTGTCCACGGCCGAGCGCAGGGCCCTCGGCCACGACCCGCTGCCGGCCAGCCTGCATGACGCCATCAACGCCATGGAGAACTCGGAGTTCATGGCGGAGATCCTCGGGGAGCAGGTGTTCCAGCACTTCCTGAGGAACAAGCGCGCCGAGTGGAACGACTACCGTCTGCAGGTCACGCCGTACGAACTCCAGCGCAACCTGGGGATCCTCTAACGCTGTGGCGATGAGTGTCGCCCGCCGTCTCATCGCGGCGGGTTTCAGTGACGTTGAACGGGCCGAGCGCTTCCTGGCGGCTCCTGAACTGGACGGAGTGGACCGGGACCTGCTGTTCGCCGGTCTCGTCCAATCCGCCAACCCGGACGAGGCGCTGTTGTCACTGGTCCGTCTCCTTGAGAAGGAGAAGGCCTCCCAGGGCACGGTAGGGCGCCTTCTACGGGGTGACCCGGAGGATGCGGAGGCGATGTACCGCCTCCTCGGCAGCTCCGTGGCCCTGGCCGACTTCCTGCTCAGGAACCCCGAGGAGCAGTGCGTTCTGGAGACCCGGGTCAGCCCCGAGCCCGTCCGGATCCCGGGCGAGGATCTGCGTGCCTCGCTGCTGGCCTCCGTGGGCGCGGACCCGAGGGCCGCGACGCCGATCGCCACCCTGAGCGGGGACGAGGGCCAGAACGCCCTGCGCGTGCGCTACCGCCGGCACCTGACCGAGCTGGCCATCCGGGACCTCGGGGCAGCGGATCCCCGGGACTACATGCCGCAGGTGGGGGCCGAACTCGCGGATCTGGCGGCTGCCGCACTCGATGCCGCTCTGGCGGTGGCGCGGGCCGAGGCCGGCGCCAAGTTCTCGCCGCTCGAGGTGGAAGCCGTCCGCCTCGCGATCGTGGGCATGGGCAAGTGCGGCGCCCGCGAGCTCAACTACATCTCGGACGTGGATGTCATCTACGTGCTGGACTCCGAGGGACTGGACGAGGTCCGGGCCGTGGAGATCGGGACGTTCCTCGCCGGCACCCTCGCCCGGATCATCTCCCATCCGGGGCGCGAACCCGGGCTGTGGGAGGTGGACGCCAACCTCAGGCCCGAAGGCAAGGACGGACCACTCGTCCGCACCCTCGAATCGCACCGGCAGTACTACGCCCGCTGGGCCGAGAGCTGGGAGTTCCAGGCGCTCCTGAAGGCCCGGGCCATGGCCGGGGACCCCGAGCTGGGCCGCCGCTATCAGGAAATGGTGGAGCCTCTGGTCTGGTCTTCCGCGGGCCGTGAGGGCTTCGTGGAATCAGTGCAGGCCATGCGCCGCAGGGTCACGGACAACATCCCCGCAGCCGAACTGGCCCGCCAGATCAAGCTCGGCCCCGGCGGACTCCGCGACGTGGAATTCACCGTCCAGCTGCTCCAGCTGGTGCACGGCAAGGCCGATCCTTCCCTCCGGGTCCGGGACACGACGTCGGCCATCGCCGCCCTCTCCCACGGCGGGTACATCGGCCGCGCCGACGCCTCGGAGTTCGACCGGGCGTATCGGCAGCTGCGCGTGATCGAGCACCGCATCCAGATGGTGCAGATGCGCCGCACGCACCTCATGCCCGAGAAGGAGGAGGAGGTGCGGG
Organism: Arthrobacter sp. Y-9; assembly: GCF_029690065.1. Taxonomy (NCBI): domain Bacteria; kingdom Bacillati; phylum Actinomycetota; class Actinomycetes; order Micrococcales; family Micrococcaceae; genus Arthrobacter; species Arthrobacter sp. Y-9. The sequence goes on from NZ_CP121463.1 coordinate 1,531,595, forward strand.
CGCTGGCCCGCGCCGTCGAGGGTTCGCTGAGCACCGCCCGCCCGACGGCGGACAGCCTCCTCACCTCGTGGCAGAAGACCAAGCGCCGGGTGCGTGAGCTGCACGAACAGATCTTCTACCGTCCCCTCCTCGGCACGGCCGCCTCCCTCAGCTCCGACGAGGCCCGCCTCAGCCCGGAAGCCGCGTCCGCCCGGCTCGCGGCGCTCGGTTACCGGGACCCCGAGGGCGCCATGCGCCACATCGCGGCGCTGACCAGCGGGGTCAGCCGCCGGGCGGCACTGCAGCGCCAGCTCCTGCCGGTTCTGCTGGGCTGGCTCGCCGAAGGACTGGACCCCGACGCCGGCCTGCTGGCCTTCCGTCGCGTCAGCGAGGCGCTCGGGGCCACTCACTGGTACCTGGGGCTCCTGCGCGACTCCCAGGCGGCTGCCGAGCGGCTGTGTCATGTCCTGTCGGACTCACGGCTCATCGCCGACCTTCTCGAGGTGTCACCGGAGTCCGTGGCCTGGCTGGGCAACAACAAGGAACTGGCCCCGGTGCCGTTCGAGACGCAGTGGCAGGAGATCCGTTCCAAGATGGCGCGGCATCAGGATCCGTCCAGCGCCATGCGGCTCATCCGGCTGATCCGCCGTCGGGAGATCCTGCGCACCGCCATCGCCGACGCGGCCGGGATCCTCGACCAGGACGGGGTCTCCCAGGCGCTGTCCGATGCGGACCGTGCCGCCATCCTCGGCGCCCTCCACGTCGCCGAACGTCAGGCGGAGGCCCAGGGCGGACTCCTGACCCGTGTGCTGGTGGTGGCGATGGGGCGGCAGGGCGGCCGCGAGATCGGCTACGGCTCGGACGCCGACGTCCTCTACGTGCATCAGGCGCTGCCCGGGGTGTCTGAAGAGGACGCCCAGAAACAGGCGCTCCAGATCGTGGGGCAGATCTCCAGCCTGCTCACGCAGCCCCTCAAGCCCGCCATCCTCGCGGAACGGGTCCTGTCCCTGGACGCCGATCTGCGGCCCGAAGGCAAGAACGGTCCCATGGTCCGCTCACTCGAGGCGTTCCGGGTCTACTACGGGCGCTGGTCCCTCGTCTGGGAGGCTCAGGCGCTGCTCCGGGCACGGCCGATCGCCGGCGATGACCGCCTGGCCGAGGCGTTCCTGGAGCTGATCGATCCGATCCGGTACCCGGAGCACCTCTCGTCCCAGGACGAGCGCGAGATCCGTCGGATCAAGGCCCGTGTGGAGGCCGAACGCCTTCCGCGGGGCGCCGACCCGTCCCGCCACGTGAAGCTCGGACGCGGAGGCCTGAGCGATGTGGAGTGGCTCGTGCAGCTGCGCCAGCTGGAGCACGCCCACCAGCATCCAGGACTTCGGACCACGTCCACCATGGAGGCGCTGGCGGAGCTCGCGCGGCTCAGACTGATGGCCGAGGAGGACGCGGCTCTGCTCGCGGCTGCCTGGCGACTGGCCAGCCGGGTCCGCAGCGCCAACGTCATCTGGTCCGGAAAGGCCTCAGACCTCCTGCCGTCCGCACGGCGGGACCTCGAAGCCGTGTCCCGGTGGTGCGGGCACCCGGCCTCCCACGCCGCCGAATTCGAGGAGCAGTATCTGCGACTGACGCGACGTGCTCGCGCGGTCTTCGACCGGGAGTTCTACGGGCAGCGCTGAGTGCTCTGTCCGCGACGAAAGGATCAAGGGATGAATCGACAACCGTGGAAGACTTCGCGGCAGAAGGACGGGGGAGGAGGCCCGGGCGGCCGTCGTGCTCCCTGGGCGCGGCTGACCGTGCTGGTGCGGTTCGGGGTGGCCGTGCTGACGGCGTGTCTCGCCGTCGTCGGGCTGTCCGTGCCCGCCGCTTCCGCCACCGCGCCGCATGAGGTGAGCGGCAAGAAGTTCGTCATCGGCACGGACACCACCTTCGCACCGTTCGAGTTCCGGGACCCCTCCGGTGAGCTGACGGGCATCGACATGGATCTCATCCGCGAGATCGCCAAGCGCGGGGGATTCGAGGTCGAGATCAAGTCCCTCGGCTTCAACGCCGCTCTTCAGGCGCTGTCCTCCAACCAGGTGGACGGCGTGATCGCCGGCATGTCCATCACGGACAAGCGCAAGCAGGTCTACGACTTCTCCGATCCGTACTTCGAATCCGGCGTGCAGATGGCCGTGGCGAAGAGCAACAACGACATCAAGGGCTACGAAGACCTCAAGGGCAAGACGGTCACCGCCAAGACCGGCTCCGAGGGCGAGACCGCCGCGAAGGAGCTGTCCGCCAAGTACGGCTTCACGGTGAAGTCCCTGGACCAGTCCGCGACCATGTACGAACTGGTCAAGTCCGGCAACGCCGTGGGCGTCTTCGATGATTACCCCGTCCTGGCCTATGGCATCAGCCAGAACAACGGCCTCAAGACCGTGACGGACAAGATCCCGGGTGGCAGCTACGGCTTCGCCGTCAACAAGGGGAAGAACCCCGAACTGCTCGCGGCGTTCAACAAGGGTCTCTCCGAGATGAAGGCCGACGGCGAGTACCAGAAGCTCCTCGACAAGTACCTCAAGGCGCCGGAGGCGGCGGCCACGAGCAGCTTCTGGGATCTGCTGGCGCAGAGCTTCCCGGCCCTCATGAGCGGTCTGCGCAACACCGTGCTGGTCACCATCATCTCCTTCGCGGTGGCGATGGTCCTGGGCCTGTTCTTCGGCTTCCTCAAGATCTCGCGGAACGTGGTGGCCCGCGGTGTCGCGACCACCTTCGTCAACGTCTTCCGCGGCACGCCGCTGCTGGTCTGGGCGTTCTTCTTCTACTTCGGCATCCCACAGCTCACCGGGCAGCCCATCAACATCTGGGTGGCGGGTGTCCTCACGCTGAGCCTCAACTCGGGCGCTTACATCACCGAGATCGTGCGCGGCGCCGTGCAGTCGGTGGACCCGGGCCAGCTGGAGGCGGCCCGGAGCCTCGGCATGGGCTACGGCAAGTCGATGCAGAAGGTCGTGGTGCCTCAGGCCTTCAAGCTCATGACGCCGTCCCTCATCAACCAGCTGATCATCATGCTGAAGGATTCGTCCTTGCTCCTGGCCATCGGCTTCGCCGAGCTCCTGTACCAGGGCCAGCAGATCTACGCCGGCAACTTCCGCATCACCGAGACCCTCGTGATCGTGGCGGCGCTGTACTTCGTGGTGATCATGCTCCTGACACAACTGGCCAACTACGCGGACAGGAAGTTCAACAAATGAGCACGGGTGCAGAGACGGTCCGTGATGACCGGGCCGAGAAGGTCACGGTCACGGGCCTGAAGAAGTCCTTCGGCAGCAACGAGGTCCTCAAGGGCATCGACGCGGTCATCCACGAGGGCGAGGTGGTGGCGGTCATCGGCCCCTCGGGCTCCGGCAAGTCCACCTTCCTGCGCTGCCTGAACAAGCTGGAGGACATCTCCGGCGGCACAGTCCAGGTCAACGGTTACGACCTCACGGGTGCGAACGTGGACATCAACCAGGTCCGTCGCCAGATCGGCATGGTGTTCCAGCACTTCAACCTGTTCCCGCACATGACCGTGATCGAGAACATCATGCTGGCCCCCGTGGAGACCGGGAAGCTGGACAAGGCGGCGGCACGGACCCGTGGCCTGGAGCTCCTGGCCCGGGTGGGGCTGGAAGCCAAGGCCGATGCCCGTCCCGTCTCCCTCTCGGGCGGTCAGAAGCAGCGTGTGGCGATCGCCCGCGCGCTGGCCATGAGCCCGGACATCATGCTCTTCGACGAGGCGACTTCAGCCTTGGACCCGGAGATGGTCGGAGAAGTCCTCCAGGTCATCAAGGACCTGGCCGCCGAGGGCATGACGATGGTCATGGTCACCCACGAGATGGGCTTCGCCCGCGAGGTCGCCGATCGCGTCATCTTCATGGCGGACGGCTACATCTGCGAGCAGGGCACCCCCGACGAACTGTTCGGCAACCCTCAGCAGCAGCGGACCAAGGACTTCCTCTCGAAGGTCCTCTGAGCCGTGGCCGTCCGCGCGCGAGCCGTGCGGACCTGCTGAACGACGACGGCGGCCGCTTCCCTTACGGGGGAGGCGGCCGCCGTCGTCGTGGGTCGGGCACTGGCCCGGAGAGGGTGGGTCAGAGGACCTCTTCGCGGTCCTGGAGCTCGATGACCCGTTCCTCGCGGAGCGCACGGAGCGCCGAGGACACGTGCAGCGCGCCGTGCACGCCGAAGTACTCGGGGAAGTCCTGCTCGGCGACGAAGCGCCAGCTGAGGAGTTCCTCCTCCTGCAGGGTGATCTCGGCGCCGTCGGCCAGGACGCCGCCGTCGTAGAGGAAGTTCAGCCCGTCGCCCACGGGGACGGGGAAGGCGGAGTGCCCGATGATCAGGAGCGCGCCGGGCTGGATGTCCAGGCCGAGCTCCTCGCGGCCTTCACGGCGGGCGGCCGCGCGGGGCGCCTCTCCGGCGTCCACCGTGCCCCCGGGCAGGAGCCACCCCTCTTTGTAGTTCGGTTCGACGGCGAGGACCCTTCCCTCGTCGTCCCGGATCACCAGGCCCGCGGCGACACGGCGGCGGGGGAGTGTGCGGAAGTATTCGATGCTTTCCGGGCTGAGTTCGGCCATGACCTGAGCCTAGCAAGAGTGGGCGGAACGGCCTTGGCCTGCGACCTCCCGCGACGGGCGGACGGCGAATAGTCTGTCTCCATGACAACGGAACGGTGGCGGCAGGCCACGGAATGGCCGCTCATGGCTGCGGCGCTCGTGTTCCTGGCCGCGTACTCGGTGCAGGTGATCGGCGACGTCTCGGAACGCCAGGCCCAGGTGCTCGAGCTCATCCAGTGGATCACGTGGGGCGCGTTCACCGTGGACTATGCCGTGAGGCTGTTTCTGGCGCCCCAGCGCTGGCGCTGGCTGGCCACCCATCTGCCGGACCTGGCGATGGTCGTGCTGCCGGTGCTGCGGCCTTTGCGCCTCCTGCGCCTCGTCACGCTGCTCCGGGTGCTGTACGGCACGGCGGGCAAGGCGCTGCGGGGCCGGATCGTCACGTTCGTCGCGGTGTCGGCCGTGTTCCTGACGTACTGTGCCTCCCTCGCGGTGCTCGACGCCGAACAGCACGCCGAGGGCGCGAACATCGTCACTTTCGGCGACGCCGTGTGGTGGTCACTGACCACCATCAGCACGGTCGGGTACGGGGACCATTACCCCGTCACCCTGATCGGCCGGGCGGTGGCCGCGGCGCTCATGGTCTCGGGGATCGCGGTCCTCGGCGTGGTCACCGCGTCGATCGGATCGTGGCTGGTGGAGCGCGTGTCGGCGACGGCCACCGTGGCAGTCGAACAGGCCGACGCGGATCTGAAGGGCCAACTGGACCGGCTGCACGCCGAGGTGGCGCGGCTCGGCCGGCTGCTGGAGGATTCGCAGGGTGGCCGCAAGGAGCCGGTGGTGGGGGAGGAGACGCGCTAGGCGTCGCTGCTGGGGTTCGGGGACGGGAAACGAGAAAGACCCCCGGAGCACTGCTCCGGGGGCCTTCCGTGTACAGCCGAGGCGGCGGCTCACGCGGCCAGGGCCGCGATCATCCGCCTCAGGCTGCTAGACGCCGTAGTACAGCTCGAACTCGTACGGGTTCGGGCGCAGGGTCAGCGGGGCGATCTCGTTCTCGCGCTTGTAGGCGATCCAGGTGTCGATCAGGTCCTGGGTGAACACGCCACCGGCCTGCAGGAACTCGTTGTCGGCCTCGAGGGCTTCGAGTGCTTCCTCCAGGGAGCCCGGAGCCTTGGGGATGTCCTTGGCCTCTTCGGCGGGCAGCTCGTAGAGGTCCTTGTCGATCGGCGCCGGGGGCTCGATGCGGTTGCGGATGCCGTCGATGCCGGCCATCAGCTGGGCGGCGAACGCCAGGTACGGGTTGGACGAGGGGTCCGGCGCGCGGAATTCGATGCGCTTGGCCTTCGGGTTGGAGCCCGTGATCGGGATACGGATACCTGCGGAGCGGTTGCCCTGCGAGTACACCATGTTGACCGGAGCCTCGTAGCCCTTGACCAGACGGCGGTAGGAGTTCACCGTCGGGTTGGTGAAGGCCAGGACGGCGGAGGCGTGCTTCAGCACACCGCCGATGTACCAGCGGGCGACGTCGGACAGGCCGGCATAGCCCTTCTCGTCGTAGAACAGCGGCTCGCCGTTGCTCCACAGGGACTGGTGGCAGTGCATACCCGAGCCGTTGTCACCGAAGATGGGCTTCGGCATGAAGGTCACGCTCTTGCCGTACTCCAGGGCGGTGTTCTTGATGACGTACTTGAACTTCTGCAGGTCATCCGCGGCGTGCACCAGGGTGGTGAACTTGTAGTTGATCTCGGCCTGGCCTGCGGCGCCGACCTCGTGGTGGGAGCGCTCGACCTCGAGGCCGACCTCGTCCAGGTTGAGGCACATGGCGTCGCGGAGGTCAGCCTGGTGGTCGACCGGGGCCACCGGGAAGTAGCCGCCCTTGAAGGGGGTCTTGTTGCCCAGGTTGCCGCCGGCCTCTTCACGGCCGGAGTTCCACGGAGCCTCGATGGAGTCGAGCTTGTAGAACGCGCCCTGCGGGGAGGACTCGAACTGGACGTTGTCGAAGACGTAGAACTCGGCCTCGGGAGCGAAGAAGGCGGTGTCGGCGATGCCGGTGGAGGCGAGGTAGGCCTCGGCACGCTCGGCGATGCCGCGCGGATCGCGGTGGTACGGCTCGCCGGTGCGCGGGTTCACGATGGAGAAGTTCAGCGCCAGGGTCTTCTCGACGCGGAAGGGGTCGATGAAGGCGGTGGTCACATCGGGGATCAGCTGCATATCGGATTCAGCGATGCCCTGGAAGCCGCGGATCGAGGAGCCGTCGAAGAGCTGGCCGTTGACGAAGAAGTCCGCGTCGACCGTCTTGGCGGGAACGTTGAAGTGCTGCTGCACGCCCGGAAGATCGGTGAAACGGATGTCGACGAACTTGACGTCCTCATCCTTGATGAACTTGAGGACTTCGTCCGCACTGGTGAACATGCATGCTCCTAACAGAATTGGGCCGGTGGCCTGAAGGCGACGGCACCGGGTTCCGGCCAGGCTTCACCCAGCGGATCGCCGTGCCATCTACTGGTGAACAGCCTAGGCGGCGGGCATTACCCGAGAATGTCTGCATTGTTTCCGGGAGGTTACAACGGAGATGTGACGGGTGATGGCTGGGGGCCGGTGGTTCCCGGTCGTACCCTCCTCACTCTACCGACAGTGCCGCGCATCACGGGCAGGCTCTCCGCGATGCGGACAGACCGGCGGAGAAGGGCGCGGGCCGCAGTGGACCGGCCTCAGCGGATACCCTTAAGGGGTGGTGACTCGACGAGATCTAGGTTCCTGGCTGGAAGGCCCCGACACGACGCACATCAGCAAGTACCCGGGGGAGCGGCTGGGACTGCCGGAATCCGGACAGGGCTCGCTGGCCCGCGCCGGACGGCGGATCTTGGCGATCTGCATCGACTGGGCACTCTGCCTGTTCATCAGCAACTTCTTCTTCGAGGGCAATTCCTGGGCCACGCTGGCCGTCTTCTTCGCGGAACAGGCCGTCCTGGTCGGAACGCTGGGCTACAGCATCGGTCACCGGGTCTCGAACATCCATGTGGTGCGGCTGGACGGTTCTCCTGCGGGCATTCCCGCGGCACTGGTCCGGGCCGCACTGCTGTGTCTCGTGATCCCCGCCATCATCTTCGACCCCGATCAGCGCGGTCTGCATGACAAGGCCATGAAGACCGTCCTGGTCCGGCGCTGAACTGCCCGGCGCTGAATGGCCCGCTGCTGAGCTGACCGCCGTCGAACCGATCTGTTTGCCCACCCCGCCGAATCCGAGGAGAGCGCCCCATGAGGGACACCACCCCTGATGTCTCACCCACGTCCCTCGCGGACCTGGTGGAGGAGGACCGGATCCTGGATCCGGCCATCCGGCCCTTGTGGGACGGGATGCCGCGTGTCAGTGGTCCCGTCCACGCCGTGCGCTGTGCGCCCGGCGACAACCTCATGATGCATACGGCGATCTATCGCGCGGAGCCGGGTTCCGTCATCCTCGTCGACGCCGGGGGCTCCCGGCTGGCGGTGGCCGGCGGCAATGTCTGTGCCGTGGCTCAGCAGCGCGGGATCGCGGCGTTCGTCGTCGACGGGTACATCCGCGACCTGGCGGAAGTGCGTGAGATGGGCTTCCCCGTGTTCGCCCGCGGCGTGTTCCCGAAGCCGGGCGGCAAGAACGTCGTGCTGCCCCAGGACGACACCGTGGTGGGCGGCGTGACCGTTCGCACCGGCGACGTCGTGGTGGCCGATGAGGAAGGCATCGTGGTGCTGGAAGCGGCCCACGCCCTGGACCTGCTCCAGGCCGCCGAGCAACGCGAGATCGCCGAAAGCGGCCAGTCCCTGGACGACTGGAAGCAGGCTCACCGCCGGAAGATCGAAGCCGGCCTGGTCGCCGGCGGGGACACCGGGGGACTGCCGGACTGACGTGGACGGGCGTGGCTGAAACCGCGCTGAGCCCGCGGCGCTTAAACGGAACCGGCCGCCGTCGTCTCCCTGCTCAGGAGAACGACGGCGGCCGGTCGGCGTTGGTGGCTCAGCGGCCGCGCATCGCGCGGCGGTCCGGGCGGGCCTTGTACGGGTCGATGCCCTTCGGGATCGGCAGCTTGGTGCCGAGGGAGGCGATGCGCTTGGACACGGCGCCGACCTCCACCTTCGTGAGGGTGGGCTTGAGCTTGCGCAGCGCGCCGCCGACCTTCGCGATCGGAACCTGGCCCTCTTCCTTGCCCGCGTAGATCACGTGGATCGGGACGTTCGGCAGGATGCGGGACAGACGCTTGCGCTCCCCGTCGGCAAGGGTGCGGACGCGGCTCTGCGGCCCTTCGGTCACGAGCACGACGCCGGCACGCCCCACGGCGCGGAACACGAAGTCCTGCGTGCGCGGGTTGGCGGCGACCGGCTGCTGCTCGACGATCCAGCCACGGCGCAAGGTGCCGAGGGCGGCTCCCACGGCTCCGGGCTGGCCCTCGATCTGGGCAAACGCCGCGCGCTCGGCACGGCGGGACAGGATGAAGGTCGCGGCCAGCAGACCGAGCATGATGCCCAGGATCAGACCGGTGATCCAGTTGTTGAAGAGGGCGCCGATCCCGACGCCGACGCCGACCACCACGAGGAAGGCCAGCAGCATGAGCCAGACGACCAGGGGGTCGTGACGGCGGGTCATGGTGAAGACCTCGCCGATCTGCTTCAGCCGGCTGGGGCCTTCCTTCTTGGCCCGGGGCTTGCGATTGAAGAGGCCGCGCTTGGTGGAGCCGTCGTCGTTCGTGACGGTGGAATCGGTGGATTTAGCCATAGTGTCTCCATTCTAGCCAGCACTGAGAGTGTACTGAAACGCCGACGGCGGCACACGGTCAATACCGTGTGCCGCCGTCAACGTCGGAAGGCGCCGGACCTCAGCTGTGGGTGGTGATGAGGGTGCGGGCTTCTTGGCGGGTGGCGCCGGAGTCTTGGATGCCTTCGGCGATGTGGGCGAGGTTTTCGGGGATGTCGCGGCCTTTTTTGCGCATGGCGGTGGCCCAGAGGCGTCCGGCGCGGTAGGAGGAGCGGACCAGGGGCCCGGACATGACGCCGAGGAAGCCGATGTCTTCGGCTTCGTCGGCGAGTTCGACGAATTCCTGGGGTTTGACCCAGCGGTCCACGGGCAGGTGCCGTTCGGAGGGTCGGAGGTATTGGGTGATGGTGATCAGGTCGCAGCCGGCTTCGTGCAGATCACGCAGGGCCTCGCTGATTTCTTCGCGGGTTTCGCCCATGCCGAGGATGAGGTTGGATTTGGTGACCATGCCGTGGGTGCGGCCTTGGGTGATGACATCCAGGGAGCGTTCGTAGCGGAAGGCGGGGCGGATGCGTTTGAAGATGCGGGGGACGGTTTCGACGTTGTGGGCGAACACTTCCGGGCGGGAGTCGCAGATCGCTTGGATGTGTTCGGGTTTGCCGGAGAAGTCGGGGATGAGCAGTTCGACGCCGGTGCCGGGGTTGAGTTCGTGGATTTTGCGCACGGTTTCGGCGTAGAGCCAGACGCCTTCGTCGTCGAGGTCGTCGCGGGCGACGCCGGTGACGGTGGCGTAGCGCAGGTTCATGGACTGCACGGAGCGGGCGACTTTGGTGGGTTCGAGCCGGTCCAGGGGTGAGGGTTTGCCGGTGTCGATCTGGCAGAAGTCGCAGCGGCGGGTGCATTCGGAGCCGCCGATGAGGAAGGTCGCTTCTTTGTCTTCCCAGCATTCGAAGATGTTGGGGCAGCCGGCTTCTTCGCAGACGGTGTGCAGGCCTTCTTTTTTGACGAGGTTTTTCAGGCCGACGAACTCGGGTCCCATCTGGACTTTGGCTTTGATCCAGTCGGGTTTGCGTTCCACGGGGGTGGCGGCGTTGCGTTGTTCGATCCGCAGGAGTTTACGGCCTTCGGGGACAAGAGTCACTTGACTGCTCCTTCTTCCACGGCGACGAGTTCGCTCTCGTGCTTGCGGAACTCTTCCATCACTCGCTCAACAAGGTCAGCAGGCGAGATGTTCCGTCCGGTCTCCAGGGCGATGGTGGTCACCCCGGCATCCGAGATCCCGCACGCGACGATCTGCGCGTAGGGGGCCAGGTCATTGTTGCAATTGATGGCGATGCCGTGCATGGTGACGCCTTCATGGACCCTGATGCCGATGGCGGCGATCTTCCGGTCCGGGCCCTTCTCATCGGCGGTGATCCAGACACCGGCGCGGCCGTCCACCCGGGTGGAGGCGATGCCGTAGTCCGCGAGCACGTCGATGATGACGTCCTCGAGCCGGTGCACGTAGTCCCGGATGCCGGCCGGGTTCTTCAGCTTGATGATCGGGTACGCCACCAGCTGGCCCGGGCCGTGCCACGTCAGCTTGCCACCGCGGTCCACGGGCACCACGGGGGTGCCGTCGAAGGGCCGTTCGTGATCTTCGGTGCGTTTGCCCGCGGTGTACACGGCGGCGTGTTCCAGCAGGAGCACGGTGCTCGGACGTGAACCGTCCAGGACAGCGGCGTGCAGCTCGCGCTGCGCGTCCCAGCCCTGGAGGTAGTCGACGTAGTCCGGGGCAAGTCCCAGGGTCGAGAACTCCAAAGTCATGCGTATCAGCTTAGACCTGTGGAGCCTGACGGCAGGCCGTTGTGGTGAAGGTCTCACTGCCCCGGGGATTGTTACCGCGCGGCCGGACGAGGTGCCTGTGGATAACTTCTGCGGGGAAACGCTGTCCCAGTGCACAGTAGGAGAGGTCGGCGGAGGAGATCGTGCAGGAGGCGTGATGAGGGCGGAACAGGCTGGAGACGGCGGCATCGCGGAAGGCGCGGCGGCGCCGCGGGTTCCGGGATACCGGGTCGTGCGGCGGCTGGGCGCCGGGGGCAGCGGCGCCGTGTGGCTGCTGGAGGACGACGACGGTGCCCGGCGGGCCGTGAAGGTGCCGCACGTGACACCGGGCCGGGGTGGGCCGGAGAGCCACCCGCTGCCGGGTGACTCCTTGCGGGGCGAACGATGGCGGGTTCAGGGTCTCGATCACCCGCATCTGCTGCGGCTCCACGGCCTCATGCCCGTCGACGTTCCCGGGCCCGACGGCTCGGATATCCGGATGACCGGGGTCCTGATGGACTTCGCGGCGGGTGGTTCGGTCGGAAGCCTCGTGGCGGCGCGTGGCGTCCTCAGCGCCCCCGAAGTGGTGACCGTGACCGTGCCGGTGGCCGAAGCCCTGGCCGCACTTCACGCGAAGGGCATCGTTCACGGCGACGTCTCCGGCGGCAACATCCTGTTCTCGGCAGAGGGTGTGCCGCTCCTCGCGGATTTCGGGCAGGCGCACCTGACGGGGGAGCGGAGGCTGCGACGGGCCACCCCGGTCTTCGCCGATCCGGAGGCCCGGGAATCAGGATCGGAGGGCGATGTGTACGCCCTGGCCGCGGTCGCCTGGTGGTGCCTCACGGGCGAATCGCCGGGACCGGTGCAGCACCGGCCGCCCCTTCCCGTGCTCCGCCCGGAGGTGCCGCCCGAACTGGCCGCGGCGCTGGAAGAAGCGCTGACAGACCGCCCGGACGACCGGCCCAGCGCCCGGGACTTCGCTCGCGCCGTGCAGAGGTCCGCTCCGGCGATGCCCGTCCGGATCGCGCCCGGCGCCGGGCGCGAGGACTACCGAGAGCTGGCGACGTCGCTCATGCCGTCGCGGAGTGGCGCGGTGCGATACCGCTCGGTGCGGCGTCGTCTGCTGGGGCATCGTCAGATGAGTCGCCGGCCGGTGGCTCGTCGGGTGGGCTCGACTCGCGGGCGGGTCCGGTCCCGCGGGGTCGTCCTGGCCGCGGTGGCATTGGCCACGGTGGTCCTTGGCGTCGCATTGGCGTTCCTCGGTGTCACGCTGCCCGGTGGGTGGATGGCGGACGGGCCCGGGCCGGGGGCGGCGTCGCCCGGCCAGGAGCAGCGTCGTGGCGTTGCCGCAGCCGAAGCCGTCCCACCGAGCCCGAAAGCACGGCCTCCCGCGCCTCCGGCCGCCCCGGCGCCGCCGTCGGCCGTCGCCACCCGGACTGACCCCGTCGAGGCCGCCCGGCGCCTCCTCTCCGACCGCAGCGCGGCCCTGATCGCCCGGGACGCGGCACGCCTGGAATCCGTGTACGGCAACGCCGACGGCGCGCTCCGGAGCCGGGACCGGGCGCTGATCGGGCGCTTGGTGGCGGGGCACCGCCATTATGTGGACTACCGGCCTGTGCTCAGCGCCGCCGCCGTGGACAGCGGCGCTTCCGCCGCCCGTGCGGTGCTCAGCGTGACGATCCGGACGCCGTCGTACGTCGTCTCGGGCGACGCAGGGGCCGGCCCGGCCCCTGCTGAGAGGATGCCGGCTCGCAGGGAGGACCTGATCCTCACCCTGGTCCGGGAGAGCGGCGGGTGGCGGATCGCAGGGGTCGCCCCACGCGGCTGACCGTGGCGTCCCCCAGGGCGCGGGACGGGCTGGTTAGGATCGAACCATGACACACCAAGGCTATTTGAGGTACCCCCACATCCATGGTGATCTGCTCACGTTCGTCGCCGAGGATGACGTCTGGCTGGCCCCGCTCAGCGGTGGCAAGGCCTGGCGCGTCTCCGCGCTGAACCTGCCGGCCAGGAACCCGCGTTTCACCCCTGACGGGAAGCGCCTGGTCTGGACCGTCACCCGCGGATCCGCGCCGGAGGTGGTGACGGCGCTCCTCGACGGCGGGGACTTCCGGCAGCTGACGCACTTCGGTCATCCTTCGACGAGGAACAAGGGCTTCCTCCCGGACGGACGCGTGCTGGTGACCAGTGCCTTCCAGCAGGGCGACTCACGCCTGGCACATGGTTATGCGGTGCCGCTCGACGGCGGAGCGCCCGAGGCTCTCGGCTACGGGCCCCTGGAGAACATGGCGTTCGGCCCGGCGCTCGGGGACGAGAAGCCGGTGGTCCTGGCCTCCCTGCTGTCCCGTGAACCGGCCTGGTGGAAGCGGTACCGTGGCGGCACCGGGGGCAAGCTGTGGATCGACGCGGACGGCAATGGCGAGTTCACGCGTCTGGTGCCGGAGCTCGACGGCAACCTCACGGACCCGGTGTGGAGCGGTGGCCGGATCCACTTCCTCTCCGACCACGAGGGCTACGGCAACCTCTATTCGGTGACCCCCGACGGTCAGAACCTGCGCCGTCACACCGACCATGAGGACTTCTACGTCCGGCACGCCTCCGGCGATGGCAGCCGCCTCGTCGTCGAGTCCGCCGGCCGGATCTTCCTCCTGGACGGTGAGGACGCCGAGGCCCAGGCCGTCGACATCGAGCTGGCCTCGGTCCGTCCGGCGTCGAAGCCCCTCGACGTGTCCGCGCATCTCCGCGAAGCCCAGCCGGACACGCGGGGCGAGAGCAGCCTGGTGGTCAGCCATGGTTCGCTCCACTGGCTCCGGCACCAGGAAGGCCCTGCCCGTGCCATCGAAGCGGACAGCTCCGTGCGGGCCCGTCTGCCACGTTTCCTCGCGAATGGCCGTGTCGCGTACCTCCACGACCGCGGCGGCGAGGAGTCCCTGCTCGTGACCGACCTGGTCAACGACGCGTTCGGCGCCCCAGCCGCGCCTGCTGCTCCGGCTCAAGCGCCGAGCGGCCAGGATGTCGCGGAGGACGACGACGGCCTGCCCCGCCCGGTGTCGGCACTGGGTGTGGTGGGGGACTCGGCCTCTTCGCCGGTCCGTGAGCACGTCGACGCGGAGGATCGTGAAGACGGCCTGGCGGACGCCGAAGGATTCACGGAGCCCCGCTCCGAGGACGCACCCGGCGCTGTTTCTGGGACCGTCGAATTCACGCCTCCGGCCCGCGTGGTGAGCCTGGAGCCGAGCCCCGACGGGGAGTGGCTCCTCGTGGGAACCGTCTTCGGCGACGTGATCCTGCTGAACACCAGGACCGGCGAGCATGAAAGCGTCGCGGCCCCGGGCGCCGGCACGGTGGATCACCTCGCCTGGTCGCCGGACAGCGCCTGGTTCGCCTGGTCTCAGGCGGTGACGGGCAATTCCGAGCGCCGGTCCATCCGGTTGCGGTCCCGCGAGGAAGGTTCCTCGGTGCTCGAGGTCACCGATGGCCGGTTCGTGGATTCACACCCGGCCTTCACCACGGACGGCAAGTTCCTCGCCTTCCTGTCGAGCCGCAGCTTTGATCCGGTGTACGACGGTCAGAGCTTCGACCTCTCCTTCCCGCACCCCATCAGGCCGTATCTCGTGTCCCTGGACGCGAGCACGGCCGCCCCCTTCGGTCCTCGGATCGCCGAGGCCCGGCCCGCCGCCAAGGACGAAGCCTCCGCGAAGGACGCCGCTCCGGCGGTGACCCTGGTGGACCCGGTGGGCATCGCCGAGCGGGTGATCTCGCTGCCTGTGGAACAGGGCAACTATGAGCACCTGACCGCCGTGCCGGGGGCACTCCTGTATCTGGACGTGCCGGTCAAGGGCGAGCTGGGTGACGGCCGCGCCAAGACCACCGATCAGGCCCCCAAGGCCCCCCTCATCCGTCTCGACCTCTCCAGCGGCAAGACCCGTACCGTGGCAGAGGGCGTCGAGACCTACCGCCTCTCCGGGGACGGTTCCACCGCCGTCGTCCAGGCCGAGGGCAAGCTCCGCACCGTCTCCACGGGTGAAGCGGAGCAGGAGCCGGAGGACCTGGAGGTCGACCGCATCAGGGTGTTCCTGGAACCGCGCAAGGTGTGGGCCCAGCAGTACCGGGAGGCCTGGCGTCTTCAGCGGGACTTCTTCTGGGACGAGAACATGGGCGGTCTCGACTGGGAGGCCGTCTACGAACGCTACCTGCCCGTCCTCGAACGGATCGGCAGCTACGACGACCTGGTGGACCTGCTCTGGGAACTGCACGGCGAACTCGGCACGTCCCACGCCTATGTGCGCTCCGCCGAACCGAGCGAGAAGGGCAGCGGCAGGCAGGGCTTCCTCGGCGCGGACCTCAGTCAGGGCGAGTCCGGCTGGACCGTGGACCGCGTTCTCGAGGGCGACACCTCGGACCCGCAAGCCATCTCACCGCTGCGCCGCCCGGGCGCGGATGTGCGGGCCGGGGACGTGCTCCTCGCCGTCGACGGCGTCGCACTCGGCGGTCCTGACGGCGTGAGTCCGGCGGAGCTTCTCCGCGGCGCCGGAGGGCGGCCTGTGGAGCTCACCGTCCGCACGCCCGGGCAGGCCGCCCGGCGGGTCGCCGTCGTGCCGCTGGCGTCGGAAGAGCGGCTGCGGTACCAGGACTGGGTGCAGTCCAAGCGGAGGATGGTCCGTGAAGCCTCCGGCGGGGGATTCGGCTACATCCACATCCCGGACATGCAGGCGCACGGCTGGGCTCAGCTGCACCGTGACCTGGAGACCGAGTCCCTGCGCGACGCCCTCGTGGTGGACGTGCGGCGGAACCGCGGCGGGCACACGTCCCAGCTCGTGGCCGAGTTGATCGGCCGCACGGTGGACGCCTGGATGATGCCGCGTGGCGAGTACCCGATGGTGTACCCGCGCCTCGCCTCCCGGGGGCCGGTGGTCGTCCTGACTGACGAGTTCGCCGGTTCGGACGGGGACATCATCACGCAGATCGTCAAGATGCGCGGCATCGGACCGGTCATCGGCACGCGGACCTGGGGCGGTGTGGTCGGTATCGATATGCGCTTCGACCTCGTGGACGGCACGCCGGTCTCACAGCCGCGCTACTCGCATTTCTTCGGTCAGGGCATCGGCTGGGGAGTCGAGAACCGGGGCGTGGACCCGGACATCGAGATCCTTTTCCCGCCGCACGCTCACAAGGCCGGCACGGACCCGCAGCTGGAACACGGCATCGGCGTGCTGAAGGAGATGCTCCGGGAGATCCCCACCAAGACGCCACCGGGCAGGGACACGATCCCCGGCCTGGTGCCACCGCCGCTGGCACCCCGCCCCGGCGGAACGTCCTGACAGCACCATCCTGACAGCAGAAGGAGCAACACCATGAGTGAATTCGCAGGGGGCCGCACGGCAGCGGAAGGATTCCGGGCTTTCTCCCGGGCGCTGATCGGGCTTGGACTGCTCTCGATCGTCCTCGGACTGATCATCTGGTTCTGGCCCGGGGCGTCGCTCCTGGTCCTGGCGGTGTTCTTCGCCATCAACGTGTTCGCCACCGGCGTCGCGCGGCTGATGACGCTGGGCCGGATCCCGTCCGGTCAGACATCGGTCCGGGTCCTGTCGGGGATCCTGGGCGTCCTCACCGTCCTGGCGGGTGTCCTGCTGATCTTCCGCCCGGGGGAGTCTCTCGTGGTGGTCGCGGTGCTGCTCGCCGCCGGTTGGATCCTGGAAGGCGCCGGCTTGCTGTGGGCGGGCACGGCGTCGGCCCCCGGCACGAAGGCGCTGCCCATCACCGTGGGTGTGCTGTTCATCCTGGCCGGACTGGGCGTGATGCTCTTCCCGCTCTCCTCGCTGGTCTTCCTGGCCGTCTGGGCGGGCGTGAGCCTCGTGATCCTGGGCATCGGGCAGCTCGTCTACGGCATCCGCCTGAACAAGGCGGCCAAGGAGGCGGTCACGGCGCTCGGTTCCTGAAGTGCCTGGTGACCTGACGGCCCTGGTCCTCTGAGGGCCTCAGACGCCGGTGAGCAACTGGACGCCTGGCGAGACGGCGAAGGGCCGGGAACGGATGATCCGTTCCCGGCCCTTCGGCGTCTGCGCCCGAACCGGCGAGGGTTCAGCCGTGGCGTGGACTCACGCGTTGAGCGTGGCGTCCAGGGTGATCTCGATGCCGGAGAGTGCGGCGGAGACAGGGCAGCCGACCTTGGCGGCGCCCGCGATGCGCTGGAAGTCCTCTTCGGAGATGCCCGGGATGGTGGCGACCAGGGTGAGCTTGCTGCCCGTGATGCCCACGCCCGGCTGGAAGCCGACTTCGGACTTGGTGCGGATCTCCGTGGCGGTGTAGCCGGCCTCGGCCAGCTCGTTGCTGAAGGCCATGGAGAAGCAGGCGGAGTGGGCGGCCGCGATCAGTTCCTCAGGGCTGGTCTTGCCCTCGGCGGCCTCGGAGCGGGCCTTCCAAGTGACGGGGTGCGTGCCCAGGGAGGAGCTTTCGAACGTGGTCTCGCCCTGGCCCTCGAAGAGGTTGCCGGTCCAGACGGTGGAAGCGCTGCGGGTCACTGCCATGAGTTGCTCCTTGGAGTGTGAGGGGTTCGGCCTGTTCGCGGGTGGAGAGGCCCTTGAGCACCATCCTAGGTCGTTCGCGGGCGCAGGGACACCCGCCGCCGCGGGGTCCGGAATGTGACGGGAGCCGGATGCGAGCGGTGCCGGGGTCAACCCTGGGCAGGGCTCTGAACTGGACCTAGACTGCTGTCATGACTGAAGAGAAGCGCCCGGCGGCGCTCGGTGCCGTCGCCTCGATCGTCGTCAACACCACGGATCCTCAGAGCCTCTCGGGGTTCTGGGCCGCACTCCTGGAACTCTCCGTGGAGTCCGCCTACGAGGGGGAGTTCGTCTGGCTGAGCGCGGTCTCCCCGGGTGGGCCGAAGCTCGCGTTCCAGCGCGTCGACCACCCCAGCGAGGGACCGCGGCGCCTGCATCTGGATCTGCACTCCGAGGACCCGGAAGCGCTTCTCTCCCGGGCGCTGGAGCTGGGAGCATCCGAGTCGGCCCGGCATTCGATCGGTGACTTCGGCTGGGTCGTCCTGCGGGACCCGGACGGCAACGAGTTCTGCATCGCTCAGGGCTGAGGGTCACTCTGGGCTGAGCGGCAGGTCGACGAGATCGGTGGAACAGCGAAGGGGCGGGAGAGCGTGATGCTCTCCCGCCCCTTTAGCCAACGCTTCCGCGAAGTCTAGACGGTCAGTTCCAAAGGGTCGCAAGTGCGATGTTGATCAAGGCGAGGCCACCCACCCCGTGTGCGATGCCGGTCGAAACCGGCTCGCCTTTCTTGACCTTGCGGCTGCCGATAACTGCCAGCACAGCCACCGCGACGCCGATCGCGAACTTGATGCCGAGCTTGAAGTAGTTCGGGTGGAAGTCCGGCATGAAGGGGATCAGCCCCATCATGGCGATGCCGGTCAGCAACTGGAGAAACGCACCGTCACGCTGGCGGGGGTGGACAGTCGGTTCCTTCATCGTGGCGATCCAGTAGCCAACGATCATTGCTGCACCGACGATGTGCAAGAAGACCAAAATGCTGAAGAGAATTCCCATGCGTCCAGTTTAGCGACACTCTGTCAGAAAGTTCTACCGACCGTAGAACGACGGCGGCCCGCACCTGAGAGTGCGGGCCGCCGTCGTGTGCTGCGTGGAGACTTACAGTCCGAGGTCGCCCTCGAACGCGCCGCCCTCCAGACGGGCCTTGACCGTCTGGAGGAAGCGGCCGGCGTCGGCGCCGTCCACCAGGCGGTGATCGTAGGTCAGGCACAGGTACATCATGTGGCGGATGGCGATCGAGTCATTGCCGTCCACATCCGTGACCACCATCGGGCGTTTGACGATCGCGCCGGTACCGAGGATGGCGACCTGCGGCTGGTTGATGATCGGCGTGTCGAAGAGCGCGCCCACCGAACCGATGTTCGTGATGGAGAAGGTGCCGCCGGACAGCTCGTCCGGACCGATCTTCCCGCTGCGGGTGCGGGTGGCGACGTCGGCGATCTTGCCCGCCAGACCGGCGAGGTTCAGGTCACCCGCGTTCGACACGACGGGGACCAGGAGGCCCTTGTCGGTGTCGACCGCGAAGGCCAGGTGCTCGGCGTTGTGGTAGGTGATCTGCTGAGTCTCTTCGTTGTACTCGGCGTTCAGCTTCGGGTGGGCCTTCAGCGCCTCGGCGACGGCCTTGGCGATGAACGGCAGGTACGTGAGGTTGACACCGTTGACGGCCTTGAAGTTGTTCTTGGCCGAGGCCCGCAGCTTGACGATGCGGGTCATGTCGATCTCGTGGACCTGGGTCAGCTGAGTCGACACTTCAAGGGACTCACGCATGCGGCGGGCGATGACCTGGCGGATGCGCGGGGCCTTCTCCGTGGTGCCGCGGAGCGAGGACGCTGCGACGGCGGGAGCGGCAGCAGGTGCGGCGGCAGCGGGAGCTGCTGCCGGAGCGGGAGCCGCGGCCTTCTTGGCCTCGATCGCCGCCTGGACGTCCTGCTTGCGGATGCGACCGCCGACACCGCTGCCGGAGACGGAAGCGAGGTCGATGCCGTTGTCCTTGGCGAGCTTACGCACCAGCGGAGTGACGTAGGACTCGGCGTCGGACGGAGCGGCTGCGGGAGCCGGAGCGGCAGCCGGGGCAGCCGCCGGTGCGGGTGCAGCGGCGGCAGCCGGAGCGGCAGCCGGAGCCGGTGCAGCAGCCGGAGCGGCTGCTGCGGCGGGTGCCGGGGCTGCGGCCGGAGCTGCGGGAGCGGGGGCTGCAGCCGGTGCGGCGGCACCTGCGGCGCCGATGACGGCGAGGACGGAGCCCACCTCGGCGGTGTCGTCCTCGTTCACGCGGATCTCCAGCAGAGTGCCGGCCACGGGGGACGGGATCTCGGTGTCGACCTTGTCCGTGGAGACCTCCAGGAGCGGCTCGTCGACCTCGACGGACTCGCCCACGGCCTTGAGCCAGCGGGTGACGGTGCCTTCGGTCACGGACTCGCCCAGAGCGGGGAGGGTGACCTCGGTGCCCTCACCGGCGGGTGCGGCGGGAGCTTCTGCGGCAGGCGCGGCTTCGGCGGGTGCCGGAGCGGCCGGGGCCTCTGCAGCGGGCGCGGGAGCGGCTTCCTCGGCCGGGGCGGGCGCGGCAGGTGCCTCGCCGGAGCCCGAGCCGTCGCCGATGACGACCAGGGCGGCGCCGACCTCGGCGACCTCGTCCTCGGCGACCAGGATCTGCTCGATCACACCGGCGATCGGGGACGGGATCTCGGTGTCGACCTTGTCGGTGGAAACCTCCAGCAGCGGCTCGTCCACTTCGACGCGGTCGCCAACGGACTTCAGCCAGCGGGTGACGGTACCTTCCGTGACGCTCTCGCCGAGTGCGGGCAAGTTAACGGATTCAGACATGTCGTCCCCGTTCTCCTTAGTGATCTAAATGCGGTGAAAATCTGGTGTGGGGGACCGGTCGTTCCGAGAGGCCCTCCAGGGGTGGGCCGGGGCGCCTGTGTCAGGCGCCCCGGCCCAGGGGTCTCAGCCGTGCAGCGGCTTTCCAGCCAGTGCCAGTGCGGCCTCGCCGAGGGATTCGTTCTGCGTCGGGTGGGCGTGGATCAGGGTGGCGACATCCTCCGGGAAGGCCTCCCAGTTCACGATGAGCTGGGCCTCGCCGACCTGCTCGCCGAAGCGGCCGCCGATGCCGGTCACGCCGACGATCGGACCGTTCTTCACGCGGATCATCTTGACGATGCCCGAGGTGCCCAGGATGGAGGACTTGCCGTTGCCGGCCAGGTTGTACTCCTGGGTCTCGATGTTGTCCTTGCCGAACTTCTCCTCGGCCTTGGGCTGGGAGTAGCCCACGGACATGATCTCCGGCTCGCAGAAGGTGACCTTGGGGATGTTGACGTCCTCGACGACCACCGGATTCAGGCCGGCGATCTCCTCGGCGACGAAGATGCCCTGCTGGTAACCGCGGTGGGCCAGCTGCACGCCGGGGACGATGTCGCCGATCGCG
Organism: Arthrobacter sp. Y-9; assembly: GCF_029690065.1. Lineage (NCBI taxonomy): Bacteria > Bacillati > Actinomycetota > Actinomycetes > Micrococcales > Micrococcaceae > Arthrobacter > Arthrobacter sp. Y-9. The sequence goes on from NZ_CP121463.1 coordinate 1,552,664, forward strand.
TAGATGTTGCCGACGCCGGTGTGCAGGCGCTCGTTGGTGATGACGAAGCCGCGGTCCAGGGTGACGCCCTGCTCGGCGAAGCCGAAGCCTTCGGTGACGGGGCCACGGCCCACGGCGACGAGCACGATGTCGGCGGAGACGGACGTGCCGTCGGCCAGGGTGACGGTGGCCTGGTTCTCGTCCTGCTCGACCTTCTCGAAGAAGACGCCGGTCTTGAACTTGATGCCCTTCTTCTTGAACTCGCGCTCCAGGACCTTGATGATCGCGGGATCCTCGTTCGGCACCAGGGAGGGCAGGCCCTCCACGATGGTGACGTCCACGCCGAAGGAGTTCCACATGGAAGCGAACTCGACGCCGATCACGCCGCCGCCCAGGACGATGGCGGAGGAGGGCAGCTCGCCCATCTCGAGGGCCTCGGTGGAGGTGATGACCCGGCCGCCGATCTGCAGACCCATGGTCTTGGAGGTGGAACCGGTGGCGAGGATGATGTTCTTGCCCTTGTACGGGACGCCATCGACGGTGATGGTGTCCGGTGCGGTGAGCTGGCCTTCGCCCTCGATGACGTTGACCTTCTTCATCTTGAGAAGACCGGTCAGGCCCTTGTGCTTGCCGGCGACGATGCCGTTCTTGTGATCGCGGACCTTGCCCAAATCGATCGAGTCGAGCGTGGTGTTCACGCCGTACTTGGCGCCTTCACGGGCGTTGTCGGCGAGTTCAGCCGAGTGCAGGTACGCCTTCGTGGGGATACAGCCGGTGTGGAGGCAGGTGCCGCCCAGCTTGGCCCGCTCCACGAGGCCCACCGTCATGCCCAGCTCCGTCGCGCGGATGGCTGCGGAATAGCCCGCGCTGCCGCCGCCGAGGACGAGGATGTCGAATTCTTGCGCAGTTGCCGCTTCGGCCACGTGGACGCTCCCTGAATTGTCGAGACGGTGCCGGTCGGCACCCTCTGGTCTGGAACTTTTCCTGCCGCGATTATGCCAGCAGGTCGGGTTCTTCTGCAGTGGTCATGCTTTTGTGACTGCCTGGGAAACAGCCACAGAGCCATTCGCTTTCACCTTAGCGTCACCCTCAACCATGGTGCACCTTAAACGGGTCCGGCGCGGCGACCTTGTGCTGTGACTCACGTTCATTTAATGAACGGTGATCAGAAAGTCGCCGCGCCGGAGGGCGTGGACCGGTCAGGAGGCCAGGCCCGCCACGTACTCGACGAGGGTGCGCACGGCGGCGCCGGTGGCCTTCTTCGGCGTGTAGCCGTAGGGGGAGCCGTTGTTGAACGACGGGCCGGCGATGTCGATGTGAGCCCAGGAGATGGTCTCGCCCGTGGCGTCCTCGCCGACGAACTCGCGCAGGAACGCGGCGGCGGTCATCATGCCACCGTGCCGGGCGCCGATGTTGGCCAGATCGGCCACCTCGGAGTCGAGGCTCGGACGCAGTTCCTCCGGGATCGGCATGGGCCACATGAGTTCGCCTGCGGCGTCCGCGGAGGCCTTCAGGGCCTCGGTCACGCCTTCGTCGCCCATGAGGCCGGCGGTCCGGTCCCCGAGGGCGATGAGCTGCGCACCCGTGAGGGTCGCGACGTCGATCACCACGTCGGGCTGTTCCTGGCTCGCGGCCACGAGGCCGTCGGCCATGACGAGGCGGCCCTCGGCGTCGGTGTTCAGGACCTCCACGGTCTTGCCGCCGAAGATGGTCATGACGTCGGAGGGGCGCTGCGCGTTCCCGCCGGGCATGTTCTCCGCGATGCAGAGCCATGCGGTGACCTTGACGGGCAGGCCGAGCTCGGCGGCGGCGAGAGCGGCGTTGAGGACCGTGGCGGCACCGGCCATGTCACTCTTCATCTCGTCCATGTTCGCCGGCGGCTTGAGGGAGATGCCACCGGTGTCGAAGGTGATGCCCTTGCCGACCAGTGCCACGTGGGCCTGGGCCTTGGTGGGCGCGTATTCGACCTTGACCAGGCGCGGGGGCCGGGCAGAACCCTTGCCGACGCCCAGGATGCCGCCGAAGCCCTCCTTTTCCAGGCGCGTCTCGTCCCACACGGTCACCTTGACGGGGAGCGACTTCGCCGCGTCCTTGGCCGCGGCCGCGAAGGACTCGGGGTAGAGCGCGTTCGGCGGCTGGTTCACCAGGTCGCGGGTCGCGTTGACGTAGCGGCCGACGACGGCGGCCTTCTTCAGCACGGCCTTCGCAGCCGGGCTGCCGGCGAGTTCGCTGTGGATGCGCACGGTGGAGACCGGAGCCTTCAGCCCTTCGCGGGTGGAGCGGTACTCGTGGAACGCGTAGGCGCCCAGCGCGGCGCCCTCGGCGATCGCGGCCAAGGCGGTCTCGTCCTGGGCGGGGAGGGCGAGCGTCACCGTGGAGGTTCCGGCGAGCTGGCGCACGGCCGAGCCGGCGGCGCGGCGGAGCGACTCGGCGTCGTCCTTCTTGCCCAGGCCTGCCAGGGCGATGACCTCGGCGCCCAGCTCCGGGACGCCGGGCAGCCGGTGGAGCTGATCCGCGGCGCCGGTGACCCCGAGCAGCGCCAGCGAGGACTGGATGGCCTCGGACGCCTTGGCGCTCAGGGGGCTGGCGGCAAGTTCCGGGCCCTCCTTGCCCTGCCGGACGCCGATGACCACGACGTCGCTGGGCTTCTTCCGCAGATCGCCGCTGACTGTTTCAAGGGTGACTTCGTTGCTCTTGGCCACGAGTTCCTGCCTCACTTCTGGTGTACGGGTGGACATCCTTGTCGCACATGTTCAATGGTGCGGACGCGATGTGGCGTCCTTCACCATCTAAGATCGTAGCCCGTGACACCTGGGGACGGGCTGTGCGGGAATGCAAGGGCCGCCCCGAACGTTGAGCAGTAAATCAATCAGGACGACGATCGCCGGCCGGGGGCCGGATGGTGTGGAGGGGTACTTTGTTCGACCAGACGTATGGAGCGCTGCTGGATCCTGCCGGGCTCTACCGTGCGGACGACGAGCTTCTGCAGGACGGGTCCCTGAAGGGGCTGAACCTGCTCATGGCCTTCACCGGATTCGCCGACGCCGGGCACGTGGTCCGGCAGATCTCCGCTGAGCTGCTCGACTCTCCGTCGGTGCGCCCTGTCGCCGTCTTCGACGCCGACCAGCTCCTCGACTACCGCTCGCGGCGTCCTCATCTCACGTTCGCCGAGGACCACCTCCAGGACTACGCGCCGCCGCGGCTCGCGCTGTACGTGCTGGAGGATCCGCTCGGCACGCCCTTCCTCTTCTTGGCCGGCTTCGAGCCCGACCTTCAGTGGGAGCGCTTCGCCCGTGCGGTGGTGAGCCTCGTGGAGCAGCTCGACGTGAACCTGGTGACCTGGGTCCACGCGATCCCCATGCCGGTGCCGCACACCCGTCCCGTGGGCGTGACCGTGCACGGGAACCGGCCCGAGCTCATCGAGGGCATCTCGGTGTGGCGGCCGACCGTCGAATTCCCCGCCGCGATCGGGCATGTCCTGGAACTGAAGCTGATCGCAGCCAAGCGCAACGTGGCGGGGTACGTGATCCATGTGCCGCACTACGTCGCCGACGCGGAGTACCCGCAGGCCGCCGTCGCCGGCATGGAATACTTGGGCGCCGCCGCGAACCTCATGCTGCCCTCCGACCGGTTGCGGGAGGTGGCGCGGGACGTCGCCCGGCAGATCGCCGAACAGGTGGAAGCCAGCGAGGACGTGCAGCAGGTGGTGCGCAACCTTGAAGAGCGGTACGACCAGCACAGCGAGAACACCGTGCGCCGCTCCCTGCTCGCGGACGAGAACGACGAACTGCCCAGTGCCGAATCCCTCGGCGCCGCGGTGGAGGCGTACTTGGCGCAGGAACTGCTGAGTCAGGATGATGACGACGACGCCGGGTCCGGAAGCGGGCCGGACGCCGGCAGCGACGCTGAAGACGGCACGGCCGGCCGCGGTCACCAGCCCGGCGGTGCCTGAGTGGGGGAGACTCCCCGGACGTCGTGAGCAGGTAGTGACCCGGCGCTGACGTGGTCGCGCCGAGCCCGCCCGGCCGCAGGTGGGGGACCCATGCGGAAGAATGGACCCGTGAGCAGCGTGCGTTCGTGGGTGATGTGGGGTATCGGAGTCTTCGCGTATCTGGTGGCGGTGACACAACGGACGTCCTTCGGTGTCGCGGGCCTGGAAGCGACCGACCGGTTCCATGCCAGCGCCGCCGCGATCTCCGCCTTCTCGGTGCTCCAGCTCCTCGTCTACGCCGGTCTGCAGATCCCCGTGGGCGTCCTGGTGGACCGCCTCGGCCCCCGCAACATGATCGCCATGGGCGCCTTCCTCATGTTCCTGGGACAGGCGCAGCTGGCGGCCGCGGACTCGGTCGCGGCCGGCGTCGTCGGACGCGTGCTGGTGGGTGCCGGCGACGCCGCGACCTTCGTCTCCGTGCTGCGGCTGATCCCGGCTTGGTTCCCGGCCCGCACCGTGCCGCTCATGACCCAGTTCACCGGAATGGTGGGTCAGCTCGGCCAGCTGGTCAGTGTCATCCCGTTCGCCTGGCTGCTGCACTCGACGGCCTGGACCCCCGCCTTCCTGTCGCTGGCGGGGCTGTCCGCGCTCGCCTGCGTCCTGGTGGTCGCCCTGCTCCGGGACACGCCGCACGGCCGGGCACGGTCGCACTCCACGGGCGGGATGAAGGAGATCGGCCACGCCCTGGCGGAATCGTGGCGTGAACCCGGTACCCGGCTGGGCCTGTGGAGCCACTTCACCACGCCGTTCGCCGGAACCGTCTTCGCGATGGCCTGGGGCTATCCTTTTCTGATCTCGGCCGAGGGCCTGGACCGGGGGACCGCTTCGGCCGTCATGAGTCTCTTCGTCCTGGTGGCGATGGTCTCCGGCCCCTTCTTCGGCCGGTTCGTGTCCTTGCACCCCGTCCGGCGGTCCTCCATGGTTCTCCTGGTTTCCCTGGTGACGGGCGCCGGCTGGCTGGCCGTGCTCCTGTGGCCGGGACGGGCCCCGCTCTGGCTCCTCATCGCTCTCGTGGTCGTCATGGGGATCGGGGGACCGGCCTCGATGATCGGCTTCGACTTCGCACGGACCTCCAATCCGGTGGAGCGGATCGGCACGGCTACCGGGATCGTCAATGTCGGCGGTTTCGTGGCGGCACTCCTGAGCATGTATGTGATCGGTCTGGTGCTGGACCTCCTGAACGCCAGTGGTTTCTCCCACGGGGAGCTGTACGGCCTGGAACCCTTCAGGATCGCGATGTCCACCCAGCTGATCTTCCTCTTGGTGGGTATGGTCGCGGTCGCCGTGGTGCGGAGGAGGGCCCGTCAGGCCGCCGGGATCTCGCCGCGGCCCCTGGCCCGGGTGCTCTGGGAGCGCTCGCGGGGCGGAAACCGCTGATCCCGGCACACGACGGGCACCCGGGTTCGATCTGGGCGCCGGCTCCACAGATCCTTCGACGCGCCCCGTCCACATAGCGGCCTTCGGCTCTCCCACCCCTGTCCGTCCACGGGGAAGCTGGGTCCATGACCATCGCATCGCTGACCGCCCGTGGGCCGGAGGACATCCTGACCTACATCCCCCATGCCATCGGATTCTGGCCCCGGGATTCCCTCGTCTGTCTCACCGCCCGTTCCGGCCGGATCGGCGCCACCCTTCGAGTCGACCTGCCGGCCCATGACCTCCGAGGGGATGCGCTGCTGAGATATGTGCGTGCGGTCCTCTCCTACCTGGAGCATGACTCCTCGGCCGACAGCACCTTCGTCGCGATGTTCCAGGACGCCGGCGTGGCGGGAGTTCGCGGCGAGCGGGCCGAACTCATGGCCCTGCTGGCCTGGGTTCTTAGTCAAGCGGGCCGTCCGGTGCACGAGCTGTGGCTCGTGGGGGCGGACGGCTGGAACGGTTCGGGGTGCCGCGGCGGCGAATGCTCGCTGACCGGGGAGGGCCCCTGTGAGGAGGGTGCGGCGCATCCGCTGGACCTGATCCGAGACTCCCGCCTGGCAGCCGAACTCGTGTTCCAGGGCAGTGCGGTCGAACCCCATCCGGGAAGGTCCTTCCCGCTGCAGGGACAGGAGGCACCGGGAGATCCAGGCCCGTCGACCGGTCCGCACGATCGTCCCGCCGCGACGACGGTCGCCGCCGACCCGCCGTCGGGCGAACCGAGCCTGGCCGAAGCCCTGGAACTCTGGGAGCCGTATCTCGACGGCACGGCATCTCTCGACGGCGCTGCGTTTCTTGACGGTGGTGCATCTCCTGACAGCACTGAATCTCTTGAAAGCACTGCATCTCGTGAAAGCGCCGTGGCTCCTGACCGCGCGGAGTCTCTCTACCGCGCATTGTGCCGCACCCTCGAGACTCCGGCAGTCCGGGACGCGGTCTACGTGTCCGCCGGGTCTTCGTGGAGCATCGCGTTTCAGGGCGGGCACGCCGCTGCGGCGGTCCTGGCCGGTGCCATCGGTGCCGAGGCGCCTCATGGACCGGATCGGGACGAGGGCGAGATTCCGCGATCGCCGGCCGGGCAGGACCTCACCCCTTGGCTGGGGACGTTCGGCGATGTGTTCCTTGCGGAGAGCGGGACGGGACCTGATTGGGACCGGATGAATCACTTCGCTGCCGTTCTCCAGAACCTGCTCCATCGGGCGGGGGACCACCCTCCGGCGGGGGTGCTCACCGGGCTGGCCTGGGTGGAATGGTGCCGTGGGCGAGGCAGCCAGGCCTGCGCTTTCCTGGACGGGGCGCTCGCGGTCGAGCCGGGGCACCGCTTGGCGTCACTGCTCCACCGGGCGATTCTGAGCGGCGCACTCAGCGGGTGGGCGAGCCGGCGCCACAGCAGTTGGAGACGGCCCCTGGACCGCTCGGACAGCGGGCTGGACGAGCAGGCGACACCGGACGCGGAGGAGTGAGGCCCGGTCTCCCTCGTGTGGTGAAGAACACCTTGAAGCTGGCCCGGAAAAGGGTATCCTTCCGGCCGGTGCTACGGGACGCCTCGATTTCGTGAGAGACTAGTAGCCGAGACCCGGTCGGGTCCGTGAACTTGAAGGTTGTTCGCTCGAAGTCTGTGAAAACTCCGGGGAACAATCATCAGGCCGGTGGCGTTGTCTTAGACAGGCTCTGCTGGTCCGGAGTAACTGCCGCTGGCAGCACGGACTTGACAGGGTCATAGTGGTGTTGCCCTCCGGGACACCGCCAGGCGCTGCTAGAAAGGGTTTCTGTGACCACTCCCACGACGAAGGAAACTGCCGTGAAGGCCGAGTTGACTGACGAGGAGAAGAAGAAGGCGCGCGCCGCCAAGGCTGCCGCCACACGCGCCGCGAACAAGGCCAAGAAGGAAGCCGAGGCCGCCGCTGGGCAGGATGACTCCGCCCCCGCGACGCGCCGTCCGGCTGCCAAGAAGAGCGATGCCGCACCGAAGGGCCGCGGCCGCAAGGCTGCCGGTTCCGACCTGGACGAGTCCTCGGACGCCGTCGAGGAAGAGCCGACTGAGGATGTCGAGCCGGATCCGGCTGAGGCCGAGGATGCGGCGGCCAAGCCCGCTGCGACCGGCAGCGGCTTCGTCTACTCCGATGCGAGCGATGACGACGCCCCCGTTCAGCAGGTCATGTCGGCGGGCGCCACGGCCGACCCGGTCAAGGACTACCTGAAGCAGATCGGCAAGGTGGCCCTCCTCAACGCCGAGCAGGAGGTCGATCTCGCCCTTCGTATCGAGGCGGGCCTCTTCGCCGAGGAGAAGATCGCCGCCGAGGGGGACACCATGGACCCCAAGTACCGTCGCGAACTCGACTTCATCATCCACGATGGCAAGCGCGCCAAGAATCACCTTCTGGAGGCCAACCTCCGCCTGGTGGTCTCCCTGGCCAAGCGGTACACCGGTCGTGGCATGCTCTTCCTGGACCTGATCCAGGAAGGCAACCTGGGCCTCATCCGTGCCGTCGAGAAGTTCGACTACACCAAGGGCTTCAAGTTCTCCACGTACGCCACCTGGTGGATCCGTCAGGCCATCACCCGCGCCATGGCCGACCAGGCACGCACCATCCGTATCCCGGTGCACATGGTCGAGGTGATCAACAAGCTCGCCCGTGTGCAGCGTCAGATGCTGCAGGATCTCGGTCGCGAACCCACGCCGGAGGAGCTGGCCAAGGAACTCGACATGACGCCTGAGAAGGTCGTCGAGGTCCAGAAGTACGGTCGCGAGCCCATCTCGCTGCACACGCCGCTGGGCGAGGACGGCGACTCCGAGTTCGGTGACCTGATCGAGGACTCCGAGGCCGTGGTTCCGGCCGATGCCGTGAGCTTCACCCTGCTGCAGGAGCAGCTCCACTCCGTGCTGGACACGCTGTCCGAGCGCGAGGCCGGTGTGGTGGCCATGCGCTTCGGTCTCACCGACGGACAGCCGAAGACTTTAGACGAAATCGGCAAGGTCTACGGTGTCACGCGTGAGCGTATCCGCCAGATCGAATCCAAGACGATGTCCAAGCTGCGTCACCCCTCGCGGTCGCAGGTCCTCCGGGATTACCTGGACTGAGGTTCTTTTGGAAGTCCCCTCGTGGTTCCGGCCCATTCCGGGCCGGAACCACGAGGGGACTTCCGCCGTTAACAGCACATGATGCCGAGTGAAGGAGCCATTCGTTGATCGGCCAGGCCACCCCCTTGCCCCAGACCTACAATTTCCGTGGGCTGGGCTCCTTGCCCGCAGGCGGACGGCTCACCAAAGAGGGCGTCTTCTTCCGTTCCGACGCCCTCCACCTGCTGAGCGACGAGGGCCGGAGCCTCCTGCGAGAGCTGAAGGTGGCCACCATCCTGGATCTCCGGGACGACGACGAAGTGCTGCACGCGCCCAGCGCGCTGACGGGTCTCGACGTCGAAGTGCTCCGTGGCAATGTCCTCGCCGGCGCTCTGGGCACCTCATTGCAGAGCCTGCCGACGCTGCCGGAGCTGTACCGGATGATCCTGGCGCAAGGCGGGTCCGTGGCGGTGGGACTCGCGCGCAGCGTGACGGCCAACGCTTCGCAGGGCCACTCCACCCTGGTGCACTGCACGGCGGGCAAGGACCGCACTGGGGTCATGGTGGCCCTGCTGCTGGACGCGGTGGGGGTGGACCGTGAAGCGATCGTCGCCGACTACGCCGGCACGGAGGCGAATCTCGCGGGGGAGTGGCTCGAAGGGGTCAAGGCCCTCCTGGGCAAGATGGGGGTTCCGGTCAGCGAGCAGATTCTCGCGATCGCGGGAGGGAGCCCGGCCTCCGCCATGCTCGAGACCCTGGACCTGCTGGACGCGGACTTCGGGGGCGGAGCCGGATATCTCGCCCACCACGGGCTCACCGCCGCGGAACTCGAGGCGCTCCAGGCCGCTCTTCTGACGGACGGTGTGTGAGTTTCTGTGAATATTATGAATCTTGTGAACGCTGTCAATCTTGTGAACGCTGAGGAGATTCATCAGGCGTTGAGCCGTTGGCCCGACGTCGACGCGGACAACCTCCAGGCGTTCGACGGCGCGGATCGCCTGCTGCTCGAACACGCCTCGGCGCACCTGGACCGTCTGCGGGCGGAGGGGGTTGAGGATCCGGAGGCCGTGGTGGTCGGGGACCGCTACGGCGCGATCAGCCTGCCCTTGCTCGCGCGTTCCGTTGAAGGTGGGCCGGCTGCGGTGCCTGGGCTCCGGATCTGGCAGGACCTGGCCACCGGTGTGGCCGCCCTGGACGCGAATGCGGCCCGGCTCGGCATCACGGGGTTCACCAGGATCCACGACGACGAATCCTCCCCGGCGCTCTACGGCCCGGCGCTGCTCGCCGGGGCCCGCCTGGTGCTGTTGCGTCTGCCGAAGAACCTGGCGGAGCTCGCGGAGCTGAGCGAAGCGATCGCGGAACACGCGCACCCCGACGTCGTGGTCCTGGCCGCAGGCATGGTCAAGCACATGACGCTGTCCATGAACCATGTGCTCGGCGCCGATTTCGCCTCCGTCACCGCGAGCCTGGCCAAGGGCAAAGCGCGCGTGCTGACAGCGACCCAGCCGCGCCGTGACCAATCCCGAGCCGACCGGCCTGCAGCCGACCAACCCCCTGCCGACCAATCCCGCGCCGACCAGCACACCGCCGGTCCCGGAGAACACGCGGCGACGCCGGACACTGCCGCGGTTGCGGACCCGGGCCCGGACGCGACCGTGGGGCACGCCTCCAGGTCCTTCCCGGTGCGTGAACGGCACGATGGTCTCGGACGCGACGGCGACCTGGCCATCGAGGTGCATGCCCACGGGGCCGTGTTCGCCGGTGCGAAGGTCGACATCGGGACCCGGTTCCTGCTCGATTTCCTGCCCCGCATGCCGGAGGTCGGCACGGCGATCGATCTCGGCTGCGGCTCCGGCGTGCTCGCCACGCTGCTGGCCGCGTCGCAACCCGGCGTGCGGGTGGTCGCGACCGACGTCTCGGCGGCCGCGGCGCGAAGCGCCCGCCTCACCGCCACGGCACACGGCGTGGGGGACCGCGTCCTCGCGGTCCACACGGATGCGCTCGACGGTTTCCCGCGTGGGTCAGCGGAACTGATCCTGCTCAACCCGCCGTTCCATCTGGGGCACAGCGTGCACGCGGGAGCGGCGCTCAAGCTCTTCCGCGCAGCGGCGGAGGTGCTCAGCCCGGGTGGTGAGCTGTGGACCGTGTGGAACAGCCATCTCGGATATCTTCCGGCTCTGGAGAAAACCGTGGGTCCGACGGATATCGTGGGCCGGAACAGGAAGTTCACCGTCACACGGACCAGGCGCCACGTCTCGGAAGCACCATGAGCGGGACTCAAGAGTTCAGTTGCGGGTTCTGGGCCGTTGTGACTGGTAGCCTACGAGCAAATGCCAGTTGCCCTGCACTTTTCTTGAAGGAGAATGCGTGACCGAGCTCCGCACGCCCGCTTCGCGGCGCGGAACCAACCTACCCAAGATGGGCGACTTCAACCTGACGGTGATCCTCGACACCATTCGGCGGTCGCCCCATGGACTGAGCCGGGTTGAGCTTGCGGGTCTGGTCGGCCTTTCACCCCAGACGATCTCCAACATCTCCCGCCGTCTGCTGGATCAGGGACTCATCGTCGAGGCAGGCAAAGCGGGCGTCGGTCCGGGCAAGCCCCGCACCATCCTGCGTCTGAATCCGTCCGGCATGTACGCCGTGGGCGTGCATGTTGACCCGGCGGTCATCAGCTTTTCCGTTCTGGACCTGACGGGCAACGTGGTCCTGGACTCGAAGATCGACACCCCGGAGGCCGGCGAACCGACCGCCGTCATGGCCGCGATCGTCTTCGAGGTCCAGCGTCTCATCGAGGAGTCCGGGGTCGATCCCGCAAAGCTGACGGGCCTCGGAGTCGCAGCACCCGGCCCGATCGATCTCGACGCCGGAACCGTGGTCAACCCGCCACTGCTGGAGGGCTGGACCCGGGTTCACCTACGGGACGCGCTGAGCAAGGCCACCGGACTTCCGGTGGTCCTGGACAAGGACGTCACCGCGGCCGCGGTGGCCGAGACGTGGGTCGCGGGCGACCACGCCTCCAGCAACTTCGGCGTCTTCTACATGGGCACCGGCATCGGCTGCGGCCTCGTTCTCAACGACGAGGTGTTCCGCGGAGCGAGCGGCAACGCGGGGGAGATGGGCCACATCGTGGTCGACCCCGACGGCCCGCCGTGCGACTGCGGCCTCAACGGCTGTGTGAAATCGACCGTCATTCCCCGCGTCCTGGTCGACGCCGGCGCGAAGGCCGGCCTGGTGGAACCTCTGGCGGAAGGCGACTCGAGCGTCGTCGTGCAGGAGCGCTTCAACAGGCTCTGCGATGCGGCCGACGGCGGCGACCAGGCCGCGATCGCGATCCTGGACCGCTCAGCGCTGCACCTCTCGCGTGCGGTCTCCGTGATCGCCAACGCCATGGACCTGGACCGTGTGGTGTTCGGCGGTCCGTTCTGGACGAGGCTCGCACCGTACTACCTCAACCGTGTTCCGGAGCAGGTGGCGCACGGCGCCGATGCCCGGGACATCCATGTGCCTCAGGTCGTCGGCAGCCGGGTGGGCGAGGACGTCGGCGCCATCGGCGCGGCGTGCCTCGTCCTCGAGCACGCGCTGGCTCCGCGTTCGGAACGTTTGCTGCTGGGCGGCTGAGCCCGTCGAGACCAGTTCTCCAAGCCGCGGCGCTGAACATTGTTCGGCGTCGCGGCTTTCTGCTCCGTAAGATTGCGTCTTAATTCGATGACGCGTTTGCCGAGGCCGATCGAGCTCTCGTAGTGTGGGGGTATCAGTTACCGCGGTAACGTGTCAGCGACCCTCTCATGGAGGGTGTGGGTGCCCCCATGTGGGCCTGACATTTGCACACGGCAACAGACCAGGCGTCAGCATGCGCGCCGGTCTGCCGTGCCTCATCCATAACGCCAGACGTCGAGGATTGCAGATGTCCCCACCCAGCCTCATTGACCGACCCCTACAGCAGCAGGGCACCACGCCCGTCGCGCTGTCCTACGAACTGTTCCCTCCCCGCTCCCAGGCCGCCGAGGAAGTCCTCTGGGCCACCATCCGTGAGCTGGAGACCACCGCGCCGGACTACGTGTCCGTCACCTACGGAGCCAGTGGCTCCAACCATGACACCGCACTGGATCTGGTGGCACGCCTGCAGGAGGAGACCCTCCTGCGCCCGCTGGCCCATCTGACCTGTGTGGGGAACACGGCCGCCGAACTCGCCGGCATCGTGGCCCAGCTTCTGGACCACGGCGTCCGGGGCATCCTGGCTCTGCGGGGCGATCTTCCCCGGGACGGTTCTCCGCTTCCCGAGGGATCCCTGCACTACGCCCAGGACCTGGTGGAGCTCATCCGCCGGGTCGAGCAGAGCCGTTCGGCCCTGCTCTGTGCCGGCAAGGTGGCCATCGGCGTGGCGGCTTATCCGACGCGTCATCCGGAGTCACCCAGCGAGGCCCACGATGTGGAGGTGCTGCTGGCCAAGCAGCGCTCCGGCGCCGATTTCGCGATCACCCAGGTGTTCTTCCACGCCCGGCAGTACGAGGACCTGCTCGTCCGTGCCCGCCGGGCGGGAGTGACCATCCCGATCATCCCCGGCGTCATGCCTCTGACGAGCCTCCGGCGCGTCACCAGGCTCTCCGAGCTGTCCGGCGTCGCACCCGATCCGGCGCTGATGCACGCGCTCGAGACGGCCGGCAGCGAGGTGGAGGCGCAGCGCATCGGCGTGGCCGCCACCGTGGAGCTGGCCAATGCGGCCCTGGATTCCGGGGCGCCCGGCCTGCACCTCTACACCTTCAATGAGCACCGGCACGCGCTGGATGTCCTGGACCGGCTGAATCTGCCGCGTCCCAGCCGCCCGCTCCACGAGCGTGCCGCCCTGGCCTCCTGAGGCCTTCCCTTCTTCACCTCGCCGGCTCCGTCCGGCACCACAGGGGATGCCCCCTGCCCGAAAACCTGAACTGAACTCAAAGGATTCATCATGACCGCACAGACCCCCTTCCCCGCCGCCAGCCTCCTCGGCTACCCGCGTATCGGCCGCCGTCGCGAACTCAAGAAGGCCGTCGAGGCGTACTGGGCCGGGAAGATCGACGCCGTCGCGCTGGACGCCGCGGCCAAGGAGATCCAGCTGGGCAGCGCCCGCCGTCTGGTGGAGCTCGGCCTGGACGAGCCGGCCGCGGTGCCGGGCACCTTCTCCTACTACGACCAGGTGCTGGACGCCGCGGCCCACCTCGGCGCGATCCCGGCCCGTTTCGGGAACCTGCTCACCGACGAGGGAGTCCTGGACATCGACGGCTACTTCACCCTGGCCCGTGGCTCCCGCGAGCAGCAGCCGCTCGAGATGACGAAGTGGTTCGACACCAACTACCACTACCTGGTCCCGGAGATCGGTCCGGAGACCGACTTCCGCCTGACGTCCTCCCGCGTGGTCGAGGAGTTCCAGTACGCCCTGGCGAACGGCATCGAGACCCGCCCGTACCTCGTGGGGCCGGTGACGTTCCTGCTGCTGTCCAAGGCGTCCGACGACGCTCCGGCCGGCTTCCAGCCCCTGTCGCGGCTCGAAGACATCCTGCCTGTCTACGCCGAGCTGCTGGGCCAGCTCGCTGCCGCGGGCGCCAGCTGGGTGCAGCTCGACGAGCCCGCCCTGGTCGTCGACCAGGACATCCCGGCGGAGCAGCTCGATGCCGCGGTGACCCGCGCTTACGAGGTCCTCACCGCCGTCGCCGACCGCCCGCAGATCCTCGTCTCCACGCCGTACGGCTCGCTCGACGGTCAGCTGGGCACCCTGGCGGCCAGCAGCATCGACGCCCTGCACCTGGACGTCTTCAAGGGCGCGGCGCCGTCCGAGGCCGCGCTGGCCGCCCTGGGGTCCAAGACGCTGGTCGCCGGCGTGGTGGACGGCCACAACATCTGGCGGAACGACCTGGCCGCCTCCTCGGCGGTTCTGGACGCCCTCAAGGGCTCGGCCGCTCGGGTGACCGTGTCCACGTCCACCTCCACGCAGCACGTTCCGCACGACGTCGCCGAGGAGACCAAGCTCTCCGAGCAGCTGAAGTCCTGGCTGGCCTTCGCGGATCAGAAGGCCGTGGAGGTCAAGACCCTGGCGTCCTACCTGACCGACCCGGGCGCCGTGCAAGCAGAGATCGAGGCGGCTTCCGCCGTGATCGCCTCCCGCGCCACCGCGGAGGGTGTCCGTCGTGACGAGGTGCGCGCCCGTACCGCGGCGCTGACGGCAGCCGACTTCAGCCGTTCCGACTACGCGGTCCGTGAGGCCGCCCAGGAAGCCGCGCTGCAGCTGCCGGCCCTGCCCACCACCACCATCGGTTCGTTCCCGCAGACCTCCGAGATCCGCTCCGCGCGTGCCCGCAACATCAAGGGCGAGCTGAACGACGCACAGTACGAGCAGCTCATGAAGGACGAGATCAAGCGCGTGGTCGACCTGCAGGAGGAGCTGGGCTACGACGTGCTCGTGCACGGTGAGCCGGAGCGCAACGACATGGTCCAGTACTTCGCGGAGAACCTGGAGGGCTTCGACGTCACCGTGCACGGCTGGGTCCAGTCCTACGGTTCGCGCTGCACCCGGCCGTCCATCCTCTGGGGTGACGTGACCCGGTCGGCTCCCATCACGGTGGCCTGGGCCGAGTACGCCCAGTCGCTGACTGAGAAGCCCATGAAGGGCATGCTCACGGGGCCGGTCACGATCCTCGCGTGGTCGTTCGTCCGTGACGATCAGCCGCTGGGGGAGACCGCCAACCAGGTGGCCCTCGCCCTGCGGGATGAGATCACCGATCTGGAGGCGGCCGGCATCAAGGTGGTCCAGGTGGACGAGCCCGCCCTGCGCGAGCTGCTGCCCCTGCGGAAGGCCGATCAGCCGGCGTACCTGAAGTGGTCCGTGGACTCCTTCCGTCTCGCGACGGCGGGCGCCCAGGACGCCACGCAGATCCACACCCACCTCTGCTATTCCGAGTTCGGCGTCATCATCGACGCCATTGACGGACTGGACGCGGACGTGACCTCGATCGAGGCGGCCCGCTCCCGCATGGAGGTCGTCCACGACCTCGAGTCCCACGGTTTCGGCCGCGGCGTCGGGCCGGGTGTCTACGACATCCACTCGCCGCGCGTGCCCGGTGAGGCCGAGGTGACGGAACTGCTCTCCACCGCAGTCAAGCACGTGCCGAGCCGCCAGCTCTGGGTCAACCCGGACTGCGGCCTGAAGACTCGCGGCTACGAGGAGACCGAGGCGTCGCTGCGGAACCTCGTGGAGGCCGCGAAGGCGGTCCGTGAGGAGATCGGCGCGAGCGTCTGACGCTCGGCCTGCAACCCCTCTGACGACGACGACGGCGGGTCACCCGGTAAGGGTGGCCCGCCGCCGCCGTGCGTCAGGGAGTGGGCTCACGCCCAGGTGATCTCGTCGTCCACCACGCCGTCCGCGTCCGCGGTGGCCACGAGCACTTCGTCACTGAAATGCTCACCCAGGCTGAAATCCAGGACGAAATAGCGTTCCGGCTGGTCGGGGAAGATCCCGACGTGACCGAGCCGGAGAGCGCGGACGAAGCTCTGGTCGTCCACCTCGTCGGTGGTGCCGAAGGTGGCCCAGCGTTTCTCCTGGTCGAGTCCCTTGCAGTGGAAGTGCCGGAACTCCTGGACCTGGCTGTCCTCCTGCCCCAGTTCCTCGCTGATCAGGTCCTTGATCTGATCCACGAGCTCGGGGAGGTAATGCAGCCGGTAATCGGCTTTGTGCACGGAGGCCTGGTCCGGGCGCTCATGCGCGGCGAAGTTGAGCTCGATCTCCACGGGGACCCCGTGCACGGTGTGCCGGGTGGTGAAGCAGTGCGCCGTCCCGTGATTGAGTTCGAGTTCACCGAAATGCTCGCTGATGACCGTGCTCATGTGTTCAACATAGACCGGCCCGGCTCCGCTTTCCAGACTTGCCGCTTCGGCGTTTCCGGGTTACGTGCGCGACCCGGAACCGGGGCCGGGCCGCGCCCGGGGCTCTTCCGGGGGTCAGCGCTGAAGGGTCTCCCGTAGCGTGTCGGAGAGCAGTTCCAGGAACAGGTCCACCCGGGGGCCGCCCTTGCCGCCGGGCAGCAGGGCGAAGACGTTGCGGGCCAGACGGATCTCCGGGACGTCGAGGGTCGCGATGCCGTCCGGCCGGTCGCCGAGGGCCAGTTCGGGCACCAGGGCGGCGCCGAGGCCCGCGGCGGCGAGCTCGACGCTGGCCGTGAAGTCGTCACTGTGCGCGACGACGCGCGGATGCAGACCGCAACTGGCGAAGAGGCGCTCGATCACCACGGCGTCCGCGGTTCCGGGGTGGTGCACGATCCACGGCATGCCGGAGAGCTGCTCGGCGGCCACCGTCGCGCCGGGGGAGAAGCGCCAGGAGGAGGGGACCACCACGCGGAAGTCGTCGTCGCCGATCCACTGGCGCCGCATGGAGTGAGGCCAGGCCAGGCCGCTCTGGCCCACCTGGTACACCAGGGCGAGGTCGAGCTCGCCGCCGTCGCGCAGTCCCTGGATGGTCTGACCCGGTTCTGCGACGGAGATCTTCAGCTCGATCCCGAGGCGTGTCCAGGTGGGGTTGCTCATGATGCGGGGCAGGACGTAGGTCGCGAGGCTGGGGAAGATGCCGAGCCGGAGCTCCTGCCGGGTCTCGTCCTGGGCCTTGGACGCCGCGGCCAGCAGGGCCTCGATGTCGGTGAGGACCTTGGTGGCGTGCCGGCTCATGGCCTGCGCGGCCTCCGTGGGGACGATGCTGCGGGCATGGCGCTGGAAGAGCTCGACGCCGGCGTCGCGCTCCAGGGCGGAGATCTGCTGGGAGACGGCCGACGCGGTGTAGCCGAGGTGCTGTGCCGCGGAGGCGAAGGAGCCGTGCCGGATCACCGCGAGCAGGGTTCGCAGGTGGACTGGGTTGATCACGGGTGGCCTTTCCTCCGGGGTCGTCCCAGACAGTTTAGGCGCTCCGCCGGAGGTGACGCGGGGCACCCGTGGCACCCCTCCGGCGACACGCCGAGGGTGTGCGACACGCAGTGAATTAAATGTGCCAAGCGTCATGCACAGCTTGTGGATCGAGGGGGCCTTAATGGCGGATTTCCGGGCAAGATCATCCCTCTGGGCTGTGGACAAACGGTGGATAGAATGACATGCTTGTAATACAGCATCTTGGGGTGCAAGACGGGGCGTTGCACTACATGTAGTATCGACATACGCAATCGGGCCACGAGGTCCTGTGCTGAGGATTCCGCTGGAACAGCAGGAATCCAGGTGCTCCGGAAGGGGGCGCGGCACAGGCGGGATCGCGGCTCAAGCAAAGACTGAAGGGGAGAGGGACATGACCGTTACGGTGTACACCAAGCCAGCCTGCGTCCAGTGCAACGCCACCTACCGCGCTCTGGACAAGAAGGGCATCGTCTACCAGAGTGTGGACGTCTCCCAGGACCCCGAGGCGCTGGAGCGCCTGAAGGAGATGGGCTACCTGCAGGCCCCCGTCGTGGTCACGGACAACGACCACTGGTCCGGTTTCCGCCCGGACAAGATCGCGGGCCTCGAGGCCGCGGCCACCGCGGTGGCCTGATCGCCTCCTGAGCATTCCGGCGACCAGCATTCGCACGACGGCGGCCCCTTGCCACGCGCCGCACCGTTCACGGTGAGCGGCGCCGGCGGGCCGTCGTCGTCTTGGCGGCAGGCAGGCTGCCCTGCCGCGACACGGGACCCGGCGGGTCCTACGACGAAGTGAACTGACAACAGACTTGATGGGGTGACTTCGATGGCAACGCTCACGCGTGATCCTCACGGAACGCGGGACGCCAGGGCCGGACGGGACGTGGAGAGGGGAAGCTTCCGCGTCTCGTCCAGTCACCTCATCTATTTCTCTTCGGTCTCCGGGAACACCCGGCGGTTCGTGGAGAAGCTCGGAAGGAACGCGGACAGGATCCCGCTCCTTCCCACGGAAGAACCACTGCTGGCCACCGAGCCGTTCGTCCTGGTCCTCCCTACGTATGGGGGAACCGGGGGAGACGGGTCGGTCCCCAAGCAGGTCATCAGATTCCTGAATGTTGAACAGAACCGCAAGCTGATCCGGGGCGTGATCGGGGCAGGGAACACCAACTTCGGGGACAACTACTGCATGGCCGGTGACATCATTGCCGCCAAATGCCATGTTCCCCACCTGTACAGATTTGAACTGATGGGCACGCCGGACGACGTGCGCCGAGTCAACGAGGGATTGGACACGTTTTGGACACGACTGTCGCAGAACCAGAGCTGAGCGAGGTTTCGGTGAAGGCTGAGAAGGCCCCACTGCCGGAGGCTTACAAGGGCCTGGGTTATCACGAGCTGAACGCCATGCTGAACCTCTACGGTCCGGACGGCAAGATCCAGTTCGACGCGGACCGCGAGGCCGCCCACCAGTACTTCCTGCAGCACGTGAACAACAACACGGTGTTCTTCCATGACCTGGAAGAGAAGCTCGACTACCTCATCAAGAACCAGTACTACGAGCGCGAGACGCTCGACCAGTACACGATGAACTTCATCCGCGAGCTGTTCAACCGCGCGTACAAGAAGAAGTTCCGCTTCGAGACGTTCCTGGGCGCCTTCAAGTTCTACACCTCGTACACGCTCAAGACCTTCGACGGCAAGCGCTTCCTGGAGCGCTACGAGGACCGCGTCTGCATGGTCGCGCTGCACCTCGCCCGCGGCAACGAAGAGGTCGCGATCGGCCTGGTGGATGAGATCATCGAGGGCCGCTTCCAGCCCGCGACCCCCACCTTCCTCAACGCCGGCAAGGCACAGCGCGGCGAGCTCGTCTCCTGCTTCCTGCTGCGCATCGAGGACAACATGGAGTCGATCGCCCGCGGCATCAACTCCGCCCTTCAGCTGTCCAAGCGTGGCGGTGGCGTGGCCCTGTCCCTCACCAACATCCGTGAGCACGGCGCGCCGATCAAGCAGATCGAGAACCAGTCCTCCGGTGTCATCCCCGTGATGAAGCTCCTCGAAGACAGCTTCTCCTACGCCAACCAGCTGGGCGCGCGTCAGGGCGCGGGAGCCGTGTACCTGCACGCCCACCACCCGGACATCTACCGCTTCCTCGACACCAAGCGCGAGAACGCTGACGAGAAGATCCGCATCAAGACGCTGTCCCTCGGCGTCGTCGTGCCGGACATCACCTTCGAGCTGGCCAAGAAGAACGAGGACATGTACCTCTTCTCGCCGTACGACGTCGAGCGCGTCTACGGCATCCCGTTCTCCGACGTCTCGGTCACCGAGAAGTACTACGAGATGGTCGACGATTCCCGGATCAAGAAGACCAAGATCAACGCCCGTGAGTTCTTCCAGACCCTCGCGGAGATCCAGTTCGAGTCCGGTTACCCGTACATCATGTTCGAGGACACCGTGAACCGGGCGAACCCGATCGCCGGCAAGGTCACCATGAGCAACCTCTGCTCGGAGATCCTCCAGGTGTCCACCCCCAGCATCTACAACGAGGACCTGTCCTACGAGACCGTGGGCAAGGACATCTCCTGCAACCTGGGCTCGATGAACATCGCCAAGACGATGGACTCGCCGAACATCGGTTCGTCCATCGAGACCGCGATCCGCGCGCTGTCCGCCGTGTCGGACATGTCCTACATCAACTCGGTGCCGTCCGTGGCCGAGGGTAACGCCAAGAGCCACGCCATCGGCCTCGGTCAGATGAACCTGCACGGCTACCTGGCGCGCGAGCGGGTCCACTACGGTTCCGAAGAGGGCCTCGATTTCACGAACATCTACTTCTACACCGTGCTCTACCACGCGCTGCGGGCGTCCAACCGCCTCGCGATCGAGACCGGTGAGACGTTCGGCGGCTTCGAGAACTCCAAGTACGCCAGCGGCGAGTTCTTCGACAAGTACACCGAGCAGGAGTGGGCCCCCGCCACCGAGCGTGTCCGCGAGCTGTTCGCCAAGCACCACATCCCCACCCAGGATGACTGGCGCGAGCTCAAGGCCTCGGTCATGGAGCACGGCATCTACAACCAGAACCTGCAGGCCGTGCCGCCGACCGGTTCCATCAGCTACATCAACAACTCCACCTCGTCGATCCACCCGGTGGCCGCCAAGATCGAGATCCGCAAGGAAGGCAAGATCGGCCGCGTCTACTACCCGGCGCCGTACCTGACGAACGACAACCTGGAGTACTACCAGGACGCGTACGAGATCGGCTACGAGAAGATCATCGACACCTACGCCGCCGCCACGCAGCACGTGGACCAGGGCCTGTCCCTGACCCTGTTCTTCAAGGACACGGCCACGACGCGTGACATCAACAAGGCGCAGATCTACGCGTGGAAGAAGGGCATCAAGACCCTCTACTACATCCGCCTGCGTCAGCTCGCGCTGGAAGGCACCGAGGTCGAGGGCTGCGTCTCCTGCATGCTGTGACCTTCCGACGACGGCGGCCCTGCCGCCGTCGTCGGTCTTCACCCTGATTCATCCACAGACATCAAAGTAAGCAAGGGAAAATCGATGAGCGCCGAGAAGGTCAAGCTGCTGGGCCACGTTGAGGCCATCAACTGGAACCGCATCCAGGACGAGAAGGACGTGGAGGTCTGGAACCGCCTGGTCAACAACTTCTGGCTGCCGGAGAAGGTGCCGCTGTCC
This sequence comes from Arthrobacter sp. Y-9, assembly GCF_029690065.1. Lineage (NCBI taxonomy): Bacteria > Bacillati > Actinomycetota > Actinomycetes > Micrococcales > Micrococcaceae > Arthrobacter > Arthrobacter sp. Y-9. The sequence goes on from NZ_CP121463.1 coordinate 1,573,714, forward strand.
AACGATGTGCAGTCCTGGCACACGCTGACCGCGGACGAGCAGCAGCTGACCATGCGCGTGTTCACCGGCCTGACGCTGCTGGACACCATCCAGGGCACCGTCGGCGCCGTGTCGCTGATCCCGGACGCGCTGACGCCGCACGAAGAGGCCGTGTACACCAACATCGCCTTCATGGAGAGCGTGCACGCCAAGAGCTACAGCTCGATCTTCTCCACGCTGTGCTCCACCAAGGAGATCGACGACGCCTTCCGCTGGTCGCTCGAGAACGAGCACCTGCAGAAGAAGGCTCAGATCGTCATGGATTACTACCAGGGCGAGGATCCCCTCAAGCGCAAGGTCGCCTCGACCCTGCTGGAGAGCTTCCTGTTCTACTCGGGCTTCTACCTGCCGATGTTCTGGTCCAGCCATGCCAAGCTGACCAACACCGCCGACCTCATCCGCCTCATCATCCGTGACGAGGCCGTGCACGGCTACTACATCGGCTACAAGTTCCAGAAGGGTCTGGAGCTGGTTTCCGAGGAGAAGCGCCAGGAGATCAAGGACTACACTTTCGAGCTGCTGTTCGAGCTGTACGAGAACGAGGTCGCGTACACCCACAGCCTCTACGACACGGTGGGGCTGAGCGAGGACGTCAAGAAGTTCCTGCACTACAATGCCAACAAGGCCCTCATGAACCTGGGCTACGAGGCGATGTTCCCGTCCTCCGTGACGGACGTGAACCCGGCGATCCTGTCGGCACTGTCCCCGAACGCGGACGAGAACCACGACTTCTTCTCGGGCTCGGGTTCGAGCTACGTGATCGGCAAGGCCGTGAACACCGAGGACGAGGACTGGGAGTTCTGAGTTCACTGCTCTCTACGCTGACGCGTTGCGTCTGACGCACGACGGCGGCCGCTCACCTGGGGTGGGCGGCCGCCGTCGTCGTCGTGTGCGGGGGAGCGTTGCCGCGGCTAGAGGTTCAGCGTCCACACGGTGATCACGACCACGAGGATGACGACGAGCAGCCCAGCGCCGCAGCCGATGGCGGCGATCGCTCCGTAGCCGAGCCGTGAGACACGGGCTCCCGACGCACGCATCGCGGCGAGGAACTCGTTCCCGCCCCCGGCGTTGAACGCCTGCGCGGCGCCCACCTGATTCATGGCCCGCCCAGCGGTGCTCATGGCGCCGAGGGTCTGGTTCCCGGTGATCTCTCCGACGACGTTCGCCGCTCCGAAGTTGAGCGCCTGGTACACCGCCCTCGGCTCGGCGAGGATCGGGTAGTTCCGGCCCGCGACCATGAGGGTGATGCGCTGCGCGGCCGACTTCACGGTGACCTCTGCCGCGGGAACACTGAAATACTGCATCCATCCGGTCGGCGATCCGACCCAGAGCGTGACGATCCCTTGCTCGAGCACCGCTTGCGCCGGGTACCAGCTGTTCGAAGCGGTGTCGCCGTAGGCGCCGGCGAACGTGGCATGAGGAAAAATGGAGGGCATCGTCACGCCGCGAGTCTACCCTTCGGGTTCTCCGGACCTGTCACTCCTGTACGAGAGGAACCCCATGGCCAAGAAGAAACGCAGCACGAGCCGAGCCGGCGGCGCAGTCCAGGAGGAGCAGGCGCTGCGCGGCAAGGCGCGGCGGGCCGTCGACGTCGTGACGCCGGCCTTCGTGGCGTGGTTCGCCGAGCACGAGGAGCCCGTCGGTCTGTGGAACGCGGCCGCCGTGCTGGACGTGGTGCAGGACTTCGTGTTCGCGCATGCCGAGGGGACCGGCGTCGTCTCCGCCACGGGATTCACGCCCGATGGGTTCGTCGCCGCCTACGACGTCCTGGCCGAGAGCGTCGACGGCAAACAGGACCTCAGCGACTTCCTGGGCGCCGCCATGCACTCCTACCTCGACTTCCTGGAGGACACCGGCACCTGGACCGGCGAACCGGCTGATCTGGCCACGCTCCAGGGCTGATCGCGGCCGACCTGCCTTGAATGGCCTGAATACTGGCCGAATGCAGAAATAAATGTCAGACCCCTGCCGAAGAATGGGGTCATGGAAGTCAGTGCTCAGCCTCTTGGAGCTCAGCCTCTCGGACCTCCGGCCTCGGTGGCCGTGACGGATCCTTGGGACGCGCTCGGTGCGCTGACCGAGGCCATCGTCGCGGCGGATCGCGTCATCGCCCAGATGCAGGCGAGCCGCGAAATGCTGCTCGCCCTCGCCGCCGGCCTGGCGCCTTCCCTGACATCCGACGACGACGGCGTGCCGGCCGGCTTCGACCCGCTCACCTGGGATGCGCGGGCGGCAGAGCTGGCGGAGCGCTCCGTGGCGGCCGAGATCGGGACGGCGACCCGCACGAGCGACCGGACCATTCAGCGGCAGATGGCGGAGTCCATGGATCTCGTGGTGCGGTTTCCCGAGACGCTGCGGGCCCTGGGCGAGGGACGGATCAGCCTCGCCCATACCCGGGTGATCCGGGACGCTGCCGCTGATCTGGACGATGACGGCGTGCGCGCCCGGTATGAGGCCCACGTGGTCGCCCAGGCCGAGAACGCGGCGCCGCAACGGCTGAAGCGGTTCGCGGTCCGGGAGGCGGAAAAGGTCCGACCGGAAGCTCTCGAACGTCGTTTCGAGCGGGCCCGCGCCGAACGACGGGTCTGGGTGTCGCCCCTGCCCGATGGGATGGCGGAGCTGACGGCGGTCCTGCCTGCCGCGGTGGCTCACGGGATTCACGGCCGTCTGACGGACATGGCGCGGGACCGTACCGATCATTGCCGAGACGTGGGTTCTCACGGTGCGCCCGCGCAGGCGTCAGCAGGGCCGGGGAGCAGCCCCGCACAGGTGCGCACCCTGGACCAGCTCCGGGCCGATCTGCTGGCCGACATGCTGCTGACCGGTGGGCCTCAGCGCGTGGCGGACCCGGAGGGGCACCTCGCGGCGATCCGTGCCCGCGTCGATGTGACGATTCCCGTGGAGTTGCTCCCGTCCTCGGAGGAGTCTGAGGGATCACCTAGAGCTTCTGAGCGGCGCAGGATTCCAGGCCTCGGCCTCGGCCTCGGCTCGGGAAGCGACGGTCTTGTCTGGTCTCGCGGCCCGGTGCGGTCGTGCGGCTCGGTCGCGTCACACGGCGGTGCTGGACGCCACGCCGTAACCGCGGAACTCAACGGCCAGTTCGTCCTTGACCCGGAGACCGCCCGCAGGCTGGCCGGAGGGGAACGCGTCTGGAACCGAGTCCTGACCGACCCGCTGTCCGGTGCGGTCCTGGCCGTTGACCGGTACCGTCCGAACGCCGACCTGCGCAGGTACCTCGCGGCGCGGGACACCCGATGCCGCTTTCCCGGCTGTGGGATCCGCGCCGCGTCGCTTGACCTCGACCACACCGAGGATGCGGCGCACGGAGGCACGACGAGTTCCGCCAATCTCGCCGGGCTCTGCCGCAGACACCATGTGCTGAAACATCACTCCCGCTGGACCGTCCGGCAATCGGGGAGAGGGGTCCTCGAATGGACCAGCCCCATGGGTCGTGTCCATCGGGATGATCCGCCGGCCCCGGCGACGTGGATGGCGGATGCCCGGGTGTCATGTCAGGACCCGCCGCCGTTCTGATGGGTCATGCGCTTCCGCGCCTGCACCTCACCCCTTGTCCGGCCGCCAGCCACGCCAGACCGGCTGCCGGAGGATGCCTTCACCAGTGCGTCCGCGGGATTCGACCTCTGCGAGCGCTTCCGGGTTGACCCAATGTGCTCCGCGCCGGATCTCCGCCGGGACCTCCACCGCGGGCTCGGCTCGCTTCTGTTCTTCCAGCCGTTCCCGGATCTCCCGGCGTTGCCGCGTCGAGAACCCGGTGCCGACCCGCCCGGCGTACCGCAGCGCACCGTCCCGCCGCTCGGCAAGAAGCAGGGAGGCGAAACCGCGCGGCTCGGCGTCGCTCTCCCGCCAGCCCATGACATACACCTCCGTGTCCAGCAGCGGGTACTTCCGCCAGTCCTGGGAGCGCGAGCCGGAGCGGTAGACGCTGTCCCGGCGTTTGGCGACCACTCCTTCCAGCCCCAGTTCGCCTGCGGTCTCGAGCGCTTGCTCGCCCGAGCCGTCGAACGCGTCCGGAACGGCGATCGGCATGTCCGGGGGAACCTCGACCACGGAGGCCAGGAGTTCCCGGCGCTGCTCGTAGCCCAGCGAACGGCAGTCATGCCCGTTGAGCTGGAGCACATCGAACAAGAAGTAGGCGGCCGGCGCGGCCTGCCGAGCGCGCGCGACCTTGTCCGGCTCGGTCAGCCCGAACCGCTGCTGGAGCCGCGAGAAGCTGGGGACACCGTCTCCGTCCAGGGCGACGATCTCCCCGTCGAGCACCGCCTGCTCGGCATTGACGAGGTCGGCAAGTCCGTGCAGTTCGGGATAGGAGGCGGTCAGGTCGCCACCTGAGCGGCTGACCAGGCGTACCTTCCCCTCATCGACGACGGCGAGCGCCCGGATGCCGTCCCACTTCATCTCGAACGCCCACTCGCCGGCGTCGAGGTGGGGGAGCGAGGCGAGGGATGCGGTCTCCGCCAGCATCGGGGTGAAGCCCGCGGGATCGGAGGCGCCGGAGGCGGTGACATTGAGTGGCGCCGGCCGCGCCCCGCCGTCCAGCTCCATGCGGTGGATCATCCAGCGGGGCTTGCCGCCCGACTCACCGGCCCGGAACAGCACGACCCGGCGAGGGCCACCGAGCCCGCCACCCGGGCTGCCGTGCAGCGTGACGATGACTTCGTCGTCGCGCCATTTCTCCAGGTCGTAGTTTCCGCTGTCCCAGATCTCCACCGTGCCCGCCCCATACTCGCCCCGGGGGATCGTGCCCTCGAAGGTCCGGTAGGACAAGGGGTGATCCTCGGTGGGGACGGCGAGGTGGTTGTCGGCGCCGTCGTCGGGCACGCCTTTCGGCAGTGCCCAGCTCACGAGCACGCCGTCATGCTCCAGGCGGAAGTCGTAGTGGAGTCGGCGTGCCTGGTGGCGCTGGATCACGAAGCGCCGTTGGTCGCCCTCCGCATCGTCATCGCTGTCACCCGGGGCCGGGACCGGTTCCGGGGTCCGTCCGGCGTCGCGCTTGGCGCGGTACTCGGTCAGCCGGTCGGGCGCCGCACCGGCTCCCCTGCCCGCATCGGCGCGGAGCAAGGCCGCCAAAGGATCTCCGCGTTTCTCCACGCGCTGCAGGACCTCGTGGAACTCCAGGTGCCGCAGATGGGGAGAGGCGAGCTCGCGCCAGGTGCGCGGCGCCGCCACCATGGGCCGGGCCCGGCCGCGCAGCGAGTACGGCGCGACCGTGGTCTTCGCCGCGTTGTTCTGGCTCCAGTCGATGAAGACCTTTCCGGGCCGGAGCGCACGTTTCATGGAGCTGGTGATCGTTTCGGTGTGGTCCGCCTCCAGGGAACGCGCCAACTCGTGGGCGACGGCGGACGCATCGTCAGAACTCAGCTCACCACCGAGGGCGGCATACAGGTGGATGCCGGAACTGCCGCTCGTCACGGGGATGGATTCGAGCCCCATGCCGCGGAGCAGATCGCGGACCAGGAACGCCACCTGGGCGACCTGCGTCAGCTCGACGCCGTCCCCGGGATCGAGGTCGAACACCAGGCGGTCCGGGGACCCCGGCGTCCCCTCAGCGGTGAAACGCCATTGGGGCACGTGGATCTCCAGCGAGGCCAGCTGGGCGAGCCAGACGAGCGTCGCCGCGTCATCCACGAGCGGGTACGTGTTGACGTGGTCCTTGTGCTGGATCTCGCCGGTGTGCACCCAGTCCGGGTAGGAATCGCCGAGGTCCTTCTGGAAGAACGCCCCGCTCCCGTCCGGGCCCACGCCATCGGGCCATCGCTTCCGCGTGGCCGGGCGCTCCCGGCAGTGGGGGATCATCGTCTTCGCGATCGCTGAGTAGTACGCGATCACCTCTTCTTTGGTGGTGCCGGTCTCGGGGTAGAGCACCTTGTCCAGCTTCGTCACCCGGATACGGTGCCCGTCGAGCCGCACCTCGCCGTCGCGCTGTGCCATGACTACATCATGGTCCGGTGCCCACGCAAGAGGTAGACCGTTGACGTTTCCGGGGTCTCTACTGTAAGGATGAGAGCGATCTGGAGCGGAGCCATCACCTTCGGCCTCGTGAACGTCCCGGTCAAGCTGTACAGCGCGACAGAGGACCACGACGTCGACCTTCACCAGGTGCACGACGCCGACGGCGGGCGCATCCGCTATCAGCGCCGTTGCGAGGTGTGCGGCAAGGTGGTCGAGTACGAGGACATCGACAAGGCCTATGCGGACGACGAACAGACGATCGTCCTGACGAAGAAGGACCTCGAGTCCATCCCACAGGAACACGACCGTGACATCACCGTCGTGGAGTTCGTCCCCAGTGATCAGCTCGACCCGCTGCTCTTCGACCGCAGTTACTACCTGGAACCGGCGGGGAAGAACGCCAAGGCTTATGTGCTGCTGCGGCGCACCCTGGAGAAGACGGACCGGACCGCGGTGGTGCACTTCGCCCTGCGCCAGAAGACCCGGCTGGCCGCTCTCCGCGTCAGGGGCGACGCGCTGCTCCTCCAGACCCTGCTGTGGCCGGACGAGATCCGTGAACCCGACTTCCCGGCGCTGGACGAGAAAACCCGTATCAGTGCCAAGGAGATGCAGCTCTCCGCGGCCCTCGTCGAGAGTTTCTCCGAGGATTTCGACCCGTCAGCCTTCCACGACGACTACCAGGAGCAGCTGCGGACCCTCATCGAGGCGAAACGGCGTGCCGGCGACTCCCTCGACACGGAGGAGACCTTCGGACGGGAAGAATCCAGCGGGGGCCAGGTCATCGACCTCATGGAGGCACTCAAGCAGAGCGTCGAGCGCTCGCGGGCACGGAAGAGGGGCGGGGCGGGAAAGGGAGAGTCTGGGAAAGAAGAGACTGAGAAGGAAAAGACGGGGAAGGACAAGACGGAGAAGGAAAAGCCGGGGAAGCCGCCCTCCGGGAAGGGCGGCACCGCGAAGCAGGCCGGCACCGCGAAGAAGAAGAGCACCGTTACCCGCCAGAAGACCCCGGCCCGCAAGGGCGCCTGACCCGTCCGAAAGGAGCACACCCATGGCGGAATCCGTGGTGAGTGAGCCGGCCGACCGCCTGGTCCAGGAACTCGCCCGGCTGGCACAGGCCCGGGGCCTCACGGTGGCGACTGCGGAGTCCCTCACCGGGGGACAGCTCGCCGTCGCCATCTCGGCCTGCGACGACTCCAGCGAGTGGTACCGGGGAGGAATCGTCGCTTATCAGCCCGCCATCAAGCACGGGCTCCTTGCCGCCCCGCCGGGCCCGGTGGTGACCGCTCCGACGGCGGCCGCCATGGCCCGCTCGCCCGTGCGGCTGCTGGACGCGGACTACGCCGTCGCTCTGACCGGCGTCGGAGGCCCCGGTCCCGAGGAGGGGCAGCCCGCGGGAACGGTGTATCTGGCGACGTGCGCGGCCGGAGAGGAGCCGGAGGTCGTCCGCCAGAAGTTCGAGGGGAACCCGATGGAGATTCTCGAACACTCGGTGCTGGCGGCCCTGCGCGAACTCGTGGACCGGATCACTCGGGAATGAACGCCCGGACACGATACCGTCGGAACCATGACCGAATTCTGGCGCAGCCTGGAGCTGCCGCAGCTGGAATCGCGGCGCTCGTGCCAGGCGGTGTCCTGCTACCGGCCGCACACCCATGACCGCTTCTCCATCGGCCTGATCGACGCGGGTCAGGCCGTGTTCGCCGGCGCGGGCGACACCCGCTGTGAGCTGGAGCCGGGGGACGTCCTGCTGATTCCCGCGCACACCGTGCACTCGTGCAACCGGCAGACCGGCTTGTGGACCTATCAGATGATCCACGCCGACCAGGACTGGATCACCAGCCTCCTGCCGGACGGCGCCGCGCGACTGCTCGACGGCGTCGCGGTCTTCCGTGAACCCGGCCTGCACCACGCCTTCAGCCTCCTCAATGACGGCCTCTTCCGGGGAGTGGACCCGGCCAGAGCGGAGACCCTGCTGGCAGAGGCGCTCGCCGCCTGTGCAGACCTCACGCCGTTCTACCGCGGTGCAGCCGGCCCGGAGGCCTGCACGGATTCCTCCTTGGCACCCGTGCTGGACCGACTCCGGAATGATGAGGCCACCCCCAGCCTCGACGAACTCGGCGGACTGCTGGGCCTGGACAAGTACCAGCTCATCCGCGCCGTGAAGGACGCCACCGGGCTCCCACCCATCGCCTGGCGTCAGAACGACCGCGTCATCGCGGCTCGCGCCCTGCTCCGCGAGGGCCTGTCGCCGGCCGAGACGGCATATGCGCTCGGGTTCACAGACCAGAGCCACTTCCACCGGGTGTTCCGGTCTCATGTCGCGGCGACGCCCGGCGCCTACCAGGCGTGACGCAACTTCGTACAAGACGACGGAACGCGCACCCAGCAGACTGTCCGGATGGACATCACCGCTGCAACGCTTCACACCGTCTCTGACACGCTCCGCCGCTGGGCTCTCGACGAGGGCCTGAAAGCCAGAACCATGGCCGACCCCGCGCTCGCAGCCGCCGCAGGGCGGGTCGCCGCACGCTATACGGCAGGGCCTGACGTCGACGGCGCGCTGGCAGTCCTCGAGGCGGCGTCACGCCGAGGCCACCGGATCAGCGTCGAATGCGTGGGCGAATCCGTGCGGGACGCGGGGGTCGCCTCGCGGGAGACCGAGGCGTTCGTGGACCTGGCGCGGCGCCTCGGACAGGCCGGTGTACTCCCGTCCCCTCCGACCGTTTCGTTCGATCTCTCCCACCTCGGCTCGCTGGTCTCTCCGGACCTGGGCCTCGCGAACGCGTCGCGGGTCGCTCAGGCCGCCCGAGACGCCGGCACGTCCGTGATGATCTCGGCCGAGGGCTCGGACCGCACCGACCTCGTGCTCGATCTCTGGGAGCGGCTCTCCTCGGACTTCCCGGAGACGGGGATCACCCTCCAGGCCCGGCTGCACCGCACGCCGGAGGACCTGGAGCGCGTGCTGCGCCGGCCCGGGCCGGTCCGCCTGGTGAAGGGCGCCTTCCTCGAGGCCTCGTCGGTGGCCTATCCCCGGGACTCCGAGCCCTTGGTGGCGGCCTACCACCGGTTGGCGGACCGTCTGCTCACGAGCGGGCACCGGGTCAATCTGGCGACCCATGACGCCACGTTGATCGATGAGCTGCGTGCTCGGCATGGTGACAGGCTCCGGGAAGGCCAGGTCGAGTTCGAGATGCTGCAGGGCCTGGGGACGGAACTGCTCGATGGTCTGCAGGCCGAGGGTTTCGCCACCCGGGAGTACATCGTCTACGGGCCCGAATGGTGGCTCTACGTGCTCAACCGGATCGCCGAGCACCCGGAACGGGTCCTCCTCGCGCTGGCCGATCTGGGGTACCCGACGGCGGGGTGACGCGCGGCACATTACCGTCATCCAACGCGGTTCCTCGGGGCCGACGGGCACGGCTGGCACTATCATGGAAGCTTCCCCGGACGGCCCGCGTGAGCTCACGCGTGCCCGGAACCGGGGTCAGTAGCTGAACGACAACGGAGGACCATGAGCCGGAACCGGAAGAAGCCGCGTCAGGACAAGAAGCAGGCGGCCGCCCTCAAGCAGAGCGAAGCCCTGTACAAGAACGCCGACCGCGCCGTCGACACCCAGGCCCTGGCCTTCGTGCGCTGGTACGAGGAGACGGACGGGAACACGGGCGCCGAGGCGCTGCAGGTGCTCCAGTCGGTCAAGCAGTTCCTGTGGCTGTATGGCGCCAGCGGCGCTCCGGTGTCCGCCACCGCCTTCGACGCCGACGTCTTCCTGCAGGCCATGGCCCAGCTGGAGGCGATGAGCGAAGCGGGGGAGAGCCGCGTCTTCCAGGTCATGACGGACGACCTCCAGGTGTACCTCGGATACCTTGACGCCACGGGATCCTGGACCGGCACCGCCGAGGACCTCGAGGTCCTGCTCGAGAACTTCGTTCTGACGCAGGACGAGGAGGCGACGACGGAGGAAACGCCTGCTGAAACCGCGGCAGACACCGAGGCCGGCAGCGCCGATGTTTCCGACGCCGCCGACGTTTCCGCGAGTGCCGTCCGCCACGCCGTCGCGCTCCTCGACTGGCTCGGCGACGGCAAGGAGCTGACCGCCACCGGGTCCCTGCGCCTGGCGGACATCGCGGGCGCCGCGGCGGCCGTCGGCGTGCACGCGGTCGGTTCGCAGAAGCGTCTGTCCGAGGACGAGGTGGCGGCCCTGGCCGACGCGGACGGCCGGCTGCCGCAGGTCGTCCGGTCCATGGCGGAGCTGGAGCACCTGAACACCCTGTGGCTGAGCCTGCGCGAACTCGGATACCTCGAAATCACGGGCAAGAAGGCGACTGTGAGCGACGCCGGCCGGGCCCTGCAGAACGGCGGCGCCGCGGAGCGCGGGGCCCTGCTGCGGGAACTCGCCGACGCTGAGCTCCCTGCCGCGGGCTGACCGTCGGAGGCCGGCCCAGTGAGCGGGGGTTTCGCCGTGGTCGATGTCGAGACCACCGGCCTGGTCGCGGGACGGGACCGGGTGGCGGAGATCGGCATCGTCCACGTCGATCCCGACGGCACCGTCCGTGACCGCTGGGAGACCCTCGTCAACCCGCAGCGCGACCTCGGTCCGCAGCGCATCCATGGCATCCGCGCGGAACAGGTGCGCGACGCCCCGCTCTTCCTCGACGTCCTGCCGGAGATCGCGCGCCGGCTGGAAGGGCGGGCTTTCGTCGCCCACAATGCACGGTTCGACCACCGCTTCCTCGCCGCGGAGTTCCTCCGGGCGGGGGAGCAGTTCCCGGTCGGCGCGGACGACGTGGTGTGCACGATGCGGCTGGCCCGGACGTTCCTGCCGGGTGCGGGCCGGTCGCTCCAGGACTGCTGCAACGCCTTCGGTCTCCTGCTGGAGGACGCCCACACGGCGGGCGCCGACGCCGAGGCGACCGCGCACGTCCTGAGCGCCTATCTCAGCATGGCGCCGGAGGATCCGGCCTGGGCGGTGGCGCTCGAACGGGCGGCCACCACCTCTTGGTCCGTGCCGGTGCGGTCAGGCCATCCCGGGCTGACCCGTGGACACAGTGATCACCTGGCACGCCTCCGTCGCCGGCTCGCGGCCGCCTGGACCGATGGCATGCTCTCCCCGGAGAGCGTGGCCGGGCTGTATGCGGAGGCCGACCGCTTCGGCGTCGCCGAGGAACAGGTCGACGCTCTCCTGAGAGAACCTGCGCCCGCGCCGTCCGGCGGCTGGCCCCCGCCGGGAGTTCCGGTAGCGCCGGAACCGGGCCGGAGGCTCGTCCTGACCGGTCAGATGCGCCGGCCGCGCCACGAGATCACCGAACGATTGCAGGCGGCCGGGTATCCGGTGCACCCGGCCGTCACCCGGGCTGTCGCCCTGGTGATCGCCGCGGATCCGGACACTCAGTCGACCAAAGCCCGGAGGGCGCGGGCCTATGGCATCCCGGTGGTCGGCGAGGACTTCCTGCACACCCTCCTCGAAGGGCGCTGAACTCGTCCGGTTCCTGCGATTACCCTGTGAATGCTCGAATCAGAGCAGCCGGCTCCGCGGAAAGACGCCGGCGGGCCGGTAATCTCTGGCAGTATGTCGAGCTTTGCCCGTCGCGCCTCAGCACCCACGCTCGCCGCGGCACTCACCCTGACGCTGCTCTGCGGCGGCCTGCTGCCCGGAGCTGCCGCCGATGACGACACCCCTCCGAGCGGGTACCCCTCGTGGAGCGACGTCCAGAAAGCGAAGCAGAGCGAAGGGGCGAAGACCGCGGAGATCACCACGATCAACGGCTTGCTGGGGCACTTGGAGGCCGAAGCGGAAAAGCGGGGCAACGCCGCCGTCGTCGCGTCGGGAGCATACGCCGTGGCCGACGCGGCTCTCAATGTCGCGAAGGCGAAAGTGGATGGGCTGTCGGCACAGCTGCGCCAGGCGACCGCGGAGGCTGCGCGGTACCGGAAGGAATACGGTGCCCTGGCAGTCCAGGCGTACAAGAACGGCAGCCTGGACCTGCCGGGGATCCCGGACCTGCAGTCGATCCAGCCGGACCGTCTGCAGGGCCTCAGTGTGCTGCAGGTCGTGACGGGCCGGGCATCCGCGCTGCTCGCGAAGTCGTCCGCCGCGGAGAACACCGTGCAGTCCCTCACAGACCAGGAGCAACGGGCGGAGGCGGAGCGGCAGCGACTGGCGGACGACGCACGGCAGAAGCTCGACGCCGCCCAGGCCGCGAAGTCCGCCATGGACACTCAGCTCGCTCAGCAGAAACAGCACGGCCAGGAACTCACCGCGCAGCTGGCCTCCCTGAAGGGGACCACGGCCTCCGTCGAAGCACGGTACCAGCAGGGACAGGAGGCCCTTGCGGCCTACGAAGCGGCTCAGGCCGCCAAGCGAGCCGCCGCCGAGGAGCGGGCGCGGGAACAGGCCGCGGCGGCGGCGGCCGAGCAGCAACGGGAACAGCAGCAGGCGACCGCCCAGGCCGCAGCCAATGCACAGCAGGCAGGTTCTGCGAGCGGTCCAGCGCCCAGCACGCCTGACCCGACGCCTCAGCCGCCCGTCGTCGTGCCGCCGGATACCGGGGGAGCCGTCAACGACCCCGCCGGGGCTCAGTCGTACGCCGCCGGCCGACTGGGATCCTACGGTTGGGGCCAGGATCAGTTCCAGTGTCTGCAACTGCTGTGGACGCAGGAGTCGAGCTGGCTCACGACGGCGACGAACGCTTCGTCGGGCGCGTACGGCATCGCGCAGGCGCTCCCCGCCGGCAAGTACGCCAGCGCCGGCAGCGACTGGCTCACGAACTACCGCACGCAGATCGAATGGGGCCTCGGGTACATCCGTGACCGCTACGGATCACCGTGCGGCGCCTGGGCGCACGAAGTCTCGAACAACTGGTACTGACTTGGCCAACGGGTACTGACCTGGCTAACCGGCGCTGACCCGGCCGTCACCTCACCACTTGAGTCCGCGGCCGACGATCGCGCGGATCAGGGCGTCGCTCACTTCGGTGTTCGCCGAGGGATTCCGGATCAGGGTGAAATCCACGTCCCCCACGGGAGGCAGATCGAAGCGCCGGGTGATGACCGTCAGGTCCTCCGGGATGAGCGTCGAAGGCATGACCGCGACGCCGAGCCCGGCCCGGACGGCCGCCAGCACACCGGCGATCTGACGGGTGGAGCAGGTGACCTTCCAGTGCCGCCCCTGTGATTCCAGGGCGTCGATGGCCAGGCGCCGGCTCAGGCTCGGCGCCGGGTAGGCGACGAGCGGCACGGGGGCATCGTCAGGCAGCACGGTCTGTTCCAGTCCGACCCAGGCGAACGTGTCGTGGCGCGCCACTTCACCTTCGGCGGTCCCCGCCACCCATTTGACGAACACGAGGTCCAGTTGCCCGGCCTTCAGCCGCCGGTGCAGCTGATCGCTCTGGCCGACGGTGAGTTCCAAGTTGATCTCGGGATAGAGCTGCCGGAATTCCCGCAGGATCCTGGGCAGGCTCGTGTTCGCCAGATCGTCCGCGGCGCCGAAACGGAGCCGCCCCCGCATGGCCGAACCGGCGAAGTAGCGGGCCGCGGCGTCCTGCTCCGCCAGGATGGTCCGGGCGAATCCGGCCATCGCGTCACCGTTGTCGGTGAGGCGCACTTCCCGGGTGTCGCGCACGATCAGCGACCTCCTGGCCGCGGCCTCCAGCTTCTGGACATGCTGGCTGACGGTGGGCTGGGCCAGGCCGAGCCGCTGAGCGGCCTGGGTGAAGCTGAGCGTCTCAGCCACCGCCAGGAAGGACCGAAGGTGAACAGGATCGAACATGGAACGGCCTTCCTCGGGACGGCCCGTGGGTGCCGGAACCCCGTGTTCGCGGCCATCCACGGTCATTGCGATAGGCAATGGCACTTATAGCCATAATTCCCTTCTGCAATGAACCGGCGCAAGCCTACGGTGGACTCACACTCCGAGAACCTGAACCGAGGACTTCCGTGACGCCCCCTCCGGCCGCCGTGCCGCCCACCGCATCCCAGACCGCCAGCACAGTATCCAGTCAGTCCGTCGCCTCCGCGGCCCTGCACCCCGCGACCCAGCCCCTCGCCGTCGTCTCCGAAAAGCTCCCGTGGCGGCAGACCTTCAATTCGCTCTCCATCCCCAACTTCAGGATCTTCACCGCCGGGCACTTCGTGGCGGTCATCGCGATCTGGATGCAGCGCATCGCGCAGGACTGGCTCGTGCTCCAGCTGTCCGGCTCGGTGACGGCCGTCGGCGTGACCGCGGCGCTGCAGTTCCTGCCGTCGCTCCTGCTCGGACCGTGGGGCGGCGCCCTCACGGACCGGCTGCCCAAACGGCGGATCCTCATCGCGACCCAGAGCATCGCGGCGCTTCTGGCGGCGAGCCTCGCCGTCCTGGCGCTCAGCGGCCGCATCGAAGTGTGGCACTGCTACGTGATCGCGCTGATCCTCGGCCTGGTGACGGTCCTCGACCAGCCGGCGCGGCAGGTGTTCGTCAACGAGCTCGTGGGACCGGACCACCTCCGGAACGCGATCAGCGTCAACTCGACCGTCTTCCAGCTCGGCGGCCTGATCGGACCCTTCCTGGCCGGCGTGCTGCTCACCGCGGTCGGCGCCGGGTGGGCCTTCGCGATCAACGCGGTGGCGTGCTGCTGCACCGTGCTGAGCCTGACCGCCATGAACCGCGACCGGCTGCACGTCAGCGCCCCGGCGCCTCGGCAGAAGGGGATGGTGCGCCAGGCAGTCCAGTACGCGCTCCGCAAACCCACCATCCGCTGGCCGTGGCTCATGGCGGCCTTCGTGTCGCTCTTCGCCCTCAGCCTTCCCGTGCAGCTGGCCGCCTTCGCAGACCGGGTGTACGACGCCGGCGCGGGAGGTTACGGCCTGCTGAACGCCATGCTCGCGCTGGGTGCGCTGCTGGGCGCCATCACCTCCACGCGCCGGCGGCGGCTCCAGGTCCGGTCCGCGGTGTTCGCCGCGGGAGCCTACGGAGTGATGCTCTGCATCGCGTCCCAGACGCCCGGGCTGGCGGCCTTCTGTGTCCTGATGGTGTGCTCCGGGTTCTGTTCACTGCTGTTCCTGACCGCCGCCAACCAGCTCGTGCAGACGAGTTCCAACACGGCCATCAGGGGCCGCGTGATGAGTCTCTACCTGGTGGTGCTCATGGGCGGCCAGGCGATCGGCGGCCCGATGATGGGTTCACTCGCGGAGCACTTCGGACCCCACCTCTCGCTGTTCGTCTCCGGCCTGGTGCCCGCGCTGGCCGCGACCGTCGTCTCGGTGGTCCTGGCACGGCAAGGGAAACTTCGGCTGCAGGTCCGGCTGCGCGGCTACCGCCCGTCGTTCCGGATCGCAGGAGGCGCGGCACGAGCCGCGGACGGCTGAGAGCGCACTCCCGGTCAGCCTGGCCCCGGTTAGGCTGAAGGGGTTCCTCGCATCCCGATCGAAGGCAGGCCCATGCAAGACTCACCCAATCCGCTCGTGCCCACCGGCTGGGAAGCGGGAGTGATGATCATCGGCGCGGTCATGGTGGTGCTGGCCATCGTGGCATGGGTGCTGCTGCTCGTGCGGAAACCGCTCACTCCGGCGTACCGGCTGGTGCTGGCCCTCGCGGTCCTGATGTTCCCGGTGCTGGGCCCGCTCGCGGCGATCCTCATCTCACTCCGGGCGCCGCGTCCGGGACATGCGCCCGCGGCGGGGCAGCAGCACTGAGCCGGGGCTGACCGACCCCGGGAGTCACTTGCCGGCGGCGTCCTCGGCGATGCGCTTCGACACCGCGGCCGGCATCGTGGAGCAGGAGTCGCCCGAGTTCCGCTCCGCCGCGTGGTCGCTGGCCAGATCGTTGATGCCGACGGTCGCCACGGTCGCCTGCCAGCCGCCCATCCCTTCGATCTGGCGCGGCACCCAGACATTGGCCGCGCCGTTGATGAGATCCCAGGCGAGAGGATCCGCGCTCGGGCCGAGGTCGATGCCACCCTCCGGCGCCCGGCGGACCCGCTCCGGCAACGGCAGGACGCCCATGAGCTGCCCCGCCTGGTGTTCGGTCATCGCCCACGGCGGAGTGTTGTAGTAGTACCAGCTTGCAGCGCAGATCCCGTACAGCTTCGGGGCGAACTGGGCGTAGTTCAGGTACAGCTCCAGGACCCGCTTGGCCGGGACCGTCAGGCTCATCTCCGTGGCGAGGCCTGCCTCCAGGCTCTTGCGCACGGGATCCTGGCTGGGCCAGAGGTAGATGTTCTTCACCAGCTGCTGGGGGATGGTCGAACCGCTGGGGTCCTTCTCGCCCTTCTGCCACGCCTCGGCCCGCTGGGTCAGTTCCTCCCAGGTGAAGGCCCCGACACGGGTGCCGAGCTGCTCATCCTCGTGGGCGATGGTCGCGGCGAGGGCGAAGCGGCTGATGTGATCGATCGAGACGTACTGGTACACGATCGGCTCGCCGCTCTGGAACATGTACGACGTCCGCGGCGGAGTGAACCAGTTGTAGCTGAGCACCGACAGGAACTGCACCACCAGGAGCACCGCGATGCTCACCAGGACGCGCTTGAAGGCTTTGCGGCGCCGGGGCGGCTTGGTGGATGCGTCCGGAAGCGTGGATGCGCCCGGAACCTGAGTGCCGCGGGGAGCGCTGCGCCGGTCCGTGCGGGCAGGCCGGGCCGGCGGCGCGACAGCGGGGGAGGGTGCGGCGCCGCGGGACCGCTTCTCCCGGCGAGGGCGTCGACCGCGGGGCGGCGCGGCCTGTTCCGGCCGGGTTCCCTGGGGCTCCGGCCAGGTCCCCTGGGACTCAGGCCCGCCGTGATATCCGGAGGCGCCGGGTTCGTCGGACGGCAGGCCCCGCTGGGCCTCGATCCGCCCGGTGCGCGCGGCCTGCCAGGAGTGATTCGGTGGTTCGGAGCGCATGGCCGCAGTGTAGAGGAGCTTCCTTGAAGGGCTCTGACAGCCTGCGTTGGAGGAGGTGGCACGACGACGGCGGCCGGGCACCCTGGTGCCCGGCCGCCGTCGTCGGTGTCAGGTCGACTCAGCGTCAGATCACTGCAGCGTCAGACTCCGAGGCGTTCCTTGACCTCGGCGGCGCTGGGGTTCGTGGCGGCGGAGCCGTCCGGGAACAGCACGGTCGGGACGGTGCGGTTGCCGTTGTTGAGCTGTTCCACCAGTTCAGCTGTGCCGGGGACCTCTTCGATGTTGATCTCCTGGTAGCCGATGCCCTGAGCGTCGAGCTGCTTCTTCAGGCGCTTGCAATAGCCGCACCATTCGGTGGAGAACATGGTGATGCTGCCGGATTCGGGAGTGAAGTCCACGGGTTCCTCTCGGGTCTGTGTCTGATACGTCTGCAGACCACAACAGTACGGGGTGCGGCTTTCTTCCCCATGGCGCGGACGGCTGGGACAGGAGTGGCGGCTGGCGCAGGAGAGAAGACCGGGGGTGACATCGGACCCCGATCCGGGTAGACAGGTGACATGACCTCCTTCGTCACGTCAGCCGATGGCACCCGGATCGCCTACGAAGCCCAGGGGAGCGGGCATCCGCTCCTCATCGTGGGCGGCGCCCTGAACGACAAGAACTCCGCCGCCGGCTACGTCCCGCTCCTGGAGGACGCCTTCACCGTGATCCGTTACGACCGTCGCGGCCGTGGCGAGTCGGGGGACACCCAGCCGTGGTCCGTGGAACGCGAGATCGAGGATCTGAAGGCGGTCGCCGCGGAGTTCGACGGACCGGTCTCCGTCTACGGGCACTCGTCGGGCGCCATCCTGAGCCTCCTCGCCGTCGCCGCCGGACTCCCGGTGCGTCGCGTCGTCACCTATGAACCGCCGTTCCTGACGGAACAGACCATGGACTGGCGCGCCTTCGCCGAGCAGCAGCGCGAGGTGGCGGCCGCCGGACGCCCCGGTGACGCGGTGGAGAACTTCATCCGCCACGTCGGCGCACCCTGGGACCCGTCGATGCGGCAGATGCCGTTCTGGGCGGGTCTCGAAGCCCTGGGGCACACCGTCACCTACGACCTGCAGATCGTGGGTGACAGCTCCGTCCCGGTCGAGGAGCTCGCCCGCATCGAGGTTCCTGTGCTCTCGCTGTATGGCGGCGACAGCCCGCAGTGGGCCGAGACCTCGGCCGAGGCGGTGGCGGCCGCGGTCACCGACGGGAAGGCGCTGGCCATCCCCGGCCAGACCCACAACTCGGACCCGGCCGCGCTCGTGCCGCAGATGCGGGCGTTCCTGCTCGGCTGACGCCCGGAAACCAGCCAGTTTACTGACGCATCGTCACCATCTCTCAGGAGGCCGATGCGTCACACTGGAAGGGATGGACTTCCTCCTCAATCTCCCGTTCCACGTGGCGTTCCCGGTGCTGTTCGTGATCGTCATGTGCCGCGCCAACGCCACGTACTGGATCGGGCGCGGCGCGGTCAACGGGCTGGAGAAGACCAGGCTCGCGCATCGGCTGAGCGGAGCCGAGGCGGGCACCGCCAAGCGCTGGATCGCGAAGTGGGGACCGGGCGCCGTCGTCGTCTCCTTCCTCACCATCGGCATCCAGACCGCGGTGAACTTCACCGCCGGCGCGGGGCGCATGCCCCTCAAGCGCTATCTTCCCGCCGTCACCCTGGGCTCGATCATCTGGGCCCTCCTGTACGCGACCGCCATCCTCGCGCTGATCGACACCTGGCTGGGTCTCATGGCGGGCTCGCCGTGGGCCTGGGTCGCAGCGGCGCTCGTGGTCCTGGCCGTTGTAGCGTTGGTACTTGTACGACGACGGCGACGCAGCCTGCGCGCGGCCGTCACCCCGGTGGATGCCGACGTCAAGCCCTGACCGCCTCGGCGAGCCCACCTCCACGCGCTGGGCTCCAGCGAGGAAGGACGCGGTGTGAACCTGCCCGAACTGGCCGGAGGGGACTCCTACTACGTCTCACTCGGCGACGGTCGATACCAGTCCACGATCCACGCGCAGGGCGCCTGGAATCCCCACGAGCAGCACATGGCCCCCGCCAGCGGTCTCATGGTCCACGAACTGGCGAAGCATGATCCGCGGCCCGAGCTGCGCATGGCGCGGCTCTCCTTCGAGATCCTCGGGCTCATCCCCGGTGGCGAGTTCTCCATCCGGTGCGAGACGATCCGGCCGGGCAAGACCATCGAACTGGTCCAGGCGGAACTGCTCGCGCCCGATGCCAAGGGCGTGGAGCGCGTGGCGATCCGGGCCTCCGCCTGGCGCCTGATCATGACCGACACTTCGGCCATCGCCGCGGTCGAGGACGAACCGATGCCGTCGCTCGAGGAATGCGATCCCTTCGACGTCGCCTCGCTCTGGCCGGGCGGCTACATCGCCTCGATCGACGTTCGTGTGGCTCGCCACCACCGGCGCGGCAACGGCTGTGTCTGGGTCTCCACCCGCCACCCGCTCATCGCCGGCGAGGACGTTCCCGAATGGGTGCGGCTCATGGGGCTCGTGGACACCACCAACGGCATCGCCGCACGGGAGAAGCCGGGTCCCGGTGGGTACGCCTGGCCGAACACGGATCTGCAGATCCACCTGTACCGTCAGCCTTCCGGCACCTGGCTCGGCCTCGACAACTCGGTCTCGTTCGGCACGGACGGGATCGGTCTGACCTCCACCGTGCTGCATGACATCCACGGCCCGTTCGGCCGGGCCGAGCAGATCCTCACCATCCGGGCCGTGGGATGACCGGTCGGCATGCGGCCGCCGTCGCGCCGCTGACTGCCGCGCCCCTGACCGTGGTGCATCAGGAGCGCACTCTCGGGGCGGCCGAGGATCTGGACCTGGCGCTCCGCCTGCTCCGCCGTGCGCAGGACGGAATGATCGGCCCGACCCTGCGCCTGTACCGTCCGGAGCCCACGGTGGCCTTCGGGCAGCGGGACGCCAAGCTGCCGGGCTTCGACGCCGCGGCGCAGGCCTGCCGCGACCGTGGCTTCGAGCCGTTGATCCGCAAGGCGGGTGGCCGTGCCGCGGCGTACCACCGCGGGTGTCTCGTGGTCGATCACATCGAGCCGCGGGCGGATGCGATCGCGGGAGCGAAGGCGCGGTTCTCGCACTACGGTGAGCTCCTGGCCGAGTCCCTGCGGTCGCTGGGCGTGCTGGCCGCCGTCGGGGAGATCCCGGGGGAGTACTGCCCCGGGGAGTTCAGCGTGCACGGTGACGACCCCGTCTTCCCTTCGCACCAGGTCAAGCTCATCGGCACGGCGCAGCGCGTGGTCTCGGGCGCCTGGCTCTTCAGCTCGGTGATCGTGGTGGAGGACTCCGGCCCGCTGCGGGAGGTCCTGACGGACTCGTACGCGGCGCTCGGCCTCGAGTGGAGTCCCGCGACGGCGGGGAGCGTCCAGGACCTGTCGCCGGATCTCCGGGTGGAGGACGTCATGGGCGCGGTCGTCGCCCGCTACTCCCAGGAGACGCCGCTGGCCCGGGCGACCCTGGAGAGTGTCCTGGGCGACTGAGACCGGGTGCCAGGGGCGGTCCACGGGCAGCACCGCCCGTCATGTCAAAGGCTCCTTTCAGAATCCCTCGAAATCGGCCGGGGTCCACGATAGGCTCAGGTCATGACGCAGTTGACCGGGGAATACACTGTCCAGAGCTTTGACGCCGCCACCCTTCCAGAAGATCAGATCTCGCGCTTCGCCGAGTGGTGCAAAGCCGTCAAGCTCGGGTTCCACGACTCGATGCCGGGCGACGAACTGATCGCCAAGATCCTGCGCAACGCCCGCCACGACAACCGGGTCCTCACCGGCGTGTACCAGGAGTCCACTCCGGAGTACGGTCTCGCCACCGAATCACCCGTGGCGACCTTCGGCACGTTCACCAAGAACCTCAACGTCGGACGCGGCCAGGAGATCCCCGCGCATCTCATCACGGCCGTCACGGTCCGGCCCACGCACCGCCGGAAGGGCCTGCTGACCCGGCTGATGACCGAGGACCTGCGGCGCGCTCAGGAGAACGGCCTGGCCATCGCGGCGCTGACGGCCTCCGAAGGCGGCATCTACGGCCGCTTCGGCTTCGGCGTGGCCACGTATGAACGCTCTCTCACCGTGGACGTCACCTCACGCTTCCGGCTCCGACAGGCGCCGGTCGGCCGGGTGGAACTGACCGATCCGCGCAATCTGCTCGAACTCGCCGAAGGCATCTTCGACCGCTTCCACGCGGCGACCCCGGGCTCCATCGGCCGTGCGCGCTTCTACCCGATGCTTGCGTCCGGCTTCATGGATGAGAAGGGCGAGGAGAGCAAGGACCTGCGGGCGGCTCTGCATTACGACGCCGACGGCACGCCGGACGGCTATGTGTCCTACCGTTTCAAGGGCTGGAACACCGAGCCCTACACGATGACCGTCGTCGACTTCGTCGCGGCCACCCCGGAGGCCCATCTGGGGCTGTGGGGTTTCCTGGCGAGCCTCGATCTCGTGGAACGCATCGAGGTGGAGTCCGCCCCGGCGCAGGACGCGCTCGAATGGGCTCTCGAGGATCCCCGCTGCGTGGAGGCCAAGGAGCCGCGGGACATGCTGTGGCTCCGTTTGCTGGATGTCAAGGCCGCGCTGGAGGCGAAGCGCTACCCGCTGGACGGCAGTCTGGTGCTCCGGGTCGAAGATCCGCTGGATCTCGTGAGCGGAACCTACCGCGTGGTGGTGGTCGGCGGGACAGCCACCGTGACGGAGGTCGAGGACGACGACGTGGACGACGCCACGGTGGAACTCACCCTGGGCGTCGCGGAACTGAGCTCGGTGTACCTCGGCGGGGTCCCCGCGGCCACGCTCGCGGAGGCCGGCCGGATCGAGGAACACGTGCCGGGAGCGGTGGAGCGTCTGGCGCTCTTCCTGACCCCCGAACGCCCGGTGCACTGCCACACGCACTTCTGAGAAGGCGGCCCCTCTGCGCGAACGGGCTTAACAGGGTTCTGTGAGGATTCCCGGACTACACTGAGGCGGTGTATTCCCCGCGTCATCTCCGGGAAGGGCTCGGGGGCGGGCCTGCGGATCCCGGTCGTCGTGCCCTGTTCCTGGGCATCGCCGCCTCCCTCGGACTCGGCCTCGTGGCCTGCGACGAAGGGGACGCCCCCGATAGCCCGCCCCATGGCGTGGTGGGTGCCGCCGGCGGCGCCGTGCCCGCCGCGACGCCGGCGCCCGGCGTCGCGCGTCCACGGCCCACGCCGAGCGCCGCGCCCGTGGTGACCCGCCGGGAGATCCTCGCTGAGTTCGGCCGCCGGACCCCCACGCAATGGGGGCTCGACGTCACCGGCGTGGCGCTGGGCAGCCCGAGCCGCTCGGTCGCTCTGACGTTCGACGCCTGCGGTGGCCCGGGCGGCTCCGGCTTCGACCGCAAGCTCATCCGCTCGCTCCGCCGCCACCAGGTCCCGGCCACGCTCTTCATCAATCTGCGCTGGGCCCGCAGGAATCCCGGTCTGCTGCGGGAACTCGCGACGGACCCGCTCTTCGAGATCGCCAATCACGGCGTGCATCACAGCCCTCTCTCAGTCAGAGGCCGCAGCGCCTACGGGATCCCCGGGACGGCGGATCTGGGGGAGGCGTATGACGAGGTCATGGGCAATCAGGAGGGCCTGTCCGCGCTGACCGGTCGCGCGCCGCTCGCGTTCCGGCCGGGCACCGCGCACTATGACGAGGTCGCGGCCGCCATGGTGCGGCGCTGCGGTCTGCTGCCCGCCAACTTCTCCGTGAACGCCGACGGCGGCGCCACTTTCACGCCGGAGATGGTCGCCGGCCAGCTGGACGGGGTGAAGGGTGGGGACGTCGTGATCTCGCACTTCAATCAGCCCAGGTCAGGCACCGGTGAGGGGTACGTGGCCGGTCTGCCCGGCATGCTCGGACGGGGACTTCATTTCGCTCATCTGAGCACCGTGTTCGGGCTCGGAAAAGCTGCTTTGACCGGCGTTGCCGCGGGACGGTAAACTAGTAGGGCGTGCGTTACGCGTACGCGCGAATCAATCCAACACATCAGGATGGTCCTCGTTGTCCGCGCCCTGAGCGTGGCGGATCTGCCTGACCGACTAACTATCCACATCGGAGCCCCTACTACATGACCATCACCTCTACCGAGAAGTCCGGTACCCCCGTCGTCGCAGTGAACGACATCGGGTCCGAAGAGGATTTCCTCGCCGCCGTCGACGCCACCATCAAGTACTTCAACGATGGCGATCTCGTCGAAGGCACTGTCGTCAAGGTCGACCGCGATGAGGTCCTTCTTGACATCGGATACAAGACCGAAGGTGTCATCCCCTCCCGCGAACTCTCCATCAAGCACGACGTCGACCCCGGTGACGTCGTCGCTGTTGGCGATGAGGTCGAAGCCCTCGTTCTCACCAAGGAGGACAAGGAAGGCCGCCTCATCCTCTCCAAGAAGCGCGCACAGTACGAGCGTGCCTGGGGCGACATCGAGAAGATCAAGGAAGAGGACGGTGTCGTCACCGGTACCGTCATCGAGGTGGTCAAGGGTGGTCTCATCCTGGACATCGGCCTCCGTGGCTTCCTCCCGGCATCCCTCGTGGAGATGCGTCGCGTCCGCGACCTGGCTCCGTACATCGGTCAGCAGATCGAAGCCAAGATCATCGAGCTCGACAAGAACCGCAACAACGTGGTCCTGTCCCGCCGTGCCTGGCTCGAGCAGACCCAGTCCGAGGTCCGCTCCACCTTCCTCAACAAGCTCGAGAAGGGCCAGGTCCGTACGGGCGTCGTGTCCTCCATCGTCAACTTCGGTGCCTTCGTGGACCTGGGTGGCGTCGACGGCCTCGTGCACGTCTCCGAGCTGTCCTGGAAGCACATCGACCACCCGTCCGAGGTTGTCGAGGTCGGCCAGGAGGTCACCGTCGAGGTTCTCCTCGTCGAGCTGGACCGCGAGCGTGTCTCCCTGTCGCTGAAGGCCACCCAGGAAGATCCGTGGCAGACCTTCGCCCGCACTCACGCGCTGGGCCAGGTCGTTCCGGGCAAGGTCACCAAGCTCGTTCCGTTCGGTGCGTTCGTTCGCGTCGAAGACGGCATCGAGGGCCTGGTGCACATCTCCGAGCTGGCCGTCCGCCACGTGGACCTCGCCGAGCAGGTCGTGTCCGTGGGCGACGAGCTGTTCGTCAAGGTCATCGACATCGATCTCGAGCGTCGCCGCATCTCCCTCTCCCTCAAGCAGGCGAACGAGGGCGTGGATCCGGAAGGCACCGAGTTCGACCCGGCGCTGTACGGCATGGCTGCCGAGTACGACGAAGAGGGCAACTACAAGTACCCGGAGGGCTTCGACCCGGAGTCCAACGAGTGGCTCGAGGGCTTCGAGACCCAGCGCGCCGCATGGGAGCAGCAGTACGCTGACGCCCAGTCGCGTTGGGAGTCCCACAAGAAGCAGGTTGCTCAGCACCTGGCCGACGACGCTGCAGCCGCCACCACCGGCTCTGCAGACGCCGCACCGACCAGCTACTCCTCCGAGGCCCCGGCTGCCGAGTCCGGCACCCTGGCTTCCGACGAGGCTCTCGCCGCTCTGCGCGAGAAGCTGACCGGCAACTGATTGCCTCGTGAGCCGTTCACTCCGGTGAACTGATCACGTGAGGAAGGCCGCCACGGGAAACCGTGACGGCCTTCCTTGTCTTAAAACCCGGTCAAGAGAGAATAGAGAGCATGATCCCTGACAGCTGGTTCCCGGCCACGCGGCCCGACGACGGTGAGACCGTCGGTTATCTTGACATGGTGGGGGAGGAGTTCCAGCCCTACGACCTCCTGGGACGCCCGCACGGCGACCCCGCCGAATACACCGAGGCCGAGGAGCGCCTCGCCGAGTTAGGGCTGTCTTACCTGGCCCGTCGGTGGAGCTTCGCAGTGCAGGACCATCCGGAACCGATCGCCGTCGTGATCTCAGAACTGAACCGCGACGCCGTCGTGGTCCTCAGCGACGACGCGGACTATCATCGCGACTTCGGCACGCCGTTCAGCGTGCCGCTGCCCCTGGACGTGTCGGTGCTCTGGGAGAACCCGGACGGCACGGGCCCGCGCTTCACCCAGGGCGTGCCGAACGGCTGAGCAGGAACCTTCAGCGGGCTGCAGCGGTCAGCGCGCACCACTCAACGCACGACGGCGGCCACCGCGCTGACCTCGATGAGGGCTCCCGGCACGCCAAGCCCCGCGACCAGGGCCGCCGTGACCAGGGGAGGGGCGCCTTCCCGTGCGAGCAACGGCGCGATCGCGCCGTACGCGGCGCGCAGATCGGCGTCGGCCTGTATCAGGACGGTCCACTGGATCACGTCGCTCAGCCCGGCGCCGGCGGCCTCCAGGGCGACCCGGGCGTTCTCCACGGCACGGAGTGACTGTTCCGCGGCGTCGTCCGAGACGACACGGCCGGTCTCGTCCACCCCGTTCTGTCCGCCGACATAGACGGTGGTCGCTCCGGGCGGAACGATGGCGACATGACTGAAGGCAGGGCTCTTCACGAGGCCCTCGGGCTGCAGGATGGTGATGTCCATGGCCACATCCTGCCACCTGGGGCCGACAAAGGGGAGGCCCGGGACCTCCTCCAGAGAGAGGGGGTCCCGGGCCTTGTGCCGTCAGTGACTGCGGGAAGGCCGTCAGTGACTGCTGGAGACCGTCACTGCACTGCCTTCAGGGCGTTCACGATGCCGTAGCCGTAGAAGCTGTTCAGCTCCGTGGTGCCCACGCAGGCCGGACCGATGTTGGCCTGCGGCGCCGAGCACGGCGTCGGGGTGGCATCGGCGCGGAGCTTCGCGACCATCTGGGCCGGGGTCAGCTCCGGATGCGCGGACTTCATGAGCGCCAGCACGCCGGCGACGTGCGGGGAAGCCATGGAGGTGCCGCTCTTGAGGCCGTACTTGCCCTTCGGGATGGTGGACAGGATGCTCGAGCCGGGGGCGGCGACGTCGATCTCGCCGAGCCCGCGGTTGGAGAAGTAGGAGAGCTGTCCGGTCTTCATGATGGAGGACACGGTGACGACGCCGGGCAGCTGGGACGGGATGTCCTTGCAGCCCTGGTTGATGGTGCGCTTGGTCGGCGCCGGAGCGTCATTGGGGCTCCCGTCGTCCTCGGTGTTGAGGGTGAAGTCGACGCTCGAGTTGCCGGCGGCAGCCGAGCTCACGACGCCACGCTTGACGGACCAGTTGACGGCGCGGGCCACGGACTCGCGGACAGCGGCCTGATCGGGCTGGTCGTCACACCAGAACTCGAACGGATCGATGTAGTAACTGTTGTTGGTGACGTCCATGCCGCGCTGAGCGGCCCACATGAACCCGCAGATGGCGTACTCCGGGTAGATGAACCCGGCGTCGCTGACGACCTTGACGGCGGCCAGGCGGACGTTCGGCGCGACGCCGACGATCCCCACGCCGTTGCGGGCGGCCGCGATCGTGCCGGCCACGTGGGTCCCGTGGTCGGAGGTGGTCGGGTACCAGCCGCCGGGGGTCTGGTCCGGACGTCCACCGGCGGTGCAGTTGACCGAGTCAGGGACGGAGATGTTGGCGGCGAGGTCCGGATGGGTGGGATCGATGCCGGAATCCAGCACGCCCACCAGCACGTTGCGGCTGCCGTCGGTGACCTTGTTCGCCTGATCGGCCTTGATCTGAGCCATGTCCCACTGCTGCGCTTCCATGGCGTCGGCCGGGCCGGCGGGGACCAGAGTGGTCGGCTCGTCACCGTTGACGGGCTTGTTCTTCCCCTTGTTCCAGCCGGACGCGCCCGGGCCCCACGGGACCTGGGGGCCGGTGACCTTGTCGGTCACCTCGGCCGTCCGAGTCGCTCCCACGGACTGGACGGCGTTCTTGCCCGCGGTCTTGACGCGGTCGCGGAAGGCCGCCCGGTCCGACTGGGCGATGACGACGCCGATCTCCGGCCAGCTCTGGACGACGACGCCGCCCGCGGCGGTGACAGCCTGTTCGACCTTACGGGTCTGGCCGGGATTGGCCTGCCCGGCGTTGACCACGTAGCTCATGACGGTGCCGTCCGGCGGATTCACCGGGACCGGTGTGGACGTCTCGGTGCCGGAGGCCTGGGCGGAGACCCCGGAGCCGATCAGGACCAGGCCGAGCGACGCGACGGCGCAGGCGACCGGGCGCAACGGCCGGCGGAAAGTGTGCAACCTCATGGGTGAGGGTCCTCTCGATGAGTGGAGGCCGGACGTGCCGGCTGCAGGCGAGTGCCTTCCCTCGTTTCTAGTCGGCGTTCCCAGGGTTTTCAATGGTTATTGAAAGATCCACTTCAGAAAAGTCCGGTAAAGGCCCGGTTCGCCCCGTCAGATCGACCCATTCGGTGCCGCCGGGACGGGCGTCATAAGCGCCCGCGCTGAGCGAGAGGACGGTCCGCTGCACGCGGTCCAGCGTGGCCGCGTCGTCCTCGAAGGCCACCCTGAGGGTCGCATGACCTGCGCCGTATTCCGTGCCCACGACACGGAGCCCTGCGGACCGGATCTCGTTTTCGAGCTTGCCCGCGTCGGCGAACCCCACCGGAACGTCCGCCAGGCGCAGGCGCTGGCGCGTCACCCATGGCGCGCGGTCGGCGGCCTGGGACACGGAGTCGGAATAGGCGCGCACCAGTCCGCCGGCTCCCAGCAGGATCCCGCCGAAGTAGCGCACGACGACGGCGCAGACGTCGCTCAGATCGGCCACTCCGTTCGCGGTCTCGCGGCGGTTGAGGGCTTCCAGCATCGGGATGCCTGCCGTGCCGGAGGGCTCTCCGTCATCACTCGAGCGCTGTGTCATCCGGTCGGGGCCGAGGATGAAGGCGCTGCAATGGTGCCGGGCGTCGTGGAACTCACGGCGGAGCTCGGTGATCAGCGCACGGGCCCCGTCTTCGTCCTCCACGCGGCGGAGCACCGTGATGAACCGCGACCGTTTGATCTCGAGTTCATGGCGGAAGTCCGGGCCGGCGGCGAGCGTCGTGTACCGCGTCGCGCGGCTGTCTTCGGCTTCAGGCACCAGTCCATCGTAGTCGGGCGCCGTGCGGCGGGGCCGGGTTGCGCCGGGCTTCCCTGGTGATCCCGGACGCAGCCGCTAGGGTGGTGCTGTGCTGAGAATCGGGTTGACCGGCGGGATCGCCTCAGGAAAATCGGTCGTGACGGCGCGGCTCGCCGAGCGGGGAGCCGCGGTGGTCGACGCCGACGCGCTGGCCCGCGAGGTCGTGGAGCCGGGGACGCCTGGACTGGCTGCGATCCGCGAAGCCTTCGGCGACGGCGTGATCCGTCCAGACGGCTCCCTCGACCGGCCCGCCCTCGGCGCGATCGTCTTCGCCGACGAGGGCAGGCGCCGGACGCTGAACGGCATCGTCCACCCCCTCGTGCGGAATGCCGCGGCGGCGATCGTGGCGGCGGCGCCGGCGGACGCCGTCGTCGTGCAGGACATCCCTCTCCTGGTGGAGACCGGGCAGCAGCATGATTTCGATCTGGTCGTGGTGGTGGACGCCCCCGACGACGTCCGGGTGGCCCGCATGGTGGAGCTCCGGGGCATGTCCGAAGAGGAGGCCCGGGCCCGCATCGCCGCGCAGGCCGGGCGGGAGGAACGCAACGCCGCCGCCGACGTGATCCTGGAGAACACGGGGAGTCTGGCGGAGCTGCTGGAACAGGTCGATGCGCTCTGGGAGAACGTGGCCCGCACAGTGTCATAGGCGAGTAGTACATTTGTTCTATGAGCCTCGCCCAGGAGATCAACCGCGTCGTGGCGCCTTTCGAGGTCGTCAGCGAATACCAGCCCGCCGGGGATCAGCCCACCGCCATCGCGGAGCTGACGGAACGCATCACCAATGGTGAGAAGGACATCGTGCTGCTCGGTGCCACCGGCACCGGCAAGAGCGCGACCACCGCCTGGCTGATCGAACGGGTCCAGCGGCCGACGCTCGTCCTGGTGCAGAACAAGACGCTGGCCGCACAGCTCGCCAACGAGTTCCGTGAATTGCTGCCGAACAACGCCGTCGAGTACTTCGTCTCGTACTACGACTACTACCAGCCCGAGGCCTACGTCCCACAGACGGACACCTTCATCGAGAAGGACTCGTCCATCAATGAGGAGGTGGAGCGGCTCCGGCACTCGGCCACGAACGCGCTGCTCACGCGCCGCGACGTGGTCGTGGTGGCCACGGTGTCCTGCATCTACGGTCTGGGCACGCCGGAGGAGTACATCGCCGGCATGGTCACCCTGCGCAAGGGCATGCAGATCAACCGGGATGATCTGCTCCGGCGGTTCGTCGCCATGCAGTACGCCCGCAATGACATCGACTTCCACCGCGGCACCTTCCGGGTGCGCGGCGACACCGTCGAGATCATCCCCATGTACGAAGAGCTCGCCCTGCGGATCGAGTTCTTCGGGGATGAGGTGGAGAACATCTACACCCTGCATCCCGTGACCGGCGAGATCGTCCGCGAAGAGAACGAGATGTACGTCTTCCCGGCGTCGCACTACGTGGCGGGTCCGGAGCGGATGTCACGCGCCATCAAGACCATCGAGGACGAGCTCGCCTCCCGGCTGTCCACCTTCGAAGCGCAGAACAAGCTCGTGGAGGCGCAGCGTCTGCGCATGCGCACCACGTACGACCTCGAGATGATGCAGCAGATGGGCTTCTGCAACGGCATCGAGAACTACTCCCGTCACATCGACGGCCGTGAGGCCGGTTCGGCCCCGCACTGTCTCCTGGACTATTTCCCGGATGACTTCCTGCTCGTGATCGACGAATCCCACGTCACCGTGCCGCAGATCGGAGCGATGTACGAAGGCGACGCGAGCCGGAAGCGGACCCTGGTGGAGCACGGCTTCCGACTGCCATCGGCGATGGACAACCGCCCGCTGAAATGGGACGAGTTCCTGGAGCGCGTGGGTCAGACCGTCTACCTCTCCGCCACCCCGGGCAAGTACGAACTCGGCAAGTCCGACGGCGTGGTGCAGCAGATCATCCGTCCGACCGGTCTGGTGGACCCGGAGATCGTGGTGAAGCCCACGAAGGGTCAGATCGACGATCTGCTCGGGGAGATCCGCACGCGCGTGGACAAGGACGAACGTGTCCTGGTGACCACCCTGACCAAGCGCATGGCCGAGGATCTCACCGAGTACCTGCTCAGCCACGGTGTGAAGGTCCAGTACCTCCACTCGGATGTGGACACGCTGCGCCGTGTGGAGCTGCTGCGGGAGCTGCGGCTGGGAACGTTCGACGTGCTCGTCGGCATCAACCTGCTCCGTGAAGGCCTCGACCTTCCCGAAGTCTCCCTCGTCGCGATCCTGGACGCGGACAAGGAGGGCTTCCTGCGCTCGTCCACGTCGCTGATCCAGACCATCGGCCGTGCGGCCCGTAACGTCTCGGGCCAGGTTCACATGTACGCGGACCGGATCACGGATTCGATGGCTCTGGCCATCGAAGAGACCAACCGCCGTCGCGAGATCCAGGTGGCGTACAACAAGGAGCACGGCGTCGACCCGCAGCCGCTGCGGAAGAAGATCGCCGACATCACGGATCAGCTGGCCCGCGAGGACGCGGACACGCAGGAACTCCTGGCCGGGGCCAAGCGCAACGGCAAGGGCTCCAAGGCGGCCGCGGAGAAGGCCAGCGCCACGGTGCGGCGGGACGGCCTGGCGGCAGCGCCCGCCACCGAACTGGTGGGCCTGATCGAACAGATGACCGAGCAGATGCACTCCGCCGCGGCCGAGTTGCAGTTCGAGCTGGCCGCCCGGCTCCGTGATGAGGTGGGCGAGCTGAAGAAGGAACTGCGGCAGATGCAGGCGGCAGGTCACGCGTAGGCGGGACGTGAGGCAGGGTATGAATGACGGGCAAGACGCGACGGGCGGGGCGTGAAGGGACTGTCCCTCCGGGGCCGCCCCGTGGGATAGAATGATTCCCGAGTAGGGGAGTATCCCATGTGCTCAGTCCGTCAACACGTGAGGCAATGGCGCTTCGCCGGGCTGGGCAGGTCCTGTTCGTCAGGCCCGGAGAGACTTATGGCAATGTTCCATACCCTCTGAAAGGTCTCCCGTGCCTGAACTTCCCCTCTGGTTTGAGGTCGGATCCTTCGTGGTCCTCGGCATCGTCCTCCTCGTCGATCTCCTGATGGTCCTCAAGCGGCCCCACGAACCCTCCATGAAGGAGGCCGGTCTCTGGGTCGGCTTCTACGTCACGCTCGCCCTCATCTTCGCGGGCCTCATGTTCGCGTTCACCGGCGCCGAGTACGGCAGTCAGTTCGTGGCCGGCTGGGTCACCGAATACAGCCTGAGCATCGACAACCTGTTCGTCTTCATCATCATCATGGCGCGCTTCTCCGTGCCCCGGAAGTACCAGCAGGAAGCCCTCATGGTGGGCATCATCATCGCGCTGGTCCTGCGCGGCATCTTCATCCTGCTGGGCGCCGTGATCATCGAGCAGTTCTCGTGGGTGTTCTACATCTTCGGCGCCTTCCTCCTCTGGACCGCCTACAACCAGGCCAAGGACGACAGCGAGGACGACGAGGACGGTGGCGACAACCGCCTGGTCCGCTGGTTCTCCAAGATCCTCCCGATGCACAACGAGTTCAACGGCGGCAAGGCCACCGTCAAGATCAACGGCAAGCGTCTCTTCACCCCGATGCTCCTGGTCTTCCTGACCCTCGGCATGACGGACTTGATCTTCGCTCTGGACTCCATCCCCGCGATCTTCGGCCTGACGAAGAGCCCGTTCATCGTGTTCACGGCCAACATCTTCGCCCTCATGGGCCTGCGCCAGCTGTACTTCCTGCTGGGCGGTCTCATGGAACGGCTCATCTACCTCAAGCACGCGCTGTCGATCATCCTGGCCTTCATCGGCTTCAAGCTGATCTTCCACGCCATGCACGAGAACGAACTGCCGTTCATCAACGGCGGCCAGCACATCGAGTGGGCTCCGGACATCCCCACGTCGTTCTCGTTGATCTTCATCCTCGGCACCATCGTCCTGGCCGTGGTCGCCAGCCTGGCGGTCTCGAAGAAGCGCGAGGGCCGTGAGGCGACCGAGCACCAGATCAGCCGCACGGCCGAGCGCGTGGCGCACCAGCAGGAGGTCGTGGCCCGGCGCGAAGCAGAAGCGCAGGCACAGACGCAGGCTGGGGCTGGTGAGCCGGTGGAACCTGGCAAGGCGCCCGAGCAGCGCTGACAGTGCTTCTGAGCGCCAGTGCTCCTGAACCACAGTGCTCCCGAAAGCCAGAGCGCCTGAAGCACATATCGCCTGAACGACGACGCCGGGCGGCAGCGGAAGCTACCGCCCGGCGTCGTCGTGTCCGGAGGAGAGGGCGTTAGTCGCCCGGGACCTCCCCGCCCCGCGCCATGGCGAGGAGACGGCGGAAGATGGCCTCGCCGTCGTCGGCGATCCCGTCATGGTGGAAGTCCGGGGTGACCCAGGTCTTCAGCCCGCGGACGGAGTCGGCTGTCTCGAGGGAGAGCTCGCGGTCCACGAAGACATCGTCCGCGTAGACCGCGGCCGCCACGGGGACCGTGTTGGTCGCGAGCACGTCCAGGTCGAAGACACGCGGCCAGTCCTGCTTCGCGGCCAGGAGCTCCGCGACATCGGTCAGGGGCCGCAGGGTCGGATCCTGCTCGAACAACCACGGCTGGATCATCTCGCCCGTGAGCAGGACGTCTTCAGCCTCGGGGGAGAACTGCGGGAACTCCTGGAGCACCCGCCAGGAGGACCAGTCCGTCGCCGCTTCCTGTGCGTAGATCGACTCGTGGATCACCGCGTACAGCGGGTTCGGGGCGAAGTCCAGGTAGGCCGGCAGCTGGGCCAGGAACCAC
Organism: Arthrobacter sp. Y-9; assembly: GCF_029690065.1. Lineage (NCBI taxonomy): Bacteria > Bacillati > Actinomycetota > Actinomycetes > Micrococcales > Micrococcaceae > Arthrobacter > Arthrobacter sp. Y-9. The sequence continues at coordinate 1,606,373 of NZ_CP121463.1, forward strand.
TGGGAGAGCCGTTCCCCCTCGGGGGTCTGGATGAAGGCCTTCTCCAGGAGGTGGTGCAGGGAGTCGACCCGGGTGTTGCCGCCCAGGTACATGCCGAGCATCTGGAAGCGCTCCACGGTGAGCCGGTCACCGCGAGGCAGATATTCCGGGACCTCGCGGAGATGCGCTGCGATCCTGTTCACCAGGGCGCGGTCCTCGGGGTACCAGCCGAAGTACTCGCGGTTCCGTGCCTCCATGCGGGCATAGGTCGCGCGGTAGACCCGGTCCGGCGAGCCCTGCAGGGGAGCGAGGCCTCCGGTGATGAGCACCTCGCGGAGCGCCGACGGGGCGAGCGAGAGGTACGCCAGGGAGCACCAGCCGCCGAAGCTCTGGCCGAAGATGCTCCACCGCTCGATGCCGAGCGCCTCACGGATCGCCTCGGCGTCGGCCACGATGGCATCCTGGCGGAAATGGGTCAGGTACTCCGCCTGGGCCGCCGTATCACCGCGGGCGGCGAGCGTCGCCGCCTCCACCGGAGAAGAGAGGCCGGTGCCGCGCTGGTCCAGCATGAGGACACGGAAGTGCTCGGTGGCCGCCTTCGCCCAGCCGCTCAGGGCCGTCCAGCGGTTGCCGGGGAAACCGGGACCGCCCTGGAAGAAGAGCAACCAGGGAAGGCCGTCCCGCTGCTCATCCGTCAGGCCGGACGGACCGTACTCGCGGGCGAAGACCTCCAGGGTCTCGCCGTCAGGATCCGCCGGCCGCAACGGGACAGTGAAGAAATGGTCCGCCGTGCGGACGCCGCGGAATTCGTGGACGGCGCCCTCGCGGTGTTCGGCGACGGGCGTCATGCGGTCACCGCCGGTGCGCCCTCACCGGTCCCGACAGCCTGCAGCGCGTCGCCGGTGAGGCGGAAGGTCGACCAGCCGTCCATGGGCACGGCTCCCAGCGAACGGTAGAAGCGGATGGAGGGCTCGTTCCAGTCCAGGACGCTCCACTCCACCCGGGCGTAGCCGCGTTCCACGGCGAGCGAGGCCAGGTGGGTCAGGAGGGCCTTGCCATGGCCTTCGCCGCGGGCCTCCGGCTTCACGTAAAGGTCCTCCAGGTAGATGCCGTGGACGCCTTCCCAGGTGGAGTAGTTCAGGAACCAGAGCGCGAAACCGCGGGTCCGGCCGAGGTCGTCTTCCGCGATCGCTGCGTAGATGGCGGGGTGACCGTCGAAGAGGTGCTTCTCCAGCTCCTCCGGCGTGTTGCGGACGGCGTCCGGCTCCTTCTCGTAAACGGCCAGGTCCACGATCATCTGGTGGATGTCCTGGACGTCTGCACGGGTGGCTTCTCTGATGCGGCTCATGGATTTCAGCTTAGCCGGGCCACCGGACCACTCAGAGTCGATTCACGTCCACGACCTTGATCACGGCGCTGCCGGCCTCGTCCGAGGCCGCCAGGTCCACCACCGCGGAGATGCCCCAGTCATGGTTCCCCGCCGGATCGGCGAAGATCTGCCGGACGTCCCAGCGATCCCGATGCTCCGTGATGAGAAGCAGCTGGGGTCCGCGGGCGTCGGCGCCCGTGCTGATGTCGTCGTGCTCGTCGAAGTAGTCGTCCAGCACGTCCTCCCAGCGGTCCGAGTGCCAGCCGGCGTCGCCGTCGAGCTCCGCCAGAGCGCGCGAGTCCTCGTCCGCGAACAGCTCCACGCGGCGGAACATCTCATTGCGGACCATGACCCGGAACGCGCGCACATTGTCGGTCAGACGGGGCGGCGCGGGCGGCAGCAGGGGATCCTCGGTGTGATCGTGGGGGTTGCTCAGCTCCTCCCACTCGTCCAGGAGGCTGGAATCGACCTGCCGCACCAGCTCGCCGAGCCAGGCGATCAGGTCTTCGAGGTCCTCCCGCAGGGCGTCGGCGGGGACCGTCTGCCGCAGCGCCTTGATGGCATCGCTGAGGTACCGCAGCACGATGCCCTCGCTGCGTGCGAGACCGTAGAACTGTACGAATTCACCGAAGCTCATGGCGCGTTCGTACATGTCGCGGACCACCGACTTCGGAGTCAGCTCGAAGTCACCGACCCAGGGGGCCGCCCGGCGGTAGGTGTCGAAGGCCTCGAGCAGCAACTCCGCCAGGGGCTGGGGGTAGCTGACCTCCTCGAGAGCCTTCATCCGCTGCTCGTACTCGAGCCCCTCCGCCTTCATGGCCGCGACCGCGTCCGTCTTCGCCTTCTTCAGCTGGGCCGCGAGGATCTGGCGGGGCTTGTCGAGCGTGGACTCGATCACCGAGACGACGTCCAGGGCGTACGACGGCGACTCCGGGTCCAGGAGGTCCAGTGCGGCCAGCGCGAAGGGGGAGAGCGGCTGGTTGAGGGCGAAGTTGTCCTGCAGATGGACCGTGAGGCGCACGGTGCGCCCATCCGGTCCGCGTTCGGCCTCCGGGATCCGCTCGACGACATCGGCGGTCAGCAGTTCGCGGTAGATGCCGAGCGACTTCCGCATCAGCTCCAGCTGGCGGCCGCGGGGCTCGTGGTTCGACTCCAGGAGGTGGCGCGTGGCCGTGAACGGGTCGCCCGGACGTTCCAGCAGGTTCAGCAGCATGGCGTGGGTGATGGTGAAGCTGGAGGAGAGGGGCTCCGGGACGGAAGCGACCAGGCGCTGGAAGGTCGGCTCGCCCCAGGAGACGAAGCCCTCCGGCGGCTTCTTCTTGACCACCTGGCGGAGCTTCTTCTGGTCATCGCCGAATTTCGCCACGGCCTTGGCCATCGCCTTGGCGTTCTCGACCGTGTGCTCCGGCGCCTGGACCACCACCGTCCCGGCGGTGTCGAAGCCGGCGCGGCCCGCGCGCCCCGCGATCTGATGGAACTCGCGCGCATTGAGCAGGCGGGTGCGAACGCCGTCGAACTTGCTGAGCGCCGTGAGCACCACGGTGCGGATGGGCACGTTGATGCCGACGCCGAGCGTGTCCGTGCCGCAGATGACCTTGAGCAGACCCGCCTGGGCGAGCTGCTCCACGAGGCGGCGGTACTTGGGCAGCATGCCGGCGTGGTGCACGCCGATCCCATGCCGGACCAGCCGGTTCAGGGTCTTGCCGAAGCCTGCGGAGAAACGGAAACCGGCGATGAGTTCGGCGATCCTGTCCTTCTCCTCGCGGGTGCACATGTTGACGCTCATGAGGCTCTGCGCGCGTTCAATGGCCTCCAGCTGGCTGAAGTGCACCACGTAGACCGGGACCTGACGGGTTTCCAGCAGCTCTTCCAGGGTTTCGGCCATGGGTTTCATGCCGTAGTAGAAGTGCAGCGGGATGGGCCGCTCGGCGGAGCTCACGGTCACCGAGGCGCGCCCGGTGAGTTCGGTGAGGCCCTTCTCGAACCGGGTGACGTCGCCGAGGGTGGCGGACATGAGGAGGAACTGCGCCTGCGGCAGTTCCAGGAGCGGCACCTGCCAGGCCCAGCCCCGCTGGGGATCCGAGTAGAAGTGGAATTCGTCCATGATGACGGCGCCCAGCTCTGCCTCGGCGCCTTCGCGGAGCGCGACGTTGGCCAGGATCTCGGCCGTGCAGCAGATGATGGGCGCGTCGGCGTTCACGGAGGAGTCGCCCGTGACCATGCCGACGTTCTCGGCGCCGAAGATGTCGCAGAGCGCGAAGAACTTCTCGGAGACCAGGGCCTTGATCGGAGCGGTGTAGTAGCTGCGTTCGCCACGGGACATCGCGTAGAAGTGCGCGGCGATGGCGACCATCGACTTGCCGGAGCCTGTGGGAGTGGCGAGGATGACGTTCGCGCCGCCAGCGAGCTCCATGGCGGCTTCATCCTGCGCGGGATACAGGGACAGCCCCCGGGATTCGACCCACTCGACGAAGGCCGTGTACGCGTCGTCATCGTTCAGGCGGCCGGTGGAGGGGAGACTGTCAAGGAGCTTCACTGTCCCAGCCTAGCGGGCGAGGGGCCCCGCCCGACGCGGAGCGAGGGTGGGGAGCCCGGCTAGGCGCTAGCGGGCGAGGGTGGGGAGCCTCGTCGTCGTTGTGTGCTCAGTTGTTGCGGGTGTCGTGCGCCCACACCCGCAACAACTGAGCACACAACAGGTGGGGTACTCTCGCACTGAGAGTTGCCTCACGCCGGTCCGGCGTGCTCTTCGGCGAAGGAGAAGCGATGCACCCGACCGTGGAATGGGACCCCGCGACGTATGTGAAATTCGGCGACTACCGGGACCGCCCCTTCTTCGACCTCACGCAGAGGATCCACGCCGAGTCGCCCCGGCTCGTGGTAGATCTCGGGTGTGGCCCCGGCAATCTCACCGCGACCCTCGCAGCACGCTGGCCGGAGGCGCAGGTGGTCGGAGTGGATTCCTCGCAGGCGATGCTGGACCGCGCCGCCGTCCACGCCGAACGGTTCCCCAACCTCCGGTTCGAGCTGGGTGACATCGCGACCTGGATGCCGGGCGACGCCGACGTCGTGGTCTCCAACGCCGCGCTGCAGTGGGTGCCCGGGCACGAGCGGCTGCTTCCCGTCTGGCTGGACGCCATGGCGGAGGGGTCCTGGTTCGCTTTTCAGGTGCCGGGCAACTTCGGGGCGCCGTCCCATGTGCTCATGCGTGAACTGGCCGACTCGCCGGCCTGGGCCGTGAAGCTCGCCGGTGTGCTGCGTCATCGCGACGCGGTGCTGGAACCGGCCGACTATCTGACCATCGCACTCGATGCCGGCTGGCAGGCCGACGCCTGGGAGACCAGCTACCAGCAACTGCTGCAGGGCCCCGACCCGGTGCTCGAATGGGTCCGCGGCACCGGCCTGCGCCCCGTGCTGAGCGCTCTTGACGCCTCTGACGCCGAAGCATTCGAGCGGGATTATGCGGTGATGCTCAACGAGGCGTACCCGGCCACTCCACACGGAACGGTGTTCCCGTTCCGGCGTCTGTTCACCGTCGCGCGCAAGGCTCCTGCCGGGGCTGTTCACGGGGCGGACGCATGAGCGCCTTTCCCGGCTCCTGGCGGCCGCGGGCCGACAGCTCCGTGCCGCTGTTCGAGCAGCTCCGCCTGAGGATCGTCCATCTGGTCGACGACGGCGGGCTGCCGCCCGGCCAGCGACTGCCCGCCGTGCGGGCGCTGGCCACGGAACTCGACGTCGCGCCCCACACGGTGGCGCGCGCCTACAAGGAACTGGAAGCGGCGGCGATCGTGGAGACGAGGGGCCGCAACGGCACCGTCGTCCTGCCGCGCGACGACCGTCAGAAGAGCCTGGGCGACGCCGCCTCGGCCTATGCCGAGGCGGCCCGCGCGAGTGGCGTCAGCCTCGCCGAGGCCGTGCGGCTCCTGACGGCCGCCTACCGCGACCAGGCCTGAGCTCACTCGCCCGGCGTCGCGCCCTCCTCGGCGGGGGTGTGTCCGCCGTGCGCATGCTCCGCGCGGAAGCGGGCCACATCGGGCCGGGCGCGCCATGGCTCGGGTCCCTCCAGAGGACGGAAGCCGACTCCGGCCGCCTTCAACCGTGCGAGATGGCCCGGGATCTCCGGGTCCCCGGTGAGCCGGGCGAGGAAGTCCTCGAAACCGGGTTTCCGGGTGGACCAGGCCACTTCCGCGAAGGCGCACAGCCGGGGGAACGCGTGGAAGTCGCGGATCCTCTGGTCCACCAGGTACTCGCTCCAGAGCTGGGCCTGGACTCCCGCCACCGCACCCCCGTGATCGCGCTCGAGGGCCGCGATTCGGTCCGGGACGGGGTCGAACCCGTGCACCTTGTCCAGCGGCAGCACCGGCCAGAAAGCGCTCGGTTCATCGGGATGGTCGCTTTCCCGGTAGTCCAGGTACGTGAACTCGTGCTGCGAGATCACCGTGCGATGGCCCTGTTCGAGGCTGAGCTCCACCGTGTCCACCCCCAGCCAGGCGTTGACGATCGCGCTCTGCGGCAGTGCCTCGCCGATCGCCTCGTGCCAGACACCCGTCTGCCGGCCATGGCCGGCCAGGTGATCCGCCAGGCGGCCGAGGAACCAGCCGTGCAGGGAGGCCACGGAGGCCAGGCCGAGCTCCCGGGCCCGCGCGACGATCTCCGGCGATTCCTCCCACCGGGTGTACGGCACTTCGTCCCCGCCCAGATGGATGGTGGGCGAAGGGAACACGGAGACCAGCTCATCGAGCACGGTCCGGTAGAAGTCCAGGGTCCGTTCGGAGGGGTCCAGGATGCAGTCGCTGACGCCCCAGCGGGTGCTCACCTCGACGTCGGGTTCGCCCACGCCGAGGAACGGGTACGCGGCGATCGCGGCGACGCTGTGCCCGGGGAGGTCGATCTCCGGGACGATCGTGATGCCCCGCTCCGCCGCATACGCGACCGCCTCGCGGAGCTGCGCCTGCGTGTAGAAGCCGCCGTGCGGGTGCCCGGCCATGAGGGCGTGTTCCAGAGCGGGGGTGTCGTAGGCGACGGGGGTGTCCCGGCGCCAGGAGGCGACCTCGGTGAGCCGGGGGAAGGCCTTGACCTCGAATCGCCACCCCTGATCGTCACTCAGATGCAGGTGCAGGACGTTGAGCTTGTGCGCGGCGAGCAGGTCGATGAACCGCAGGAGCTCGCTGAAGGGCATGAAGTGCCGCGCGACGTCGAGCAGGACACCGCGATGCGCGAAACGGGGCGCGTCCGTCAGCCGCAGGCGGGGGAGCGAGTGCACGGTGCGTCCATCCGCACGACGGCGGGCCGACCCCTGCGGGACGAAGGCCTCGGGACCGCTGAGCTGGCGGAGTGTCTGCCAGGCATGGCGCACGCCGTCCAGATCGGAGGCCTCCACGCGGATGAGCCCGTCGATCTCCAGCCGGTACGCGCCGGGGGCCAACGACGGGTCGGCGCTCACGAGCAGCAGGGCGTCCTCGGGGGCCGTATCGTGGAGCCGGACCCCGAGCCAGTCCTCCGCCTGGTGGCGCAGCAGGGCCCAGCCCGGATCGTCGCTGTCGACGTCCGTGGCGAAGGCCGGCTGGGAAGGAACCGGGAGGTGACCGGACAGGAGTTCCAGGGACTCCGGTGCCGGGACCAGCGGGGGAATGCGCATGGAGAACCTCTTCGCGAGTAGGGGTCTGTGTGGACACCAGCCTGCCACACGAGGCCGACATGGAAATTCGAACAGGTTTTCGATTAGCATGGCTAGGTGCCTCATGTCAGCGGTGAACAAGTCCTGTCTCCTGAACAGCTCAACCACAACCATGGCGCGGCCCGCCTGAACGGCGCCGGCTCGCATGGCCATGCCCCGTCGTCGCGCCTGGTGGTGAAGGGCGCCCGCGAGCACAATCTGCGCAACGTGGACCTGGATCTGCCCCGGGAAGCCATGATCGTCTTCACCGGCCTCTCCGGCTCCGGGAAGTCCTCGCTCGCCTTCGACACCATCTTCGCCGAGGGCCAGCGCCGTTACGTGGAATCACTGTCCGCCTACGCGCGCCAGTTCCTCGGCCAGGTGGACAAGCCCGACGTCGACTTCATCGAAGGCCTGTCGCCGGCCGTGTCGATCGACCAGAAGTCGACGAGCAAGAACCCCCGGTCCACGGTCGGCACGATCACCGAGATCTACGACTACATGCGTCTGCTCTGGGCGCGTGTCGGCCGTCCGCATTGCCCGATCTGTGGTGAAGAGGTGACCCGTCAGACTCCGCAGCAGATCGTCGATCAGCTGCTGGAGCTCCCCGAGGGCACTCGCTTCCAGGTGCTCGCGCCTGTGGTGCGCGGCCGCAAGGGTGAGTTCGTGGACCTGTTCAAGGAACTCGGAGCCAAGGGCTTCGCCCGGGCCCGGGTGGACGGCGAGCAGATCCAGTTGACGGACCCGCCCAAGCTGGGCAAGCAGTACAAGCACACCATCGAAGTGGTGGTGGACCGCCTGGTGGTCAAGGACGGCATCCGCCAGCGTCTCACCGATTCGGTGGAGACCGCCCTGGGTCTGGCCGAGGGCCGCGTGCTCGCGGACTTCGTGGACCTCGACGCCGAGGACCCGGGCCGGGTGCGCGCGTTCTCCGAGAACCTGGCGTGCCCGAATGAGCACCCGCTGGCGATCGACGAGATCGAGCCGCGGTCCTTCTCCTTCAACAACCCGTTCGGCGCCTGCCCCGAGTGCACGGGCATCGGGACCAAGCTCGAGGTGGACGAGGAGCTCGTGGTCCCCAACCCGGAGCTCAGCCTGAACGAAGGCGCCATCGCCCCGTGGTCCCTGGGCGCAGCCACGCAGGAGTACTGGAACCACCTGCTGTCGGGCCTCGCGGACGAGCTCGGCTTCTCGATGGACACGCCGTGGGAGAAGCTCGGCAAGGCCGTCCGCGAGACCGTGCTGCACGGCAAGGACCACAAGGTGGTGGTCCAGTACCGCAACCGTTTCGGCCGCGAACGCAAGTACAGCACCGGATTCGAAGGCGTGGTCCAGTACGTGCACCGCAAGCACGGTGAGACCGAGTCGGACTTCGCCCGTGACCGGTACGAGGAGTACATGCGGCAGATCCCGTGCCCGGCCTGCAACGGCGCACGGCTCAACCCGGCGTCGCTGTCCGTGCTGATCAACGGCAAGTCGATCGCGGCCGTCTGCGCCATGCCGATGCGGGACTGCGTCGAGTTCCTCGGCAGCCTCGAGCTGTCCCCGCGCGAGGCGCAGATCGCCGCTCAGGTGCTCAAGGAGATCCACGCCCGCCTGACCTTCCTGCTCGACGTCGGCCTGGACTACCTGAATCTGGAACGTCCCTCCGGGACCCTGTCCGGTGGTGAGGCCCAGCGCATCCGTCTGGCGACGCAGATCGGTTCCGGGCTGGTCGGCGTGCTGTACGTGCTGGACGAACCGTCCATCGGTCTGCACCAGAGGGACAACCGCCGGCTGATCGAGACCCTGACCCGCTTGCGCGGGCTGGGGAATACCTTGATCGTGGTCGAGCATGATGAGGACACCATTCGTGAGGCCGACTGGATCGTGGACATCGGCCCGGGCGCCGGCGAACACGGCGGCAAGGTCGTCCACTCGGGCACCTACAAGGAACTCCTGGCCAACACGGAGTCGCTCACAGGCGACTACCTCTCCGGCCGCAAGGGGATCGATGTGCCGGCCAAGCGCCGTCCGTACGACCGCAAGCGTGAGCTCGTGGTGGTGGGGGCCCGTGAGAACAACCTCAACAATGTCACGGCGCGCTTCCCTCTCGGTGTGCTCACCGCCGTGACCGGGGTGAGCGGCTCCGGCAAGTCCACGCTGGTCAACGAGATCCTGTACAAGGTGCTGGCCAACAAGCTCAACGGCGCGCGCCAGGTGGCCGGCCGCCACAAGACCGTGGAGGGCCTGGAGCACCTGGACAAGGTGGTCCATGTGGACCAGAGCCCGATCGGGCGCACCCCGCGGTCCAACCCCGCCACGTACACCGGCGTGTTCGACAACATCCGGAAGCTCTTCGCCGAGACTAACGAGGCGAAGGTCCGTGGGTATCTGCCGGGCCGTTTCTCCTTCAACGTCAAGGGCGGCCGCTGCGAGGCGTGCTCGGGTGATGGCACTCTGAAGATCGAGATGAACTTCCTCCCGGACGTCTACGTGCCCTGCGAGGTCTGCCATGGCGCCCGCTACAACCGGGAGACCCTGGAGGTCCACTACAAGGGCAAGACCATCGCGGACGTGCTCAACATGCCGATCGAGGAAGGGGCGGAGTTCTTCTCCGCCTTCACCCCGATCGCCCGGCACTTGAACACCCTGGTGGACGTCGGCCTCGGCTACGTCCGTCTGGGACAGCCGGCCACGACCCTGTCCGGTGGTGAGGCGCAGCGCGTCAAGCTCGCGGCGGAGCTGCAGAAGCGTTCCAACGGCCGCAGCATCTACGTGCTCGACGAACCCACCACGGGCCTGCACTTCGAGGACATCCGGAAGCTGCTGCTGGTGCTCCAGGGACTGGTGGACAAGGGCAACACGGTCATCACCATCGAGCACAACCTGGACGTCATCAAGAGTGCCGACTGGATCGTGGATCTCGGACCCAACGGCGGCTCCGGCGGCGGACGCATCATCGCCACCGGAACCCCCGAGCAGGTCGCGGCCACGGAGGGCTCGTTCACGGGTGAATTCCTGGCCGAGATCCTCGAGGGAACCCCGACCAAGTAGTCGCGTGACGGCATACATCGAACCGAAGCATGCCGCGCAGCGCATGGGTGTTTTCTGTCCGTGCGCCCGGCATGAGAAACTACCTCGGTGACTCTCGCTCAAGCTGCCGTGCTCTTCGATCTGGACGGGACCCTCATCGATCCCGCAGGGGGGATCACCGGCGGAATCGCCGCGGCTCTCCTCGAGGCCGGCCTCCCCGTACCCTCCGATCAGGCGCTGCAGGCGATGGTCGGTCCCCGTCTGAGCCATGCTCTGCAGGAGTTCGCCGGCGTGCCGGAAGAGCGGGTCGATGAGGTCATCGCCCTCTACCGGCGCCACTACCGGACGGCGGGGATGGCGGCGAGCCGCGTGTACCCCGGCATCCGGGAGGCTCTGGCGGAACTCCGGGCGCGGGGATATGCCCTCGCGGTGGCAACCCAGAAGCCGCGCACCCTGGCGCAGGAGCTGCTGGGCCTGCATGGCCTGGTGGAGGCCTTCGACACCGTGCAGGGCTCCTCGGACGATGAGAGCGCGCAAGGCCCCGGCCACGGGGCGCCTCTCGGCAAGCAGCAGATCATCGCGGCGGCGCTCCAGGACCTCGGCGTCCCGGCCACCGCGGTGATGGTGGGCGACCGGTATCAGGACGTCGAAGGTGCGGCGGCGAATGAGCTGCCGTGCATCGGCGTCGCGTGGGGCTTCGCCGTGGACGGCGAGCTGGAACGCGCCGGGGCGGTCTCGGTGGTCTCTTCCGCCGAGGAGCTGCTCCGTGGACTGCCGGGCCCCGCCGGTGCACACTCGGGCGAGCCACGGCTCGCCGGACGGGAAGCGGTGGCCACGGTGGCCGCCGTCGGGGGAGCAGTGGTTGATGTTGCAGCGGAGGAAGAACACCATGGCCGTATTTGACGCAGTCCGCTTCACCACCCGGACCCTCATTAAGGGCACGTGCCGCCCGACGGTCACGGGCCTCGAGAACGTCCCCACGGACGGTCCCTTCATCGTGGCGCCGAATCACCTGTCGTTCTTCGACAGCGTGATCGTTCAGGCCCTCATGCCCCGCCCGGTGGCCTTCTTCGCGAAGGCGGAGTACTTCACCGGAACAGGGGTGAAGGGCAAGGCCATGAAGGCGTTCTTCGAGTCGGTGGGATCGATTCCGGTGGAACGCGGTGAACAGGCGGCCAGCGTCCAGGCGCTCAAGACCCTCCTGGACATCCTGGAGAACGGCAATGGCGTGGGCATCTACCCGGAGGGCACGCGTTCCCGCGACGGCCTGCTGTACCGCGGCCGGACCGGTGTGGGATGGCTCGCCCTGACCACTGGAGCCCCGGTGGTGCCCGTGGGTTTGATCGGCACGGACAAGCTCCAGCCGGCCGGCAAGAACACGCTCAAGCCGCAGCACTTCACCATGGTGGTGGGCGAGCCGCTGTACTTCGAGAAGACCGGACCGGACCATTCGCTGCCCGCCCGCCGGCAGGCGACGGACCGCATCATGGACGCCATCGCGGCGCTGAGCGGTCAGGAACGGGCCAGCGGCTACAACCAGGTGCGCACCAGCGAGTGATCTAGAGAAGCGGAGGAGCCATGGCGGATCCGGCGAGCTATCGGCCCAGGACGGGGGAGATCCCCACCGAACCCGGGGTCTACCGCTTCCGTGACCAGCACGGACGGGTCATCTACGTGGGCAAGGCGAAGAGCCTCCGTTCGCGCCTGAACTCGTACTTCGCCAAGCCCGCCGGGCTCACCCCGAAGACTTATGCGATGGTCCACGCCGCGTCGAGCGTCGAGTGGACCGTGGTGGGCAGTGAACTCGAATCCCTCCAGCTGGAATACACCTGGATCAAGGAGTTCAAGCCTCGCTACAACGTCGTGTTCCGCGACGACAAGAGCTACCCCTACCTGGCCGTGACGATGGGGGAGAAGTTTCCCCGGGTCCAGGTCATGCGTGGCGAACGCCGGAAGGGCGCCAAGTACTTCGGCCCGTACACGGCCGGTGCCATCCGCGAGACCATGGACACCCTGTTGCGGGTATTCCCGGTCCGCAGCTGCAGCGCCGGAGTGTTCCGGCGCGCCGAGGCCAGCGGCCGGCCCTGCCTGCTCGGCTACATCGACAAGTGCTCGGCGCCGTGCGTCGGGCGGATCAGCGAAGAGGACCACAGGGCCCTCGCGGAAGACTTCTGCTCCTTCATGGGCGGCGAGGCCGGGCGCTTCCTCCGCCGCCTCGAGCGCGAGATGAAGGACGCCGTGGCGGAGCTCAACTACGAGCAGGCGGCGCGCCTCCGTGACGACATCGCCGCCATGCGCAAGGTGTTCGAACGCAATGCCGTGGTCCTGGCCGACACCACCGACGCGGACCTCTTCGCCATCCATGAGGACGAACTCGAGGCATCCGTGCAGGTGTTCCGTGTCCGTGGTGGCCGCATCAGGTCCCAGCAGGGGTGGGTGGTGGAGAAGGTCGAGGACACCACTCCCGCGGACCTGATCGAGCACCTGCTCCAGCAGGCCTACGGTGAGGAGGCCGGCAACACGGACCGGATCCCGCGGGAGGTCCTCGTCCCCGTCCTGCCGCCGGATCCGGCGCAGCTCGGTGAATGGCTGAGTGGACTGCGGGGGAGCAGGGTCGAGATCCGTGTTCCCCAGCGGGGCGACAAGGCACAGCTCATGGAGACCGTGCGGACCAACGCCGAGCAGGCCCTCAAGCTGCACAAGACCCGTCGCGCGGGGGACATCACGACCCGTTCACTCGCCATCCAGGAGCTCCAGGAGGCGCTGGAACTCGACGAGCCGCCGCTGCGCATCGAGTGCTTCGACATCTCCCACGTCCAGGGCACCAATGTCGTGGGTTCCATGGTGGTGGTCGAGGACGGCCTGCCGCGCAAGAGCGAGTACCGGAAGTTCACCATCACGGGCGCCGCGGCTCACGATGACACCGCCGCCATGGACGACGTGCTGACGCGGCGCTTCAAGGCGTACCTGCGGGACCGCGTCCACGTGCCGGAGACTCTGGGTCGGGCCGACGACGGCGGCGAGCCGGACGGCGCGGCGTCTGACGGCGGCGTGCAGGACAGCGCAGCGCCTGACGGCGCAGTGCCCGAAAGCCCAGTCCCCTCGGAGGCCGTGCTCGGCGCCCCCGTGCAGCCCGGCAAGTTCGCGTATCCGCCAAACCTCGTCGTCGTCGACGGCGGTAGGCCCCAGGTGGCCGCGGCCCAGCGGGCACTCGACGCCCTCGGCATCACCGAGGTGCGAGTGGTCGGGCTGGCGAAGCGCCTCGAGGAGGTCTGGCTGCCGGACAGCGACTTCCCGGTGATCCTGCCGCGCGCCTCGCAGGGGCTCTATCTGCTGCAGCGGATCCGTGACGAAGCGCACCGTTTCGCCATCACCTTCCACCGACAGCGGCGCGGCAAGGCGATGACGGCGTCCGCGCTCGACGGCGTCCCGGGGCTGGGGGAGAGCAAGCGGAAGGCGCTGCTGTCCCACTTCGGGTCGGTCAAGAAGATGCGGGCCGCCACGGTCGAGGAACTGTGCGAGGTCAAGGGGATCGGCACGGTCCTGGCGACCGCCATCCACGCCCACCTCACTCGCGAGAGCGCCGACGAGGTCCCCGCCGTCAACTACACCACCGGCGAGATCCTCGAGCCCTGAGCGTCAGGAAAGTTCGCTAGGCTTGAGGCAGCCGCGTCGCCGGGCCGGCGGTGCCGCCCGCACTGATCCAAGGAGCAGGAACCCCATGTCGGACGCAGAAGTGACCAGTCCCGCCCCCGAGGGTGCGGCCCCGGAACACCCGGCCCAGGAGCACAACGCCGAACTGCTGATCATCACCGGCATGTCCGGTGCGGGCCGCAGCACGGCCGCGGACGCACTGGAGGACCACGGCTGGTACGTGGTGGACAACATCCCGCCGAAGATGCTCAACATGCTGACCGAGATCGTGTCCCATGCCGGGCCCGCGATCCCCAAGCTGGCCGCCGTCGTCGATCTGCGCAGCAAGGGCCTGTCCGCGAACATCCTGGAGTCCCTCACCAACCTCTCGGCCAGCGGCATCAAGTACCAGGTCCTGTTCCTGGACGCCTCCGACGAAGTGCTCGTCCGCCGTTTCGAGCAGGGGCGCCGTCCGCACCCGCTGCAGAACGGTGGCCGGATCCTGGACGGGATCGCTGCGGAGCGCGAACTGCTCAAGGACCTCCGGCATAAGGCCGACATCGTGCTGGACACCTCCTCGCTGAATGTCCACGGCCTGGCCAGCGCGGTCACCGACCTCTTCACCGACTCCGGGCCCGTGGTCCTGCGCTTGAACGTCATGAGCTTCGGGTTCAAGTACGGCCTGCCCGTGGATGCCAACTACGTCGCCGACGTGCGGTTCCTCCCGAACCCGCACTGGATCCCCGAGCTGCGCCCGCACACGGGGCAGGACGAGGACGTCCGGGACTACGTGCTGGCCGCGTCCGGCGCGGAGGAGTTCCTGGGGAATTACGTCAAGGCCCTCGAGCCCGTGCTGGCCGGCTACCGCCGCGAGAACAAGCACTATGCCACGATCGCCGTCGGCTGCACCGGCGGCAAGCACCGGTCCGTGGCCATGTCCGAGGAGCTCTCCAAGCGCCTCGCCCAGCTGCCCAATGTCACCGTCAACACGAGCCACCGAGACCTGGGGCGCGAGTAGTGACGATCTTCACCGGCCAGCTTCCGCTGGTCCCGCCCGGTGGGCGGGCCGCAGCGCAGGACGGCGCGGGCCCCGCCGTGGTGGCGCTCGGCGGCGGACATGGGCTGTCCGCCACCTTGAGCGCTCTGCGTCTGCTCACCACGTCGCTGACGGCGGTGGTGACCGTGGCCGACGACGGCGGGTCCTCCGGGCGTCTGCGCCAGGACTTCGGCGTCCTCCCGCCCGGCGACCTGCGCATGGCGCTGGCGGCGCTCTGCGATGACACGGACTGGGGACGCACGTGGCGTGACGTCATGCAGCACCGCTTCCGGGGCCGCCCCGGGGGCAGTGGAGCCCTCGACGAGCACGCCATGGGCAATCTCCTGATCATCACGCTCTGGGAACTGCTGGGCAATCCGGTGGACGGGCTGAAGTGGGCGGGGGCCCTGCTGGGCGCCCGCGGGCAGGTGCTGCCGATGTCCACCGTCCCGCTCACGATCGAGGGCGAGGCGAAGATCCCCGGAGCGGATGGCGAGGCCGGTTCGCGCACGATCCGCGGCCAGGCCCAGTGCGCCGTCGCGGGGGAGCTGGAGAACGTCCGGCTCATCCCGCAGGACGCCCCGGCATGCGCGGAGGCCCTGAGCGCGATTGAACTCGCCGACTGGGTGGTCCTCGGACCGGGGTCCTGGTACACCTCGGTGCTGCCGCATCTGCTGCTGCCGGAGATGCGGTCAGCGCTGGCGAGCACGCCGGCACGGCGGGCCCTGGCCATGAACCTGACCACGGAGACCAAGGAGACGGTAGGCATGAGCGCCGCCGATCACCTGCGGGTGCTGCGCGAGTACGCCCCCGAGGTCGGTTTCGACGTGGTGATCGCGGATCCGGATTCCGTGGGCGACCGCGAGGAATTCATCGCCGAGGCCGGCCGTCTGGGGGCCGAAGTCCATCTGGCCACCGTGCGGAGCCCCCGCTCCGCCGCGGTGCACGACCCGCTGCGGCTGGCCACCGCCTATCACGAAGTTTTCAACAGGAAATAGGAGCACGTGTGGCGCTGACCGCATCCGTCAAGGAAGAACTGTCCCGGCTGGACGTGAAGAAGGTTTCCGAGCGCAAGGCCGAGGTCTCCGCTCTGCTGCGCTTCGCCGGGGGACTGCACATCATCTCCGGCAGGATCGTGATCGAGGCCGAAGTGGACCTCGCCGCCACCGCGCGCCGGCTGCGGGCCGCGATCTTCGAGGTGTACGGCCATCAGAGCGAGATCATCGTGGTCTCCGGCGGTGGCCTGCGCCGGGGTTCGCGGTACGTGGTCCGGGTGGTGGTGGACGGTGAGTCGCTGGCTCGCCAGACCGGCCTGCTGGACTCGCGCGGCCGCCCGGTCCGGGGGCTGCCGCCCGTCGTCGTCAACGGTTCCGCCGCCGATGCCGAAGCCGTCTGGCGCGGCGCGTTCCTCGCCCACGGCTCGCTCACGGAACCGGGGCGGTCGTCCGCCCTGGAGATCACGTGCCCCGGGCCGGAGGCCGCCCTCGCCCTGGTCGGCGCGGCCCGCCGTCTGGGCCTGGCCGCGAAAGCGCGTGAGGTGCGCGGGGTGGACCGCGTGGTGATCCGCGACGGCGACACCATCGCCGCGTTGCTCACCCGCATGGGCGCGCACGACGCCCTCATGGTCTGGGAGGAGCGCCGCATGCGGAAGGAGGTGCGTGCCACCGCGAACCGCCTCGCGAACTTCGACGACGCCAATCTACGCCGTTCGGCACAGGCCGCCGTCGCCGCCGGCGCACGCGTGGAGCGCGCCCTCCACATCTTGGGGGAAGACGTGCCGGATCACCTCAAGTACGCTGGTGAACTGAGGGTGGCCCACAAGAACGCGAGTCTTGACGAGCTCGGCCGGCTGGCCGACCCGCCCATGACGAAGGACGCGATCGCCGGGCGCATCAGGCGTCTGCTGGCCATGGCGGACAAGCGCGCCGCCGAACTCGGGATCCCGAGTACGGAGGCCAATGTGACAGCCGAGATGCTGGACGAGTAGACAAAAGGCCTGGTCGTCACATGAAGTAGTGCGTGGAATGCCCGGGCTGGGCGCGGTGTTGTGCCAGCCAGGGGCCATGCCTCAGAGATTTCCGGGGAGCGATTCCCGGATTGACAACAAGTCACCACAGGACCCGTGTCCTAACGTTTGGAGGAATCAGTGTCTGAGTACGTACTCCCGGAACTGGGCTACGACTACGCGGCGCTCGAGCCGTACATCTCGGCTCGCATCATGGAGCTGCACCACGACAAGCACCACGCTGCCTACGTCGCTGGGGCCAACGCCGCGCTGGCCGGTCTCGCCGAAGCCCGTGAAAAGAACGACTTCGCCAACATCAACCGTCTCTCCAAGGACCTGGCCTTCCACACCGGTGGCCACACCAACCACTCCGTGTTCTGGAAGAACCTCTCCCCGGACGGAGGCGACAAGCCCGAAGGTGAGCTGGCCGCCGCGATCGATGACGCCTTCGGCTCCTTCGACGCCTTCCGCGCTCAGTTCACCGCCGCGGCTCTGGCCCTGCAGGGTTCCGGCTGGGCCTTCCTGGCGTACGAGCCCATCGGTGGCAACCTCCTGATCGAGCAGCTCTACGATCAGCAGGGCAACGTCGCCGTCGGCACCACCCCGCTGCTCATGCTCGACATGTGGGAGCACGCCTTCTACCTCGACTACGTGAACGTGAAGGCCGACTACGTCAAGGCATTCTGGAACATCGTGAACTGGGCCGATGTGGCCGAGCGCTTCGAGGCCGCCCGCAACGGCGCCTCCAAGCTGATCACGCTGTCCTGATCAGCCCGCGGAATGACGCCCCGTCCGGCCTGCCGGGCGGGGCTTTTCCGTGCCGTAATATAGCTCACTTTTGCCGCCCGCCCCGCGCGGTCACTTGCCCCGGACACCTGCATTAAACGTAAGATAGATCACGGAAGGCCTCGTGCCTTTCAGCAACGTGGCTGCGAGTCCTTTCACAACGGTAATTCTCTCTGCCCAATGACGTGCGGGGTCTGTATGTCGGACCTGGTCCGACTCGATACGTGCGTCGTCGTGGCGCATGAAGGAGATTGCACAGTGACCACCCGTATTGGCATCAACGGCTTCGGCCGTATCGGCCGTAACTACTTCCGTGCAGCCCTCGCGCAGGGTGCGGACCTGGAAATCGTCGCCGTCAACGACCTGACCAGCCCGGAAACCCTGGCTCACCTGCTCAAGTACGATTCGGTCACTGGCCGTCTGGGCGTCTCCGTCGAGGTCCAGGATGGGGACCTCGTCGTCGACGGCAAGCACATCAAGGTGCTCGCCGAGCGCGACCCCGCCAACCTGCCCTGGGGCGAGCTGGGTGTGGACATCGTCATCGAGTCCACCGGTTTCTTCACCAAGGCCGCGGATGCCAAGAAGCACATCGAGGCGGGTGCCAAGAAGGTCCTGATCTCCGCTCCGGCTTCGGACGAGGACATCACGATCGTCATGGGCGTGAATGACGAGCTCTACAACAATGAAGAGCACAACATCATCTCCAACGCCTCCTGCACCACCAACTGCCTGGGCCCGCTGGCCAAGGCCATCAATGACGCCTTCGGCATCGAGCGTGGCCTCATGACCACGATCCACGCCTACACCGCGGACCAGAACCTGCAGGACGGCCCCCACAAGGATCCGCGCCGTGCCCGCGCCGCCGCCATCAACATGGTTCCGACCTCCACGGGCGCCGCCAAGGCCATCGGCCTGGTCCTGCCCGAGCTGAAGGGCAAGCTGGACGGCTTCGCCGTGCGCGTTCCGGTCCCGACCGGCTCCGCCACCGACCTGACCGCCACGCTGTCCCGCGAGGTCACCGTGGAAGAGGTCAACGCCGCCGTCAAGGCCGCCTCCGAGTCCGGTCCGCTCAAGGGCTACCTGACCTACACCGAGGACCCCATCGTCTCCTCGGACATCGTCACCGACCCGGCTTCCTCGATCTTCGACGCCGGACTCACCAAGGTGATCGGCAACCAGGTCAAGGTCGTCTCCTGGTACGACAACGAGTGGGGCTACTCCAACCGTCTTGTCGACCTCACCGAGCTGGTCGCGTCCAAGCTGGGCTAAGCTCTAAATCATGACGTCTCACACCCTCAACGAGCTCCTCGCTGAAGGTGTCCGCGGGCGGCACGTTCTGGTCCGAAGCGACCTGAACGTGCCGCTCGACGGCTCTTCAGTGACAGACGACGGCCGCATCCGCGCCTCTCTCCCGGTCCTTCAGAAGCTGGTCGACGGCGGCGCCCGCGTCCTCGTCTCCGCTCACCTCGGACGCCCCAAGGGCGCTCCCGAGGAGAAGTACTCCCTCAAGCCGGCCGTGGACCGCCTGGCCGAGCTGGCCGGCTTCCCGGTCAGCCTTGCCGCGGACACCGTGGGCGCCTCGGCGCAGGACCAGTCCGCGAAGCTCGCGGACGGTGAGGTCCTGGTGCTGGAGAACGTGCGCTTCGATCCGCGCGAGACCAGCAAGGACGACGCCGAGCGCCAGGCCTTCGCGGCCGAGCTCGCCGCGCTGACCGGCGAGAACGGCGCCTACGTGGACGACGCGTTCGGCGCCGTGCACCGCAAGCACGCCAGCGTCTACGACATCGCCACGATCCTCCCGTCCTACCAGGGTGACCTGGTCAGGACCGAGGTGGAGGTGCTGCAGAAGCTGACCGTCTCCCCGGAGCGCCCGTACGTGGTGGTCCTGGGCGGTTCCAAGGTCTCGGACAAGCTGGCGGTCATCGACAACCTCATCGGCAAGGCCGACACGCTTCTGGTGGGTGGCGGCATGCTCTTCACCTTCCTGGCAGCGGCGGGGCACAAGGTCGGATCCAGTCTCCTGGAGGAGGACCAGATCCCGGTGGTCCAGGACTACCTGGCCCGCGCGGAAGCCGCCGGCAGCCGCTTCGTGGTGCCGACCGACGTCGTGGTGGCGAGCCGCTTCGCCGCCGACGCCGAGCACGAGGTCGTCCCCGCGAGTGACATCGAGGAGAGTGCGTTCGGCGCCTCCGGCATCGGTCTGGACATCGGGCCGGACACCGCGGCGTCCTTCGCCGAGCACATCCGTGGCGCCAAGACGGTCTTCTGGAACGGTCCCATGGGCGTCTTCGAGTTCGAGGCGTTCTCCCAGGGCACCCGGGCGATCGCCCAGGCGCTCACCGAGACCGACGGCTTCACGGTGGTCGGCGGTGGCGACTCCGCCGCGGCCGTGCGCACCCTCGGTTTCGCCGACGATCAGTTCGGACACATCTCCACCGGCGGTGGCGCGAGCCTGGAATACCTTGAAGGCAAGGAACTTCCCGGTCTGAGCGTTCTGGACCGCTGAGGAACAGGAAAGGCCGCGGCGCCGAGCCGCGGCCTTTCCCGTCCCACCCACTTCATCCCCTCGACAGTCACGGAGGCCATTGTGACCACCACACCCGAGCGCACGCCGCTCATCGCCGGCAACTGGAAGATGAACATGGACCACCTGCAGGGCATCGCGCTCCTGCAGAAGCTGGCCTGGACCCTGGAGGACAAGAAGCACGACTACCAGCGGGTCGAGGTGGCGGTGTTCCCGCCGTTCACCGATCTGCGCGGCGTGCAGACCCTGGTGCAGGGTGATGACCTGGACATCGCGTACGGCGGTCAGGACCTCTCGCAGTACGACTCGGGCGCCTACACCGGCGACATCTCCGGCGACTTCCTGAACAAGCTGGGCTGCCGTTACGTCCTGGTGGGCCACAGTGAGCGCCGCACCATCCACGGTGAGAGCGACGAGGTCCTCAACGCCAAGGTGCAGGCCGCCTACCGCCACTCGCTCATCCCGGTGCTCTGCGTGGGCGAAGGGCTCGAGATCCGCCAGGCCGGCACGCACGTCGAGCACACGCTGACGCAGCTCCGCGCCGACGTCGCGGGTCTCAGCGCCGAGCAGGCCGCCGAACTCGTGGTCGCCTACGAGCCTGTCTGGGCCATCGGCACCGGTGAGGTCGCCGGCCCCGAGGATGCTCAGGAGATGTGCCAGGCGATCCGTGCCGAGCTCACCGAGCTCTTCGGCGCTGAGGTGGCCGCGAAGACCCGCCTGCTGTACGGCGGTTCGGTGAAGGCCGCCAACGCGGCCGCGATCCTCGGCCAGGCTGACGTGGACGGCGTGTTGGTCGGCGGTGCCAGCCTGGATGCAGCTGAGTTTGCTAACATTGTCAGGTTCGAGGAGCACGCCGGCGCCTAGCCGGCAGCGTTCCTCACCTCATCGACGCAGAAAGGCCGTTGTGGGCGTTCTCCAAGTCATCCTGCAGATCCTCCTGGGAGTGACGAGCTTCCTTCTCACTCTCCTGATCCTCCTGCACAAGGGCCGCGGTGGCGGTCTGTCCGACATGTTCGGCGGCGGTATGACTTCCGGCCTGAACTCCTCCGGTGTCGCCGAGCGGAACCTGAACCGCTTCACGGTGATCCTGGGTGTCACCTGGGCCGTGGTGATCATCGGCCTCGGCCTGATCATGAAGTTCAACGGCGCTGCCGGCTGACCGTCAGCAGCGACTCGGAAGGCCCCCGGCATGATGCCGGGGGCCTTCGTCGTTCAGTAGCTCAAGGAAACGGCCTGCTTGCCGGGCCCGGGAACCACGAAGGGGTGGCGAGCCGCAGCTCGCCACCCCTTCGTCGTGTGCGCCGTGCGTCAGAGCCCGCGGGGCTCCTTGTGCACCAGGTTCTCGGGAACCTTGGCGGCAGCGGCCTCGTCGATCAGCCACAGAGTGCGGTTCCGGCCGCGCGGACCGGCCGCCGGGACCTGCACGGTGCCGGCACCGGCCAGGGCGAGCCCGACGGCCCCGGCCTTGTCATCGCCGGCCACGACCATCCAGACCTCGTCCGCCGTGTTGATGGCGGGCAGGGTCAGGGAGATCCGCTGCGGTGGCGGCTTGGGGGAGTCCTGGACACCCACCACGAGGGCCTCCTTCTCGCGGATGCCGGCCATCTCCGGGAAGAGCGACGCGACGTGCGCGTCGGGGCCGACACCCAGCAGGAGGACGTCGAAGCGGGGGAGCGCCGGAGCGACGTCGGGGCGCTGATCCGAATAGTCCGCGGCATGCTCGGCCGCGGCCGCCTCGGCCAGACGGCGCGCGTAGTCCGCTGCGGCGTCGTCGACCGAGTCGAACTCATCCGACGAGCCCGGCACGTGCACGCGCTCGGGATCCAAATCCAGGCTGTCCAGGAGAGCCTTCTGAGCCTGGACGGCGTTCCGGTCCGAGTCCTCGGCGCCCACGAAACGCTCGTCACCCCACCAGAAGTTGACCCGGCGCCAGTTGACGGCCGGGGCGGCCGCCGACTCGGCGACGGCGCGCAGCGTGCCGATGCCCACGGTGCCGCCAGTAAGGACCACCGTGGCCTCTCCGAACCGGTCCTGGGCATCGACCAGTTTGGTGACCAGACGAGCGGCGATGGCCGCCATCAGGACCTGTGAGTCGGGATGGACGCTCACCCGTGGTTCGTGGGTCATCTCAGGCACTCCTTTGCGCGATTCGAGGCAATCCTTCGGTCAATACTTCACCGAAGACCTCGTCCGGGTCCAGCCGGCGCAATTCTTCGGCGAGGCAGTCCTGAAGGCCGCGGCGCGGGAGGGAGATCCGCTGCAGAGGCTGATCGGGCTGGCTCAGCTCCGCGACGGTGGTGCCCGGGCGGTGCAGCTGGACGTCGCCGGACGGGCGGCGGATCAGCACACGGCGGATTCCGGTGCCGGCGGGGTCCTCGACGATCTTCACGGGGACGTCGAAGGCCAGGGCGAGCCAGGAGGCGAGCAGCAGGGTGCTCGCGGAGTCGCTGGCGCCTTCCACCTCGACCTCGGTGACAGGAGTGTCGTCCACCTGATCGAACGCCGCCGCGAGCTGGATGCGCCAGTTGGTCAGACGCGTCCACGCCAGATCGGTGTCACCCGCCTGGTAGGTGCGACGGATGTTGTCCAGTGCCGCGACCGGATCGGCCTCGTTGGCCGAATCGGTGATCCGGCGGTGGGCGATGCGGCCGATGGACGTCCCGGAGGCGTCCTCCGGGGCTCCGTGCGGCCACCAGGCGACGATCGGGGCATCCGGCAGCAGGAGAGCGGACACCAGGGACTCGCTCTCCTCGGAGAGGCGTCCGTAGCCGCGCAGCACGATCACTTCGGAGGCGCCGGCGTCACCGCCGACCCGGATCTCCGCGTCCAGGCGGTCCGGCTCCTCGGCGCCCGCGTCCGCGAGCACGATGATGCGGCACGGGTGTTCGCGGCTGGCCTCGTTGGCGGCCTGGATGGCCTCATCCTCCAGCCCGTTGCGGGTGAGGACCACCAGGGTGAGCACGCGGCCGAGGGCGATGACGCCGCCCTGTTCCCGCAGCTTGGTGATCTCCTTGGAGATCTTGGAGGTGGTGGTGTTGGGAAGTTCGACGATCATGGCCTTCTCCAGGTGCGTCCGTCGCGGGCCAGGAGCTCGTCCGCGGAGGACGGACCCCAGCTGCCCGGGGCATACGGTTCGGGTTGTTCCTCCAGGCTCGCCCAGTACTCCTCGAACGGATCGAGGATCTTCCAGGACAGCTCCACCTCCTGGTGGCGCGGGAAGAGCGGCGGCTCGCCCAGCAGGACGTCCAGGATGAGGCGCTCGTACGCTTCGGGGCTGGACTCGGTGAAGGAGTGGCCGTAGCCGAAGTCCATCGAGACGTCGCGGACCTCCATCTGCGTGCCCGGAACCTTGGAACCGAAGCGGATGGTGGCGCCCTCATCGGGCTGGACGCGGATGACCACGGCGTTCTGGCCGAAGTCCTCGTCGCCGTTCTCCCGGAACAGGAGGTTCGGCGCCTTCTTGAAGACGACGGCGATCTCGGTCACGCGGCGGCCAAGACGCTTGCCCGTGCGCAGATAGAACGGCGCACCGGCCCAGCGACGGGTGTTGATGTCCACCCGGATCGCCGCGAAGGTCTCCGTGGTGGAGTCCGCCGGGATCCCTTCCTCCTCCAGGTAGCCGAGGACTTCCTCGCCGCCCTGAAGACCGCCGGAGAACTGACCCCGGGCGGAGTGCGTCGAGAGGTCATCCGGCAGCTTGACGGCCGCCAGGACCTTCTCCTTCTCCGCGCGAAGGTCTTCGGCGTTGAAGGAGATGGGCTCCTCCATGGCCGTCAGCGCGAGGAGCTGCAGGAGGTGGTTCTGGATGACGTCGCGGGCCGCGCCCACGCCGTCGTAGTAGCCCGCGCGGCCACCGGTGCCGATGTCCTCGGCCATGGTGATCTGCACGTGGTCCACGTAGTTGGCATTCCAGATCGGCTCGAAGAGCTGATTGGCGAAGCGGAGGGCCAGGATGTTCTGGACCGTCTCCTTGCCGAGGTAGTGGTCGATGCGGAACACCGAGTCCGGGGGGAACACGGATTCGACGATGTCGTTCAGCGCGCGGGCCGACTCGAGGTCATGGCCGAAGGGCTTTTCGATGACCACTCGGCGCCAGGTGCCCGGCTCGGCCTGAGCCAGGCCGTGCTTGGACAGCTGGGTGCAGACGAGCTCGAAGGCCTTCGGCGGGATGGAGAGGTAGAACGCGTGATTGCCGCGCGTGCCCCGTTCCCGGTCGAGTTCTTCGATGGTGGCCTTGAGACGTTCGAAGGCCTCGTCGTCGTCGAATTCACCCTGCACGAAGCGGATGCCCAGGGACAGCTGGTCCCAGACCCGCTGATCGAAGGGTGTGCGGCAGTGCTGTTTGACGGATTCGAGGACCTCGGCGGCGAAATCCTCGTTCTCCCACTGCCGGCGGGCGAAGCCCACCAGGGCGAAGCTGGGAGGGAGGAGCCCACGGTTGGCCAGGTCATACACGGCCGGCATGAGCTTCTTACGGGCGAGGTCACCCGTGACACCGAAGAGGACAAGGGAGGACGGACCGGCAATCCGGCTCAGACGGCGGTCCCGCGGATCCCGCAAGGGGTTCCGGAGACCGCCGTTCTGGGCGCCAGGTTCACGTGTTGGCATAGTGCTTGAGGAGCCTTAGCGATATGGAGGGATGGGTTCTGGGCTCAGCGGCCCAGGTTGTTGACGATGTCCAGGAGCTGACGCACACCGGCCGCGCGGTCGGTGAGGTGCAGCCGGAGGACCGGGACGCCGTGGTCGGTGAGGACCTGGGCGTCGCCAGCGGCCTGAGCCGAGATCAGCTGTCCGAAGGTGAACGGCCTCTCCGGGATGACCACATCGGTGGAGCTGTCCGCCGTGATCTGGAGGAACACGCCTTCGGCGGGGCCGCCCTTGTGGAACTGGCCGGTGGAGTGCAGGAAGCGCGGACCCCAGCCGAACGTCACGGGACGCCCGGTCACGGACACGAGCGGGTTGCGCACCGACTCGAGCTGCGGGTAGGCGAGACGGTCCAGGTAGGCCTGGACGCTCACGTACCCACGGTCATCCAGACGGCCCAGCAGGGCCTTGAGGGCGGACTCGACGGTTTCGTTCACCTCGGCCTCGGCCAGCCACTCGCCGCCGCGCACCTCGATGGCGCCGTCGGTGAAGTCGGCGGGCACCGGCTCCGGGCGGGCGTCGAGCAGACCGCGTGCGGCGACCTTGGCGGCCTCCACATCGGGCTGGTCGTACGGGTTGATGCCGAGGAGGCGACCCGCGACGGCGACCGCGAACTCCCAGACGACCATCTGCGACGCCAGCCCACCGGCGATCTCGACCTCGTTGCCGGTGGCGGCAGCGTCGTCGTCCTCGGGGGAGACCAGACGGACCACCAGGACATCAGGCGCGTCCAGGGACAGCTCCGGAGCGTCCGCCGGCGCGACGACGGGCAGCAGGCCCTTGCCGCTCTTGCCGGTGGATTCGGCGATCAGCTGCTCCGCCCAGTCGGCGAATCCGACGATCCCGGAACCGTTGTCCACGATCACGATCTTGTTCCGGAGCGGCTCGGTGCCGCCGAGAGCGGCGCCGAGCGCGAGGCCGATGTTGTCCGTGTCGTCCTCGTTGAGGATCTCGAGGGTGTCCTCGGCCTCGTCCAGGAGCGCCGCGATGTCCACGCCGGCCAGACCCGACGGCACCAGGCCGAAGGCGGTCAGCGCGGAGAAGCGGCCGCCGACGTTCGGGTCCGCGTTGAAGACGGCCCGGTAGCCTGCGGCGCGCGCGGCCTCATCCAGGGGCGAGCCCGGATCGGTCACGACCACCACGCGGCTCTTCGGATCGATGCCGGCCGCCTCGAACGCCGCCTCGAAAGCGCGACGCTGCGAGTCGGTCTCCACCGTGGAACCGGACTTGGACGACACGACGACGACGGTCCGCTCCAGGCGGTCGGCGAGGGCCGCGGCGACCTGCTCCGGGTCGGTGCTGTCCAGCACCGTGAGCTCGACGCCGGCCGTCGCGGTGATGACCTCGGGGGCCAGGGAGGAGCCGCCCATGCCGCAGAGGACGACATGGTCGACCCCCTCGGCGTGAAGCTCTTCGCGCAGGCTGACGATCCCGTCCACGAGCGGACGGGAGACCGCCGGGGCCTCCACCCAGCCGAGGCGGATGGAGGACTCGGACTCGGCCTCGGGACCCCACAGGGTGAAGTCCTTGGCGATGATCCGTGTGGCGACGTGGTCCTCGACCAGCTGGCCGATGTGACGGGTCTTGGCGTCGGCTGCCGCGCCGGCGGCGTCGTAGCTCAGGGTGCTCATGGAGGTGTCAGCCTTCCTTGGATGCGGTGTCGAGAGCGGCCTGGACGTCGGCCAGCAGTTCCTTCCAGCTGGCCACGAACTTGTCGAGACCTTCGGTCTCGAGCTTGGCCACGACGTCGTTGTAGGAGATGCCGATCTTCTCGAGTGCGTCCAGGACCTCGTTCGACTCGGCGAACGTGCCGGTGATGGTGTCACCGGTGACGTCGCCGTGGTCGAAGACGGCGTCGAGGGTCTTCTCCGGCATGGTGTTCACCACGCCCTGTGCGACGAGCCCCGTCACGTACAGGGTGTCCGGGTACGCCGGGTCCTTCACGCCGGTGGAGGCCCAGAGCGGGCGCTGCGGGCGGGCGCCTGCGGCGGCCAGCACGTTCCAGCGCTCGGTGGAGAAGAGCTCCTCGAAGACCTGGTACGCGAGGCGGGCGTTCGCCACGCCGGCCTTGCCCTTGAGGGCCGCGGCCTCGTCGGTGCCCAGCGTGTTCAGGCGCTTGTCGATCTCGGTGTCCACGCGGGAGACGAAGAAGGAAGCGACCGAGTGGATCTTGGAGAGGTCCAGACCCTTGGCCTTGGCCTGCTCCAGACCGTTCAGGTAGGCGTTGATGACCGCGCGGTAACGCTCCAGGGAGAAGATCAGGGTCACGTTGACGCTGATGCCCTCGGCGATGGTGGCCGTGATGGCCTCCAGGCCTTCCTGGGTGGCGGGGATCTTGATGTGGACGTTGTCCTTGCCGACCTTGGCGTGCAGTTCCTTCGCCTCGGCGATGGTGCCCTCGGTGTCCCACGCCTTGCGGGGATCGACCTCGATGGAGACACGGCCGTCGACACCGTCGGTGGCCTTGGCCACCTCGGCGAAGACGTCGCAGGCGTCCGCGACGTCGGAGGTCGTGATCTCGAAGACGGCCTTCTCGGCGTCGGCCCCGGCGGCTGCCAGTTCCTTGATCTGCGCGGCGTAGTCCTGGCCGCCCGTGATGGCCGCCTGGAAGATGCTCGGGTTGGTGGTCACGCCGACCACGTTCTTCTCGGCGATGAGCTCCTGAAGATTGCCCGTGTTCAGGCGCTTGCGGGAGAGGTCGTCAAGCCAGATGGAGACACCGGCGTTGGACAGTTCTGCAGTGGGAGTGCTCATGTTTCAAATTCCTCGGTTCTGTACCTTGTAGCTCTGTACTGGCGTTGCTCTGTGCCGGCTCAGGCGGTGGCCAGCGAGTCCAGGGAGTCCTTCGCGGCGGCGACCACTGCTTCGGTGGTGATGCCGAACTCCTGGAAGAGGCGCTTGTAGTCGGCGGAGGCGCCGAAGTGCTCGAGCGAGATGGAGCGGCCGGCGTCGCCGACGAACTCGCGCCAGGTCAGGGCGAGGCCCGCCTCGACGGAGACGCGTGCGGTCACGGCGGCCGGGAGGACGGCTTCCTGGTAGGCGGCGTCCTGCTTCTTGAACCACTCGACACACGGCATGGACACGACGCGGGTCGGGATGCCGTCGGCCTGGAGCGACTCGCGGGCCTCGACGGCCAGCTGGACCTCGGAACCGGTGGCGATCAGGATGACCTCCGGCGTGACGGAGGCGCCGTCGCGGCTGGCCTCGGCCAGGACGTAACCACCGCGGGCGGTGCCGGCCGCGGAGCCGAAGACGTCACCGGAGGCCTCGCCTTCGCCACGGGCGTAGGTCGGGATGTTCTGGCGGGTCAGGACGATGCCTGCCGGGTTCTCGTGGTTCTCCAGCATGGTGTGCCAGGCCACGGCGACCTCGTTGGCGTCGCCCGGACGGACGACGTCGAGACCGGGGATCGCGCGCAGCGAGGCGAGCTGCTCCACGGGCTGGTGGGTGGGGCCGTCCTCGCCGAGGCCGATGGAGTCGTGCGTCCACACGTACAGGGACGGCACGCCCATCAGGGCGCCGAGGCGGATGGCGGGACGCTGGTAGTCCGAGAAGATCAGGAAGGTCCCGGAGAAGGCGCGGGTGTTGCCCGACAGCGTGATGCCGTTCACGATCGACGCGGCGGCGTGCTCGCGGATGCCGAAGTGCAGGACGCGGCCGTACGGGTTGCCCTTCCACGCGTTGGTGGAGCGGCCCACGGGGATGAACGACGGCTCACCCTCCAGCGTGGTGTTGTTGGACTCGGCGAGGTCGGCGGAGCCGCCCCACAGTTCCGGCATGACCGGGCCGATGGCGTTGAGCACCTTGCCGGACGCGGCGCGGGTGGAGACGTCCTTGCCGGCCTCGAACACGGGGAGCGCACCCGAGAGGTCGGAGGGCAGCTCGTGGGCCTCGAGGCGCTTGAGGAGGGCGGCGCCCTCCGGGTTCGCGGCGGACCAGGCGTCGAACTGCTCCTGCCAGGCCTGGTGGGCGGCGGCGCCGCGCTCCACGACCTGACGGGCGTGGGCCAGGACCTCGGGGTCCACCTGGAAGGACTTCTCGGGGTCGAAGCCGAGGACCTCCTTGAGGGTGGCGACCTCGCCGGCGCCGAGGGCGGAGCCGTGGATCTTACCGGTGTTCTGCTTGGTGGGGGCCGGGTAACCGATGATGGTGCGCAGGGAGATGATGGACGGCTTGCCCGTCTCCGCCTTGGCCGCAAGGAGGGCGTTGTACAGCTCGTGGACGTCCTCGACGTATTCGCCGGTCTTGGTCCAGTCGACGCGCTGCGTGTGCCAGCCGTACGCCTCGTAGCGCTTGAGGACATCCTCGGTGAACGCGATGTCGGTGTCGTCCTCGATCGAGATGTGGTTCTCGTCGTACAGCACGACCAGGTTGCCGAGCTCCTGCAGGCCGGCCAGCGAGGAGGCCTCGGAGGTCACGCCTTCCTGGAGGTCGCCGTCGGAGGCGATGACCCAGATGGTGTGGTCGAACGGCGACTCGCCCGCGGGGGCGTCGGCGTCGAACAGGCCCCGCTCGCGGCGGCCGGAGTAGGCGAAGCCGACGGAGGAGGCGAGACCCTGGCCGAGCGGGCCCGTGGTGATCTCGACACCGGCGGTGTGCTTGTACTCGGGGTGGCCCGGGGTCAGCGAGCCCCAGGTGCGGAGTGCCTCGAGGTCTTCGAGCGCCAGGCCGTAACCGGAGAGGAAGAGTTGGATGTACAGGGTCAGCGACGTGTGACCGGGGGAGAGGATGAAGCGGTCGCGGCCCACCCAGTCCGGGTTCTTCGGATCGTGTCGCATCAGTTTCTGGAAGAGCAGGTAGGCGGCCGGGGCGAGGCTCATCGCCGTCCCGGGGTGTCCGTTGCCGACCTTCTCCACCGCATCTGCGGCCAGAACGCGAATGGTGTCTACCGCACGCTGGTCGAGATCAGTCCAGGACAGTTGCTGTTCTTCCACTTGTGACACGGAAACCGGGCCCCTTCTCTTGTGTGTTTTCGAGAGTGCGGCCACCCTGCGGTCCCGTGCCCGGGGCACAGCTGTGGCGCCCGCAGCGAGTTCTCCGCGCTCTCGTTCACCATTGAATAACCACCGGCCTGCGCACCCTGTTCCCTCGCATCATCGGGGAGTCCGGGGCCGCCAAGCCGAGCTGTGTTCAGCTTAGCCCGATTCGCGGGGGTTCTGGTGGCACCCTCTGGTTTAAGTGTGATTTATGTCAAAGATGAACCCGCTCGAGAGCGGCCTCCCGTTTACCTGGGGCAATGCTCCGGCGCCCGGTGTCCGCGGAGGGCGGACGTGGAGGCCCGCCTGACCGGGCCAGGGAGGAGCTGGCGGTAGAATGAAACGGGCCGGTCCATGCGCGGATCGCGGGATTCACCCGCGCCGCAGGACGGGCCGGTCATCAGTCGCGTAGCAGAAACTAAGGTCATCGTCGCCGTGAGCACTTCAGAATCCGCCCTCCGCACGCCGTCATTGCCGCAGGGAGGCGGTTTCTCCCGCAAGCTGAAGGCGTACGTCGCCCTGACCAAGCCGCGTGTGATCGAGCTGCTGCTGGTGAGCACCCTGCCGACCATGATCTTCGCCCAGCGCGGCTTCCCGTCGATCGGCCTCATGGTCGCCACCATGGTGGGTGGCGCGTTCGCGGCCGGCAGCGCCGGAGCCTTCAACTGCTACATCGACCGTGACATCGACAAGGTGATG
Source organism: Arthrobacter sp. Y-9 (assembly GCF_029690065.1). Classification (NCBI taxonomy): domain Bacteria; kingdom Bacillati; phylum Actinomycetota; class Actinomycetes; order Micrococcales; family Micrococcaceae; genus Arthrobacter; species Arthrobacter sp. Y-9. The sequence continues at coordinate 1,636,692 of NZ_CP121463.1, forward strand.
AAGCGCACCAAGAACCGGCCCCTCGTCACGGGCGAGGTCACGCCCCGGGAAGCGCTGGTCTTCGCGACCCTGCTCGGCATCGCGTCCATCCTGATCCTCTGGGTCGGCGCGAACGGCCTCTCCGCCCTGCTGGGCCTGGGTGCGATCTTCTTCTACGTGGTCATCTACACGCTGATCCTCAAGCGCCGCACCGCTCAGAACATCGTCTGGGGCGGGGCGGCCGGCTGCTTCCCGGTCCTGATCGCCTGGGCCGCCGTGCGGGACACGGTCGAATGGCCCGCGCTCGTCCTCTTCATGGTGATCTTCCTCTGGACCCCGCCGCACTACTGGCCCCTGTCCATGAAGTACGGCGAGGACTACCGCAAGGCCGAGGTCCCGATGCTCGGGGCCATCGCCGGCGCGAAGGTGGTCTCCGTCCAGGTCGTCCTGTACGCGTGGGCCATGGTCGCCTGCTCGCTGCTCATGATCCCGGTGGGCGGCGCCGGCTGGGTCTACTCGATCGCGGCCGTCCTGTCCGGCGCCTGGTTCCTCTGGGAGTCCCACAGCCTGTACAACCAGGCCCAGGGCGAGAATGTGGACAACAAGCGCGCCATGAAGGTCTTCCATGGCTCCATCAGCTACCTGACCGTGCTGTTCCTGGCTCTCGCCGTGGACCCGTTCGTCGGCGGCCCGCTCATGGCAGGCTTCTGACCAGGCAGGCTCAGACGCCGCCAGTCTGAACTTCCCGGGAGCACGTAGGGCCCGGCCGAATGGCCGGGCCTTCGTCGTGTCCGGGGTGTCCTCCGGCCAGGCCGGGCGGTGCGGAGGCGGGGGTGCGCAGGGGAGCGAAGGCAGCAGGGGGGGCCAGGGCGGCAGGCGAGCCGGCGCAAGCAGGGGAGTGCGACGCCGGAGCCTGGGCCGCCGTCGTCGTGCGTCCACCGTGAAGCACTGCTCAGCCTGAGTCCGGGGACGACGAAGGCCCCGCCGGTGGCGGGGCCTTCGAGGGTGAGGATCAGGCCTTGGGGCTCCAGCGGCTCACATCCGCGAGGTTCGTGGCGGCGGCCATGAGCAGTGCGCCGACGACCATGTGCGAGCCCACCAGGAGCGGCGGGATGCCGTTGTAGTACTGGATGAAGCCGATCGCCGCCTGGAGCAGTGTGACGCCGAGCAGGGTCAGCCCGGCGGAGCGGAACAGACCCTGGATCCGGTGACGGAAGGCCAGCACGACGGCCACGAGCACCCCGGCGGTCACGAGATAGGCGGGCACGGCGTGGAAGTGGCTGACCACGTCCCAGTCGAGACCGTTGCGCGGGGCGTTGGCGTCACCGGCGTGCGGGCCGGCGCCCGTCACGACCACGCCGAGCACGACGGCGAGGGCGGCGAAGAAGGCCACAGCGGCGGTGAGCGGCGCGGCGATGCCCGGGAGCGCTTCCAGCGTGCGGTTCATGAAGCGACCGGTGCGGCCGTAGGCGCGGTTCACGAGCAGCATGGCGAAGATCACCAGCGCCATCGAGACCAGGAAGTGCAGGCCCACCACCCAGGGGTTCAGCCCGGACAGCACGGTGATGCCGCCGATGATCGCCTGGGCCGGGATGCTGGCGAGCAGGCCGAGCGCCAGGACGAAGAGGTCGCGGCGCTCCTTGCGGATCCGCCACAGCGCCACGAGCATCAGCAGCGCGACGGCGGCCAGCAGGAACGTCAGCGTGCGGTTGCCGAACTCGATGATGCCGTGGACGCCCATCTCCGGGGTGTTGACGAGCGACTCGCTCGTGCAGCGCGGCCAGGTGGGGCAGCCCAGGCCGGAGGAGGTCAGGCGGACCGCGCCGCCGGTTCCGATGAGGATGATCTGACCGACCAGCGAGGCGATGGACAGCTTGCGGACGCGGCCGTCGACCTCGGTGGGAAGCCGTTCCACGAGACGGTTGATCCGTTCACCCAGAGGGGTGCTGGCATTCATACAGGTACCTCATCCATCGTTACTCGCATCATCAATTCCACTTGAACCATTTCACGGCCAGGACCCCGGCCACCCCGGCCCAGAGGACCAGGATGACGACGGCGGCCACGTCCACCGTGCCGTGCAGAAGCGCCGCGCGCAGGGCGTCGCCCAGGGCGCCGGACGGGAGGAACGGCGCCACCTCGCCGATCAGGCCGGGCAGACGGCCCGGAGGGACCACGACCCCGCCGAGGGCGCCGAGCAGGATCCACAGGAGGTTCGTCAGGGCCAGGGTGGCCTCGGGCCGCACCGTGCCCGCCACGAGCAGGCCGAGGGCGGTGAAGGCGGCGGCGCCCAGGATCAGCAGCGGGATCGCCAGCAGGAGGCCCACTCCGTTCGGCTGCCAGCCGAGGAACAGGCCCACCACGGAGATCACCACGGTCTGGATCGCCAGCACGGAGAGAACCGCCAGGATCTTGCCGGCGATCAGTCCGCCGCGGCCCAGCGGCGTGGTGGACAGGAAGCGGAGGACGCCGTAGCGGCGGTCGAAGCCCGTGGAGATGCCCTGGCCCGTGAAGGCAGTGGACATGGTGCACAGGGCGAGCACGCCGGGGACGGCGATGTCCACACGGGCGCCCTGGAGATCATCCAGAAGAGGGGTGAAACGCAGGGCGAAGAGCGCCATGAGCGGCAGCACGATGGCGAGGACGAGCTGCTCGCCGTTGCGGAGCATCGTCAGGGTCTCGTAGCGTCCCTGGGCGAGGACGCGCTGCAGGGTGGATGCGGGACGCTGGGCGGTGAGCCCGGGATTGCCGGGGCGCACGCCGGACCCGGTGCCGGGGGCGGGGGTGCTGTTGGCCGTCATTCGCGGCCTCCGTTCGGGGCGTGGTTCGTCAGGGAGGTCCGCCGGGAGCCGTTGTCCCTGGCCTGCGCGGCCGAGGCTTGCTCGTCCTGGGACTGCTCCGCGCTGCGGGCCGCGATGTCGAGGAAGACGTCCTCCAGGGTGGAGGACGACATCGAGAGGCTGCGGGGGAAGACGCCGCCGTCCTCCCAGGCGGTGGCGATGGCGCGCAGATGCGCCGGGGTGCTGATCCCCTCCACGGCGTAGGACCCGGCCCGGGTCTCGGCAACGTCGAGACCGTCGGGAAGGGCGAACGTGAGCCCGGGATCGGCGTCGAAGGTCAGGGTGCGGTTCTCGGAGCCGGCGTCGTCGCGGTGCGCGAGCAGTGAGGCGACGGTGCCCTCGGCGACGATCCGCCCGGCGTCGACGATGTAGACGTAGTCCGCCAGGCGCTCGGCGTCGTCCATGAGATGGGTGGTCAGCACGATGCCCATGCCGGAATCGCGGAGTTCCTGGATCAGGGTGAAGACCAGCTGCCGCGACTGCGGATCCATGCCGGCGCTCGGCTCGTCCAGGAAGAGGACCTCGGGGCGGCCGATGAGGGCGGCGGCGAGGGCGAGGCGTTGCTTCTGACCGCCGGAGAGCCTGCGGACGGAGGTGCGGGCGAACTCGGCGATGGAGAGCCGCTCGACCAGGTCGTCCACGGGCCAGGGATCCTGGTACATGCGGGCGATGTGCTGGAGCAGCGGGATCGGATGCGCGGAGGGCGGCAGGCCGCCGTCCTGGAGCATGACGCCGACCCGGGCGCGGAGCTCGGGGCCCGCGGTGTCGGGGTCCTGGCCGAGCAGTTCGACACGCCCGTCCGTCCGGCGCTGGAGGCCCTGGGCGCATTCGAGGGTGGTGGTCTTGCCGGCGCCGTTGACGCCGAGCAGGGCGGTCACCTCGCCGGCGTGAGCGGTCAGGGAGAGGCCGGCGACGACGCGCATCATGCGGCCGTCGAGGGCCGTGACCGGACCGACATCCTTGACGAGGGAATCGATCACGAGGACTGGGGGAGCAGCGGAACGCACCATAGCATTCTACGCGAGGTAGAAGGTGCCCGGAGCGGCCCGGAAGGCGGCGTTCCGGTCGGCGTCCAGCAGGCCGGAACGCCCGCTGATCCGGTCCCGGCGAACGGTGTGACGAGGGTCTCTGGTCACAATCGACAGGTCAGCCTAGCCTTAGTGGAAGGCGGGAAGTTATTTAGTGATGATTGTGTTGTGTATTCCATGGACACCTCCACGAACAGGCCGGTCGACAGCCTGAATCCGGGGGCCCAGCAGGGCGCTCCGGGTTCGGTCGTGCCCGCGCAGCGTGAGGTCCCGTCCCGTGCGGCCTCCTCCCGCACTGTCTCGCGAGGCTCTCTCGTGGAGTCCGAGGACCGCACGCGGGACAAGGTCCGTGCCGCCGTGCTGGAGCACGGTCCCATCAGCGCCGCCGAGCTCGGGAAGCTCCTCGGCTACACGCCGGCCGCGGTCCGCCGCCATCTGGACCAGCTCGAGCGCGGAGGCGTGATCGAGGTCAAGCGCATGGTGAAGGCCGGCGCAGGGGCGGGGCGTCCGGCGCGGCGCTACGTCATCAGCTCCCAGGGCCAGCAGCACTGGGGCGACGACTACCTCGACATCGCGAGCAAGGCGCTGCACGAACTCGCGGCGCTGGGCGGCGAACAGGCCATCGAGGCGTTCGCCGAACGCCGTTTCGCCGGCATGGCGGAGCGCTACGCCGACGAGGTGAACGCCGCAGGGTCCGACGTCGAGGCCCGCGCCATGGCGCTCGTCGCGGCGCTCAACCGCGACGGCTTCGTCGCCAACGCCAATGTCCTGCGCATCCATCCGGTGAGCAAGAAGCCCTTGCCGCCGCAGCTCACAGCCATCCAGCTGTGCCAGGGGCACTGCCCCATCCAGAACCTGGCCGCCGAATTCCCGGTCTTCTGTGACAAGGAGACCGAGGTGTTCGAACGGCTTCTCGGTGTGGACGTCCGTCGTCTTTCCACGCTGGCCAACGGCGGCCACGTCTGCACCACGCACATTCCTACCGGACGCAACCACCAGCAAGAAAGGCCGTGATGACGGACCAACTAGCAGAAAAGCCAGTGGCTGAGGGTACGGTGATCTCCGAGATTCTGGAAAAGAACCCGGAGCTCCACGGTATCGGCAACTACGAATACGGCTGGGCAGACAAGGACGACGCCGGTGCCAACGCGCGCCGCGGCCTGAACGAGGACGTCGTCCGGGACATCTCCACCAAGAAGAGCGAACCCGAGTGGATGCTTGACCTGCGTCTGAAGGGCCTCAAGTACTTCGACCGGAAGCCCATGCCCGCCTGGGGTGCGGACCTCTCCGGCATCGACTTCGACAACATCAAGTACTTCGTGCGCTCCACGGAGAAGCAGGCCGGTTCCTGGGAAGAGCTTCCCGAGGACATCCGGACCACCTACGAAAAGCTCGGCATCCCGGAAGCGGAGCGCAGCCGCCTCGTGGCCGGCGTCGCGGCTCAGTACGAGTCCGAGGTCGTCTACCACCAGATCCGTGAGGACCTGGAGCAGCAGGGCGTCATCTTCCTCGACACCGACACCGCGCTGAAGGAACACCCGGAGATCTTCCAGGAGTACTTCGGCACCGTGATCCCCGTGGGCGACAACAAGTTCGCCTCCCTGAACACGGCCGTGTGGTCCGGCGGCTCCTTCGTGTACGTCCCCAAGGGCGTTCACGTGGAGATCCCGCTGCAGGCCTACTTCCGCATCAACACGGAGAACATGGGCCAGTTCGAGCGCACCCTCATCATCGCCGACGAGGACTCCTACGTGCACTACATCGAGGGCTGCACCGCCCCGATCTACAGCTCGGACTCGCTGCACTCCGCCGTGGTCGAGATCGTGGTCAAGAAGGGCGCCCGCGTCCGCTACACCACCATCCAGAACTGGTCCAACAACGTGTACAACCTGGTGACCAAGCGCGCCATCTGCGAAGAGGGCGCCACCATGGAGTGGATCGATGGCAACATCGGCTCCAAGGTCACCATGAAGTACCCGGCCGTCTACCTCGTGGGCGAGCACGCCAAGGGCGAGACCCTGTCCATCGCCTTCGCCGGCGAGGGCCAGCACCAGGACACCGGTTCCAAGATGGTGCACATCGCTCCGAACACCAAGAGCTCCATCATCTCCAAGTCGGTGGCCCGCAACGGCGGCCGTGCCGCGTACCGCGGCCTGGTCCAGGTCCGCGAAGGCGCCAAGCACTCCGCCAACACCGTCCGCTGTGACGCTCTCCTGGTGGACACCATCTCCCGCTCGGACACCTACCCGTACATCGACATCCGCGAGGACGATGTGCTGCTGGGCCACGAGGCCACGGTCTCCCGTGTCTCCGAGGAGCAGCTGTTCTACCTGATGTCCCGCGGCATGCCCGAGGACGAGGCCATGGCCATGATCGTGCGCGGCTTCATCGAGCCGATCGCCCGTGAGCTCCCCATGGAGTACGCGCTCGAGCTCAACCGCCTCATCGAACTCCAGATGGAAGGATCCGTCGGTTAATGACTGCCGAAGCAACTGAGAAGGCCCGCATCGGCGCCCCGTCGATCGCCGGTTTCACCGAAGAGGGCGAGCAGCTGGTCTCCAGCAAGGTCGACCACAAGCACAATGACGGCACCACCGTCATGTCCTCCCGCGCCGAGCGTCTGACCAGCCACAACGTGGCCGATTTCGCTCTGCCGGATGGCCGTGAGGAGGAGTGGCGCTTCACCCCGGTGCGCGAGCTCCAGCCGCTGCTGCAGGACGGCGCGAATGACGACGGCGCCACGACGGTCTCCGTCGAGGCTCCCGAGGGCTACGTGTCCGCTCCGCTGGCCATCGGTCAGGCGCCCCGCGCCACCGCCCTGGTGCCGACCGACCGTGCCGCCGCCGTGGCATCCGCCAACGCGCCCGAGGCGCTGCACGTCGTCGTGCCCGAAGGCGCGCAGCCCGAGGAGCCCGTGCGGGTCCTGCTGTCCGGCCAGGGCGCCGGCAAGCGCTCCAACAGCCACCTCGTCCTGGAGGCGGGCGCCAACTCCAAGTCGGTCGTCATCCTCGAGCACGACGGTTCCGCCAATCACAACGGCAATGTCGAGATCTTCGTCGGCGAGGCCGCCGAGCTCACCGTCGTCTCTGTGCAGCTCTGGGAGGATGACGCCATCCACCTGGCCCAGCACGACGCCGTCGTGGCCAAGGAAGGCGTGTACAAGCACATCGCCGTGACTTTGGGCGGCAAGATCGTGCGACTGAACTCCAATGTGCGCTTCTCTGGCGAACAGGCCGAGGCCGAGCTCCTGGGGCTCTACTTCGCCGATGCCGGGCAGCACCTGGAGCACCGGTCGTTCGTGGATCACAATGTTCCGAACTGCACCTCCAACGTCCTGTACAAGGGCGCGCTGCAGGGCAAGGGTGCTCACACGGTGTGGGTGGGCGACTGCCTCATCCAGAAGCAGGCCGTCGGCACCGACTCGTACGAGAAGAACCAGAACCTGGTCCTGACCGACGGCTGCCGTGCGGACTCCGTGCCGAACCTGGAGATCGAGACCGGCCTGATCGCCGGCGCCGGTCACGCCTCCTCGACCGGCCGTTTCGATGACGAGCACCTGTTCTACCTCATGGCGCGCGGCATCCCCGAGGATGTGGCCCGCCGTCTGGTGGTCCGAGGCTTCCTGAACGAGATCATTCAGAAGATCAAGGTCCCGGCCCTCGAGGAACGTCTCACCGAGGCCGTGGAACGCGAACTGACCGCAGGCGAGAACTAGAAGGAGCGGACGTGCCGGAAACGCCACAGGGCACCTTGGTGTGCAAGAGCACCGAGATCTCGCCCAAGCAGGCCCTCAGGGTTCTCCTCGAGGGATACCCCGTCGCCGTGGTGAAGGACTCCATGGGGGAGATCCACGCCATCGGTGACACCTGCTCGCACGCGGACGTCTCCCTCTCCGAGGGCGACGTCGAGGGTTGCGCGATCGAGTGCTGGGGACATGGTTCCCAGTTCGATCTGCGGTCCGGTCAGCCGCTCCAGCTCCCCGCCTATGATCCCGTTCCCGTCTTCGCCGTGGAGATCCACGGCGACGACGTGTACGTCGACACCAGCAACGTTGTGAACGGCGCCCGGGTCTTCTGAGCCCCGGCCGCACCAAACAGACTTAGGACAAGAAAGAACAGCATGTCTACTCTTGAAATCAAGGACCTGCACGTCAGCATCGAGACAGAGCAGGGCGAGAAGGAAATCCTCAAGGGCGTCTCCCTGGTCATCAAGACCGGCGAGACCCACGCCATCATGGGCCCCAACGGCTCCGGCAAGTCGACCCTGGCCTCCACGATCGCCGGTCACCCGCGCTACACCGTGACCAGCGGCTCCATCACCCTGGACGGTGAAGACGTCCTGGAGATGAGCGTGGACGAGCGTGCCCGCGCCGGCCTCTTCCTCGCCATGCAGTACCCGGTCGAGGTCCCCGGCGTGACCATGACCAACTTCCTCCGCACCGCCAAGACCGCCATCGACGGCGAGGCCCCCTCGCTGCGTCACTGGACCAAGGACGTCAAGGCCGCCATGGAGCAGCTGCGCATCGACGCCGACTTCGCCCAGCGCAACGTCAACGAGGGCTTCTCCGGCGGTGAGAAGAAGCGCGTGGAGATCCTCCAGCTCGAGCTCTTCAAGCCGAAGTTCGCCATCCTCGACGAGACCGACTCCGGCCTCGACGTCGACGCTCTGAAGGTCGTCTCCGAGGGCGTCAACCGCGCTCACGCCGGTGGCGAGATGGGCACCCTGCTCATCACCCACTACACGCGCATCCTGCGCTACATCAAGCCGGACTTCGTCCACGTCTTCGTCGACGGCAAGGTCGTCGAGCAGGGTGGCCCGGAGCTGGCCGACCGCCTCGAGGACGAGGGCTACGACCGCTATGTGGCCGGCGCCGGCACGGCCTCCGAGCCGGCAGCGGTCTGAGCCACTCGCCTGACAACCCGGGAGGGGACAGAAGATGACCGAAGTGAATGCGGCCAGGACAAGTCTTGAGGACGTCGAAGAGGCGCTCAAGGACGTCATCGACCCCGAGCTCGGCGTCAACGTCGTGGACCTGGGCCTGCTGTACGGGCTCAAGTACTCCGACGAGGACGGCGCGCTCCTGATCGACATGACCCTGACCACGGCGGCCTGCCCGCTCACCGATGTGCTCGAGGAGCAGGTGGGCAAGGCCCTGGACGGTGTCGTCGACGACTGGCGCCTCAACTGGGTGTGGATGCCGCCGTGGGGTCCCGAGCGGATCACCGATGACGGCAAGGACCAGATGCGGGCCCTCGGCTTCAACATCTGATCCAGCGTGTACGGCTGAGCACCACTGAACGACGACGGCGGCGGCCGGGAGAAATCCCGGCCGCCGCCGTCGTTCGTGGGAGTCGGTCCCGGGCCGGGTCAGTAGCTCCTGCCCACGACCGCGAAGAGTTCCTCGGGGCGCGCGTCCGGGGCCGGGAGTCCGCCGTCCTCGGTCTGCAGGCAGCGTACGGTGATGGCCGAGCCGTTGAGGGTCCTCTCGCCGGCTTCGCCAAGGAGGTCCCAGCGGATCCGGGCGAATCCCGTCTGGGCCGCCTCCTCCGCCTCACTGGGATCGGTCGTCTCGACGGTGTGGTCCGTCAGCCGCTGCTTGGCCTCCTGGAACATCGCGTGCTGGATCTCCGTCAGCAGGCCGGGGATCAGCGCGGCCGCCTCAGCGAGCGAGACCGGTTCCTTGACGCCCGTGTCCCGACGGACGAGGGTCGCTAAACCCTGATCCAGGTCGCGGGGCCCGATCTCGAGCCGGAGCGGAACTCCCTTGAGTTCCCACTCCGTCACGCGGCGTCCGAAGCCGGTCGTGAGCCGCTCGTCGATCTTCACCCGGACGCCCGCCTCCTCCAGGTCTTCGCGGAGGCGGGCTGCGGCGGCGAGGACGCGGTCGTCGTCGCGCACCGGAACGATGACCACCTGGACCGGGGCGATGGCCGGAGGGAGGCGCAGGCCCGTGTTGTCGCCATGGGACATGATCAGCCCGCCCAGCATCCGCGTGCTCGATCCCCAGGACGTGGTCCAGCAGTCCTGCACGGCGCCGTCCGAGTCCGTGAACCCGATGCCGAAAGCCTTGGCGAAGTTCTGGCCCAGTTCGTGGCTGGTGGCCATCTGGAGTGCCTTGCCGTCGACCATCATGGCCTCGCAGGTCATGGTGTTGACGGCGCCCGCGAACCGCTCCGCGGGGGACTTGTCGCCCACCAGGACGGGGATGGCCAGGACGTCCTCCAGGAACGAGCGGTACACCTCGAGGTGGATGCGGCGGGCGTACGCGGCCGCCTCCTCACGCGTCGCGTGGGCCGTGTGGCCTTCCTGCCACAGGAATTCGCTGGTCCGCAGGAACGTCCGGGGACGCATCTCCCAGCGCACGACATTGGCCCACTGATTCAGCAGGAGCGGCAGATCGCGGTAGGACTGGACCCACTTGGCCATGAGCTCACCGAAGATCGTCTCGCTGGTGGGCCGCACGACCACGGGCTCGCTGAGTTCCTTGCCTCCGGCGTGGGTGACCACGGCGAGCTCCGGGCTGAACCCGTCCACATGCTCGGCCTCCCGTTCCAGGTAGGACTGCGGGATGAAGAGCGGGAGGTAGACGTTCTCGGCGCCGGCGGCTTTGATGCGGCCGTCGACGGCGGCCTGCATCCGTTCCCAGATGCCGTAGGCGTACGGGCGGATGACCATGGTCCCGCGCACCGGGCCGTTGTCAGCCAGCTGTGCCTTGTCCAGGACGTCCTGATACCAGCGGGGGAAGTCCTCGGCTTGATCGGCGAGGACGGAAGCGTGTGCTTTCACCATGGCCCGACCCTACCGGACGGTTGAACGCTGTGGCCCTGACCGGTTCAGGGCTTGACGGTGTAGTGGCTCGTGATGGCGACGCGGTTGTAGGCGTTGATCGTGATGGCGAGCCAGGACACCGCGGAGATCTGCTCCTCGGAGAGGACCTGGGACACCGGCACGTAGACCTCATCCGGGACCTGGTGATCGGACACCTGGGTGATCGCTTCGGTCAGGGCCAGCGCGGCGCGTTCGACGGCGGTGAAGTAGTCGCTCTCCCGCCACGCCGGGAGGACCGCGAGGCGGTCCTGCGTCTCGCCCAGCGTGACCGCGTCCTTGGTGTGCAGCCGCAGGCAGTAGGCGCAGCCGTTGATCTGTGAGGCTCGGATCTTGAGGAGCTCGCAGAGCAGGGGGCTGATGTCCGCGGCGGCAGCGGCCTCGGTGGCGGCCTTGCTCAGCTTCCCCAGGGCTTTGAAGGTCTCGGAATGGGCTTTGCTGATGTTCACTCGACGGTTCATGTCTGCATGCTAGCCGCGGCCCGTGCGACGGGACATCCCCCGACCGGCTTATTCATGAGCCGTTCGACGGCGGTTCAGCCGGAGCGCCAGGAGCACCACGACCAGGGCGATCCCGAGGTCCAGGAACGTTCCCGCGGCGAATTCGGCCTGGCCCGTCAGACCCGCCGCGGTGCAGATCCCGCCGATCAGGATGACGCCCAGCGAGAGCGCGAGCTGCTGGACGGTGCCGAACAGCCCGCCGGACAGACCGGCCGCCTCCACCGGGATCTCGCGCACCACCGCCTGGGTGAGCGGGGAGAAGATCATCGCCTGACCGGCGCCCAGGAGCACCAGGCTGGGCTGCAGCAGCAGCGGAAGGGCTGGGGTCCAGGCCAGGAACACGGTCGCGGCGATCAGGACGAGCGCCGCGCCCTGAAGTGTGACGCCCCAGAACAGGGTGCGGTCGCCGAGCCACCGCTGGATTCTGGACAGGTTCAGCGACACGGCCGTGAAGACCAGGGCGAAGGGCAGCAGGAGGAGTCCCGCATCCAGAGGCGTCAGGCCGAGACCGTGTTCCAGGCCGCGCGGGATGACGTAGAGGATCGCCCCATACCCGGCGAAGAACAGTCCGGCGGCGAGCAGTCCGGTCTGCAGGGCCGGCAGGCGCAGGATGCTGGGCGGCAGGAGGGGCACGCGGCCGGACTGTTCGATCCGGTTCTGATGCCGCCACAGCGCGAGCAGAAGGACCGCGCCCACCACGAGCGCGACCGGCACAGGCCATGGCCAGCCGAGCGAAGGCCCGAACGTCAGGCCGGCGGCCAGCAGCAGGACGCCACCGCCGAGCTGGAGCGTGCCCGCGACGTCGATGTCCACGGCCTCGTGGGCGGTGCTGCGGGGTGCGAAGCGGCCGAGCACGACGGCGGCCGCCGCGATGGCCGCGGCCAGCCAGTAGACGGCGCGCCAGCCGGAGAGCGGTCCGAACGTGACGCTCGCCAGCGCCCCGCCGGCCACCTGACCGAGCGCCGCGCCGATGCCGCCACTGGCCCCGAAGGCGGAGATGGCCCGCACGCGCGCCGCGCCGTCGCTCGTCGCCTGGATCGTGGCGAGCACCTGGGGAGTGCAGAGCGCGGCGCCGAGACCTTGCGCGATCCGCGCGGCGATCAGGACTCCGAGGTTCGGCGCGAACGAGCAGGCCAGGGCCGCCACGAGGAACACGACCATTCCGAGGGTGAACATGCGGTGCCTGCCATAGCGGTCACCGAGGCGCCCGCCCAGAATGAGCAGCGTGGCGAAGGGGATCCCGTAGCCGGCGACGACGAGTTCCAGCCCGGCGTCGGACGCGGAGAACTCCGTGTGCAGCTGTGACAGGGAGACGGTGACGGCGTTGAAGGCGTAGGACCCGACGCCGGGCGCCAGGACGAGGCCGAGATAGCGCCAGATCGGCACGGCGGCCTGGGGGACCGGGTGAAGCGTGGTCACTGTTGAGCGGTGGGTGCGGTGGTCATGGAACCACTGTGCTCCGCTCCTTATCCTGGTGCCAGGAGCCTGTTTATCCTGGTAGTGACAGCACCCGGTCCAGGTGCTCCCGGTCGCGTACGGGCGTGAGAGGATCGCTGCAGGAGGAGAGATGTCCACTTCGGCACGCCGCGAGGAGTTCGCGGAATTTCTGAGTTCCCGTCGGGCGCGGCTGCGGCCGGAGGACGTCGGCCTGCCACGGGGCGCGCGGCGTCGAGTGGCGGGTCTCCGGCGCGAGGAAGTGGCCCAGCTCGCCGGCGTCGGCCTCACCTGGTACACGTGGCTCGAACAGGGCCGGCCCATCGCGGCGTCGGAGCAGGTGCTGACGTCGATCGCGAGGGCGCTCCTCCTCAGTGACGACGAGCGGGATCACCTGTTCGCGCTGGCCGGCGCCGCGATCCCCGAGCGTGCCCCGATGAGCTGCCTGAACGACTCGCACCACGAGCTGCTCGCCAAGCTCATGCCTTATCCGGCGGCCGCCCAGACCGCCCGCTTCGACATCGTCGCCTACAACCGGTCCTACCGGTACCTCTTCACGGACTTCGACCGGATCCCGGTGGGGGAGCGCAACTGCGCCCGCCTGCTGTTCACGGCTCCGGAGTGGCAGAAGGCGCACGTGGATCTCGAGCACGCTCAGCGGCGCATCGCCGCCCGACTCCGCGCCGCCTACGGACGTCACCGCGAGTATCCCGAGTGGCAGCGTTTCATCCAGGAGCTCCAGGACGCCTCACCGGTGTTCCGGGAGCTCTGGGCCCGCGGGGACGTCTCCGGTGAGCGCAACGCCCTCAAGAGGCTCCGCCACCCCCAGCTGGGCGAGCTGAATCTCAGCATGACGAGCCTGTGGACCGACGAGACCCTCGGCACCCGGATCGTCTGGTTCGCCCCGGCGGACGCGGTGAGCGCCGAGCGCCTGGAACTGCTGGCCCGCATGGCGCAGGACCAGCCGCTGACCAGCGCCGCGGCCTGAGCGGCGCCACTCCGGGTTCATCCGTTCTTCAGGGAACCGGTGCCGAGCGCTCCCGGCGCTCGTACTAGACTGTTCGGTGGCTGGCTGTGGTCCCGTATGCCGCAAGTCATGAAGCCGCAATATGAACAGGAGACACCGTGTCAGAAGCCCAACAGATCACCCTCAGAGTCGACGGAGACGAGACCCAGGTGACCACGGGCACCACTGGCGCGGAGTTGTTCTTCGATCGCCGTGACGTCGTGGTCATGCGTGTCGACGGTGTGCTGAAGGACCTGGACCAGCTCCTGGAGGCCGGCGCCGAGATCGAGTCCGTCACCATCGACTCCCCGGACGGCCTGAACGTCCTCCGCCACTCCACCGCGCACGTCATGGCCCAGGCCGTGCAGCAGCTGCGCCCGGATGCCAAGCTCGGCATCGGCCCGTACATCAAGGACGGCTTCTACTTCGACTTCGACGTCGCCGAGCCCTTCACCCCCGAGGACCTCAAGGCCCTCGAGAAGATGATGCTCAAGATCGTCAACCAGAACCAGAAGTTCGTGCGTCGCGTGGTCTCCCCGGAGGAGGCGCGTGAGGCGATGGCCGGCGAGCCGTACAAGCTCGAACTGCTCGGCAAGGCGGACTCGGCCGACGAGGCCGGAGAGGGCGTCAACGTCGAGGTCGGCGCCGGGGACATCACGATCTACGACAACGTGGACCGCAAGAGCGGCGACGTCGTCTGGTGCGATCTCTGCCGCGGCCCGCACCTGCCCAATACCAAGCTGATCTCCAACGCCTTCGCGCTGACCCGTTCCTCGGCCGCCTACTGGCTGGGCGACCAGAACAACAAGCCGCTGCAGCGCATCTACGGCACCGCGTGGCCCACCAAGGAAGCCCTCAAGGAGTACCAGGAGCGCCTGGCCGAGGCGGAACGCCGCGATCACCGCAAGCTCGGCGTCGAACTGGACCTCTTCTCCTTCCCGGACGAGCTGGGCTCCGGCCTGCCGGTGTTCCACCCCAAGGGCGGCATCATCCGCAAGGCCATGGAGGACTACTCCCGTCAGCGGCACGTGGAGGCCGACTACGAGTTCGTCTACACCCCGCACATCACCAAGGGTCACCTGTACGAGGTCTCGGGCCACCTGGACTGGTACAAGGACGGCATGTTCCCCGCGATGCACGTCGATGCGGAGTTCAACGAGGACGGCACCGTGCGCAAGCCGGGCCAGGATTACTACCTCAAGCCCATGAACTGCCCCATGCACAACCTGATCTTCCGCTCCCGCGGACGGTCCTACCGCGAGCTCCCGCTGCGGCTCTTCGAGTTCGGCTCGGTGTACCGCTACGAGAAGTCCGGCGTGGTGCACGGCCTGACCCGCGTCCGTGGCATGACTCAGGACGACGCCCACATCTACTGCACCAAGGAGCAGATGAAGGACGAGCTGACCAGCACGCTCAACTTCGTGCTCGGGCTGCTCAAGGACTACGGCCTGGACGACTTCTACCTGGAACTGTCCACCAAGGACCCGGAGAAGTACGTCGGCAGCGACGAGGTGTGGGAGGAAGCCACCCGCACCCTCGCCGAGGTGGCGGAGGCGTCCGGGCTGGAGCTCGTCCCGGATCCGGGTGGAGCGGCGTTCTACGGTCCCAAGATCTCCGTGCAGGCCAAGGACGCCCTGGGACGCACCTGGCAGATGTCCACGATCCAGCTGGACTTCAACCTGCCGGAGCGTTTCGAGCTCGAGTACCAGGCCGCGGACGGCTCCCGTCAGCGTCCCGTGATGATCCACCGGGCGCTCTTCGGTTCGGTCGAACGCTTCATGGGTGTCCTGACCGAGCACTACGCCGGGGCGTTCCCGGCGTGGCTCGCGCCGGTTCAGGTCGTGGCGATCCCGGTCGCCGAGGCGTTCAACGACTACCTCTATGAGGTGGCGGCGAAGCTCAAGAAGGCCGGCATCCGGGTGGAGGTGGACGCGTCCAGCGACCGCTTCCCGAAGAAGATCCGCACCGCCAGCAAGGACAAGGTGCCCTTCGTCCTGATCGCCGGTGGCGAGGATGCCGAGAACGGAGCGGTGTCCTTCCGCTTCCGTGACGGCAGCCAGGACAACGGGGTGCCGGTCGAGGAAGCCGTGCAGCGGATCGTCGACGCCGTGAAGAACAGGACCCTCTAGGCATGACGGAACCCACAGGCGCTGCGGAGACCTCCGGGACGGGCGCGACCTCAGATGACGCCGTGACCGACGATTTCCAGCTCCCCGGCGTCCCGGACGCCTTCCAGCGCCTGTGGACCCCTCATCGGATGGCCTACATCAAGGGTGGTCAGGAACAGTACGACCACCCGGATTCCTGCCCGTTCTGCGTGGCGCCGGGCCGTTCCGATGAGCAATCGCTCATCGTGCACCGGGGGAGGCTCTGCTACGTCATCCTCAACTTGTACCCGTACAACCCCGGGCACGCCCTCATCTGCCCGTACCGCCACGTGTCCTACTACACGGACCTGACGGAGGAGGAGACCGCCGAATTCTCGGCTCTCACCCAGACCACCATCCGCGTGCTGCAGAAGGTGTCCCGTCCGGGCGGCTTCAACATCGGCATGAACCAGGGCAAGGTGGGCGGCGCCGGGATCTCCGAGCACCTTCACCAGCACGTGGTGCCGCGCTGGGGCGGCGACGGCAACTTCCTGCCGATCATCGCGCAGACGAAGGCGATCACGCAGACCCTGGGCGAGGTCCGGGAGCTGCTCGCCGAGGGCTGGCCGGCGGACGACGACGGCGACGTGGCGGGTGCCGCACACACCGCAGCGGCAGGGGACCTCTGAGCCCATGCTCAATCGTTTCGCGCGCACCTTCTTCACGCGCCTGTTCACCCCTCTGGCCAAGGCCCTGCTCAAGGCCGGGGTGAGTCCGGACGCCGTGACGGTGACCGGCACGCTCGGCGCCGTCGTCTCCGCGCTCATCCTCTACCCGCAGGGGCAGCTCTTCTGGGGCACCGTGGCGATCACGGTGTTCATCTTCTCGGACGTGGTGGACGGCATCATGGCGCGCCTGTCCGGCCGCCACGGCCTGTGGGGCAACTTCCTCGACTCGACGCTGGACCGCGTGGTGGACGGGGTGCTGTTCTCCACGGTCGCGTTCTGGTACTTCACCGGGGGGAACGACCCGGTCATCGCGACGGCCTCCCTGGCATGCCTGGTCCTCGGCATGCTCGTGTCCTATGCGCGGGCGAAGGCCGAAGCACTGGGCTTCGAGTGCAATGTGGGCATCGCGGAACGTGCGGAACGGCTGGTCGCCCTCCTGGTCATGACCGGTCTCACCGGGCTCGGCCTGCCGTCGGTGGTCCTGCTGGTGACGCTCGTCCTGCTCGCGCTGGCATCGCTCTTCACGATCGGGCAGCGCGTCGAGACCGTCCGGCGTCAGGCGGCCGCCGTCCGCTGACGGGGGAGCAGACACCGCCGAAGCCTCGGCCTGGGAGTGACCCGGGCTGAGGCTTCGCTTGTCTGTTACGCGGGCGCGCCTCACGGGCGGTGCCGCCGTCGGACAGCTATTAGACTTGTCGGCAGGCGGCGTTCTGCCGCCGGTCGGGTGACACTGCGTGAGTTTGGCCGCGTGTGCCTGGCGTACGCCATTTTCTGACACCCATAGGGGTTTTTTGTGTCTACAGCTGAACTGAACGGCGAGAACACCAACGGCAATGCCGCCGATGCGCAGCAGCGAGTCGTCACCGGCAGCAGCCGCGTCAAGCGGGGCATGGCCGACATGCTGAAGGGCGGCGTCATCATGGACGTCGTCAACGTCGAGCAGGCCCGGATCGCCGAGGATGCCGGCGCCGTGGCCGTCATGGCGCTCGAGCGCGTCCCCGCGGACATCCGCGCTCAGGGCGGCGTCTCCCGCATGTCCGACCCTGACATGATCGACCAGATCATCGAGGCCGTGTCCATCCCGGTCATGGCGAAGGCCCGCATCGGCCACTTCGTGGAGGCCCAGGTCCTGCAGTCCCTCGGCGTCGACTACATCGACGAGTCCGAGGTCCTCACCCCGGCCGACTACGTCAACCACATCGACAAGTGGGACTTCGACGTCCCCTTCGTCTGTGGCGCCACCAACCTCGGTGAGGCCCTGCGCCGCATCAACGAGGGCGCGGCCATGATCCGTTCCAAGGGCGAGGCCGGCACCGGCGACGTCTCCAACGCCACGGGTCACATGCGCAAGATCCGCTCCGAGATCGCCAAGCTCTCGGCCCTGCCCGAGGACGAGCTGTACGTGGCCGCCAAGGAACTGCAGGCCCCGTACGAACTGGTCAAGGAGGTCGCGGCCACCGGCAAGCTGCCCGTGGTCCTCTTCACCGCCGGCGGCATCGCCACCCCGGCGGACGCCGCCATGATGATGCAGCTCGGCGCCGACGGCGTGTTCGTGGGCTCCGGCATCTTCAAGTCCGGCAACCCGGCCCAGCGTGCCGCCGCCGTGGTCAAGGCCACCACCTTCTATGACGACGCCGAGGTCATCGCGAAGGTCTCCCGTGGTCTCGGCGAGGCCATGGTCGGCATCAACGTCGACGAGCCGGCGCGCTCCATCCAGTTCGCTGAGCGCGGCTGGTAAGCCACATAAATGAGGGCTTTCGGGTCCGTGCCGCCGCTGGTTTGGTGGCACGGACCTGAAGTCTTGCCGTGGTCTAAGGTGCATTCCCAGCTGGGCCTTTCTGCCTGCCTTCAGCAGCTCCAGAATTCGGTATGACGGTAGTGGAAGGCCGGGCTGGGCACGGGTGGGCCGGAAGAACCCTCATTGCGGATGCGGATGCGGATGCGGCTGACCCTGACGCGCAAGGTCCTGCGCGCAAGGTGAGTCATTATTCAGGAAGGGTGCCTTCGCCAGTTGGTGGAGGCACCCTTTCCGGTGTTCAGGGATGAGCGCGGGTAGGGGAGCGCGGCGGGCCCTCCTTCAAATGAGGAGTCGATCGAGAAGGTCTGCCTGCTTGCCGACTCGCGCTTGACGGGGATTTGCACCGTCGACCCCGCCCAGATTGGCTGTCCGCGATGGTCGCTTCATCTTCAAGCATCAGCATGGCGGCCCCCTCTAATGAGTCACCGAGGGCTCGGTGGATGAGATATGGCAGATGGATGCCGGCGAGCATCGTATGTATGAGGACAACTCGATGCTGTGCCCGGGCGATGAAGCGTTCAGCGAGGTGGTCTGCCGAACGGACAGGGGTATCGTTCGGGCTCGGCTCCGCAGGACCAGACACCTCAGATGCCACCTGTTTTTCCAGCAGACCTCCTCACTCCGAAATGCCTGGCACACTCTCACTACTGGCAGAGCCAGCTAAACATCCTGCAGCAAACGGTCCCTCCGAGGAGGTGCCAAATCGCGGCAATGAGTTAGGCTGACGGCGTGGCCACACGAGTCGAGAGATTTCTCGCCCACCTTGACCGGCTGAGTGGCGGGGTCGAACCGCGTTTCTTCCCCGTCGAATCGACCCGTCCGGGTCTGCCGGGGGTAACCGTCATCGTCTACGACGACGTGCCTAGCCCTGGCATGATCACCGCGGTCACGTACGGTGTCAGCCTTGCAGACCATCCCACTTGGCGGTTCGGCAAGCCCGAGCTGTGCATCAGTGTGACCTCGGAGGACCTCAGCTGGGCGTTGGCCCTCGGGCATATCGCAGAGGTACAGCGCGGTGACAACCCGTTCCATTACGGGGACACGATCAACTTCCGGGAGAGCATCGACCGGGGCTCAGACATGACCTCGTTTGTAATCTTTGCACCCGCGGTCCTCGACAGGGCCGACTACACGGGAATCGACGTGGGCGAATCTCGCCCGGTTAACATCTGCGGACTGTACCCGATTCACGATGCAGAACGCCGCTACATTCTCAGCCATGGGCTCGAGGCCTTCTGGAAGCTTGGCTGGGACCCCTATGACGTCAAGCGACGTTCTGCCGTCAGAGGCACGTCGTAACTGGCATGCACAGAGATTGGTGAGGCGGGAGTTGGGCCTCCAGCTCCTGGGTTCACGCGGTGGGCTTCGGGAGTGAGTAGTCACAGCGGGAAGTTGAACGCTAAGGCTCGCCTTGATTTTGGGACCGAAGACGAGCCCGTGCGAGCGAGCATTTTGGACCACGGCATCAACGTCGACGAGCCGGCGCGCTCCATCCAGTTCGCCGAGCGCGGCTGGTAGGCCGCAACGCTGACGGGCAGCGCTGTTGCACGACGGCGGCCGGTCGCCTTCGCAGGAAGGTGACCGGCCGCCGTCGTTTCATCGGCTGCTCCACAGATGTCGTGATCGACCGGAAAATCGACACTTACGGAGCAATCGACCGGATCCGCCACCCACTCTCGATGGAATGTAACTCCACGGCCGCTGTTGTGACGACGTGAACCGCTTCACGGCGCATCAGGGCTTCATCTGGCGGGTGGTCTGACGGTTCGTCGATAAGGTGGATGAATGACCCTCGCCTGGACGCCGCTCATCATCCTGCATGTCGTCTGCGCCGGCTATGGCGTGGTGTTCGGGATCATTCAGCTGGGTCGCCGGAAGGGGGACCGACCCCACCGGATTCTCGGCTGGATCTGGGTGATTGCGATGGCCCTCGCGATCGCGTCGTCGTTCGGCATCCTGACGATGACGGGGACCTTTGGAGTCCTCCACGGCCTCTCCCTCTTCACCGCCTGCACGGTGGCGCTGGGCGTGATCCAGGCACGTCGTGGGCGGATGTCATCACATCGGGCGTTCATGGCCGGGTCTTTTCTGGGGTTGATCGGAGCGCTGGTCGGAGTGCTCGCGGTGCCTACGCGCCGGGTCCCTCAGCTTGCAAACACGAGCCGTGGCTTCTCGTCTTCTTCATCACGGTCCTCGCTGCATCAGCGGTGGTGACTGTTTTCGGCGTCGTGCGGTTCAACCGCCGATGAGCCAGACCTGGTTGCCGGGTGCTCGTCCGCGAGTCCCACGCTGACGCGCACCCGGCGACCGGTCACTTCAGGCGAGTCCGCGGCGCTTCAGCAGCGGGGCGACCTCGGCGTCGCGGCCGCGGAAGGCCCGGAAGCTGTCCAGCGGATCGCGGCTGTTGCCCCTGCTGAGCAGTTCGTTCCGGAAGTGCTCGCCGTTCTCACGGGTGAGGCCGCCGTTCTCGCGGAACCACTCGACGGTGTCCGCGTCGAGGACCTCGCTCCAGATGTAGGAGTAGTAGCCCGCGGCATACCAGCCACCGGCGAAGATGTGCTGGAAGTAGCCCGAACGGTACCGCGGCGGCACCAGATCCCAGTCCAGCCCGGCCTGGCCGAGGGCCGCGCGCTCGAAGCCCTCGACGTCCTCGGGGACGTCGCCCTGGCCGAAGGAATGCCAGGCCAGGTCGAGCAGGGCGGCGCCCAGATACTCGGTGGTCCCGAAGCCCTGGCCCCAGAGCTGCGCGGCGTCGAGACGCTCCACCACGACGGGATCCAGGGCCTCACCGGTCACGTGGTGCCGCGCGTAGTGAGACAGCACCTCCGGGTGGAAGATCCACATCTCGTTGACCTGCGACGGGTATTCCACGAAGTCGCGGGGCACATTGGCGCCGGACAGCCCCGGGTACTTCACCTTCGACAGCAGGCCGTGCAAGGCATGGCCGAATTCGTGGAAGACCGTCCGCAGCTCGTCGAGGGTCAGCAGCGCGGGCTCGCCTTCGGCGGGTCGGGCGATGTTGAGAGTGTTGAAGACCACGGGCGAGGTCCCGGCGAAGCTGGACTGCTCCACGAGGGAGTTCATCCAGGCGCCCCCGCGCTTGGAGGGACGCGTGAAGAAGTCGCCGAGGAACAGGCCCAGGGGAGTGCCGTCCTCCTCGAAGACCTCCCAGGCGCGGACGTCCGGGTGGTAGACCTTGAGGTCGGGGCGCTCGGTGAACGTCAGGCCGAAAAGCTTGCCGGCCGCGTGGAAGATGCCGTTCTCGATCACGCTGTCGAGCTCGAAGTAGGGGCGCAGCTCCTGCTCATCCACCTGGAACCGCTCATTGCGGACGCGATCCGAGTGGAACTGCCAGTCGGCGGCGTCGATGGCATGACCGGCAGACGCCGCCAGGGCCTCCGCTTCACGCTCGGCATTCGCGCGGGCCGCGGGCGCCATGCGGTGCAGCATCTGGAGGACCGGCTCCAGACCCGGGGCGGTCTGATCCTGCACGGACAGCTCCGCGTAGTTGGCGAAGCCCAGCAACTCGGCCTTCTCGGCGCGGAGGCGTGCCTGCTCCAGGATGTTCTCGCGGACATCCAGCTCGCCGGGCTGAACGCCACGGGCGAGGGAGTTGGCGAGCAGCTGCGCGCGCGTGCCGGGATCCTCCAGGACGGAGAGGGCAGGCTGGCTGCTCGGCTGGATCAGGGGCACGAGGAACTTGCCGGTGTGCCCGGCTTCGTCGGCGGACTGGGCGGCGGAGCGGATGGCGTCGGCGTCGAACCCGCGCAGCGCCTCTTCGGTGTCCACCACAAGGGCGCCCGCGTTCACGCTCTCTTTGGCCTTCTGGGAGAACTCGGTGCCGAGCGCGGACAGGCGGGCGTTGATCTCGCGGAGCCGCGCCTGCTGGCTCTCCTGGAGGCCGATGCCCGCGAGGCGGAACCGGCGGAGGTACTCCGAGAGCAACTGCGCGTCCTCGCCCTCCAGTCCGTCGGCGTCGACGGCTTCGAAGCGCTCGAACAGCGAGCGGTCGAGGTAGATGCCGTCCTCGTGCTCGGCGAGCAGGGGCGTCACCTCGGACTCGAGCGCATCGAGCTCCGGCGAGCTGTCCGCGCCGGAGACGGTGTGGAAAGCCCGGACGGCGCGCTCGAGCAGTGCGCCGGAGGATTCCAGCGCCAGGACGGTGTTCTGGAAGTCAGGGGCGTCGGCGCTGCCGGTGATGGCCTCGACCTCGGCGCGGTGTTCGCGGAGGCCCTGGAGGATCGCCTCGCGGTAGTCTTCGGTGGTGAGCTCGGCGAACGGCGTCAGACCGTACGGGAGCGTGCTCGGCTGCAGAAGAGGATTGGTCATGAAACGACCCTTTCACAGCCGTGGCGTGTGTCACAAGGCGGGCGCGCCGGGAGAGTCATGGGGAGACCCGGTGAGCAGGGAGAAGGAGGGGCTGGATGCGGATCGCGATCATCGGCGCCGGGCTGGTCGGTCTCGCCACGGCCGCCGGACTGGCAAACCACGGAGCCAGGGTGGAGGTCTTCGAACGGGCCGGCGAGGAGTCTCCGAGCGGGGCAGGGATCTCGCTCTTCCCGAACAGCCGGAAGGCCATGCGCCGCTTGGGGCTGGGCGACGGTTTCGATCGTCTTCCGCACGGCCCGCCTCCGGGGATCCGCACCGCGATGCGCCGTCGCGACGGGCGCATCAGGTTCTCCGCGCCCGCCCCGCGCGACCACGGCGTCCGCATGTTCCATCGCCATGACCTCCGCGAGTTCCTGCTGGAATCCTGCGCCGACGTCACCTTCCACTGGGGCGTGACCGCCTCAGTGGCCGACGACGGCGACCGCCTCCGCCGCGCGCGCCTCACCGTCGACGGTGTTGCAGGCGCTCCGGGAGCACCGGGCGCTCCCAGCGTCACCGACTGGGATCTGGTGATCGCTGCGGACGGCCTGCGCAGCCGCACCCGGTCCGTGCTGGGGCTCGACCCCGGCCTGCGCTACGCCGGGTACACCGCGTGGCGAGGTGTGACGGCCGCCCCGGTCGACACGGGCGGCACGGCGGGGGAGGACTGGGCCGGTGAGCACCGGTTCGGCACCGTGCCCCTCGCGGACGGCAGGGTCTACTGGTTCGCCGTGGCGAGCCGTCCCGCGGGGGAGACCGCGACTTCCCGGGGGTTCGCGTCCGAGAAGGACGCCGTGCGCCGTGAGTTCGCCGACTGGTACGGGACGGTCGGGGCGCTGATCGACGCCACGCCCGACACCGCCGTCCTGCGCCATGACATCCACGACCTCGCTCGGCCCCTCAAGGCCTTCCATCGGGGCCGGGTGGCTCTGGCGGGCGACGCCGCTCACGCCATGACACCGGACCTCGGACAGGGCGCCGGGGCAGGCTTCGAGGACGCGGCGGCGCTGACCGCGTTGCTCTCCGGCGCCGGGGGAGACGGGCAGGATGGGGAAGGACAGGACGTCACGGCGCTCCTCGAGCGCTACAGCGCGCAGCGGGTCCGCTCGGCGGGGCGCGTCCTCCTCGCCTCGCGGTTCATGGGGAAGGTGGCCCACCGCCGTCGTCGGACGCGCTGAAGGGAAGGCGCTCTGAAGGAAGACGCCCTGAAGGAAATAAGCTCTGCTGCGAACCGGACCCGGACGCGAGGAGGCCCCCACCGGAACATCCGGTGGGGGCCTCCTCGCGCGACGGGGACCTGGCTCAGGCCTGCGTCACCACGAGGGACATCGGGGTGGCCTGGGCGCCCTGACCCTGCGGGTTGTCCCTGAACATCCCCGCGATGGTCTCGGTCGGAAGCGCGGTGTCGTGGCCCATGACCACGACGCCCAGGTCGTTGGCGTCCATGATGGCCACGCCGCCGAAGTTCTCCACCGCCTCGTCGGGCAGGGTCGCGCGGATCTCGGCGCTCAGCGCACGCGCCACGCCCTCGGGATCCTTCGGCGCGAGCTTCACGGAGTTGCTCGCCGCGCCCAGGCTGTACGGGGTCGCGCCGTCGATCGCGTTGATGTTGTTGCCGACCACGTCGTAGAAGACGCCGCTCTTGCCCTGGAACTTGCCCACCACGGACGCCGCGGCGGCCTTGGCGATGAGCGGCAGGCCGACCTCGTTGATGGCGATCTGCATGGACCAGGGGCTGCCCAGGCCGATGCCGGCGGGCGTCCGCGTGACGAACTTGCTCAGCACGCGGGCGGCCGGGGTCACCTTGATCTCCCAGACCGGGAAGGAGCGGCCCTGCGTGATGGCGACGATCTTCTCGCTCACCAGCAGGTACCACTTCCGGCCGTCGCGGCGGGCGCTCTCGATGGCGTCACGGACCTCCGCCGGGGCGCCTTCCAGGCCGGCGAAGAACCGGGCCGGGTACTGGGTCACGGCAGGGGCCAGCTCGGTGTCCTTGGCGAAGACCTCGGTCTGGAGCGGGAAGCGGAGGAACGTGGTGCCGGCCGACTCTATGCCGAGCTCCTTGCCCGGGTTGGGCTCGTAGTCGCTCTTGTTGAGCTTCACGTCCGCGGGGGTCTCGTCCTTGTCGATGAACTCGCGGAACCACAGCTCCACGTTCATGAGGCGCCAGAACACCATGGTGTCCGCGTCGTTCTTGTCGTTGAGGTATTCCTCGAACGCCGTCAGGACCGCTTCGCGGTTCCAGTACGGGCGGTTGTAGAAGGAGTTCGACATGAAGATCTTGTAGATCCGCTCGTTCATGATGCGGAACCACTCCACCTCAGGGGTGGTGAAGCCGATCTTGTTGCGGCGGTTGCTGATCTTCTCGGGAAGCAGCCCGCGGGTGGCGTCCCGCAGGATGCGCTTGTTCCAGCCGCCCTTGATGATGGCCTCATCGGACAGGCTGAAGAGGAACTTCACCACCTCCTTGTCCAGGAAGGGCACGCGGCCCTCCAGGGAGAAGCGCATGGTGTTCTTGTCCTCGTAGCGCAGCAGCGAGGGCAGCGACTTGTGGAAGAGGTCGTCGATGAGACGAGCCTTCATGTTGTCCGGCACGTTGCCGAACTTCTCGCCACGGTATCCGGAGGTGAACTCCTTGTTGAGGAGCTGGCCCATGGTCACGCGCTTCTTGGCGGTGAGCTTGGACTTCAGGCGGAAGCGGCCCAGACGGTAGAAGATGTCCAGCGACTGGCCGGCCTCCTTGAGGAGCTTGCGGTAGTCACCGGCCTTCTGCAGCTGGCGGAGGTAGGCGAAGTAGTACGGGATGTAGCCGGCCATCATCTCGTCGGCGCCCTGGCCGTCGAGCAGCACCGTGACGTGCTTGCTGGCTTCCTTCATCACGCAGTACTGGGCGTACGGCCCGGAGGAGATGATGGGCTCCTCCATGGTGCGCACGAAGTCCTCGAGGTCCGCCGCGAAGCCCTCGGCCGTCGGGAGGATCTTGTGGGCCTCGATGTTGCCGCTGCACTTGGCGATGGCGGCGTCCGCGTAGGCCTCCTCGTCATTGATCGAGTTGGGGAAGACCGCGCTGAAGGTGTTCTGCTTGGGGCCGATCGAGTCAACCGCGTCCGCGTGCTCCTGCATCAGCTTGTTGATGGTCACGACGACGGCGGAGGAGTCGAGGCCTCCGGAGAGGGCGGAGCCCACGGGGACCTCGGACTTGAGGCGCATCCGGATGGCCTCGGTGAACCGCTGGCGGTATTCCTCGGTCACCTCAGGCGTGTACGGACGGTTCACGCTCGAGAGTTCCTCGAGCTCCTGGCGCAGCCGCGTGAAGCTCTCGATCGTGAAACGGCCCGTGGCGTTGTCGATGGTCATCATCTCGCCGGGAAGCAGCTTGTTGACGCCGGCGAAGAAGGTCTCGGCGGTGTCGTCGTGGATCCGGTACTGCAGGTAGCGGTAGAGGATGCGTTCGTTGGGCGCGGCCTCGATGTGGCCGGTGGCGAGGATCGGGCGGATCTCGGACGCGAAGATCACGCGCGGCTCGTCCTCGGTGCCGGCGTTCGCCCAGTACACCGGCTTGATGCCGAAGTGGTCGCGGGCGAGCACGGTGACGTTGCGCTTCTTGTCCAGGATGGCGAGACCGAACATGCCGTTGAACCGGTCGAATGCCTCGGTGCCCCACTCTTCGTAGGACTGCAGGACGACCTCGGTGTCCGACTGGGTGCGGAACGTGCGGCCCAGGGCCTCCAGCTCGGCGCGCAGCTCGAGGTAGTTGTAGACCTCGCCGTTGTAGACGAGGACGAAGTCGCCGTCGGCGCTGATCATCGGCTCCTGGCCGTGCGCGACGTCGATGATGGACAAACGGCGGTGCGCGAGTCCCACATTCGCCTCGGTGAAGTACCCCTCACCATCGGGGCCACGGTGAACGATGCAGGCGCTCATGGCCTTGAGCATCTCCTCGTTCTCCCCAAAGCCGTGGTAACCGGCGATTCCGCACATACTGCGCACCTCTTCGATAGATAACAGGTCGTGACCAATGCTACTGGGTGGGCGGCCCCCGTCAGGGGAGCGCGGGAGCGTCGCGGGCGTCACACGGAGCGGCCGTGACGTGCCGGCTGATTACACTGTCAAGGTGCGAATTCCTCCCTCCGACGCCCCGCTGGTGGGCGTCCTCGCCCTGCAGGGCGACTTCCGAGAACACCTGAGGGCCGTCCACGAGGTGGGCGGCCGGGCCGTTCCCGTGCGCCGCCCGGCCGAGCTGGCCGCCGTCGACGGCCTCGTGATCCCCGGCGGCGAGTCGACGGCGATCGACAAGCTGGCCCGCGCTTTCGAGCTCTCCGGACCCCTCCGCGAACGGATCGCGGACGGGCTCCCGATGTACGGGTCCTGCGCCGGGATGATCCTCCTGGCCGACCGGATCGAGGATCCGACCCTGGACCTCGAGGGGAATCCCCAGCAGACGTTCGGCGGCATCGACATGACGGTGCGGCGCAACGCTTTCGGGCGGCAGCGTGAGTCCTTCGAGGTCGATCTGGACTTCGGAGGGCTCGACTTCTCGGCGGGGCGCGACGGCGACGGCGTGGCCCCCGTTCACGCGGTCTTCATCCGCGGACCCTGGGTCGAGTCGATCGGCGAAGGCGTCGAGGTCCTCGCCCAGTTGCACCCCGACGAGATGCCGTCCGCGGCGACACTCGATTCACGGGCTAGAATTGTTGCGGTTCGCTCGGGCAATCTGCTCGCCACGTCCTTCCATCCCGAAGTGACGGGGGAGCTGCGCGTTCACGAACTGTTCATCCGGATGATCAAAGGAGAAGCGTAGGCATGTCGGGTCACTCCAAATGGGCTACCACTAAGCACAAGAAGGCCGTGATCGACGGCAGGCGTGCCAAGGCGTTCGCCAAGTTCATCAAGAACATCGAGGTCGCGTCCCGCATGGGCGGACCGGATCTCTCCGGCAACCCGGCACTCGACCTGGCCGTGTCCAAGGCCAAAAAGAACTCGGTCCCCAATGACAACATCGACCGCGCCATCAAGCGCGGCGCCGGCCTGACCGGCGAGGTCGTCGACTACACCGAGATCATGTACGAAGCCCGCGGCCCTCAGGGCTCCGCGCTGCTGATCGAGTGCCTCACGGACAACAAGAACCGTGCCGCCTCCGAGGTCCGCCTCGCCATCACCCGCAACGGCGGCACCGTGGCCGATCCGGGTTCCGTGGCCTACTTGTTCGCCCGCCGTGGCGTGGTCAGCCTGCCGAAGAGCGGCTTGAGCGAGGACGACCTGCTCATGGTCGTGCTGGACGCCGGCGCCGACGAGGTCAAGGATCAGGGCGAGAACTGGGAGATCCACTCGGAGCCCGGCGATCTCCAGGCCATCCGTGACGCGCTGAACGAGGCCGGTATCGAGTACGAGACCGACGAGGCCGAGTTCATCCCGTCCATGCAGGTCGACCTGGACCTGGACGGCGCCAAGAAGTTCCTCAAGCTCGTGGACGCGCTGGAAGAGCTGGACGACGTCCAGAACGTGTACACCAACGCCGACCTGAGCGAAGAGGTCCAGGCGCAGCTCGAGGCCGAGTAGTCATCGTCCCGGTGACAGGGCTCCTGCCGTGAGCCTGCGCGTGCTCGGGGTCGACCCGGGGCTCACACGCTGCGGCCTGGGAGTCGTGGACGTCGCCGGTGACCGCCGTGCCAGCATGGTGGCCGTCGGCGTCGTCGGCACCGCCGCCGAGCAGCCGCTGGATCAGCGGCTGCTCGTGATCGCCAACGCGATCGATGAGTGGCTGGACCGCCATGAGCCGCACGTGGTCGCGGTGGAACGCGTGTTCTCGCAGCAGAACGTCAGCACCGTGATGGGCGTGGCTCAGGTGTCCGGTGTGGTCATCGCCGCGGCCGCCCGGCGCGGCATCCCGGTGGCGCTGCACACGCCGTCGGAGGTCAAGGCCGCCGTGACCGGCAGCGGCCGGGCCGACAAGGAAGCGGTCACCCGCATGGTGACCAAGATCCTCCGCCTGGAGGTGGCCCCCCGACCCGCCGATGCCGCGGACGCCCTGGCCCTGGCCATCACGCACGCCTGGCGTGCCGGCAGCGGCGCCGCCGTCGCCACCTCGGCGCCCGGCCACGCGTCGCTCACCCCGGCACAGAGGGCCTGGGCCGAAGCGGAGGCCCGGGCGCGGCGCGGTCGCTGACACGCGGATCGACTTGCTAGCCTATTCGTAGAAATGTTCGAATAGCACAAACTTACTGAGGGGTCGCCGTGATCAGCTCGCTCCGTGGAACCGTGACGCACCTGGGGCTTTCCAGTGCGGTCCTGGAAGTCGGAGGCGTGGGCATGGCCGTGCAGGCCACGCCGCAGACCCTCTCCGCCCTGCGTCTCGGAGAGGAGGCGCGGGTCAGCACCGCGCTGATCGTGCGGGAGGATTCGCTCACCCTCTTCGGTTTCGCCGACGACGACGAGCGCGAGGTCTTCGAGACCCTGCTCACCGTGAGCGGCGTGGGGCCGCGGCTGGCGCTGGCGGTGCTCGCCGTGCTGGATCCCGAGGCGATCCGGGTGGCGGCCCACGGAGAGGACAGCAAGGCGTTCACGACCGTGCCCGGCATCGGACCCAAGGTGGCCGGACGGATCGTGCTGGAACTCAAGGGCAAGCTGGTGCCGCACGGGACCGGCTCCCCGGGGACGCCTCTGCTGCCGGTGTCCGGCGAGGAGGCCTGGAAGCCGCAGGTCGTCGCGGCGCTCAGCAGCCTCGGCTGGAGTGAGAAGGACGCCTCCTCCAACATCGACAAGGCGCTCAAGGACTCTCCGGAGCTGGCCGAGGCGGGAAGCGTTCCCGAGATCCTGCGGGCGACGCTCCGCTGGCTCGGCCAGGACGGCGCGCGGGTGAGGAGCGGACGTGGCTGACGGTTCGGCCGAGGACTCCCTGGTCCGGGGCGGCGAAGAGCCCGAGGAGAGGGTCATCGAAGCCGCCCTGCGGCCGAAGAACCTCGATGACTTCGTCGGTCAGGCCAGGGTCCGGCAGCAGCTCAAGCTCGTTCTCGAGGCTTCCCGCCTGCGCGGCAAGAGCGCCGATCACGTGCTCCTGTCCGGCCCTCCCGGCCTGGGCAAGACGACGCTCGCGATGATCATCGCAGCCGAGATGAATGCGCCGCTGCGCATCAGCAGCGGTCCGGCGATTCAGCACGCCGGCGATCTGGCCGCCATCCTCTCGTCGCTCAGTGAGGGGGAGGTGCTCTTCCTCGATGAGATCCACCGCATGTCCCGGCCTGCCGAGGAGATGCTGTACATGGCCATGGAGGACTTCCGGGTCGACATCGTGGTCGGCAAGGGGGCGGGCGCCACGGCGATCCCGCTGGAGCTTCCGCCATTCACTCTGGTCGGCGCCACGACGCGGGCCGGTCTGCTGCCCGGACCGCTCCGCGACCGTTTCGGATTCACCGGCCACCTCGAGTTCTACGCGGTGGAGGAGCTGGAGCTCGTCCTGCGGCGCTCGGCCGGGCTCCTCGATCTGAAGGTCTCGTCGGCCGGATTCAGTGAGATCGCGGGCCGTTCGCGCGGCACGCCCCGTATCGCCAACCGCCTCCTTCGCCGGGTGCGGGACTGGGCCCTGGTCCACGGGATCGACCAGATCGACGCCCGGACCGCGGGCGCTGCGCTGGACATGTATGAAGTGGACTCGCGTGGCCTGGACCGGCTGGACCGCTCCGTCCTCGAGGCCCTGGTGACCAAGTTCGGCGGAGGCCCGGTCGGTCTCTCCACGCTGGCGATCGCCGTGGGGGAGGAGCCCGAGACGGTCGAGACGGTCGCCGAGCCGTTCCTGGTCCGTGAAGGCCTGGTCGGCCGCACGCCCCGCGGGCGGATCGCGATGGCCGCCGCCTGGACGCACCTCGGTTTCGTGGTGCCGGACGGCGTGTTCGGACGGGAACAGTTCGCCGCGGCGGGCCTCGTGGAGGAGGCGTTCCAGCCTCTCCTCCTGGACGACGACGGGTCCGCCTTCAGCGATTGACGCGCATGGCCATGGTGCGGTTGCGCTCGGCGGCTTGACACTGTTCTCCCGGTTTTTGCCCGTAGACTGTGTTGACGCCCGCCCCTTTCCGGGTGCGGCGACCCCCTGCCTGAAACGCAACGATTGGAAATGATCCGTGGATCCCACCTTGCTCTTGATGCTGGCTGCGCTGGCCGTTCTGATGTTCTTCATGATGCGCCGGAACAAGAAGACCCAGCAACAGCAGCAGCAGATGCAGTCCAAGTTCGCACCGGGCGTCGACGTCATGACCAGCTTCGGCCTGTTCGGCACCATCCGCTCCATCGATGAAGCGGACAACAAGGTGGTGCTGGAGCTTTCCCCCGGCCACCTCGCCACCGTGCACCGCCAGGCCATCGCCAAGGTCGTCGAGCCGACGACCACCGAGGCCGTCGCCCCCGTCGAGGAGACCGTGACCGAGGCGCAGACCGCCCCGGCTGCCGAGGCCCCGGAGACGGTCAAGGACGACGTCGCGCCCGGCACCGCCGCCGAGACGCCGGAAGAGACCCTCAAGCGCCTGAACGGCGACAGCAAGTAGCCCCTGAACACCTTCCGTGGCCTTGCCACGTAGCCCCAAAGGACCTCATAGATGGCTAAGACCGGCCCCATAAGGGTGGCGCGCAGAACGCTGCTCTGGCTTGTCGCTTTGACCCTTGCCATGACTGCTGTCGTGGCCGGGGGAGCGTTGTCCGGCGCATCCAGCTGGACGCCCAAACTCGCCCTCGACCTCGAAGGCGGCACCCAGATGATCCTGGCGCCGCGCGTCGAGGGCAGCGCCTCGGTCAGCTCGGAGCAGCTCAACCAGGCTGTCGAGATCATCCGTCAGCGTGTGGACGGTTCCGGTGTCTCCGAATCGGAGATCAGCACGCAGGGTGGCCGCAACGTGGTCGTCTCGATGCCCGGCACCCCCACCAAGGAGGAGCGGGATCTGATCCAGGCCTCGGCGGACATGAACTTCCGCCCGGTGATCACCGCGGGCGCCGGCACTCCGGTCCCCGAGACGCAGCGCACCCCGGCCAGCAAGCTCCCGAAGCCCACGACGCCGAAGGATGCCAGCGACAGCGCCTGGATCACGGCGCCCGTGCTGAAGGAGTTCGAAGCGATGGACTGCTCCACCCTGGACAAGGGTGGCGTCAAGCGTTCCGATCCGACCAAGCCGCTGGTCACGTGCCAGCCGGCCGAGAACGGTCAGCCTGCCATCAAGTACGTCCTGGGGCCGGTCGAGGTCAAGGGTCAGGACATCGTGACGTCCTCCTACGGTCTGCAGCAGGGCCGCCAGGGCGCCGTGACGAACGAATGGGCCGTGAACATCCAGTTCAACGACCAGGGCACCAAGATCTTCAAAGACGTCACGCAGCGTCTGAACCAGTTCTACGTCGCCGGTGGCGGGGAGAACGGCAGCGATCCCCGCGCGCAGTTCGCCATCGTGCTGGATGACAAGGTGCTGTCGGCTCCGCGGTCACTGGCGGTCATCACCGACGGCCGTCCGCAGATCACGGGCAACTTCACCGAAGCCAGCGCCAAGGCGCTGTCGGACCAGCTGCGCTACGGCGCTCTGCCGATCAGCTTCGAGATCCAGTCCCAGGAGCAGATCTCCGCGACCCTCGGTGGCGAGCAGCTCAAGATGGGTCTGATCGCAGGCCTGATCGGTCTGCTGCTGGTGGTCATCTACTCGCTCTTCCAGTACCGGGCCCTCGGTTTCGTGACCGTCGCGTCCCTGGTGGTCGCGGGTGTCATCACCTACCTGGCGATCACCCTGCTGGGCTGGGCGCAGAACTATCGCCTCTCGCTGGCCGGTGTGGCGGGTCTGATCGTGGCCATCGGCCAGACGGCCGACTCGTTCATCGTGTACTTCGAGCGCATCCGTGACGAATTGCGGGACGGCCGCGGTCTGGTGGCCGCGGTGGAGAACGGCTGGCGCCGCGCCAAGCGCACCATCCTGGCCTCCAAGGCGGTGAACCTGCTGGCCGCCGTCGTGCTGTACTTCGTGGCGGTGGGCAACGTGCGGGGCTTCGCCTTCACGCTCGGCCTGACGGCCCTCGCCGACCTTCTGGTCGTGTTCCTGTTCACCCACCCGACGCTGCAGCTGCTGGCCAAGACCAAGTTCTTCGGCGAAGGGCACCGGTTCTCCGGCCTCGACCCGCGCAACCTGGGCGCTGTGCCGCTGTACCGCGGCGCCGGCCGGATCCGCACCCCGGAGGACCTGGTCACCGCCGGCGCCCCCGTGGCCGCCAAGAACAGCCGCGCGCAGGCCGAGGCCGAACGCCGTCTGACCATCGCCGAACGCCGCCGTGCCGAGCGCGAGCAGGGCACTGAGGCGGACGACGCCGGAAAGGAAGGCAAGTAGCCATGTCAACAGTCTTCGCACGTTTCGGCAACGAGCTCTACACCGGCAAGCGTTCTTACGATTTCGTCGGGCGCAAGAAGCTGTGGATGCTGATCGCCGGTGTGGCGGTCCTGCTCTCCATCATGGTCCCGGTGCTCAAGGGCGGCTTCAACCTCGGCATCGAGTTCCGCGGTGGCTCCGAGTTCACCATCTCCAACGTCCACAGCACTGATCAGCGCCTCGGCGAGGACGCGGTGCGGAAGGTTGTCCAGGGCTCCGCGCCCCGCGTGGCGAACATCGCCGGCGACACCATGCGCGTCCAGACGGACAAGCTGACGGACGAGCAGACCACTCAGCTCCGCGACAGCCTGGCCAAGGCCTACGGCGTGGGTGACGACAAGGTCACCTCGACCTTCATCGGCCCCACCTGGGGCGCGGATGTCAGCCAGCAGGCCCTCCTCGGTCTGGTGATCTTCGTCCTCCTGGCCGCGGTGCTCATGGCGCTGTACTTCCGGACCTGGAAGATGTCCCTGGCGGCGCTGGCCGGCATGGCCGTCACGCTCATCATCACGGCTGGTGTCTATGCCGTCAGCGACTTCGAAGTGACGCCGAGTGCGATCATCGGCTTCCTGACCGTGCTGAGCTACTCGCTGTATGACACCGTGGTGGTCTTCGACAAGATCCGCGAGAACACCGCCGATCTGCTGACCTCGACGCGGCGCACCTTCGACGAGGAGGTGAACCTGGCGGTCAACCAGACTCTGGTCCGGTCGATCAACACCAGTGTGGTCGCCGTGCTGCCGGTGGCGGCCATCCTGTTCATCGGCGCAGGTCTGCTGGGTGCGGGCACGCTGCGTGACCTGTCGCTCGCGCTGTTCGTGGGCATCATCCTGGGCACCCTCGCCACGCTCTACGTCTCGGCTCCGCTCTATGCGTGGCTGCGTCACGGCGAGCCGGCGCTGAAGGCCCAGGCCGCGAAGGTTCACGAGCGGCGCGGCCGCAGTGAGGCCGTCGTCGAGAGCGCCTGAACCGCCCTCGATCGGTCCTGACACCGAAAGGCCGTCTTCACCTGCGGGTGAGGACGGCCTTTCGTCCTTTTAAGCCGCGGGAACGGATTAGAATTGGTGAATTAAGTCCGTGGGGAGGAACAACTGTGGTGGACGGTTCAGCGCCGGGTTCGACTCCGGAGGATGAGGCACCCGTGGGTGCCGAGCGCTCGGCAGCGCCCGCGACGACGGCGGAGCGCACTGCGCTGGAGACGCCCGGGCACACCGTGGTGGGCGTCCCTGTGGACAATTCGGCGGCCAAGGCCACCTTCCCGGGGCGGCGGGAACGCACACTCTCGCGTCTGGCGCGGCTCACGGGACGGGGTGGTCTCAGCTATTCGCCGATCCTCGAACCCCTCCTGCGGACGGTGCGCAGCAACAATCCGCGCGAGGACCTTGAGTACCTTCAGCGCGCCTACGACACCGCGGAACTGCATCACCGCGGCCAGAAGCGCAAGAGCGGGGACCCGTACATCACGCACCCCGTGGCGGTCGCAACCATCCTGGCCGAGCTCGGCATGAGCGGCACCACGCTCGCCGCCGCCCTGCTCCACGACACGGTGGAGGACACCGACTACACCCTGGACCAGCTCTCCAAGGACTTCGGTCCCGAGGTGGCCATGCTGGTGGACGGTGTGACCAAGCTGGACAAGGTCACCTATGGCGATGCGGCCCAGGCCGAGACCGTCCGCAAGATGGTCGTGGCCATGGCCAAGGACATCCGCGTCCTCATGATCAAACTCGCCGACCGTCTGCACAACGCCCGGACCTGGCGTTTCGTCTCCGCCGAGTCGTCGGCCAAGAAGGCCCGCGAAACCCTGGACATCTTCGCTCCGCTGGCCCACCGCCTCGGCATGAACACCGTGAAGTGGGAGCTGGAGGACCTGTCCTTCGCCGCTCTCTACCCGCGGGTGTACGAGGAATTCGTCCGGATGGTCAGCGCCCGGACGCCCGAGCGTGAGGAACTGCTCGGCAGTATCCGCGAGATGGTGGCGGAGGAACTCCGGGAAGCGCGCATCAAGGCGACGATCACCGGCCGTCCGAAGCACTACTACTCCATCTACCAGAAGATGGTGGTGCGGGAGAAGGAATTCGACGACATCAACGACCTGCTCGGGGTGCGGGTCCTGGTGGACAGCGTCAAGGACTGTTATGCCGCCCTCGGCGTGGTCCATTCCCTCTGGAAGCCGATCCCCGGTCGGTTCAAGGACTACATCGCCATCCCGAAGTTCAACATGTACATGTCCCTGCACACCTCGGTGATCGGTCCGGGCGGCAGGACGGTCGAGATCCAGATCCGCACCCATGAGATGCACCGCAACGCCGAGTACGGTGTCGCGGCGCACTGGAAGTACAAGCACCAGGCCCGTGCGGCGGGCACCCCTCGCGAGGGTGAGATGGGCTGGCTCCGTTCCCTCGTGGACATGCAGCGCGAGACGGTGGACCCGGGCGACTT
The DNA here is from genome assembly GCF_029690065.1 of Arthrobacter sp. Y-9. Taxonomy (NCBI): domain Bacteria; kingdom Bacillati; phylum Actinomycetota; class Actinomycetes; order Micrococcales; family Micrococcaceae; genus Arthrobacter; species Arthrobacter sp. Y-9. The sequence goes on from NZ_CP121463.1 coordinate 1,672,109, forward strand.
CCTGGACAGCCTGCGCCACGAGATCAGCACCAATGAGGTGTTCGTCTTCACCCCCAAGGGCGAGATCATGACCCTGCCGGCGGGCGCCACCCCCGTGGACTTCGCCTATGCGGTGCACACCGAGGTCGGCCACCGGACCATCGGCGCCCGGGTCAACGGCAAGCTGGTTCCTCTGAACTCCGAACTCAGCCACGGCGACCGCGTGGAGGTCTTCACCTCGAAGGCCGAAGGGGCGGGCCCCAGCCAGGACTGGCAGCACTTCGTCAAGAGCGCCCGTGCCAGGAACAAGATCCGGCAGTGGTTCACCAAGGAACGCCGAGAAGAGTCCATCGAAAAGGGCAAGGAGATGCTCACGCGCGCCATGCGCAAGCAGAGCCTCCCGCTCACGAAGGTGCTCACTCCCGAGAACCTGACCCACTTGGCCGATGCTTTCAAGTACGTCGACGTCGCCGGCCTCTACGCCGGGATCGGTGACGGGCACATCTCCACCCAGTCCGTGGTGGAGAAGGCCATGGAGCGGCTCACGGAGCCGGCCCAGGCGGAAGTCGAGGAGGAGTTCACCCCTGCTCGCACGCACAGCCCGAGCGGCAGGGTCTCCGACGCGGGCGTGATCGTCCGCGGCGTCGATGACGTGTGGGTCAAGCTGGCCCGGTGCTGTTCCCCGGTGCCGCCGGATTCGATCACCGGTTACGTGACCCGCGGGTCCGGGATCTCCGTGCACCGCAGTGACTGTCCGAACGCCCTGGCCCTCGCCCACGAGCCCGAGCGGTTCGTGGACGTCGAGTGGGCGCCGACGCGCAGCAGCATCTACCTGGTCCAGATCCAGGTCGAGGCGCTGGACCGCAAGAGCCTCCTGATGGACGTCACCAAGGTGCTCTCCGAGAACCACGTGAACATCCTCGAGGCCAGCGTGCACACCTCGAAGGACCGGCTGGCGATCTCCCGCTTCGCCTTCGAGATGGGGGACCCGAAGTACCTGGACCACATCCTGAACGCGGTGCGGCGGATCGACGGCGTGTTCGACGTGTACCGGACCGGCGGCGGCCAGCGCCGCTGAGTGGAAGCCGGCGGTGCTGAGCGTCGCCGGTGCCCGGTCAGCCGTGGGCTGGGCAGGGCTGACCGAATGCGCTGAACTGGGGGACTCCGCTGGGCCGGGGCACTGCGTTGGGCCGAGGCACTGCGCTGGCTTGGGTTGAGCCGCGTGGCGGGATGGCTGTGGCGTCAGCGGACGCACGCGTCCACCTTCGCCAGCGCCGCATCCCGCACGCGCAGGGGAGCGGCGTGTTCCACCGCCAGCCTCAGCACGCGCCAGCTGAGAGCGCGGTCGCCGTCGTGGAGCATGCTCCGGAGGACCGGCACGGCCAGCTCCGGACGGAGGGACGAGGCGATGTCCAGCGCGGTGCGCAGGGGAGTCGTCACCAGGAGCCCTCCCAGGCTCACCACGTCGTGGTCACCCAGACGCACGTCGTAGAGCTCGGCCCGCAGTCCGTGGCGCAGGGCTCCGGCCCGGCGTCCCGCGGCGATGTAGAGCACCGGCCGTGCGGGTTCGCGCGCGTGACCGTGGATCCAGGCCGCGCTCAGCCGGCCTGCCACCACGCGCTGCCGGGCTTCGAGCGGGATGCTCTCCGCCAGGGCCCTCGCCCGCAGCCTCGCGTCGACCACGGCCGTTCCCGGAACGAAGCAGTCCTGCGAGAGTGGCTGAACCAGGCCGTCGAGGACCAGGGCGTTCATCTCCTGCCTGCTGAAGGGCCGGCCGGTGCGCAGGAGCGTCTGGCGGCCGGCCGGCGCCGAGGTGGGGAAGTCCATGACAGCATCCTGCCGCGAGGACCGGCGACGCGACACCACCGCCCCTTCGCCTGTGGACAACCGGGACGGCCTCGGCGGTGGACATCAAGCCTGCGCGCCGCCGGCGCGGACCACAAAGGCCGCGGCCGCCGGAACCTGGGTTCCAGCGGCCGCGGCCTTCTGTTCAGTGCCTTCTGTTCAGTGCCTTCTGTTCAGCACGCACCGTTCAGTGCTGACTGTTCAGCGGGGGTAAGCCGATCAGCCGAGATCCTTGGCCGAGTTGCGGACGACCTCGAGCCACTGCTCCCGGGCCTCGAGGGCCTCGCGGGCGCTCTTGATGGCTCGGGCGTCGCCCTTGGCCTCGGCGGCGCTCAGATCGTCACGCAGACCCGCGATGGTGGCCTCGAGCTGCTCGATCATGCTGGTGCTGCGGGCCTTGGCCTCCGGATCGCTCCGGCGCCAGTTCTCCTCCTCGGCCTCGCGGACGGCATCCTCCACGCGCCGCAGGGCGGCCTCGATCCGGCCCATGTCCGCACGCGGCACGCGACCGGCCTCCTCCCAACGGTCCCGGATCGACTGAAGACCCTTCTTGGCGGCGGCCAGATCCGACACGGGGACGAGTTCCTGGGCTTCCAGCAGGAGCTGCTCCTTGACGGCCAGGTTCGCCGAGTAGCTGGCGTCCAGCTCGTCGTTGGCGGCCTGACGTGCCGCGAAGAACACATCCTGAGCGGCACGGAAACGGGCCCACAGGGCGTCATCGTCCTTGCGGCTGGCGCGCGGCGCGGCCTTCCACTGGTCCATGAGACGGCGGTACTCCGCGGCAGCGTGACCCCAGTCGGTGGAGGTCTGCAGCTGCTCGGCCTCAGCGATCAGCTGCTCCTTGACCGCCTTCGCCTGAGCGTTGGTGCTGTCCAGCTGCGAGAAGTAGGCACGCCGGTGACGGTCGAAGACGGTGCGGGCGGTCCGGAACCGCTTCCAGAGCCCCTCCTCGACGCTCTTGGACAGACGAACGCCGGACTTCTGCGCGGCCTTCCAGGCGTCGAAGAGTTCGTTCATCCGGGTGCTGGACGTCTTCCACTGCGTGGCCGCAGGATCCTGGGCGGAGATGGTCTCGGCCTCGGCGACGATCGCCTCGCGGGCACTCAGCTCGGCGGCCTTGGCGGCCTCCTGATGAGCGCGCTGTTCCGCGATCAGCGCAGCCACCTTCTCGTCGAGCGCGGACACGCGGTCCAGGGCGCCGCGGATGTCGCCCAGCACATTGCGTGCCTCGAGCTGTTCACGCAGGTGCTTGAGGCTGGTGGGGAGTTCACCCGCGGCGGCCTTGGCCTCCACGCGGCTCTCCAGCAGGTCGATCTGCGCCGTGATGTCCTCGAACTTGCGGGCGAAGTAGGCCAGCGCTTCGTCGGCCGACACGCCGGGGTACTGACCCGCGACGTGTTCCTCGCCGTCGACGGTCACGAAGACGTGGCCGTCGCCTTCCACCCGGCCGAAGGCACGGGCGGCGGTGAGATCCACCGTGGCGTCCGGGGCGTGGACCGGTGCGGGGGCGGCCGCAGGCGCCTTGGGCCGCGCGGCGAAGGCCGCGGGGCTCGGAGCTGCGGGCTTGGCAGCGGACGTCTCCGTCGTTGCTTCCGTGGTGCCGGTTTCGTCGGGTTGCAGACTTTCTGTCACCGCTAGAACTCTTTCCTTCGTTGGAACATGCGCGGTCCCGGCCGGAGCAGGGATCGAGGATGGTGCTTCGTCCGAAGCTGGAATCACATCAGAGTGAAAATCACTTCAGAGTAAACGAGTCTATCGTCACTGCCGTGGCAGGGGGGCCATCCGTGGCGGATGTCCCGCCGGCCTTCACTCCGGCCGAGGCGATGGAGGTGATGGCGTCGAGTCCCGAGGTGACACGGCCCATCACGGTGTAACCGCCCTGGTCCACGGGAAGGATGCTGTCCTTGTACGTGATGAAGAACTGCGTGCTGTTGCTGTAGGTGCTCGCCGCCCGGGCCACGGCGATGGTGCCCGCCGGGTACTTGCCGTCGGCCGGGACGTTCTCGACCGGCCCCCATTGGAACCCGGGATCCACCGCGCCCTTGCCGTTCTTGGAGCCGCACTGGAGCACATAGATCGAGGCGGTGGTCAGCCGGTGGCAGCCGTTCTTCGTGAAGAAGTCCTGGTCGGCCAGTGTTTTGAAGACGGACACTGCCTGCGGCGCCTTCGTCCCGTCCAGCGTGACGCCGAGCGGCTTGCCGTTGATCGTGAGGGTTCCCGTGAGGGTCTTGCCGCGGGCCACATCGGCGCTGGGGATGTTGCCCACATTGCTTTCGGAAGGGGAGGGGCTCGCGGACGGGGTCTGAAGCCCTGCCTGCACCGCGGCGTACTCCTCGGGAGTGGGGTTGCTGGCGAAGGTCGTCAGCTGGAGCACGACGCCGAGCGCGACCGCCACGGCGCCCGCGCCGATGGCGAGGGCGTTGTCACGGCGGCGACGCTGCTGCTGGGCGTCGCGCAGGGAACGCCTGGCCTCCATCTGGCGCACACGACGGCGCTGCTCCCGCAGCTCCTGCTTGCTGGCTGCCACCCGTAACCTCCTGCGGCGCCCGGTGGCGCCGTCGTCCGTCTGACTGAAAGTCGCGCGTTCGCCGCGCACGCCAGCCACGGCTTAAACTGGCTGACGCACCTAGTTTAGGCACGGCTTCCCCCGCAGCAGGCGAAAAGCCGCACGTCAAAGGAGTTTCACAGCATGGCACGCACCCCCTCCCTGTCCGGATTCCCCGAGTGGCTCCCACAGGAACGCGTGGTGGAACAGCATGTGCTGGACACTCTGCGCCGCGTTTTCGAACTGCACGGCTTCGGTTCCATCGAGACCCGGGCGGTCGAGACGGTGGGTCAGCTCCTGCGCAAGGGTGAGATCGACAAGGAGGTCTACGGCCTCAGCCGCCTCCAGGATGACGACGACGCCTCCGGCAAGTCGGACCCCAACGCCCTGGCCCTGCACTTCGACCTGACGGTCCCGTTTGCCCGGTATGTCGTGGAGAACGCGGGCTACCTGGCATTCCCGTTCCGCCGGTACCAGATGCAGAAGGTGTGGCGCGGCGAGCGTCCGCAGGAGGGCCGCGCGCGCGAATTCACCCAGGCGGACATCGATGTGGTGGGCGACGGCGAGCTGCCGTTCCGCTACGACGTCGAGATCGTGCTGGTCATCGCCGAGGCGCTCTCCGCGCTGCCCATCCCGGAATTCCGCCTGCGGGTCAACAACCGCAAGCTGTCCGAAGGGTTCTACCGGGGGATCGGCCTGGAGGACACGGCCGGCGTGCTGCGCAGCATCGACAAGCTGGAGAAGATCGGCGCAGCGAGGGTCGCCGAGCTCCTGCAGAGTGAGCTGGGCGCCACCCCGGAGCAGGCCGAAGCGGCCCTGAAGCTCGCCACCATCCAGACCCTGGACACCTCCTTCGTCGAGCAGGTCCGGGCGCTCGGCGTCGAGCACCCGCTGCTGGAGGAAGGCCTCACCGAACTCGAGCAGGTGGTGGCCGCCGCATCGCTGCGGGCGCCCGGCAAGGTGCTCGCCGATCTGAGCATCGCCCGTGGCCTCGATTACTACACGGGCACCGTGGTCGAGACCGTGCTGGTCGGCCACGAACAGCTCGGCTCGATCTGCTCGGGCGGCCGCTACGAATCCCTGGCCACCAAGGGCAACCGCACCTTCCCCGGCGTCGGCCTCTCCATCGGCGTGACCCGTCTGGTGTCCCGCATCCTGTCGCAGGAGTTCGCGACGGCCAGCCGCAGCGTGCCCACCGCCGTGCTCGTGGCGCTCAACGACGACGAGTCCTGGGCGGGGGCCCAGGATGTCGCCGCGCAGCTGCGCGGCCGTGGCATCGCGACCGAGGTGGCCGCCAAGGCCGAGAAGTTCGGCAAGCAGATCAAGTACGCCGACCGCCGCGGCATCCCCTTCGTCTGGTTCACGGACGCCGAGGGCACCCACCAGGTCAAAGACATCCGCAGCGGCGAACAGGTGACGGCCGACCCGGCCCTCTGGAGCCCCGCCGCCGAGGATCTCCGTCCTCAGGTGATCGCCCGCCTCGCGGACTGATCCCTCTCCGGGCCCGCCTCCCGCCCGTCACCGCGCTCACGCGCCCGGTGGCAGGCGGGAGGAGGCTCACCGGGTAAAATCGTCTGGGTCGGACCGCGAGGTCCTGACGATCCTTGAGTTTTCCCGCCCGGAACATCTGCAGAATCTCGTCGGCGGCGGGAGGATCCGCCTCACTCGAAAGGAATGCTGTGCTGCGCACACATGACCTCGGCTCTCTCCGGGCCGAGAACATCGGACAGACCGTCACCCTGGCAGGCTGGGTGGCCCGCCGTCGTGACCATGGCGGAGTGGCCTTCGTGGACCTCCGCGATGCCTCGGGCGTGGCCCAGGTGGTGGTCCGCGAGGAGGATGTCTTCCACGGTCTGCGCAATGAGTTCGTGCTGCAGGTGACCGGCACGGTCGAGCGGCGTCCCGAGGGCAACGAGAACCCTGCACTGGCGACCGGCGAGGTCGAAGTCATCGCCGACAAGGTCGTGGTGCTCAACACCTCCGAGCCGCTGCCGTTCCAGATCGACGAGCACGTGGAGGTCGGTGAGGAGGCCCGCCTCAAGCACCGCTACCTGGACATGCGCCGTCCGGTCCTGTCCCGCAACCTGCGCCTGCGCTCCGAAGCGAGCCGTGTGGCCCGCGAGCTGCTGCACTCCGAGGGCTTCCTCGAGATCGAGACCCCCACCCTGACCCGGTCCACCCCGGAAGGCGCCCGCGACTTCCTGGTGCCGGCCCGTCTGGCCCCGGGTTCCTGGTACGCGCTGCCGCAGTCGCCGCAGCTCTTCAAGCAGCTGCTGCAGGTGGGCGGCTTCGAGAAGTACTACCAGATCGCCCGCTGCTACCGTGACGAGGACTTCCGCGCGGACCGCCAGCCCGAGTTCACCCAGCTGGACATCGAAGCCAGCTTCGTGGACCAGGACGACATCATCGCCCTCGGCGAGAAGCTCGTCGTCGCGCTCTGGAAGCTGATCGGCGTGGACATCCCCACCCCGATCCGCCGCATGCCGTACTCCGAGGCCATGGCCAAGTACGGTTCGGACAAGCCGGACCTGCGCTTCGGCCTGGAGCTGACGGATCTGACCGAGTTCTTCAAGGACACCAACTTCGGCGTGTTCAAGGCCCCGTACGTCGGCGCCGTGGTCATGCCGGGCGGGGCTTCGCAGCCGCGCCGCACGCTGGACGCGTGGCAGGAATGGGCCAAGCAGCGCGGCGCCAAGGGCCTCGCGTACGTCCTCATCAAGGAGGACGGCGAGCTCACGGGTCCCGTGGCCAAGAACCTCACGGACGCCGAGCGCGAGGGCCTGGCCGCCGCGGTGGGCGCCTCCAACGGCGACTGCATCTTCTTCGCGGCCGGTGAGAAGTCGGCCTCCCGCGCGCTGCTCGGCGCCGCCCGTGTCGAGATCGGACACCGCACCGGGCTCGTGTCGGAAGGCGACTGGGCCTTCGTGTGGGTCGTGGACGCGCCCATGTTCGAGCCGGCCGCCGCTGCCGTCGCCTCGGGTGACGTCGCCGTGGGCGCCGGAAAGTGGACCGCCGTGCACCACGCGTTCACGTCGCCGCGTCCGGAGTTCATGGACACCTTCGACACGGATCCCGAGTCGGCCCTGTCCTACGCCTACGACATCGTCTGCAACGGCAGCGAGCTCGGTGGCGGCTCCATCCGTATCCACCAGCGCGACGTCCAGGAGCGCGTGTTCGAGGTCATGGGCCTGAGCAAGGAGGAAGCCGAGAGCAAGTTCGGCTTCCTGCTGGAGGGCTTCAAGTACGGCGCCCCGCCGCACGGCGGCATCGCCCTCGGCTGGGACCGCGTGGTCTCCTTCCTGGCCGGCGCGGAGTCGATCCGCGACGTCATCGCGTTCCCGAAGTCCGGTGGCGGCTACGACCCGCTGACCGCCGCTCCGGCACCCATCACGCCGCAGCAGCGCAAGGAGGCCGGTGTGGACTTCAAGCCGGCTCCGACGGCCGCCGCCGCTGAGAAGCCGGCAGGGGAGACCTCGGACGACTGATCCCGTGGAGTCCCTTTCCTCCGTGTCAGGCCTGGCCGCGCTGCAGAACGCAGCATGGCCGGGCCTGACCACGTTCGACACCGGCGCGTGGCTGCTCCGCAGTGCCTCCGGCGTGACACAGCGGGCCAATTCGGTGTGGCCGTACGCGCCGGTGGACGACGTCGACGCCGCCATCAAGGCCGCCGAATCCTGGTACCGCGCCCAGCGGCTCCCGGCGCTGTTCCAGCTCACCTCGGATCCGGCGGACGCCGCCCTGGACGCCCGCCTCGACGCACTCGGTTACCGGGCGCAGTCCCACACGGTCTTCATGGTCCGTGAGGCGTCGGCCGGGCCGGTTCCGCCGGCGCCTGGCCACGTCGAGATCACTCCGGACCTGACCGAGGAATGGTTCGACGCCTGGTGGCTCACGAGCGGCCACGGCGGCGCCGAGGCGGCGGACACCGCGCGGGCCATCCAGGAGTCCGTGCGGTCCAGTCACGCTCTCCTCCGGGACGACGACGGCGCCGCGATCGCCGTCGGCCAGGCGATCCACGTGGGGGAGTGGTCGGGGATCTACGGCATGGTCACGCGCGAAGCGCACCGCCGCAAGGGCCACGCGCGCTCGCTCCTGACCGCGCTCCTGGCCGAGCCGGCCACTCCGCGTGGATTCTGGCTGAGCGTGACGCGTTTCAACGAGGGGGCTGTGGCCCTGTACCGGGACCTCGGTTTCGTGGAAGCCGGCTCCTACTGGTACCGCAGTGCCCCTCTGCGCCGAGCGCCCGGAGCGTGCTGAGGCAGCGGGGCCTGGTGGCTCGCCGGGCCCCCTCGCCCTGGGCCCACGGCGGCGAGGGGCCCCACCGAGGAACGAAGTTGGGGAGCCGCCGGGGAGAGCGCCTGGCCGGGCTCCCCACCCTCGCTCCGCATCGGGCGGGGTCCCTCGCCCGCTAGGGCCTAGCCGGGCTCCCCACCCTCGCTCCGCATCGGGCGGGGCCCCTCGCCCGCTAGGCTGGGGAGCATGGCTGACCTCTTTTCCCAGGACGATTTCTCCCCGAGCGATCCGGGCGATTCCCCCTCGGGTGAGGGGACGTCGTCGTCCGCGTATCCGCTCACGCCCTTGGCCGTGCGGATGCGGCCCCGGACCATCGACGACGTGGTGGGCCAGCAGCATCTGCTGCGGCCGGGCCAGCCTCTCCGGACGCTGGCGGAGTCGAGCGGCGAACCGTCCGCCGTCGGGCCGTCGAGCATCATCCTCTGGGGACCGCCCGGGACGGGCAAGACCACCCTGGCGCACGTGATCGCCAATGCGCCGGGCCGTAAATTCGTGGAGCTGTCCGCCATCACCGCGGGGGTCAAGGACGTCCGCCGGGTCATGGACGAGGCGCTGCAGCGCCGGGATCTGCACCGGCAGGGGACCGTGCTGTTCCTCGATGAGATCCATCGCTTCAACAAGGCCCAGCAGGACGCCCTCCTGCCGGGTGTGGAGAACCGCTGGGTGATCCTGGTGGCGGCGACCACCGAGAACCCGTCCTTCTCGGTCGTGGCCCCTCTGCTGTCGCGGTCGATCCTCCTGACGCTCAAGCCCCTGCAGGACACCGATATCCGGGGACTCCTGGAGCGGGCCATCGAGGACGACCGCGGGCTCGGCGGCAAGATCGAGGTCGAGGAGGACGCGCTCGATTATCTGGTCCGCGTCTCCAGCGGGGACGCCCGGCGTGCGCTGACCTCGCTCGAGGCCGCTGCCGGCGTCGCACTCGGAGAGCATGCGGGCGGTTCCGGCGAGGACGGCCAGGGCAAGGCCGTGCTCCATCTGGCACAGGCCGAGCAGGCGATCGACAAGGCGTCGGTGCGCTACGACCGGCAGGGCGACCAGCACTACGACGTGATCAGCGCGTTCATCAAGTCGATCCGCGGTTCCGACGTCGACGCCGCGCTGCACTACCTCGCGCGCATGATCGAGGCGGGGGAGGACCCGCGCTTCCTCGCCCGGCGCATCGTGATCTCCGCGGCGGAGGACATCGGGATGGCCGATCCGACCGCGCTCCAGACGGCGGTGGCCGCGGCCCAGGCCGTGCAGCTCATCGGCATGCCCGAAGGCCGGATCATCCTGGCCGAGGCCGTGGTCCATCTGGCGACCGCGCCCAAGTCGAACGCCGCCTATCTGGCGATCGACAAGGCGCTGGCGGACGTCAGGGCGGGCATGGGCACGGACATCCCGATGCCTCTGCGGGACGCCCACTACCCAGGTGCGAAGGGTCTGGGTCACGGCAAGGGCTATCTCTACGCCCACGACGCGCCTCACTCGATCGCCCGGCAGCAGTACCCGCCGGACGACCTCGTGGGCCGGAACTACTATGAGCCGACGGCGAACGGTTCTGAGCGGGAGATCGCGGCACGCCTGGAGCGGTTGCGGGGCATCGTGCGCGGGGAGCGCTGAGCCACCCTCGGCGACGAGGGACACCGCCATGCTAGAATTGAGGTTTGTCTGGCATGATCCTGCCGGCAAGCACCCTTCTCACGGTTCTCCGCGAGGGTGGCGCGTGCCCGGGACCAGTAGCAAAAGGCGGCGGTTTGCCGATGCTCTCCATACGGGAGGCCAGTTAACACCACAAAAACCGCACCATTGGAAGGACACAAGTGGCTAACAGCACTCGTGCTCGCCGTCAGGCCCGCCTTTCGCGGTCCCTCGGCATCGCTCTGACTCCCAAGGCCGCCAAGTACATGGAGCGCCGTCCGTACGGACCCGGCGAACATGGCCGCGCCCGCAAGAAGCAGGATTCCGACTACGCCGTTCGTCTGCGTGAAAAGCAGCGTCTGCGCGCTCAGTACGGCATCCGTGAAGCTCAGATGACCCGCGTCTTCGAGGAAGCTCGTCGCACCAAGGGTCTGACCGGTGAGAACCTGGTCGAGCTGCTCGAAATGCGTCTGGACGCCCTGGTTCTTCGCGCAGGCTTCGCCCGCACGATCGCCCAGGCCCGCCAGCTCGTGGTGCACCGCCACATCATGGTTGACGGACAGCGCGTGGACCGCCCGTCCTTCCGCGTTTCCGAAGGCCAGCTGATCCACGTGCACCCGCGCAGCATCCCGATGGTCCCGCTGCAGCTTGCTGCGGCCGGCGCCCACCGCGATGTCCTGCCGGCCGTCCCGGCCTACCTGGATGTCAAGCTCGAGGCCCTTCAGGCACGCCTGGTGCGTCGCCCGAAGCGTGCTGAGGTTCCCGTGACCTGCGAAGAGCAGCTCGTCGTGGAATTCTACGCTCGCTAAGAGCCTCTGGAAGGAGCCCGTGGCCCTGGCCACGGGCTCTTTCTCTTTCCCGGGCCGTGCCGGCGGTCACGGGCGATAAGGTAGAACACGTGCTTGTCCACGAACCTCAAGGAGAAAAGTCATGAGTGGCGGTGACATTGCCGGTCTCATCGCAGCCGGAGTCTTCCTGCTGTTGGTCCTCTTCCTCGCAGTGCCCATCCTCAAGCTGGGCAAGGTGCTGGATGAGATCAGGGATTCCATCAAGGAGCTGAGCGACGGCGCCCAGCCTCTCATGACGGAGGTGACGGCCACCGTCACCACGACCAATGAGCAGCTGAAGAAGGTGGACGGCATCTCGAACAACGTGGCGGATGCGAGTGCGAACCTCTCGGCGCTCTCCTCGCTCATCTCGGCGACCGTGGGTGGTCCGCTGATCAAGGTGGCTGCCTTCAGCCACGGTGTCCGTTCGGCCCTGTCGGCGCGCAAGCAGGGCTCGCAGCGCCCCGCTGGCCGCCGCAGCCGCTGACGGAAGGAAGGACGCATGATGAAGCGCATCCTCTGGCTGGGAGTCGGCGCCGCGCTGGGCGTGGTGGTCTTCCGCAAGCTCTCCGAAGCCCGCGACGCCGTCGGCCCGGAAGGCCTCAACCGCGCCGTGGGGCGACTGAGCGACAGCATCTATCACTTCGCCGATCAGGTGCGCGACGGCATGCGCGAGCGGGAGGACGAACTCCGGGCGGCCCTCGCCCTGGACGACAAGCGGTCCTGACACGCACGACGGCGGTGGCCTCCCGCCGTCGCACCTGATCGCCGCGCCTCCGGAACGGGCGCGGAAACCGGCCGCGGGATTGGCTCCCGGGGCGGCCATGAAGGCACAATTGAACGCGGCGGACAGCTGGTCCGCCACCATGCATCACCGGGCATCGGCCCGTGTCACGCCGAAGGGAACTCACTTCCTCATGAAGTCGCAGGAAATCACCAAGCGCTGGGTGGACTTTTTCGTCTCCAAGGGCCACACCGCGGTGCCGTCCGCCTCGTTGGTCTCCAACGACCCCAGCCTGCTCTTCACCGTGGCCGGCATGGTTCCCTTCATCCCGTACCTGACCGCGCAGGAGACCCCTCCGTACAGCCGTGCCACGAGCGTCCAGAAGTGCATCCGCACCGGTGACATCGAAGAGGTCGGCAAGACCGCGCGTCACGGCACCTTCTTCCAGATGTGCGGCAACTTCTCCTTCGGCGACTACTTCAAGGAAGACGCCATCAAGTTCGCCTACGAGCTGCTCACCAGCCCCGTGGAGGACGGCGGCTACGGCCTGCCCGAGGAGAAGCTCTGGGTCACGGTCTACGAGGACGACGATGAGGCCCGTGACCTCTGGCTCCAGCACACGGCGATCCCGGCCGAGCGCATCCAGCGCATGGGCAAGAGTGACAACTACTGGTCCACCGGCCAGCCCGGCCCGGCCGGCCCCTGCTCGGAGATCTACTACGACCGCGGCCCGGCCTACGGCATCGAGGGCGGCCCCGAGGCCGATGACAACCGCTATGTGGAGATCTGGAACCTGGTCTTCATGCAGTACCAGATCGACAATGTGAAGTCGAAGGTGGACTTCGACATCGTCGGCGAGCTGCCCAAGAAGAACATCGACACCGGTCTCGGCATGGAACGTCTCGCCATGATCCTCCAGGGCGTGGAGAACATGTACGAGACGGACCAGGTCCGCCCCGTGATCGACAAGGCGTCCGAGCTCTCCGGCAAGGAGTACACCTCCGCCGAGAGCCCCGAGGACCCGCACCACGCCGACGACGTCCGCATGCGCGTCGTGGCGGACCACGTCCGCTCCGCCCTCATGCTGATCGCCGACGGCGTCACCCCGTCCAACGAAGGCCGCGGCTACGTGCTGCGCCGTCTGATCCGCCGGGCCGTCCGCTCCATGCGCCTGCTGGGCGTCGAGCAGGCCTGCCTGCCCGAGCTGCTCCCCGCTTCCCGTGACGCCATGAAGGGCGTCTACCCGGTGGTCGAGCTCGAGTTCGACCGGATCTCCCGGATCGCCTACGCCGAGGAGCGGGCGTTCCTGCGCACCATCGCCTCCGGCACCGCCCGTCTCGACGAGGCCGTGGTCCAGGCCAAGTCCCAGGGCGCTTCGCTCTCCGGCGAGGATGCCTTCGCGCTCCACGACACGTACGGCTTCCCGATCGACCTGACGCTCGAGATGGCCGAGGAGGCCGGCGTCGCCGTCGACGAGAAGCAGTTCCGCGCCCTCATGCAGGAGCAGCGTCAGCGCGCCCAGGCCGACGCCAAGGCCAAGAAGGGCGGCCACGCCGACGTCACGGTCTTCCGTGACATCCTGGCCGACGGCGAGACCGTGTTCACCGGCTACGATGAGCTCGAGACCGAGTCCCGCGTCCGCGCGCTGCTCAGCGGCGGCGCCCGCACGGGGCACGCCTCCACGGGTGACGAGATCGAACTGGTTCTCGCGGAGACCCCGTTTTACGCGGAGGCCGGCGGTCAGGCCGCCGACACCGGTCTGATCACGGGTGACGGCTTCGTGGTCGAGGTGCTGGACGTCCAGCGCCCGGTCAAGGGGCTCTCCGTGCACAAGGCCCTGGTGCGCGAGGGTGAGATCTCCTCGGACGCGATCGTGCGCGCCGCCGTGGACGCCGAGCGCCGTCATGCCGGCGAGCAGGCGCACACCGCCACGCACCTGGTCCACGCCGCCCTGCACCAGATCCTGGGCAAGGAGGCCACCCAGCGCGGTTCCTTCAACAAGGCCGGCTACCTCCGCTTCGACTTCGCCTGGGGTGAGCAGCTGTCCGGCGCCACCAAGAGCGAGATCGAGGAAGTGGCCAACCTCGCCATCCGGAACAACTTCGAGGTCAAGACCTCGGTGATGGGCCTCGAGCAGGCGAAGGCGCTCGGCGCCATGGCCCTGTTCGGCGAGAACTACGGCAGCGAGGTCCGCGTCGTGGAGATCGACGGCGCCTGGTCCCGTGAACTCTGCGGCGGCACCCATGTGGGCAGCACCTCGCGGATCGGCAGCCTGAATCTGCTGGGCGAGCAGTCCGTCGGCTCGGGCAACCGCCGTGTGGAGGCCTTCGTCGGCATGGAGGCGTTCCGCCACTTCGCCGCCGAGCGCGCCCTGGTGACCGAGCTCAGCGAGATGTTCAAGGTCCCCTCCGGTCAGCTGTCCGAGCGCATCGGCGCCACGCTGAGCAAGCTCAAGGCTGCTGAGAAGGAACTCGACCGCCTGCGCAAGGAGCAGCTCGCCGCTCAGGCCGCCACGCTGCTGAACAGCGCCAGCGACGCGAACGGCGTCCGGGTGATCGCGCACGACGCCGGCACGGTCGGCGGCGCGGACGACCTCCGCTCGCTCGTGCTGGACCTCCGTGGCCGCCTGGGCAGCGAAGCGGCCACGGTCGCCGTGGCCGGCGTCGCGAACGGCCGTCCGGTGGTGCTGGTCGCCACGAACGACGAAGCCCGTGCCGCTGGCGTCAAGGCCGGCGCGCTGGTCCGCACGGCCGCCGGGATCCTCGGCGGCGGCGGCGGCGGCAAGGACGACATCGCCCAGGGCGGCGGGACCGATGCCGCGAAGATCCCCGCGGCGCTCACCGCCATCGTCGACGCGATCCGCAACCGCTAGGCACGGATGGAAGACCATGCACAGACGTCCCCGGCGGACGCTCCTCGGGGCGTCCGTCTGGGGATCGACGTCGGCCTGGTGAGGGTCGGAGTGGCCGTCAGCGACCCGGACGGGATCCTGGCCACCCCTTTCAAGACCTTGCAGCGTGACAGCAAGAAGAATTCGGACATCGGAGTGATCGTCCGACAGATCATCGAGCGGCAGGTCCGGTGGGCCTTCGTCGGCCTGCCGCGCACTTTGCGCGGCGGGGAGAGTCAATCCACGCAGATGGCACTGGACTATGCTCAGATCCTCGCCGACCGGCTCCAGGACGCCGCTGTCGACTGCTCCGTGGCGATGCTCGACGAGCGTCTGACCACCGTCACGGCGCACCGGACGCTGCGCGAAGCTGGAATGGACGGCCGGGAACATCGTAAAGTGGTGGATCAGGTGGCGGCGGTGAACATCCTCCAGCATGCGCTTGACATGCAGAAACGCCAAGGACCTGATGTGGGGACGCCGGTGCGCGCCCATTCCGCCACCTTCGAGGAAAGTGATGGAGGCACCCGTACGTGAGCACGGACAACAACGAGCCCGGGGACAAGCAGTCCCGGGCTGGCGGTCCCATGGCCGCCGAAGGGATGCCGCTGACCCGGCGGGAACTTCGTGCGCGGGAGCGTCTCCTCGCTCAGCGCGAGGAACAGGAGCGCGCCGCGCGCGCTGCTGCTCCGTTCGACCAGGAGCAGGACGAGCTGCCGCGACGGCGCGACGCCTTCCAGCGACAGGACACCCCGACCCCGGCCGAGAAGGCCGCCGAAGAACGCGCCGGAGCAGAGAGGGCCGCAGCGGAGAAGGCTGCAGCGGATAAGGCTGCTGCTGAAAAAGCCGCCGCTGAACGCGCCGCGGCCGAGAAAGCCCAGGCCGAAAGGGCCGCCGTCGAGCGTGCCCGTGCGGCCCAGGCCGCCGCGCAACAAGCTGCCGCCGAGAAGGCCGCTGCTGAACGGGCCGCCGCCGAACGGGCGGCAGCAGTGAAGGCTCAGGCCGAGAAGGCCCGGCTCGAACGGGCCGCCTCAGCGGAAGCGGCAGCGGCCGAACGCGCGGCAGCGGAGAAGGCCCGCCGCGACAAGGCCGCGGCAGACAAAGCCCAGGCTGAGAGAATCCAGGCCGAGGAAGTCCAGGCGGAGAAGGCGGCGGCCGAGAGCGCCGCGGCTGCACAGGCCGCCTCCGAGCGCGCCGCCGACGGCGGTCCCACGAACGGTGCCCAGCGCCACGACGCTTCGTCCGGCTCCGCCTCCGGGTCCCGCATCGCGCCTGTCCCCGCAACGGCGCACGCCCAGCACTTCTACCCGGAGCCGACGCACACCCGTCTCAATCCTCTGGCACACGCTCACCGGCCCGCCGCTCACACTGCTCGTCCTGAAACCGCGCGTCCCGAAACCGCCGCTGAAGCGGCCGACGCTCCCGCCGTCGAGGATTCCGAGGCCCAGCACCACGGCCAGCACGAGGCGGCCGGGACGCACGGTTTCCAGTTCATCCACTCTCCGGAACCGGGGCATGACGAGGAAGAGCCCGCCAAGACCGCGTTCCAGGAGGAAGTGGCCAGCCCCCGCAAGCACCGCCGGGTGCGCGGCTGGGTGGCCGTGCTTCTGTCCTTCCTCCTTGTCGCCGGCGGTGCGTTCGCCGCGTTCCAGTTCATCGGGCCCAGCCTCGGCTGGGGCCGGGTGACCGACTACCCGGGACCCGGCACAGGCTCCGTGTCCGTCGAGGTCGCGCAAGGTTCGTCCGTCACCCAGGTGGCCAACTCGCTCAAGGAGCAGGGCGTGGTCGCCGATGCGGGGACGTTCATCAAGGCGTTCGGCGAGTCCGGCATCACGCTCTCTCCGGGCAAGTACACGTTCCGCAAGGAGATGAAGTCCGCGGATGCCGTGAACGTGTTCGGCGCGAGCGGCAAGGACAAGGTCTCGTACGTCGCGCTCTCGGCCGGCCTGCGGCTGGGAGAGTCCCTTGAGGCCATCGCCAAGGGGACCGGACTCGAATTCTCGGATCTGAAGAACCTCGCCAACGCCCCAGGACAGTTCGGGGTGTCCTCGAAGGCCAAGAACCTGGAAGGCTACCTGTTCCCGGGCGAGTACCGGTTCGCCGTGGGCAGCACCGCGAAGCAGGTCCTCGGCCAGCTGGTCAAGGCCACGCAGGACGAGCTCAAGTCCCAGGGCGTGACCGACGCCGACGAGCAGTACCGCATGCTGACCATCGCCTCGATCGTGCAGGCCGAGGCGGGACGGGCGGACTATCCGACCGTCGCCGGCGCCGTCATGAACCGCCTGAAGCACAACGCCCAGACGGTCGGATTCATCCAGTCGGACGCCACGGTGACGTACGGGCTCGGCCGGAAGAGCTACGAGCTTACCCAGGCCGAGAAGGACGACAAGAGCAACCCGTACAACACCTATGCGAACCCCGGCCTGCCGGTCGGTCCCATCGGATCCCCGGGCAAGATGGCGATCGACGCCGCGGCCCATCCGAAGGCTTCCGACTACCTGTTCTGGGTGACCATCAACCTGGACACGGGGGAGACGCGGTTCGCGAAGACCCTGGAGGAGCACAACCGCAACGTGGCGCTCTACCAGGAGTGGTGCAGCGCCAACGCAGGACGTTGCCAATGATGCGCAGGGCCGCGGTCCTCGGGCATCCCATCTCCCACTCGAAGTCACCCGCGCTGCACAACGCGGCGTACCGTGTGCTGGGCTTCGACGCCGAGTACACCGCGGTGGATGTGGACGAGCCCGAGCTGACCGCCTTCATGGCCGGGGTGCGCCGCGAGCCGGCCTGGTGCGGCCTGTCCGTCACCATGCCGCTCAAGCGGGCGATGGTCTCCGAGGTCGACGAGTGCGTCGGCGCCGCGGCCGAACTCGGCGTGCTGAACACCGTGGTCGTGACGACGGATGCTGACGGCGCCACCCGGCTCACGGGCCACAACACGGACGTCATGGGCATCATCAACGCCCTCCGCCACGCCGCGGGCCTGCCGACGCTCCACGGGGTTCCCGGCGACGGGTCCACCCTGGGGCGCCGCGCCGCGATCCTGGGCGCCGGGGGGACCTCCGCGGCCGCGATCGCGGCCCTGTCCCGGCTGGGACACCGTGACGTGGTGCTCTTCGCCCGGGATGAAAGCCGGGCGGCCGAGGCGTTCGGCGCCGCGGACGCGAGCGGGGTGCGGCTCAGCCTGCTGCCCTATGACTCGGCGACCGGCAGCCTGGCCGAGTACGACGTCGTGATCTCGACGCTGCCGCCCCGCGCGGCGGACGGCCTGGCAGCGCAGCTGGTGGACCGGGGGAGTGCCCCGTCGCCGGGTGACGCGCCGCCCGTCCTTCTGGACGTCGCGTACGAGCCGTGGCCCAGCGCGCTGGCCGCCGCATGGTCCGCCAGGGGCGGGACCGTGGTGCCGGGGCTGGAGATGCTGCTCTACCAGGCGGTCGAACAAGTGCTTCTCTTTACCGGAAACGGGCCCGAGAAGGCCCCTCGCGTCATCGACGCGATGTGTGACGCAGTGAACGCACCCCGACGCGGGTGACCGGGCACAAGCATGGCAGGATGGACATATGTTTCGTTGGTTAACCGCTGGTGAGTCTCATGGCCCCGCGCTCGTCGGGATCGTCGAAGGCGTCCCGGCAGGCGTCGAACTGTCGAGTGAGGACGTCCGTGACGCCCTCGCGCGCCGCCGTCTCGGCTACGGCCGCGGCGCCCGGATGAAGTTCGAGCAGGACGAGGTCACCATCATCGGTGGCGTCCGGCACGGCCTGACCCAGGGCGGCCCCGTGGCCATCGAGGTGGGCAACACCGAGTGGCCCAAGTGGGAGCGCGTCATGTCCGCGGATCCCGTGGATCCGGAGGAGCTGGCCAACTCGGCCCGCAACGCCCCTCTGACGCGTCCGCGCCCGGGTCACGCCGACTTCACCGGCATGCAGAAGTACGGCTTCCCGGAGGCCCGGCCGGTCCTGGAGCGCGCCAGTGCCCGTGAGACGGCCACCCGTGTGGCACTCGGCACCGTGGCCGCGAAGTTCCTCCGCCAGCTCGGCGTCGAACTCATCAGCCACACCACCGCGGTGGGGACCGTCGCCGTGCCGGAGGGCACGCCGCTGCCCTCGCCGTCGGACCTGATCGCCCTCGACGCGGATCCGCTGCGCTGCTTCGACCGCGAGACTTCAGACGCCATGGTGGCCGAGGTGGACGCCGCTCACAAGGAGGGCGAGACGCTCGGCGGTGTCGTCGAGGTCCTCGCCTACGGTCTTCCGCCGGGACTCGGCAGCTACGTGCACTGGGACCGCCGCCTGGACGCCCGCCTGGCGTCCGCGCTCATGGGCATCCAGGCCATCAAGGGCGTGGAGGTCGGCGACGGTTTCGCCACGGCCGCCCGCCGCGGCTCCGCTGCGCATGACGAGATGGTCAAGGACGAGAACGGCGAGATCTCCCGCCTGAGCAACCGCGCCGGCGGCATCGAAGGTGGCATGAGCATCGGGACCGTGCTGCGCGTCCGCGCCGCCATGAAGCCGATCGCCACCGTGCCCCGCGCGCTCCAGACCGTGGACGTCACGACCGGTGAGGCCGCCAAGGCCCATCACCAGCGCTCGGATGTCTGTGCCGTGCCCGCGGCCGGCGTCGTGGCCGAGGCCATGGTGGCCCTGGTCCTCGCCGAAGCCATGCTGGAGAAGTTCGGCGGCGACTCGGTGGCCGAGACCCGCCGCAACCTCCAGAACTACCTGGCAGCCATCCCGGAGGAGCTCAGCTCCTCCGGCCACTGATACGGCAACTGAAACACAGGGAGCCCCACATGCCTTCTGATGAGGCAGCAGACAGCACGGCGATCGTCCTGGTCGGCCCCATGGCGGCCGGGAAGAGCGCTGTGGGACGGGCCCTGGCGGCGTTGCTCCAGGGCGAGTACGTGGACACGGACGAGGTCTTCGTCCTGGAGAACGGCCCGATCACGGACTACTTCGAGGCCCACGGCGAGGACGCGTTCCGCGCCGTGGAGGCCTCGATCGTGGCGCGCGCCGTGGCCGGCGACGTCCCCATGACCCACCCGGAAGCGCCGCGGATCATCTCCCTCGGGGGCGGGTCCGTGGTGGCCGAGGCGTCCCGCGCGGCGATCGCGCCCTGCCGCGTGGTGTACCTGGAGCCGGATCTGGCCACGGTCCTCCCGCGCATCGCCCGGGACACCGGCCGGCCCATGCTCACGGGTGACGCGGCCGAGCGCTGGCTCACCCTCTTCGAACAGCGGCGCCACCTCTACCAGGCGGCGGCCGAGCTGACCGTCGACGTGCGCCATGGAAGCCCGGAGGACTTCGCCCTGGAGATCGCCAGGGCGCTGGACCTCCCCGGAATCACAGCAAAGGACAGCAGCGAGTGACGCATCCCGAGACGGTCATCAAGGTCACCGGCAATCGCCCGGAGGAGAACTACGACGTCGTGGTGGGCCGCGGCCTTCTGGCGCAGCTTCCGGGCCGCCTGGGGGAGCGCGTCAAACGCGTCCTGGTGGTCCACCCCCGCGCGCTTCGCCTGACCGGCGACGCCGTCCGTGACGAACTCGAGTCCGCGGGCTTCACCGCCGTCACGGCCGAGATCCCGGACGCCGAGGAAGGCAAGCACATCCAGGTGGCCGCCTTCTGCTGGCAGGTCCTGGGGCAGAACGACTTCACCCGGTCCGATGCCGTCGTCACCGTCGGCGGCGGCGCCGTGAGCGACCTGGGCGGCTTCGTCGCCGCCACGTGGCTCCGCGGCGTCAAGGTCATCCACATGCCCACGAGCGTGCTCGGGATGGTGGACGCCGCCGTCGGAGGCAAGACCGGCATCAACACGGCCGAGGGCAAGAACCTGGTGGGCGCCTTCCACCCGCCCGCGGCGGTGCTCGCGGATCTGGACACGCTGCGCACGCTGCCCCGCAATGAACTGGTCTCCGGCCTCGCCGAGGTGATCAAGTGCGGGTTTATCGCCGATCCGGTGATCCTCGACCTGCTGGAGGAGCACGGCCAGGACGTCCTGGATCCGGAGTCCCCGGTCCTGCGGGAGCTGATCGAGCGGGCCATCGCCGTCAAGGCCAAGGTCGTCTCCGAGGACCTGAAGGAGTCCGGCCTCCGCGAGATCCTGAACTACGGGCACACCCTCGGCCACGCGATCGAGCTGGCGGAGCGCTACTCCTGGCGTCACGGCGCCGCGATCTCGGTGGGCATGGTGTTCGCCGCGGAGCTCGCCCGCAGCGTGGGGCGGCTGAGCGACGCCGAGGCGGACCGGCACAAGGCCATCCTGGAGAGTTTCGGGCTTCCCACGTCGTACCGCAACGATCGCTGGTCGGCGCTGCTGGATGGGATGCGGCGGGACAAGAAGTCGCGTGGCGACCTGCTGCGCTTCGTGGTCCTGGACGGCGTCGGCAAGCCCGGCGTCCTGGAGGTGCCGGACACGTCCCTGCTCTTCGCCGCCTATCAGGAGGTGGCCGAAGGATGAGCGGCGGCGGAGTCGACCTGGAGACCTCCGAGTGGCCCGAGTCCGGGTTCCCCGGCATCAAGGTCAACCCTCTGACACGTCGCTACGAGATCGTGGACGAGGATCTGGTGCAGGAGAGCCTCGCGGGGGATGACCGCCCCTGGGCGGGCGTCTTCGTGCTGATGGTCCAGGGCAAGACCACCGAAGCCGCCGAACTGCTCGCCGAGGCGCGCATGGTGGATCCCGAGTCCTTCGAGCTGCTGCTCCTGGACACGGAGATCCTCTACACGCGGGGCCGTCTCGAGGCCGCCTACGAGCGGCTGCACCGCCTGCTGGCCCAGTACCGGGGGACCGGTCACGAGGCGGAGGTGCTGCAGCACCTGGGCAACACGTATTACAGCTCGGGCGACTTCGCCCGCAGCGCGGACGCGTTCCAGGAAGCCCTGGAACTGCGGGTCGCGTCGCATGCCAGCCCCGAGCTGATCTATTCCTCCACGATCGCGCTGCAGCAGGCAAGGCACGCGGCGGAGGCCAGCTGACACACGGCCCGGCGGGCCGCTTTCCGGGCAGTCCGCCGGACACGGTAGACTGGATCTCGGTTTTTTGACAACTACATGGCTGTTCGCGCCCTCAGGGCCCCGGACAGTCCGCATCGGGAGAGAGGCTGCAGTGGCAACCACGAACGACATCAAGAACGGCACCGTCCTCAAGCTGGAGGGCAACCTCTGGAACGTCATCGAGTTCCAGCACGTGAAGCCGGGCAAGGGCGGCGCGTTCGTGCGCACCAAGCTCCGCAACGTGCTCTCCGGCAAGGTCGTGGACAAGACCTTCAACGCCGGCGCCAAGATCGAGACCGCCACGGTCGACCGCCGCGATTACACCTACCTGTACCAAGACGGCGCCGACTACGTCTTCATGGACGTGCAGGACTACGACCAGCTCACCGTGACCCCGGAGGTCGTCGGCAACGCGAAGAACTTCATGCTGGAGAACCAGCAGGTCATCATCGCCATGCACGACGGTTCGCCGCTGTACCTCGAAATGCCGGCCAGCGTCGTCCTCGAGATCACCTACACCGAGCCCGGCCTGCAGGGTGACCGTTCCTCCGCCGGCACCAAGCCCGCCACCGTGGAGACCGGCTACGAGATCCAGGTCCCGCTGTTCCTCGAGCAGGGCACCCGCGTCAAGGTCGACACCCGTGACGGCAGCTACCTGGGCCGGGTCACCGACTAGTGAGCGCCCGCGGCAAGGCCCGCAATCGGGCACTCGACATCCTGTTTGAAGCCGAGCAGCGTCAGGTCACCCCGTTCTCCGTGATCAAGGAGCGGCGTGAGCACACCGACCAGATCATCAACCCCTACACGGTGGAAGTGGTCGAAGGTGTGGTGTCGCTGCAGGAGACCATCGACGAGTTCCTGACCACCTACGCCCAGGGCTGGACCCTGGAGCGCATGCCCAATGTGGACCGGATCATCCTCCGCATCGGGACCTGGGAACTGCTCTACAACGAGGACGTGCCGGACAGCGTAGCCGTGAGCGAGGCCGTGAGCCTCGCCAAGACCCTGTCCACGGACGACTCACCCGCGTTCATCAACGGCCTGCTCGGCCGCTTGAAGGAGCTCAAGCCCACGCTGCTCGCCTGATCCCCGCAAGGGAACCAGCGCTCAGTGGTGGACGACGACGGCGGCCCGCCCCCTTTCCGGGGGCGGGCCGCCGTCGTCATCTGCGGACATCACAGTTCGCGAAGGTCTCTGTTCGCGGAGCGTTCAGGCGGTCACCAGGGACCGCAGCTGGCCGAGACGTTCCAGCAACCGGTGCTCGTCCTGCTGAAGCCGGGGGAGGTCCCGTCCGGTGAGGATCCGCTGGCGGGTGTAGGCCAGGGCCGTCGCGGTGCGGATGAGTTCGTGCATGGTCTTCTGGCGGCCGAACTGGGAGGCCCAGCGTTTGGCGGCCCGGCGTCCCTGACCTGTCGCGAAGAGTCCCACTTCCGGCCAGGTGAGCCAGCCGGCCGCGGCGTATTCGCTCAGTCGGGCGCGCGTGAGCTTGGCTTCGGCGACCCGGAGGAAGATGAACCCCAGGACCGCCAGGAAGAACAGCGGCATCTGGATCACGATGTAGAGCCAGAGGAAGTCCTGGCCCATGCTGTTCCACTGGTGATGCAGGAACATGGCGGGCAGCAGGCCCACGAAGAACGCCCCGATGGTCAGGCCCCGGTTCCAGCGGCGCGCCGCGAAGCCCATGAGCAGGCCGGTGGCGCCGGTGAACAGGGCATGCGCGAAGGGGGAGAGGATGCCGCGGAGGAAGACGATGGTCCAGAACGTCTGGCCGGCGCCTTCCTCGGCGGAGTAGATCCGGCCGAAGTAGAGGATGTTCTCCGTGAAGGCGAAGCCCGCGGCGATCGTGAAGGCGTAGACCAGTCCGTCCACCGGGCCGTCGAAGTATTTCCGGGCCAGGAGCGCCAGCAGGAGCAGGCCGAGCGACTTGGAGAACTCTTCGACGATCGGCGCTTCCACGGTGGCCAGGAAGGTCTGGACCTCCGCCTTGGTGGAATCCGGTGGCGCGAGCTGCAGGAAGAACGGCTGGATCACCACCGTGGTGGCGACCGCGACCGTGGCGCCCCAGAGCAGCGCGAAGAGCAGGAGCTTCCGCGGTTCGGGCTCCCAGCGGTCCATGAAGTAGACCGCCGTGAGCACGATCGCCAGCGGAATCAGGGAGGCGAAAAAGCCGCCCATGAACCCTTGCCCTCCGACGTTCGAGAGCAGCAGCGGCAGGACGAGCACCAGGCTGAGGAACGCGAGGACCCCGCCGATGATCATGAGCGCGAGCGTGGCGGGATTGATATTGCGATGCCGGCGGGGAGGCGCCCAGCCGGTCGGCGTCTGCTGCCAGGCGCCGTGGAACTGCTGGGGACCGGCGGGCCAGGCCGGCGCCTGGGTCTGCTGTGCCGGATAGGCCTGCTGCGGGAACCGCTGTCCTTGATCTTGTGGCGACGGATTCTGCTGCCACGCCTGAGGGCCGGGCGCAGGCTGCTGGAACGGCTGCTGGAAAGCCTGCGGCTGCGCGGGTTGCTGGTAGGGCTGCTGGCCCTGGAAGTGCTCACCCTGATACTGCTGACCCTGGTGCTGCTGGTCCTGATACCGCAGGGGCGCCGACGGCTGCAGAGGCGGGCGCCCGGCGTAGTTCGCCCCCGGCTGCGTGTAGCTCTCGGGATCGACCCGGCCGATCCAGCTCGGATTCAGCTGCTGGTCCTCGGGGACGAAGAAGGGTTCCGGCGCAGCTTGTGGCTGCCGGCCGGGGACCTGATGGCCTGAAGGGTCGTCGTGACCGTACGGTGGGGCGCTCATGATTCTCCATCGTATTGATTCGGAGGCTCGCCAGCCAGCACGCGGACGCAACGCGTCGGATGCGTCGCGGATCACGCCCGGCGGTGGCCGTCACACAGCGGTCCGGCCGGGGCCGTGTGGTAATTTTGGTACGCAATCATCCTTTTTTAATTCCGTCCCGTGAGGCGGGGAAAGGGGAGAGAGGCATGAATGACGCCACCAGTGCATCCTCGGCCGGGCAACCGGCCCAGCGCGTCGTCCTCAGCTCCGACGACATCGATCGCGCGTTGACCCGCATCGCCTTTGAGATCATCGAGGCGAACAAGGGGACCCAGGACCTCGTCCTGCTGGGCATTCCCCGTCGCGGCTACCCCCTCGCTCAGCGCCTGGCGCAGAAGATCGCCGCGGCACACCCCGGTTTCGACGTCCGGGAATCCCTCGGCCAGCTCGACGTCACCATGTTCCGTGACGATCTCGCTCATCAGCCCACGCGCTCCCCGCTTCCAACACAGCTCCCGAAGAGCGGCCTCGACGGCAAGGTCGTGGTCCTGGTCGATGACGTCCTCTACTCCGGCCGCACCATCCGCGCCGCGCTGGACGCCCTCGTGGACCTGGGTCGCCCCCGCATCGTCCGCTTGGCCGTCCTCGTGGACCGCGGGCACCGTGAACTGCCGATCCGGGCGGACCACGTGGGCAAGAACCTCCCCACTGCGAGCAGCGAGAAGGTCCGCGTGCACCTGAGCGAAGTCGATTCCGGTGACAACGAAGTCGTGATCGAGGCGGGCGCATGAAACACCTTCTCTCCACTCAGGACCTGAGCCGCCGCGACGCCCTGGACATCCTGGACACCGCGGAGGAGATGGCCCGCGTCGGCCAGCGGGAGGTCAAGAAGCTCCCCGCGCTCCGTGGGCGCACCGTTGTCAACCTCTTCTTCGAGGACTCGACCCGCACGCGCATCTCCTTCGAGGCCGCGGCCAAGCGTCTGTCCGCCGACGTCATCAACTTCTCCGCGAAGGGCTCCTCGGTGAGCAAGGGTGAGTCCCTGAAGGACACCGCCCAGACCCTCGCGGCGATCGGCGCCGACGCCGTCGTGATCCGGCACTGGGCGAGCGGTGCGCCGCAGCGGCTCGCCAACACGGACTGGATCGACGCCAAGATCCTCAACGCCGGCGACGGCACGCATGAACACCCCACGCAGGCCCTTCTGGACGCCTTCACGATGCGCCGGCACTGGGCGAAGATCGCCGGCGCCGACTCCGCAGGAACCGATCTGTCCGGGATGCGGGTCGCGATCGCCGGGGACGTCCTGCACTCCCGGGTGGCCCGCTCCAACGTCTGGCTGCTGCGGACCCTGGGCGCCAGCGTGACGCTCGTGGCCCCGCCCACCCTGCTGCCCGTCGGCGTCGAGAGCTGGCCCTGCGAGGTCAGCTACGACCTGGACGCCACGCTCGAGGCCGGCGTCGACTCGATGATGATGCTGCGCGTTCAGAAGGAGCGCATGCACGATTCCTTCTTCCCCTCGGCCCGCGAGTACTCGCGCCGCTGGGGCTTCGACGACGCGCGCCTCGAGGCGCTCGACCGTCACGGCCTGAAGGACACGATCATCATGCACCCCGGCCCCATGAACCGCGGCCTGGAGATCTCCTCCGCCGCCGCGGACTCGCCGCGCTCCACCGTCCTGGACCAGGTCAGCAATGGTGTGTCCGTCCGCATGGCGGCGCTCTACCTGCTCCTGGCCGGCGGCCGGGACGCCGAAGACCACAGCACCAAAGCCGTCACGGAGGGAATCCCCGCATGAGTTCCGACAACCACCTCCTCACGGGAGCCTCGCTCCTGGGCGGCGAGCCCACCGACATCCTGATCGCCGACGGTGTCATCGCCGCACTCGGCGCCGACGCCGCGGCCCACCCGCACGCCGAGGGCGCCACCGTGATCGACGCTTCGGGCCTCGTGGCTCTGCCGGGTCTCGTGGACGTTCACACCCACCTACGTGAGCCGGGCCGTGAGGACGCCGAGACTGTCGAGACCGGCACCCGCGCCGCGGCGCTGGGCGGCTACACCGCCGTGCACGCCATGGCGAACAGCTCCCCGGTGGCCGACACGGCCGGCGTCGTCGAGCAGGTCCACAGCCTCGGCCAGGCCTCAGGCTGGGTCGATGTGCGCCCCGTGGGCGCCGTCACCGTCGGCCTGGCCGGCGAACAGCTCGCCGAGCTGGGCGCCATGGCCGACTCCCGCGCTCAGGTGCGGATGTTCTCGGACGACGGCATCTGCGTCCACGACCCGGTCCTGATGCGCCGCGCCCTCGAATACGTCAAGGCCTTCGACGGCGTCATCGCCCAGCACGCCCAGGAGCCGCGCCTCACGGCGGGCGCCCAGATGAACGAAGGCGAGGTGTCCGCGGTCCTCGGCCTGGCCGGCTGGCCCGCGGTCGCCGAGGAGAGCATCATCGCCCGCGACGTGCTCCTGGCGCAGCACGTCGACTCCCGCCTGCACGTCTGCCATGTCTCCACGGCCGGCAGCGTGGAGATCATCCGCTGGGCCAAGCAGCGCGGCATCCGGGTCACCGCCGAGGTCACCCCGCACCACCTGCTGCTGACGGACGAACTGGTCCGCAGCTACGACCCGGTGTACAAGGTCAACCCGCCCCTCCGCACCCAGGAGGATGTGGTGGCTCTGCGCCAGGCCCTGGCCGAAGGCGTCATCGACGTCATCGGCACGGACCACGCGCCGCACCCGAGCGAGCACAAGGAGTGTGAGTGGGCGCAGGCCGCCATGGGCATGACGGGCCTCGAGACGGCACTGTCCGTCGTCCAGCACACCATGGTGGACAGCGGCCTCATGAGCTGGGCCGATGTGGCCCGCGTGATGTCCGAGGTCCCGGCAGAGGTCGGCCGCGTGGCCGACCAGGGCCGTCCGCTGGCCGTCGGAGAGCCCGCCAACATCACCCTTGTGGACCCGGCGGCGCGCTGGACCGTGGACGGCAAGACCATGGCCACCAAGGGCCGGAACACGCCGTTCCAGGGCATGGAGCTGCCGGGCAAGGTCCGGGCCACCTTCTTCCACGGCCACCCCACGGTGCTGGACGGGGCGCTCAACACTCCGCGCACCACCGTCGGGGCCTGAGCCATGGACAAGGTCCTGCCCGGCATCCTCATGCTGGCCCTCGGCGCGGCGGTCATCGGGCTGCTGTACGTGGGGTGGCGCAGCCGCCAGCGACGCCAGAGCGATCTGGAGCCGCTGCCCACGGTGCCTGAGCTCGGCGAGCCCGGTCTCGCCGTCGCAGGCCAGTACGTGGCCACGACGACGGCGGGGGACTGGCTGGACCGCGTGGCGGTCCACAGCCTGGGCATCCGCTCCCGGGCGGACCTGGCAGTCCACCCCGACGGCGTGCTGATCACGCGGCCGGGCTGCGAGGAACTCTTCATCCCGGCGGCCGACCTCGAAGAGGTCCGGCTGACCAGCGGCATGGCGGGGAAGTTCCTGGGCAAGGACCAGATCCTCGTCGCCACCTGGAAGCTGGGGGAGCGCAGCCTGGACACGGGTTTCCTGCCCCGGCACGGAGCCGACACCGAACCACTGCGGCAAGCCCTGGAGCGACTCCTGGGCCCCGCACGGGCCTGATGGCCCTCCGAAACGACATGACAGACCACACGAACGCGAACAAGAGGACACAGTGAGCATTCAAACGCCTGAGGCGAGCACCGGCGCGGCAGTTCTCGTCCTTGAAGACGGACGCATCTTCCGCGGCCAGAGCTACGGTGCCGTCGGCACCACTCTGGGGGAGGCCGTCTTCACCACCGGCATGACCGGCTACCAGGAGACCATCACGGACCCCTCCTACGCCCGTCAGATCGTGGTGCAGACCGCCCCGCACATCGGCAACACCGGCGTGAACGGTGAAGACGCCGAATCCCGCCGCATCTGGGTCGCCGGGTACGTGGTGCGAGACCCCGCCCGACGTCCCTCCAACTGGCGCAGCGAGGCCTCGCTCGACGAGGAGCTCGTCCGCCAGGGCATCGTGGGCATCCAGGGCGTGGACACCCGCGCCCTGACCCGCCACCTGCGCGAGCACAAGACCATGCGCGCCGGCATCTTCTCCGGCGAGGCCGCTCAGGCGAGCGACGCCGAGCTGCTGGCCGCCGTCCGCGCGAGCGAGCCGATGGAAGGCTCCCGCCTGGCCGAAGAGGTCAGCATCGACGAGGCGTACGTCGTCGAGCCGTCCGACCACGGCTGGGAGGGCGAGCCCCGCTTCACCATCGCCGCGATCGACCTCGGCATCAAGGCCATGACCCCGCAGCGTTTCGCCGAGCGCGGTGTGCGCGTCCACGTGCTGCCGGCCACGGCAACGCTGGAGGACGTCAAGGCCGTGAACCCGGACGGGTTCTTCATGTCCAACGGCCCCGGCGACCCCGCGACGGCGGACGCCCAGGTCAGCCTCCTGCGCTCCGTGCTGGACGAGAAGCTGCCGTACTTCGGCATCTGCTTCGGCAACCAGATCCTGGGCCGTGCGCTCGGCTTCGGCACGTACAAGCTGAAGTACGGACACCGAGGCATCAACCAGCCCGTCCTGGACCGCCGCACCGGCAAGGTGGAGATCACCTCGCAGAACCACGGCTTCGCGGTGGACGCCCCCATGGAGGGCGCCACCCAGGCCCCGGAGAGCCGCTTCGGCCGCGTCGAGGTGAGTCACGTGAGCCTCAACGACGACGTGGTCGAGGGCCTCTCCTGCCTCGACATCCCCGCGTTCTCCGTGCAGTACCACCCCGAGGCCGCCTCGGGTCCGCACGACGCCGCTTACCTCTTCGACCGCTTCATCGAGCTCATGGAAGCCGAGAGCGGCCAGACCAACCAGAAGGACAAGGACGCCTAAGCATGCCGAAACGTACAGACCTCAAGAGTGTCCTGGTCATCGGGTCCGGACCCATCGTCATCGGCCAGGCGGCCGAGTTCGACTACTCCGGCACGCAGGCCCTGCGTGTCCTGAAGGAGGAGGGCCTGCGGGTCATCCTGGTCAACTCCAACCCGGCCACCATCATGACCGACCCCGAATTCGCCGACGCCACCTACGTCGAGCCGATCACTCCCGAGGTGGTCGAGAAGATCATCGCCAAGGAGCGCCCCGACGCGGTCCTGCCGACCCTGGGCGGCCAGACGGCCCTCAACACGGCGATCGCGCTGGACAAGAACGGCGTGCTGGCCAAGTACGACGTCGAGCTGATCGGCGCGAACATCGCCGCGATCGAGCTGGGTGAGGACCGCGAGAAGTTCAAGGGCGTGGTCGAGCGCTGTGGCGCAGAGAGCGCCAAGAGCCACATCATCCACACCATGGACGAGGCCCTCGCGGCCGCCGAGGACCTCGGCTACCCCATGGTCGTCCGCCCGTCCTTCACCATGGGCGGCCTGGGCTCCGGCCTGGCGTACAACGAGAGCGATCTGCGCCGCATCGTCGGCCAGGGCCTCCAGTACAGCCCCACCAGCGAGGTGCTGCTCGAAGAGAGCATCCTCGGCTGGAAGGAGTACGAGCTGGAGATGATGCGCGACAAGAACGACAACGTCGTGGTCGTGTGCTCCATCGAGAACTTCGATCCGGTGGGCGTCCACACGGGTGACTCCATCACCGTGGCGCCGGCCCTGACGCTGACCGACCGCGAGTACCAGAAGCTGCGCGACGTCGCGATCGCCGTCATCCGTGAGGTCGGCGTCGACACCGGTGGCTGCAACATCCAGTTCGCCGTGAACCCGGAGACCGGCCGCGTGGTGGTCATCGAGATGAACCCGCGCGTGTCCCGCTCCTCGGCCCTGGCGTCCAAGGCGACCGGCTTCGCGATCGCCAAGATCGCCACGAAGCTCTCGCTCGGCTACACCCTGGATGAGATCCCCAACGACATCACCCAGAAGACCCCGGCTTCCTTCGAGCCGACCCTCGACTACGTCGTGGTCAAGGTCCCGCGCTTCGCGTTCGAGAAGTTCCCGGCGGCGGACCCGACCCTGACGACCACCATGAAGAGCGTCGGCGAAGCCATGGCCCTCGGCCGCAACTTCACCGAGGCCCTCCAGAAGGCCCTCCGCTCGCTCGAGCAGAAGGGCGCCACGCTGGACTTCAACCACGTCCCCGAGTGGGAGGTGGAGGAGCTCCTGGAGAAGGCCAAGCGCCCCACCACCGAGCGTCTGCACCAGGTGCAGCGTGCCCTCCTGGGCGGCGCCACGGTCGAGCAGGTCTTCGAGGCCACCAAGATCGACCCCTGGTTCCTGGACCAGCTCCAGCTCCTCAACGAGGTCGCCGGCACCATCCGCAGCAGCGAGGCCCTGACGCCGGAGATGCTGCGCCTGGCGAAGCGTCACGGCTTCTCGGACGCCCAGATCGGCGCCCTGACCAACAACCCGGAGGCCGTGGTCCGCGGCGTGCGCCAGGCGCTCTCCATCCGCCCGGTCTACAAGACCGTGGACACCTGCGCCGCCGAGTTCGCCGCGTACACCCCGTACCACTACTCGTCCTACGACGAGGAGGACGAGGTGGGCCTGCACTCCAAGCCGTCAGTCATCATCCTCGGCTCCGGCCCGAACCGCATCGGCCAGGGCATCGAGTTCGACTACTCCTGCGTGCACGCCTCCATGGCGCTGCGCAAGGCCGGCTACGAGACCGTCATGGTCAACTGCAACCCGGAGACCGTGTCCACGGACTACGACGTGTCCACCCGCCTGTACTTCGAGCCCCTCACCCTGGAGGACGTGCTCGAGGTCATCGCGGCGGAGGAGCGCACCGGCGGTGTCATGGGCGTGTTCGTCCAGCTCGGCGGCCAGACGCCGCTCAAGCTGGCCCAGGAACTGGCTGACGCCGGCGTCCCGATCCTCGGCACCCAGCCGGAGGCCATCGACCTCGCCGAGCACCGTGGCGAGTTCTCCCGCGTGCTGGACAACGCCGGCCTGATCGCCCCGAAGAACGGCACCGCCGTCTCCTTCGACGACGCCAAGAAGATCGCCGATGAGATCGGGTACCCGGTCCTGGTGCGCCCGTCCTACGTGCTGGGCGGCCGCGGCATGGAGATCGTCTACGACGAGGCCAACCTGTCCCGTTACATCGCCAACGCCACCGAGATCACCCCGGACCACCCGGTCCTGATCGACCGCTTCCTTGAGGACGCCGTCGAGATCGACGTCGACGCCCTCTTCGACGGCACCGACATGTACCTGGGCGGCATCATGGAGCACATCGAGGAGGCCGGCGTCCACTCCGGTGACTCCGCCTGTGTGCTGCCTCCGATCACCCTCGGCAAGAACGTGATCGAGCGTGTCCGCAACGCCACCCGCGCCATCGCGGAGGGTGTGGGCGTGCGTGGCCTCATCAACATCCAGTTCGCCCTCGCCTCGGACGTCCTGTACGTGCTGGAAGCCAACCCCCGCGCCTCCCGCACCGTGCCGTTCGTCTCCAAAGCCACCGGCGTGCAGATGGCGAAGGCGGCCGCGCTGATCGGCGTCGGCGTCACGATCCACCAGCTCCGCACCGCGTACAAGATGCTCCCCGAGCAGGGCGACGGCGCGAACCTCCCGCTGGAGGCCCCGGTGGCCGTCAAGGAGGCCGTGCTGCCCTTCAGCCGCTTCCGCACCGAGGACGGCCACGTGGTCGACTCCCTGCTCGGCCCGGAGATGCGCTCGACCGGTGAGGTCATGGGCATCGACAAGCACTTCGACACGGCGTTCGCCAAGAGCCAGGCCGGCGCGAACAACCCGCTGCCCCGTGAGGGCCGCGTGTTCGTCTCGGTCGCGAACCGTGACAAGCGCGCCGTGATCCTGGCGGTCAAGCGCCTCTCGGATCTGGGCTACGAGATCGTGTCCACCGGTGGCACTGCGGAGGTGCTCCAGCGCAACGGCATCCAGGCGACCCTCGTGCGCAAGGTCGCCGAGGGCCAGGGCTCCGGCGAGGGCGAGAACACGATCGTGGACCGCATCGTCGCCGGCGAGATCGACATGGTCTTCAACACCCCGTCCGGTGGCGAAGCCCGCGGGGACGGCTACGAGATCCGCGCAGCGGCCACCTCGATCGGCATCCCGTGCATCACCACGGTCGCGGAGTTCAACGTGGCCGTGCAGGCCATGGAGGCCATCCGCACCTACGAATGGGATGTCACCAGCCTGCAGGAGCACGCGGCGAACCTCGCGGCGGTCCGCAATGGCTGACCAGACCACGACGGCGGGCGCCGGCTTCGGCGCCCGCCTGGCGGAGGCCATGGCCTCCCTCGGTCCCCTCTGCGTGGGCATCGACCCGCACCCCGGTCTCCTGGAGGCCTGGGGGCTGGACGACTCGGCCGTGGGGCTCAAGGAGTTCTCCGCACGTGTCCTGGAGGCCGCCGCGGGCCGCGTGGCCGCCATCAAGCCCCAGGTGGCCCTGTACGAGCGGCACGGTTCGGCCGGCCTGGCGGTTCTCGAGGGTCTGCTCGCGGACGCCGCCTCGGCCGGGGTGCTGACGATCGCCGACGCCAAGCGCGGTGACATCGGCTCCACGATGGCCGCCTATGCAGACGCGTGGCTGTCGCCGTCGTCGCCTCTCGCGGCGGACGCCGTGACGCTCAGCCCGTACCTCGGCTTCGAGTCGCTCCGTCCGGCCCTCGACCTCGCGGCGGCCCACGGCCGCGGCGTGTTCGTCCTGGCGCTCACCTCCAACCCGGAGGGCGCGAGCGTCCAGCACGTCGGGGGAGAGGCCTCCGTGGCCCGTCGGATCATCGAGGCGGCCGCGGCGGAGAACGCCGGCGCGTCCGGTCTGGGCTCGGTAGGACTCGTCGTCGGCGCGACCGTCGGTGCGGCGATCGACGAGCTGGGTCTCGACCTCGCCGCGCTCAACGGCCCCATCCTGGCTCCCGGCCTCGGGGCCCAGGGCGCCACGGCCGAGGACATGCGCCGGACCTTCGGCGCGGCCTACCCCTTCGTCCTGGGCACGTCCAGCCGCGACATCCTCAAGGACGGCCCGTCCGTCCAGGGGCTCGTGGCGGGCATCGAGAGGACGCTCGCCGGCCTGCGCTGACCGTCCGGGCCGGCCCTCGGAGCGCCTGGACCTGCCGCTCAGCTGGGAGGTCGCCGAAATCGGTGACCTCCCAGCTATGGTGCCGGACGTCACTTTCAGGTAGGTTCGCATCAACCGTCAGTCGCGCCCATAGCCATGGGCGCCCGGAGGTGGGAGATGCCATGAGCCTGCGAGTTCTGACCAGCACGGAACGAAGTGCCGCCCTTGCGAAAGCAGCAGCGGCCCGTCAGGTCCGTGCTCGCCTCAAAGAGGCGCTGAAATCCGGGGAACTGACCGTGCCGCAGGTCCTGGCGCAGGCGGAGGATGACCCCGCCATCGCACGGCTCAAGGTCTCCGAACTGCTCGAGTCCTTCCCGGGCATCGGCCGCGTCAGGTCGCAGGCGATCATGACGCAATTGCGCATCGCCCCGTCACGCAGGGTCCGGGGCCTCGGCGTCCACCAGCGCAAGGCCCTGATAGATTTTCTGGAAGACAAATAGTTCAGGCGGCCCACGGGCGGCCTATGACCAGAGGACACCGTGAGCTCACTTTCCGGTCTCACCGTGCTCGCCGGACCCACCGCGGTCGGCAAGGGCACGGTCTCCACGTACATCCGTGACAACTACCCGCAGGTCTGGCTGTCGGTCTCCGCGACCACACGGCCCCCGCGGCCCGGGGAGCAGGAAGGCGTCCACTACTTCTTCAAGTCCGCCGAGGAGTTCGACCGGCTGGCCGAGGAGGGTGAATTCCTGGAGTGGGCCGTGGTGCACGGCGTCAACCGATACGGCACGCTGAGGAGCACGGTGGAGGCCGCACTGGCGGACGGGAAGCATGTCCTGCTGGAGATCGACCTTCAGGGAGCCCGCCAGGTCAAGGCCAGCGTCCCGGACGCCCGCTTCGTGTTCCTGGCCCCGCCGAGCTGGGATGAAATGGTCCGCCGACTGGTCGGCCGCGGCACGGAAAGCCCGGAGGAACAGCAGCGCCGGCTGGAAACCGCTAAACTGGAACTTGCTGCCGAGCCGGAGTTCGACCACACCGTGGTCAATGACGATGTCCGGCGTGCAGCCGACGAACTTGTCCAGCTGATGGGTTTGACCCCGAACCCTCGCTGAAAAGCCGCCATGACGCGGCGTCTGCTCACCGGCGGGCGCCATCCCGGCCCCTCTCTGAGGAGCCGGGGACTGAACACCGAGAAGATCCTGGAGAACACCGTGTCCACCAACCTTGAGGGCATCATCAACCCGCCGATCGATCAGCTGCTCGAAGCCGCTGACTCGAAGTACGGCCTGGTCATCTTCGGTGCCAAGCGTGCCCGCCAGATCAACGCGTACTACGCCCAGCTGAACGAGGGCCTCTTCGAGTACGTCGGTCCGCTCGTCGAGACCAAGATGAACGAGAAGCCGCTCTCCATCGCCCTGCGCGAGATCAACGAGGGCCTTCTGGAGTGCAAGCCGGTCGAGAGCACCGAAGAAGCCGAGTGATCCGGCGCCGGATCAACGGCGCCAGAGACTGAACCAAGGAGACGCGCATGCGGATCGTCCTGGGTGTCGGAGGAGGGATCGCGGCCTTCAAGGTCGCGTCCCTCCTTCGTCTTTTCACCGAACAGGGTCATCAGGTCAACGTCGTGCCCACGGAGGCGGCACTCCACTTCGTGGGGCAGGCCACCTGGGAGGCGCTGTCCGGCCATCCCGTGAGCACCTCCGTGTTCGAGCACGTGGAGCAGGTGAATCACGTCCGGCTCGGCCAGGAGGCCGATCTGGTGGTGGTCGCTCCGGCCACGGCCAACATCCTGGCCCGCTCGGCTCATGGCCTGGCCGACGATCTGCTCGGCAACACGCTCCTCGTCGCCACCTGTCCGGTGCTGTTCGCCCCCGCCATGCACACCGAGATGTGGCGGCACCCCGCGACGCAGGCCAATGTGGCGACCCTCCGCGCGCACGGCGCCCACGTGCTGGACCCCGACGTCGGTCGTCTGACCGGCAAGGACAGCGGTCCGGGCCGCCTTCCGGAGCCGCAGGCCATCTTCGCGGCCGCGATGGCGCTGGTCTCCGCTCCTGACGAGGCGCACGACGCCGGATCCGCCGGGGCGCTGCTGACCGGGAAGCGGGTGCTCGTCTCCGCCGGCGGCACGCAGGAGCCTCTCGATCCGGTCCGGTTCCTCGGCAACCGGTCGTCCGGCAAGCAGGGCATCGCCCTGGCCGCCGCGGCCCGCGACGCCGGCGCCGCGGTGACGCTCGTGGCCGCCCACGTGGAGGTCGCGCTTCCGGCGGGGGTCGACGTCGTGCGCGTGGGCACCGCCGAGGAACTGCGGGAGGTCATGACCCGCGAGGCGGCGTCCGCCGACGTCGTGCTCATGGCCGCTGCCGTGGCTGATTTCCGCCCCGCGGAACGGTCCGGCACCAAGATCAAGAAGCGGGCCGAGGGCACCGATCCGGTGATCGAGCTGGTCCGCAATCCCGACATCCTGGCCGAGCTGGTGCGGCTCCGTGCCGAGGAAGGCCGGGAACAGCTGATCCTGGGCTTCGCCGCGGAGACGGGCGATGATTCGGGCAGTGTCCTCGAGTACGCCCGCCAGAAGCTCGAGCGCAAGGGCTGTGACCTCCTGGTGGTGAACCACGTGGGGGAGTCGAAGGTCTTCGGTCAGGACGTGAATTCCGTGGAGATCCTGTCCCGGACCGACCGTGAGATGCAGCACGTGGAGGGTTCGAAGAACCTCGTGGCCGAGGCGATCGTGCACCGTGTCGCCGCGGAGTTGCGCGGCTGAACGGGGCGGGTCCACAGGCGTGTCCCGCGCCGTCGTCCACATAACGTCATGTGCGCGCCAAAGCTGGTGGAAGTGGCCGGTAGAGTGTACTGGTGACCTTTGCCATGCAGAATTCTTCGCACACCGGCCTCCGGCTGTTCACCTCCGAGTCCGTCACTGAGGGACACCCGGACAAGATCTGTGACCAGATCAGCGACTCCATTCTGGACGCGCTGCTGGCTGCGGACCCCGAGTCGCGGGTCGCCGTGGAGACCATGGCCACCACGGGCCTCGTCCACGTGGCGGGCGAGGTCACCACGGACGCCTATGTCGAGATTCCGCAGATCGTCCGCGAGACCATCCTGGGCATCGGGTACGACTCCTCGGCCAATGGCTTCGACGGCGCCCGCTGTGGCGTGTCCGTCTCGATCGGCCAGCAGTCCAATGACATCGCGGATGGCGTCTTCAACTCCATCGAAGCCCGTGAAGGCCGCACCCAGGACGACTACGATCTCCAGGGCGCCGGTGACCAGGGCATCATGTTCGGCTACGCGAGTGACGAGACGTCCAGCTACATGCCGACCCCCATCTGGCTCGCGCACCGCCTGTCCGAACGGCTCACCGAAGTCCGCAAGAACGGCGAGCTCGCCTACCTCCGTCCCGACGGCAAGACCCAGGTCACCGTGGGGTATGACGGGGACAAGCCCGTCTCGGTCGAGACCATCGTCATCTCCAGCCAGCACGCCGAGGACGCCGGCCTGGAGCAGCTGCGCAGCGATCTCCAGACTCACGTCATCACCCCCGTGCTCGCCACGGCGGAACTGGACACCTCTTCGGTCCGCAGCATCCTGAACCCGGCCGGCAAGTTCATCATCGGCGGTCCCGTGGGCGACGCCGGTCTGACCGGCCGCAAGATCATCGTGGACACCTACGGTGGTTTCGCCCGCCACGGTGGCGGAGCGTTCTCGGGCAAGGACCCGTCCAAGGTGGACCGCTCGGCGGCCTACGCCATGCGCTGGGTGGCCAAGAACGTGGTGGCCGCGGGGCTCGCGCGCCGCGCCGAGATCCAGATCGGCTACGCGATCGGCCAGGCCCGTCCGGTCGGCATCTACGTGGAGACCTTCGGCACCGAGACCGTGGATCCCGCGCGCATCAGTGACGCGATCAACGAGGTCTTCGATCTCCGCCCGCGCGCCATCATCGATGCCCTGGATCTGAAGCGCCCCATCTACGCCAAGACGGCCGCTCACGGTCACTTCGGCCGCGAAGAGCCCGAGTTCACCTGGGAGCGTCTCGACAAGGTCGCGGACCTCAAGGCCTTCTTCAACGCCTGATCCCGGTGGTGACACGTGCAGGACGGACTCTTTCCGGTCTCTGACTCCGTGGGACCGTCGGCCTCCGGGCCGGGCGCAGGAGGCGGCAAGGGCTGGCTCATGCCCGAACCGCCGGAGAAGCTGGCCTCCACGAATCCTGTGGCACGAGTGGTCATCGAATCCCCGCTGCCTCATCTGGACCGGCCGTTCGACTATCTGGTGCCGGATGCTCTGGACGGCGACGCCGTCGCCGGGGCCCGGGTCAGGGTCCGGTTCGCGGGCCGGGAGCTGCACGGGTACATCGTCGAACGCCGGGAGGACAGCGACTCCGGCACGCGCCTGAGCGTGCTGGACAAGGTCGTCTCCCCGGTCCCGGTGCTCACGCCTGAGGTTCTGGAGCTCTGCCGTCTGGTCGCCGCCCGGTACGCGGGCACCGTGAGCGACGTCCTCCGGCTCGCCATTCCGGGCCGGGTGGCCAGCTGCGAGAAGGACTGGACGCCGCGGGTTGGGGATGTCGAGGACGTGGCGTCCCTGGCGGAGTCGCCTGCCCGCGAGGAGGCGTGGAGCCGCCTCGGCAAAGGCGCCGCCTTCCTTCAGCACCTTCGGACGGGTGGCAGCCCGCGCGCCGTCGTGACCGTGCCTGAAGGTTACGGTCCGCACGCGTGGCCGGAGCTCTTCGCGGAGGCCGCCGTCGCCACGCTGCACTCCGGACGCAATGCCCTGCTCGTGGTCCCGGACCGCCGGGACTTGGATCGTCTGGCCGCGGCCCTGGCTGCGCATCTGCCGCGCGGCCTCGTGGCGAGGCTCTCGGCCGAGGACGGCCCGTCCGTGCGGTACCGCGAGTATCTCCGCGTCCTGGGCGGCTATGCCCGCGTGGTCATCGGCACCCGGGCGGCGTCCTACGCGCCCCTCCAGAACCTGGGGCTGGTGGCGATCTGGGACGACGGCGACGACGTTCACGCAGAACCCCGCGCTCCGTACCCGCACGCCCGCGAACTCCTCATGATCCGCAGTTCCCAGGGGGAGGGCGCGGCGTGCGTCCTCGCGGCACATGCCCGGAGCACCGAGGCCGAACGCCTCGTGGAGAACGGCTGGGCGCCGTCGGTCGAAGCGGACCGCCCCTTGTTGCGCGCCGTCACCCCTCGAGTGGTCAACACGGCGGATTCCTATCATCAGGAACGGGACCCGTTGGCCACTGCCGCCCGGCTCCCGCATGCGGCCTGGCAGGCGGCCAAGGAGGCTTTGGCGCGTGGGCCGGTGCTCATCCAGGTGGCGCGGGGCGGGTATGCGCCCACCCTGCTCTGCGCCGAGTGCAGCACACCCTTGCGCTGTTCGAAGTGTGAAGGCCCTCTGCATGTTCCGGCCACCGGCGCCGCGCCTGAGTGCCGCTGGTGCGGCACGGTGCACCGGACCGTCACGTGCCGGGTCTGCGGGTCGCAGCGATACACGGTCGCCGGGAACGGTGTGCTCCGCACGGCCGAGCAGCTCGGCCGGGCGTTCCCCGGTGCACGGGTGGTCTCGTCGTCGGCCGGACGCGTGAAGGACGTGGCCACCGGAGCCGGGACTCTCGTCGTCGCGACGCTGGGCGCCGAGCCGGTCGCGCCCGAGGGGTACGCCGCCGCGCTCCTGCTGGACGGCGATCAGATGCTCCGGCGCGAGAACCTGCGGGCAGCGGAAGAGACGGTCCGCCGCTGGTTCAACGCGGCGGCGCTGGTCCGCCCGGCCCGGGACGGGGGAGTCGTCATGATCACGGCCGAGCACGACGTCGCCGTGGGTGCTCTGGTCCGCTGGGATCCTGCCTCCTTCGCCGCACGAGAGCTCGCCGAGCGCCGGGAGCTCCACCTGCCGCCCGCGGTCCGCGTCGCCGCGCTCACCGGGCCCAAGGATGCGGTCGAGAACCTGCAGCAGGCGCTGGCGCCGTTGCAGGAGGGCGACCATGAAGTGAGGACAGTGGGTCCTGTCCCATTCGACGACGGCGACTACCGCACGCTCTGCTTCATTCCCTTCGCCGTGGCTTCGGAGGCCGCGCGGCTCCTGCGGGCCGCCAAAGCCGCGGCCTCGGCGAAGCGCACTCACGCGGCGGCTCAGGTGCGCTTCGACGGCCTGGATCTGCTGTAGTCCCTCAGGATCTCAGCGCCGTGCGGATCTCAGCGGTTGCGTGAACCCCGGAGCTTCATGACTTCCTCCGCCGCGGACAGGAGCTCCTGCGCCGAACGGTCCCAGGAGAACCGGGCCGCCTGCTCCAGTGAGGCGCGGCTGGCGGCCTGCCAGGCGCCGTCGTCCTCCAGGGAGCGGACCGTCGCAGCGAAGGCGGCAGGGTCCTCGGCCGCCACATAGTGCGCGGCGTCCCCACCGACTTCACGGAAGATCGGGGTGTCTGCCACCACGACGGGCGTGCCCAGCGACATCGCCTCGACCAGCGGAAGGCCGTAGCCCTCCGCCTTGGACAGCGTCACCAGCGCCGTGCAGCGGCGCAGCAGGTCCTCGTACTCCTCGTCCGTGACGCCGTTGTGGAACACCACCCGTGCGCCCTCGGGGATGAGGGCCTCGAGCTGAGCGCGGCGTTCGGGCTGCACGCGGCTC
Source organism: Arthrobacter sp. Y-9 (assembly GCF_029690065.1). Lineage (NCBI taxonomy): Bacteria > Bacillati > Actinomycetota > Actinomycetes > Micrococcales > Micrococcaceae > Arthrobacter > Arthrobacter sp. Y-9. The sequence continues at coordinate 1,712,227 of NZ_CP121463.1, forward strand.
ATGAGTCGGAGCGTGTAGTCCGGCAGGGACGCCATGCCGCGGATGAGCGTCTCGACGTTCTTGTACTCCATGAAGGAGCCCATGTAGACGAGCTCTTTCACGGGTGCCACGCCCTCCGGCCGGGGGACGGCCCCCGGCTGCGGGGCGTTCCCCACGATCCGGATGGGGCGCTTGGTCAGCCGGAACTTCTCCATGAGGGACTCGGTGGTCCGGCTGATGGTCGCGACGACGTCGGCCCGGTTGAGCAGGACCCGCTGCGGCCAGTACGCCTTGTGGTACAGCCGCCACAGGAAGCGGACGGGCGCCGGAAGGAAGCCCGGAGGAGCGGGGTGTTCGTAGTAGATCAGGTCGTGGAGGGTGAGGATGAGCCCGTACTTCCGGCCCCAGGAGCCCATGGTCTGCATGGGGCACACGACCACGTCCGCGCCGAGCTTGTTGACCTCGCGCGCCACGAAGAGCTCCAGCGGCGAGAGCGGGCTGCCGATCTTCACGTACGGGACATCCGGGAGCAGCTTGAGCTGCCGCTCGTCGCTGATCAGCATGGTCACATCCGCCACCTTGGAGCAGGCTTCGATGAGGCTGGCGCCGTAGCGGCTGATGCCGTCGTGGTGGTCGGTGCGGGTGAACCGGGCGTCGATCACCAGTTTCATGCGGGGTGCTCCTGAAGGAAGAGTTCGATCGAGTGGGCGGCGGCCTGCGGCGTCTCGTAGTGGATCAGATGCCCGACGCCGTCGATCACCACGAGCCGCGAGTCCGGCAGGACGTCGTGCAGCTTCTCCTGGGCGGGCAGCGGGGCCACCTCATCGGTGGAGCCCGCGATCAGAAGGGTGGGAAGGGTGATCCGGTCCGCCACCTCGGTGACCGTGCCGGACACGGAGGCGCGGAAAGACTCGAGCAGGCTTTGCCGGCCGGCGAAGTCACTGAAGTACGCGTCGTGCTGGGCGTGGATGAACCGGCGGAGGTCCTTCCGCTTGGTCCGGGCCATCGTGACGCTCATGACGCGGACGATCGCGGGATTGGCCAGGAGGGCCCGTCCGGCCTTCTCGGGCAAGGCGGCGGCGGCGCGGTAGTACGCGATCGCGAGCTTGGTCAGCAGTGCCTTCGGCCCTTCCAGAGCCGGCGCGGCGATGGGGTTGATCAGGATCAACGGCGTGACCTTGCCCGGATACTGCGTGACGAAGCGGCTGCACACGAGAGAGCCGAAGGAATGGCCGAGCAGCACGGTGTCGGGGCCGAGATCCAGAGCGTCCACGAACTCCGCCACGAACCGCGCGTAGCTCTCCAGCGAATGCCCACGGTCCCGGAAGGCCTCCGAGGCGCCGAACCCGGGCAGGTCCGGGGTGATGAAACGGTGGCCCGGCATCATGTCCACCAGGCGCAGCAGCCCGTGGTGGTCACCGCGGAACCCGTGGATCACCAGAATGGTGCGGGTCGTTCCGGGGTCCGGATCCACGGCGGAATGCTCCCAGTAGCGGGCGGGGCCTCCGGGCAGCTCCACGACGGCGGACCGCTCCCGGTCCGCGAGGGCGGGGGAGATGAAGCCGGTGGTGTCGGGCAGGGTCTGGTTCTGGAGGCTCATCACTTCACCTGATCCGGGTGGGAGCCGCTGCGGAAGTCCCGGTCGAGGCCGGCGATCCGGTCCAGGTCGTCCTGGTCCAGGCTGAACCCGAAGAGGTCCGCGTTCTGGCGGATGCGCTCGGCGGAGCTGGCCTTGGGGAAGACGACGGTCCCTTCCTGGATCTGCCAGCGCAGGGCGATCTGAGCGACGCTCCTCCCATGCTTGGCGGCCAGGTCCGCGAGCACAGGATCGTCCAGGAGCGCGCCGCGCGCCAGGGGACTCCATGCCTCGGTCGTGATGCCGTGCTGGGCGTGGAAGGCCCGGAGTTCGCGCTGCTGGAGCCAGGGGTGCAGCTCCACCTGATTCACGGCGGGCACGACTTCGCGTTCCTCGAGAACCCGCTCAAGGTGTTCCACCTGGAAGTTGGAGACGCCGATCGCTCGGACCCGGCCTTCTCGGTACAGGGTCTCCAGAGCACGGTACGTCTCCAGGTACAGACCCCGGCCGGCCACGGGCCAGTGGATCAGGAAGAGGTCCAGGACGTCGAGGCCGAGGGCCACCATCGAGTCGTCGAAGGAGCGCAGCGTGGCATCGTAGCCCTGCTGGTCGTTCCAGACTTTGCTCGTGATGAAGAAGTCCTCACGACTCAGACTGCCGTCCTCCAGCTGAGCGCCCAGTGCCTTGCCCAGGGCCAGCTCATTCCCGTACATCGCCGCAGTGTCGAAATGACGGTATCCGGCGTCGACGGCGGCAGGAACCAGGTCTGCGACATCCTCCCCGGGGACCTTGTAGAGCCCGAATCCCAGCTGGGGGATCAGGACGCCGTTGTTCAGGGCGACGGAGGGGATGTGACTCATGCTCCTGACTCTACCGAAGGTGTCTCCACGAATCCGGGGGACTCGCGCTCAGCTGCCCACCAGGAGCCGGGCCGTCTTTTCGTCGAGGATGAGTTCGGTGACGAGTCCGGCGGCGAGCGCCCCCTTGAGGCCGTTGATCTTGCCCGGTCCGGAGACGACGCACACGCGGCGGGGCGCGCGGCGCAACTGCTCATGGCTGGGCCCGGTCGACCGGGCGTTGAGCGGGATGCCGTCGGTGGACCCGTCGGCCCGGAAGAACACGGTGGCCACATCGCCCACCACCTGGTGTTCGGCGAGGGATTCGAGGTCCCGGCGCTCCAGGTAGCCGCCGGCGTACACGTGGCTGGGATACCCGGCGTCGATCCCGCCCACGCCGAACAGCGCCATCGTCATGCGGGACTGGAGGTCGAGCATGCGGGCCACGCTGCGTTCCTTCCACATCGCCTCCCGAGTCTCGACGTGGTCGAAGAACGCCGGCACCGGGAACTGCTCCACCTTGGCGCCGTAGGCCCGACCGAATCGGCGGAGGATCTCGCTCGAGTAGGAGATGCCGGTCGAGTGGGTGTTGCCGGCGCCGTTGAGCTGCACGATGACGCTGTTGTGGGTGGGGCGGCTGGTGAGGTGACGGCTCACGGCGCTCATGGTGGCGCCCCACGCGACGCCGATGATCGAGTTGGAGTCGACGTGCGGGGTGATGGTCCGCGCGGCGTAGAGGGCCACGCGATCGAGCGCCTCGGCCTCGCCCACGCTCGAAGGGATGGGCACGACGTGCGCGTCCACCCCGAAGTGTTTTTTGATCAATTGTTCAAGCTCGGGCGCCATGTCCAGGCTGGAGCGCACCTGGATCTGCACGAGGCCGGTGTCGCGGGCGGCCGCCAGGAGACGTGAGACCGTGGATCGGGAGGTGCGCAGCTCCCGCGCGATCGCGTCCATGGTCAGATCCTGCAGGTAGTAGAGCTGCGCGGCCTTCAGCACGTCGCCGTCCTTGCGCATGGCACCCCCTTCTGCACGTTTGTGCATTTTGCTTGACGGTAATTTTCAGTCCTTCCAAGAATAGTGGGGACGACGCCGTCATGGCGTCTGGAACGACGTGAAACCCAGTCCGGAGAAGCAATGTCCACGCAGCAGAACGCATCCGCCAACACCCCCCAGACCCGCCAGGCCGTCGAGGCCATCGCCGCCAGGCCGTCAGCGAAGGTGCTGATCGTCGGCGGAGGCATCAACGGCGTGGGCACCTTCCGGGATCTCGCGCTCCAGGGCGTCGACGTGGTCCTGGTGGAGCGCGGTGACTACTGTCAGGGCGCCTCCGGCGCGTCCTCCCACATGATCCACGGCGGCATCCGCTACCTGGAGAACGGCGAGTTCCGCCTCGTCCAGGAGTCCGTGGTCGAGCGCAACCGCCTCATGAAGATCGCGCCCCACTACGTGAAGCCGCTCAAGACCACCATCCCGATTTTCAGCACCTTCTCCGGCATCCTCAGCGCCCCGATGCGCTTCCTGACCCACAAGCAGGGCAAGCCGAAGGAACGCGGCGCCTTCCTCATCAAGCTCGGCCTGAGCCTTTACGACTCCTTCTCCCGCGACGGCGGCACCGTGCCCCGTCACCAGTTCCGCAGCCGCACCAAGGCCCTCGAGGAACTGCCCCGCCTGAACCCGGGCATCAAGTACGCGGCCAGCTACTTCGACGCCTCCGTGCACAACCCGGAGCGCCTCACTCTGGACGTCCTCAACGACGGCCTCAAGGCCGGCGGTGACAAGGCCCGTGCTGCCAACTACCTCAGCGTCGTCGGCCCGGCCGAGGCCGCCCCCGGCGTCGTGCGCCTGCGTGATGAGCTGACCGGCGAGGAGTTCGACTTCAGCGCCGACATCGTGGTCAACGTCACCGGCGCCTGGGTGGACCAGAGCAACACCGCCCTGGGCGCCCCGACCACGTTCATGGGCGGCACCAAGGGATCGCACATCGTGCTGGACCACCCGGAGCTGCTCGCCGCCACGAGTGGCCGCGAGATCTTCTTCGAGCACACGGACGGCCGCATCGTCCTCATCTACCCGATGGGCGACCGTGTCCTCGTGGGCACCACGGACATCAACGCGGACATGAACGAGGACGCCGTCTGCACCGACGAGGAGATCGACTACTTCTTCGACCTCGTGGCGCACGTCTTCCCGGACATCGCCGTGAGCCGCGACCAGATCGTCTACACCTTCTCCGGCGTCCGTCCCCTGCCTCGCCACGATGACACCGCACCGGGCTTCGTCTCCCGCGACTACCGCATCGAGAAGCGCGAGCAGGACTTCGGTGCCGTCCGTGCCACCGTGCTCAGCCTCGTGGGCGGCAAGTGGACCACCTTCCGCGCGCTCTCCGAGCACCTCGCGGATGAAGTGCTCGGTCTGATCGGCGTTCAGCGCAAGGTCTCCACCGCGAAGCTCGCCATCGGCGGCGGTGTCGGCTTCCCGGCCGACGACGCCGGGGTGCAGCAGTGGATCAAGCAGCGCCTCAACCCGGCTGCGGGGCTCGACGCGGCGCGCGTCGACGGCCTCCTCACCCGCTACGGCACCCGCGCCGACGACGTCATCGCGTACCTGGGCCAGGGGGAGGACCGCCTCCTGCACTCCACGCACGAACTGAGCGTCCGTGAACTTCACTGGATGGCGGAGCACGAGCAGATCGGCCACCTGGTGGACGTTCTCATCCGCCGCACCTCCCTCGCTTTCCGTGGCCTGGTCACGGGAGAACTCCTCCGCGAAACGGCCGAGGTCTTGTCAGAACCGCTTGGCTGGGACAAGGATCGAATCGTGGCGGAAATCAACCATGCAACCACTGTCCTGGAGCGTATGCACCTGGTTCAGCTGGACAGCCTGGTTGCCTAGCCCTTCGGGGCTACTTATCCACCGGGCGCTGGCCCGGTGTGTTCAGCACCTCTCAAGGAGTCAATGATGTCTCTTGGAATCGTCTTCCTTTCGGAAGTCTTCGGTACCGCAATGCTCACCCTCCTCGGCTGTGGCGTTGTCGCCAATACCGCGCTGAAGGGGACTAAGGGCAACAACACCGGGTTCCTCTTTGTGAACTTCGGCTGGGGCCTCGCGGTCTTCGCCGGTGTGTTCGTGGCAGCCAAGTCCGGCGCTCACCTGAACCCCGCCGTGACGCTCGGTATCGTCGCGTCAGGTAAGAGCGAGTTCGTCCCCGGCATCCCGGTGGACGCAGCATCCATCTTCACCTACCTGGGTGCGGAGCTGCTGGGCGCCTTCATCGGCGCCGTCGTCTGCTGGCTGGCCTACAAGCAGCACTTCGACGTGGAGCCTGACCCGGCCAACAAGCTGGGCACCTTCTCCACCGGACCCGCGATCCGCAACTACGGCTGGAACCTGGTCACGGAAATCATCGGCACCTTCGTGCTCGTGTTCGTGATCCTCTGCTTCGGCGGTTCTCCCTCGGGCCTCGGCCCGCTCGCCGTCGCGATGCTCGTGGTCGGTATCGGCGCCTCCCTCGGTGGCCCCACCGGCTACGCCATCAACCCGGCTCGTGACCTCGGCCCGCGCATCGCTCACGCCATCCTGCCCATCAAGGGCAAGGGCAGCAGCGACTGGGCCTACGCCTGGGTCCCGATCGCCGGCCCCATCATCGGCGGCCTGCTCGCCGGCTGGGCGGCCCACCTGCCCATCGTGTTCACGGCTGTGGCCAAGTAGCCGGTCGAGAAGGAGAACGAGGAAGTCATGTCTGAATACGTCATCGCGATCGACCAGGGCACCACGAGCTCCCGTGCCATCATCTTCGACCACAGCGGGAACATCGTGTCCACGGGTCAGATGGAGCACGAGCAGATCTTCCCGCATGCCGGGTGGGTCGAGCACGACGCCAAGGAGATCTGGAACAACACCCGTGAGGTCATCGGGAGCGCCCTTTCCAAGGCGAACCTGACCCGCCACGACATCGCCGCGGTCGGCATCACCAACCAGCGCGAGACCGCCGTTGTCTGGGACAAGAACACCGGTGAGCCCGTCTACAACGCCATCGTGTGGCAGGACACCCGCACCCAGTCGATCGTGGACGAGCTCGCGGCCGACGGCGGCGTCGAGCGCTTCAAGGAGAAGGTGGGCCTGCCCCTGGCGACCTACTTCTCCGGAACCAAGGTCAAGTGGATCCTCGACAACGTCGATGGCGCCCGCGAAAAGGCCGAGGCCGGGGATCTGCTCTTCGGCACCACCGACTGCTGGGTTCTGTGGAACCTGACGGGCGGCGTCGACGGCGGCGTGCACGCCACGGACGTCACCAACGCCTCCCGCACCATGTTCATGGACCTGCAGACCCTTGAGTGGGATCAGGACATCCTGGACGCCTTCGGTGTTCCGGCCTCCATGCTCCCGGCCATCAAGTCCTCCTCCGAGGTCTACGGCCAGGTGCACACCTCGCAGCTGCTGCGCGAAGTGCCGGTGGCGGGCATCCTGGGCGACCAGCAGGCCGCGACCTTCGGCCAGGCGGCGTTCCAGGCCGGCGAGGCCAAGAACACCTACGGCACGGGCTGCTTCCTGATCTTCAACACGGACACCGAGATCGTGCACTCCAAGAACGGTCTGCTGACCACCCTGGGGTACAAGCTGGGCGACCAGCCGGCACACTACGCGCTGGAAGGCTCCATCGCCGTCGCGGGTTCGCTGATCCAGTGGCTGCGTGACAACCTCGGCATGATCTCCACCGCTCCGGAGGTGGAGCAGCTGGCGGCTTCGGTCGAGGACAACGGTGGCGCGTACATCGTGCCGGCGTTCTCCGGCCTGTTCGCTCCGTACTGGCGTGCGGATGCCCGCGGTGCGATCGTCGGTCTGACCCGCTACGTCAACAAGGGCCACATCGCCCGCGCCGCGCTGGAGTCCACCGCTTTCCAGACCCGTGAGGTCCTGGACGCGGTCAACGCCGACTCCGGCGTGCCGCTGACGGAGCTCAAGGTCGACGGCGGCATGGTCGCCAACGAGGCCCTCATGCAGTTCCAGGCCGACATCCTGGGCGTGCCCGTGGTCCGTCCGAAGGTCACCGAGACGACCGCGCTGGGCGCCGCCTACGCGGCCGGCCTCGCCGTCGGCTTCTGGAAGGATCTCGGCGAGCTGTCCGCCAACTGGGGCGAGGACAAGCGCTGGGAGCCGCAGATGGACGCCGAAGAGCGCGACCGTCAGCTGCGCCTCTGGAAGAAGGCCGTGACCAAGTCCATGGACTGGGTCGACGAGGACGTCAAGTAAGTCCTCCGTCACGACGGAGAGAGGCCGCGCATCGCCCGCAGGGGTGGTGTGCGGCCTCTTCCGTGGACCGGAGGAGCATGCCGCGCGACGGGACGGAACCGTGCGGTAAAGTGGAGGGTATGCACGCAATCCTTCTGCTTAGCTAGCCGTCCCTCGGCGCCGCGTCTGCGTACAGTTCCGACGTGGTGTTCCGATGTGGACGGCCGCCCCTTGAACCCTTCCGACAGCCGGGCTGTCGTCGCGGGTTGAGGGGCTTTTGTGTGTGTGGAGTGGATGAGCGTGGCTGGAACGATGCCGGAGCGCCGAAGGTGAGAGAGCAAAGAGTGAGCGTAGAAGCTGAACAGACCGTGGGCGGTGAGTCCGCGCGCGAGCGTGGCTATGACTTCGCCGCCATCGAGGCCGTGTGGGCCAAGGCCTGGGAGGAGAACCCCCAGTTCGCCCCCCTCGACGACGGATCGCGCGAACGCCGCTACGTCCTGGACATGTTCCCGTACCCGTCCGGCGACCTTCACATGGGTCACGCCGAGGCCTTCGCCATGGGTGACGTGGTGTCCCGGTACTGGCGCCTGAAGGGCTACGACGTCCTGCACCCCATCGGCTGGGACTCCTTCGGCCTGCCCGCCGAGAACGCGGCCATCAAGCGCAACGCCCACCCGAGCGAGTGGACCTACACGAACATCGACACCCAGGCGGCGTCCTTCAAGCGGTACGCCATCTCCGCGGACTGGACGCGTCGTCTGCAGACCTCGGACCCCGAGTACTATCGCTGGACCCAGTGGCTTTTCAAGCGCTTCTACGAGAAGGGCCTGGCCTACCGCAAGGACTCTCCCGTCAACTGGTGCCCGAAGGACCAGACGGTCCTCGCCAACGAACAGGTCATCAACGGCGCCTGCGAGCGGTGCGGCACCCCGGTGACGAAGAAGTCCCTGAATCAGTGGTACTTCAAGATCACCGATTACGCGCAGCGTCTGCTCGATGACATGGACCAGCTGGAGGGCCACTGGCCCGAGCGTGTGCTGGCCATGCAGAAGAACTGGATCGGCCGCTCCGAAGGCGCTCACGTCCGCTTCGTGATCGAAGCGGCGGGGGACAAGCCCGAGCGCGAGACCACGGTCTTCACCACCCGTCCGGACACGCTGTACGGCGCCACCTTCTTCGTCGTGGCCGCGGACTCCGATCTGGCTGTCGAGCTGGTCGCCCCGGAGCACGCGGAGGCCCTGGACGCCTACCGCGAGCAGGTCAAGGCCCTCTCCGAGATCGAGCGTCAGTCCACCGAGCGTCCCAAGACCGGTGTGTTCACGGGCCGTTACGCGATCAACCCGCTCAACGGCGAAAAGCTGCCCGTGTGGGCCGCCGACTACGTCCTGGCCGACTACGGCACGGGTGCGATCATGGCCGTGCCTGCGCACGACCAGCGCGACCTGGATTTCGCCAAGGCGTTCGGCATCCCCGTCCGCCCCGTTCTGGAGACCGGCGAGGAGAACCCGGCGGAGACCGGCGTCGCGGCGACCGGCGAGGGGACCCTCATCAACTCCGGTGAGCTGGACGGACTGAGCAAGGCCGAAGCCATTCCGGCCGCCATCGCCATCCTGGAGCGCCTGGGTACCGGTGAGGGCTATGTGAACTTCCGCCTGCGCGACTGGCTGCTGAGCCGTCAGCGGTTCTGGGGCACGCCGATCCCGATCATCCACTGCGAATCCTGCGGTGAGGTGCCCGTGCCCGATGAGGACCTGCCGGTCCGTCTGCCGGACGATCTGCGCGGTGAAGACCTGGCGCCCAAGGGCACGTCGCCCCTGGCCGCGGCCGAGGCGTGGGTCAACGTCACCTGCCCCTCCTGCGGGGGGCCGGCGCGCCGGGACAGCGACACCATGGACACCTTCGTGGATTCCTCCTGGTACTTCCTGCGGTTCACCTCGCCGGACTACACCGAGGGCCCCTTCGATCCGGAGGCCGTCAACACCTGGATGCCGGTGGGTCAGTACGTGGGCGGCGTCGAGCACGCCATCCTGCACCTGCTGTATTCCCGCTTCTTCACCAAGGTCATCCATGACCTGGGCATGCTGGAGACCACCGAGCCGTTCACCGCGCTCCTCAACCAGGGTCAGGTGCTCAACGGCGGCAAGGCCATGAGCAAGTCGCTGGGCAACGGCGTGGACCTGAGCGAGCAGCTGGACAAGTTCGGCGTCGACGCCGTGCGCCTCACCATGGTGTTCGCCTCCCCGCCGGAGGACGACGTCGACTGGGCGGACGTCTCGCCGTCCGGCTCGGCGAAGTTCCTGGCCCGCGCCTGGCGCCTCGCGCAGGACGTCACCAGCGAGCCGGGCACCCCTGCGGAGTCCGGTGACAGGTCCCTGCGTGCCGTGACGCACCGGACCATCGCCGATGCGGAGGAACTGCTCGCTGCGAACAAGTTCAATGTGGTGGTGGCCCGTCTCATGGAGCTGGTCAACGCGACCCGCAAGGTGATCGACTCCGGGGCCGGCGCCGCCGATCCCGCCGTTCGCGAGGCGGCCGAGACCGTGGCCGTGATCCTGTCCCTGTTCGCGCCGTACACGGCGGAGGACATGTGGAGCCTGCTGGGCCGTGAGCCGTTCGTGGCGAACGCCGCCTGGCCGGTGTTCGATCCTTCGCTCCTGGTCCAGGACACGGTCACCGCTGTGCTGCAGGTCCAGGGCAAGGTCCGCGACCGTCTGGAAGTACCCGCCGACATCACGGAGGACGCCCTGCGTGAGCTCGCGCTGGCCTCCGAGAACGTGCAGCGGATCCTGGACGGGCGGGACATCCGGACGGTCATCGTCCGGGCGCCCAAGCTCGTGAACATCGTCCCCGCCTAGGCCGGACGACATGCCGGAGCCGGGGGCCGGGACCTGGGGACGCTTGCTGGAGCGTCTCGAGGCTCTCCGCGCCCTCGGCTCTTCCGGTTTCAAAGGCGGCCGCGCGGACGGCCGTGCCGGACGCGTCAGGAAGCCTGTGCCGCCGGCGGTGCAGGTCGCCGTCGTGACGGATTCCGCGGCGGCACTGCCGCAGGCCTGGCTCGACCAGGCGCCGGACTGGTTCCGGCACGTGCCCATGCCGGTCATGGTGGGGGAGGAGATCTACTCCTCATCCGACCTGGCGGAGGGTGAGGCTCGGGTGGCCGAGCGTCTGAGCGTAGCACTGGCGATGGGCGAGACGGTGCGCACCTCGCGTCCCTCGCCGGCCACCCTGGCCGCGGCTTATCGGGAACTCGAGGCCGCTGGTTACGTGGCCATCCTGTCCGTGCATCTGTCCGCGGACCTGTCCGGAACCGTCGACGCCGCGCGCATCGCGGCCGCGGAGTGCGGGATCCCGGTGCAGGTGCTCGACTCGCGGACCGCCGCCATGTGCCAGGGTTTCGCCGTGCAGACCGCCTGTGAACTGGCCGGCCAGGGGGCTCCTCTGGAGCTGGTGGCGGCCGGCGCCGAAGCGTCGCTGGCTGGAAGCACGGTCCATTTCTACGTCCCGTCGCTCGAGCAGCTCCGGCGCGGCGGCAGGATCGGCAGTGCGGCCTCGTGGCTTGGCACCGTGCTGGCCATCAAACCGATCCTCGGAATCGCCGGCGGCAAAGTGGTGCCGGTGGAGCGCGTCCGTTCCGCGGCCCGGGCACTGGCTCGTCTGGAGGAGCTGGCGGGCGCCGCCGCAAAGGGTATCCCCGAAGAGTCACTCGGACTCGCGGTCCATCACTTCGGCTCGCCCCAGGCCGCCACGGATCTGGCCGCCCGACTGGCCGCGGTTTTCCCTGCCGCGCCTCCGGTGGTGATCAGCACGCTTCCGCCGGTGCTGGCCGCTCATGTGGGCCTCGGCGTCCTCGCGATCGTCAGCGCACAGCTCCCTCCCCGTGAATTGTCCTCATAGACCATCCCGCATCCGCCACGGGTGGCGTGCCGCAGTAATTTCGGGGGATGACACCGTCCGATGCGCAGGGACGCCTGGACCGGATTCTCGCCGGGACATCCGGAGGCGCTGATTCCCCTTTGCCCGAGCCGAATCCCACTTTGGCCGAGCGGCGTCGGCTCCACCGCCGTGGCCGCTTCCGCTGGTACATCAGCCTCCGGGCCCTGACGACGACGGCGCTGTGCCTCGTCGCGCTCCTGGGCGCCTGGTGGGCCGTCACGGCCGCAGCTCCGGGCCAGTCCGCTCAGGAGTCACCCTCCGCCTCACGCGGCTCTGTGGAGCCCATCCCGTCGAGGCTCCCTATGCATCCTTCACCCGCCACACCTTCGGGTCCGGCCTCAGGGCCGGCGCTGATCGTGGTTCATGTCTCCGGTGCGGTGAAGCATCCGGGCATCGTCCGCCTTCCGGCCGGTGTGCGGGTGTTCCAGGCGATCGACAAGGCCGGCGGTGCTTTGGACACGGCGGAGCTGGACGCCTTGAACCTGGCCGAGCCGCTGCAGGACGGGCGCAAGATCCATGTGCCGCAGCGCGGTGAGCGGATGACGGGGCAGGACACGAATCCGCCCGATCCCGGAGGAGGCGCAGGTGGCACCGGGCCTGCCAAAGGCCCTGGCAAACGATCCGGAAGCCCTGCCGCGCCCGTCGACCTCAACACGGCGTCGGAGGAGCAGCTCATGACCTTGCCGCGGGTCGGGAAAGTGCTCGCCGACAGGATCCTTGCGTGGCGTGAGCAGCACGGGTCCTTTACGAGAATCGACGATCTCGACGCGGTCGACGGCATCGGTCCTCGCCTGCTGGAGCAGCTGACGCCGCTCCTTGTCCTCGGCGGTCGGTCGTGAGGGGTCCCGCGGTCATGAACGGTCCTGCGGCTCTGGAGCGTGCCGTGCAGGGCATTGTGGGTTTGCTGGTGGTGGCGAAAGCCGTCCTGAGGTCTCGTGACGAGGAACTCGAGCGGCATCTTCTTTTGCGGGAAACGACGCATGATGTGCGCTTGGTGCCGGTGGTCTGCCTGCTCTGGGGCGTGAGCGCCGTAACCGCGGCGAGAGACGAAGCGCTGTTGAGGGGTCTGTTCATCACCGGCGCTGCCGTGCTCTGCGCTGCCGGCCTGTGGTGGTTCCTCACGCCCCGCAGACGGCGTCGTCGGGGAACGAGGCGACGCCGCGGGAGCGTGGCTGCCGGCCTCGTTCTCGGCGTCCTCGTGGCGCTGGTGGGCTGTCTCCTCGGACTCGTCCGTACCGCCGACCCCGGTCAGCGACAGCTGTGGAGCGCCGTGCGGGCCCGGCAGGCCGTCACCGTTCTCGCCACGGTCGCCGGGCACCCCGAGGCGCTCCCTCAGAATCAAGGCCAGGACGACGGGGCCACGGGGCAGGGAGTTCCGCCTCGGGGAACCCGTGAGCTGCTCGACGAGTCGCCCTGCGCCCACGGCTGCCGGTTCGCGGCCCGTCTTCAGCGGATCGGGAGCGGGGACGCGCGGCGGATCCTGGACCTTGCCGTGGACGTCCAGTGTCAGAGGGTCTGCACGGCACTCCGCTACGGCCAGGAGGCGGAACTGATGCTGCGTCTCAAGGAGCGGGACGGCCGCCCCGGTTCGCTGTCCGCCACGGTCGTGGCGAAGCCCCGACTCCTCGCGGCCCCGTCTCTATTCGAGGCTGTGGTCTCCCGGCTCCGGCAAAGATTCCTCCGCAGCAGCCGTGCCGTCGCCGGTGATCCGGGCGCCTTGCTGGACGGCATGGTGCTGGGGGACCGCAGCCGTGCATCGCCGGCGTCGGCCGCGGTCATGACCACCACCGGCCTGACACACCTGACCGCGGTCTCCGGAGCGAATTGCAGTGTGGTGTTCGCTTCCGTGGTGCTGTTGCTGCGTGGCGTGCGGGTGAGCCGGCCGGTCGTGATGCTGCTGTCCTTGCTGTCACTGGCGGCGTTCGGTGCGCTGGTGGGGCCGGACTCGAGTGTCCTGCGGGCCGTGGTGATGTCTGCGGCGGGGCTGGTGGTGATGATGGGCGGACACCGTGGCCGCGGGCTTCCTCTGCTGTGTGTGAGTGCGTCCGGGTTGCTGCTGGCGGAGCCGTGGCTGGCCTGGGACCTGGGATTCGCGCTGTCGGTGGCGGCGACGGCGGGGATCCTGGTCTCCGCTCAGGGTCTTGCGCAGTGGCTGGGCCGGTGGATGCCGTATGCGATGGCGCTGGGTCTGTCGATCCCGCTGGCGGCGAATCTGGCCTGTGCGCCGTTGCTCGTGCTGATCCAGCCGCAGCTGACACCGTATTCGATGCTTGCCAACGCCCTGACGGCGCCGTTGGTCGCCCCGGTGACGCTCCTGGGAACCGCAGCGCTGCCTCTGACTCTGGTGCCGGGGCCGCTCGGCGGGCTGTTGATCGGCTGGGCAGGGTTGGCCACTCAGGGGATCTGGACGATCGCCCAGGTGGTGAGTGGACTTCCCGGAGCGCTCGTCGACTGGCCTCCGGGGGTTCTGGGCCTGATCACGATGGCGGTCTTCGGAGCATGTCAGGTGGGGTCGCTGTGGCTGCTGGCCCACCCGCGGACCGTCGTGGGTTTCTACCGGCGGGCCCACGCGCTCCTGAGAGACGGCCCGAGACGCAGCACGTCAGAGGCCGGTAGGGTGCAGACATGACCTACCCTGACGACACCAGCCCTCTGCGCAGCGCCCTGTCAGCCATCGACGACGGTCATCCGCTCGTCGCTCCGATGAACGGCAACGTGCAGCACATCCTTCCGCGGCTGGACCGGATCGAGGCGAAGGACGCCTACGTGATCGAATACCTCGAGTATCTGGAGCGGAGGATCGCGGCACTGGAGGCCCAGCTGGAAGCGCAACCGCGGGCACAGTGAACAGACCCGGCGGAGGATCTGCGGGACGCCGTCGAGCCGGGATGGAGGCCCCTCCTCGCGATACGATGCTGGGGAGCGATCAGCCGAAAACAGCAGGGAGACCACCTCGATGGCGAAGGCCGCCTCATCCACCGCCTTGAACTGGCGAGACATCCAGCCCGCACCGCTGGTCCTCCTTTCCGGCCCCGAGGAGTACTTCGCCCAGCGAGCCCGTGATCTGCTGCGCAGTCAGCTCCGACAGGCTCACCCCGACCTGGAGGTGACAAGCTTCGACGCCTCGGAATACCAGCCCGGGGCACTTCTGATGGCCTGCAGTCCGTCGCTCTTCGGCGAGTTCAAACTCATCGAGGTCTCGCGGCTGGAAGCCATGAACGACGCGTTCCTGACCGACGCGCTGGAGCTGAGCGCCTCGGGCGCGGAGGACGCCGTCGTCGTGTTCCGTCATGGCGGCGGCAACCGGGGCAAGAAGCTCCTGGATGCCGTGAAGTCGCGGTGGCCCGTGGTGGACTGCCAGCCCCTGAAGCGTGACACCGACAAGAACGCGTTCGTCACCTCCGAGTTCCGTGCGGCCAGCCGCCGCATCGAAGGCCCGGCGGTGGTGGCGCTCGTCAACGCTGTCGGCTCCCAGACCGCCGAGCTGGCCGCGGCCTGCGTCCAGCTCATTGAAGACACCACGGGCACGGTCACCGCGGACGACGTCGAGAAGTACTACGGCGGCCGCATCGAGGCGACCTCCTTCAAGGTCGCCGACGCCGCGCTCGACGGCGACGCCGCCGGTGCGCTGGCCACCCTCCGCTATGCCCTGGATTCCGGCGCGGACCCGGTGCCTCTCGTCGCGGCGCTGGCCGCCAAGCTGCGGACGCTGGCCCGGGTGGCGGGCAGCCGTGGATCCGCCGCCCAGGTGGCGCGTGATCTGGGGATGCAGCCGTGGCTCGTGGAGCAGGCGCAACGGGACGTCCGACGGTGGACCCCGGAACAGCTGCGCCTGTGCGTCCGGGCCGTGGCCGAGGCCGACGCCCAGGTGAAGGGTCTGTCCCGCGATCCTGTCTACGCGGTTGAACGCGTGGTCCACCTCGTGGCCTCCTCCGTCCGGAGCCGCTGAGCGGAGCGGCGAAGAGAGCCGCAGACCTGCAGACCGCGGTGCCGCGGTGCGGCCTGCGTTCGACGTCGAACACCTTCACATCGAACGCGGGCCGCACCGCCGGTTAACGCAAGAGTGGCCGGTCCCTGGGGGACCGGCCACTCCGAAGCAAGTGCGGTGTCAGCCTGTCACGTCAGTGACCGGCCGCAGCGGTTCTCTTAGAGAGCGCTGACCTTCTTGTTGATCGCGGACTTGCGGTTGGCAGCGTTGTTCTTGTGAATGACGCCCTTGCTGACAGCCTTGTCCAGCTTACGGCTGGCCGCCTTCACGGCGGACTCAGCGGCTTCCTTGTTACCAGCCTCAACCGCCTCGTTGACGGTCTTGATGAGGGTCTTGAGCTCAGACTTGACAGCGACGTTGCGCTGGCGAGCCTTCTCGTTGGTGAGGATGCGCTTCTTCTGAGACTTGATGTTAGCCACTTAGTGAACTCTCTTGTAATGACGGATGGGTCTAGAGGGCGTCAGATTGGCCATTGACTGAGCGGCGTGGGGATGCCTATGGCAGCCAATCATCAGTGTCCGTCGACCTGTGCGGACACACAGCAAATGATCTTAGCAGAATCCCGGCCCGGATGGCCAAAGACATGGCCGAAGACTCAGTGTCCGGCGCGGCGCAGTCCGTCGCTGACCTGGCTGAATCGCCGCCTGTCGAGCACGGCCCCTTCGCGCCGGATGGCGGCGGGGTCGACCCGCACCACGCGGTTGACCTTGACCTCGCTGGAGCGGCCCTCGCGATCCCACGGACCGGACCCGATGTCCACGTAGGCGGCGTCGCGATGCGCGGCGTTGTTCTTGTCCTTGGACGTCAGCATGAGGCCGAGCAGCCACGGGCCGTCCTCGCCCACCAGGAGGACCGGCCGGTCCTTGCCCTGCCGATGGTCCTCTTCAAAGGGGACCCATGTCCACACGATCTCACCGGGATCGGCCTTTCCGTCGGCCCGCGGTGAATAGCGCATCGCCACGACGCCGGTGAAGTCGCCGGGATATCCGGCGGCCGCACCGCGCCCTCTACGGGGCGTGCGGCGCGGTGTGGCGCCGAGGAACCTGAGGATGCGTGAGAACAAGCCGGCCATGTGGTCCAGCGTACCCACCGAGAGCGCCGCGGCCGTGGCGGCGTGCGTGAGGAGAAGTGGGCCGAAACGTGGGAGAATGGTTGATCTGACCCCTCGGTCCTGTTCCGCATGCCCGGCTTCATGCCGGAGCCGCGCCGGAAGGACCGCCCGAAGGCAACAGTAAGGACTCCTGAGTGTCTCCCATGGCCCGCACTGCACCGGTGCCCGCCGCGACTGATCCGTCCGTGATCCGCAACTTCTGCATCATCGCGCACATCGATCACGGCAAGTCGACCCTCGCCGACCGCATGCTGCAGCTGACCGGCGTGGTCCAGCCCCGGGACATGAAGGCCCAGTACCTGGACCGCATGGACATCGAGCGCGAGCGTGGCATCACCATCAAGTCCCAGGCCGTCCGCATGCCCTGGGAGTTCGAGGGCACGAACTACGCGCTGAACATGATCGACACCCCGGGCCACGTGGACTTCACCTACGAGGTCTCCCGCTCGCTGGCCGCCTGTGAAGGCGCGATCCTCCTGGTGGACGCCGCGCAGGGCATCGAAGCCCAGACGCTGGCCAACCTCTACCTGGCCATGGAGAACGATCTGACGATCATCCCCGTGCTCAACAAGATCGACCTGCCCGCCGCCCAGCCGGAGAAGTACGCGGCGGAACTGGCCAACCTCATCGGCGGCAAGCCCGAGGACGTGCTGATGGTCTCCGGCAAGACCGGCGTCGGCGTCGAGGGCCTCCTGGACAAGATCGTCCAGGACCTGCCGGCGCCCGTCGGCGATCCGGCCGCGCCTGCGCGTGCCATGATCTTCGACTCCGTGTACGACACCTACCGCGGCGTGGTCACGTATGTCCGCGTCGTGGACGGCAAGCTGTCGCCGCGTGAGCGCATTCAGATGATGTCCACCAAGGCGAGCCACGAACTCCTCGAGATCGGTGTAAGCTCTCCGGAGCCCGTGCCGACCAAGGGGCTGGGCGTCGGCGAGGTCGGCTACCTCATCACCGGTGTGAAGGACGTCCGCCAGTCCAAGGTCGGTGACACCGTCACCACGCTGCACAAGCCCGCCTCGGAGTCCCTCGGCGGGTATGAGGACGCCAAGCCCATGGTGTTCTCCGGCCTGTACCCCCTGGACGGCACGGACTACCCGGTGCTCCGTGACGCGCTGGAGAAGCTGATGCTCAACGACGCGGCACTCGTGTACGAGCCGGAGACGTCCGCGGCCCTCGGTTTCGGCTTCCGCGTGGGCTTCCTCGGCCTGCTCCACCTGGAGATCACCCGTGAGCGCCTGGAGCGCGAGTACAAGCTGGATCTGATCTCCACCGCTCCGAACGTGGAGTACGAGGTGACCCTCGAAGACAAGAAGGTCGTCCACGTCACGAACCCGAGCGAATACCCCGTCGGCAAGGTCGCCGAGGTGCGCGAGCCGATGGTGTCCGCCACGATCCTGGCGCCGAACGAGTTCGTCGGCGCCATCATGGAGCTGTGCCAGTCCCGGCGAGGCATCCTGGGCGGGATGGACTACCTCTCGGAGGACCGCGTGGAGATCCGGTACCGGCTCCCGCTGGCGGAGATCGTCTTCGACTTCTTCGACACCCTGAAGTCCAAGACCCGCGGCTACGGCTCGCTGGACTGGAAGGCCGACGGCGACCAGGTCGCCGACCTGGTCAAGGTCGACATCATGCTCCAGGGCGAGACGGTGGACGCCTTCAGTGCGATCACCCACCGCGACAAGGCCTACTCCTACGGCGTCATGATGACCTCCAAGCTGCGGGAGCTCATTCCCCGTCAGCAGTTCGAGGTCCCCATCCAGGCCGCCATCGGCGCGCGCATCATCGCCCGCGAGAACATCCGCGCCATCCGCAAGGACGTGCTCGCCAAGTGCTACGGCGGTGACATCAGCCGTAAGCGCAAGCTGCTGGAGAAGCAGAAGGAAGGCAAGAAGCGCATGAAGATGGTGGGCCGCGTCGAGGTCCCGCAGGAAGCCTTCATCGCCGCGCTGAGCAACGACGAAGGCAACGGCAAGGACAAGGCCAAGAAGTAGCCCATGCCCAGTGCGCTTCCTCTCGGTGACCCGGCACCAGCGGACGGGCTCCTGGATGCCCAGGCCAGGGAGGGCGCGCAGGAGCGCGCCTTCAGCCTGTACATCCACGTGCCGTACTGCACGGTCCGCTGTGGTTACTGCGACTTCAACACCTACACCGCGACGGAACTCGGCGGCGGCGCGAGCCAGGACGAGTACGCCGGCACCGCCCTGTCCGAGCTGGACTTCGCGGCCGGAGTCCTGGAGCGCTCCGGCGTTCCGTCGCGCCCCGTGTCCACCGTGTTCTTCGGTGGAGGCACGCCGACCCTGCTGAACCCGGACGAACTGGGGGCCCTTCTGGGCCGTGCCCGGGATCTCTGGGGTCTGGAACCGGGCGCGGAGGTCACCACCGAGGCGAATCCCGAGACGGTCACCGAGGGGTCCCTGGCGCGGCTCGCGGAAGCCGGCTTCACCCGCGTGTCCTTCGGCATGCAGTCCGCCGTCCCGCATGTGCTCAAGACGCTGGACCGGGTCCACCGGCCTGAGCGGGTTCCGCAGGTGGTGGAATGGGCCCGGGCCGCCGGCCTCAACGTGAGCCTGGACCTCATCTACGGGACGCCGGGGGAGTCGCTGGCCGATTGGGAGCGTTCCCTGGACGCCGCCCTCGCCTGCGAGCCCGACCACCTGAGCGCATACGCCCTCATCATCGAGGACGGCACGAAGCTCGCAGCCCAGATCCGGCGTGGCGAAGTCCCTGATGTGGACGACGACGATCACGCGGACAAGTACGAGCTCGCCGAGCAGCGCCTCGCAGCGGCCGGCTTCGACTGGTACGAGGTCAGCAACTGGGCCCGCGAACCGGGCCAGGAATGCCGGCACAACCTCGCGTACTGGCGAGGCGACGACTGGTGGGGGATCGGCCCTGGCGCCCACTCGCACGTCGGCGGGGTGCGCTGGTGGAACGTCAAGCACCCGCGCGCCTATGCGCAGCGCCTCGGGGACGGCGTCTCGCCGGCCGCGGGCAAGGAAGTGCTCGACGGCGGCACGCGCTACCTCGAGGATGTCCTCCTGCGCGTCCGGCTGGCTGAAGGCCTGCCCCCCTCGGCGCTCCACGCCGAGGGGCGCACCGCCGTCGCGGGCCTGATCGCGGACGGCCTCATCGACCCGCAGGCCGCCTTCAAGGGCACCGTGCGCCTGAGTCTGCGGGGACGCCTCCTGGCCGACGCCGTCGTGCGCCGTCTGCTGCCGGACTGACCCTGCCGCCCACCACCCGGGAGCCTTCAGGGCATGAAAAAGGCGGAACCCCTTCGCGGGGTTCCGCCTTTCGGCTACTTGATGAGCCGCAGGTTGTACTTGTAGCGGTACGGCTGGCCCCTGTTGACGTGGACGCCGGCGATCACGGAGAACACGGTGAGGGCGATCCAGATCAGGGCCGCGATGACCGCGAAGATCCCGCCGATCCAGGGGATGAGGCTCAGGATGTTCGCCACGACGGCCACCAGCGTGGGCGGCAGAGTGAAGTTGAGGGCTTCCTTCGACTCCTGGGCCGTGAACGGCCCGCGGTCTTTGAAGATCAGGTAGATCAGGAGCGAGGGGATGAAGCCGAGGATGCCGCCGAAGTGGGCCAGCATGGCCCACTGCCGGTCCTCGCTGGAACTCAAGGGCTCCGGCACGGCGCTGGCGCCCGTGTAGGGGTGCTCTCCAGAGGCCTGGCCGGCA
Organism: Arthrobacter sp. Y-9; assembly: GCF_029690065.1. Taxonomy (NCBI): domain Bacteria; kingdom Bacillati; phylum Actinomycetota; class Actinomycetes; order Micrococcales; family Micrococcaceae; genus Arthrobacter; species Arthrobacter sp. Y-9. Next base: position 1,732,574 of record NZ_CP121463.1, read on the forward strand.
CTGTTCTGGGCCGGGCCGCCGTTCATGCCGGACGCGGAGCGCGGCTGATCACCCGGGGAGGATGCTCCCTGGGGCTTCGGTCCGGATGCGTCAGACACAGCACTTACTCCTGAGATAGTTCCGGATCACAGGCAGGACCCGTGACGGCGTTTCCTACTCAGCATAGTGGCTGGGAGGTCAGGCCGTGAGGAAATCGATGACCTCCTCGACACGCCCCAGCAGGCTCGGTTCCAGGTCAGCGTAGCTTCGGACCGTGGAGAGCAGTTTCTGCCAGCCCAGGCCGATGTCCTCCGCCGTGGCATGAGGCCAGCCGAAGGCCTGAAGAATGCCGGTCTTCCAGTCCGTGCCACGGGGGATCTGCGGCCAGGCCGGGATGCCGAGGGTCTGGGGTTTGATGGCCTGCCACACGTCGACGTACGGATGGCCCACCACCAGGACGTTCCCACTGACGCCCGGCTTGCGCATCAGGGCGTCGACGATCCGCTGTTCCTTCGAACCGGGAACCAGGTGATCGACCAGGATGCCGAGCTTGCGGCCGGGGCCGGGACCGAAGGCGGCCACCGCCGCTTCCAGATCGTCGATGCCGTGCAGAGGCTCGACGACGATGCCCTCCACCCGCAGATCGTCGCCCCAGACGCGCTCAACGAGTTCGGCGTCGTGCTTGCCTTCCACCCAGATCCGGCTGGCGAGGGCCGTGCGGGCCTTGGTGTCGACGTGGAGGGAACCACTGGCGGTCCGGCGTGGTCCCTGCTGGGCCGGTGGGGTGGCTCGTGGCGGGACGACCTTGACCGCTTCGCCGTCCAGGAGGAACCCGAACCCGAGCTGGAAGGAACGCTCCTTGCCCCGGCGGTCCTCCAGGCTGAGGATGTGCATCCCGCCGGACTTCTCCACACGCGTCACGGCGCCGACCCAGCCCGTCTGGACCTCTTCGAGGACCATGCCCCGTTCCACCGGCACCTCGCGCAGCTGCTTCTTGGCGGGTGCGCTGAGGTCCTGAGGTCCCCAGGAATGGATGGACATGAAGCCTCCTGCTGTTCTCCGCCTGGCGATGTCCCGGGTCCGGGGCAGGCATACTAGAATTAGCACTTAGAGAGGTAGAGTGCTAAGAGAAACGCCGAAGAGCAAGAGCATGTGGAGGTGGCCGAGTGAGTGATCCTCGTCGTCTCGAAGTCCTGCGCGCGATCGTGGAGGACTACGTCCACTACCGCGAGCCCGTGGGATCCAAGGTCCTGGTCGAGCGCCATCAGCTGGGCGTGTCCAGCGCGACCATCCGCAACGACATGGCGGCGCTGGAGGAGGAGGGGCTGATCGCGGCCCCGCACACGAGCGCCGGCCGCATTCCCACGGACAAGGGATACCGGCTCTTCGTGGACCAGCTGGCCTCGGTCAAGCCGTTGTCCGCCGCCGAACGCCGCGCGATCCACTCGTTCCTGGACGGCGCCTCCGATCTGGATGACGCGCTGGAGCGTTCGGCCCGTCTGCTGTCCCAGCTGACCCGCCAGGTGGCGGTGGTGCAGTATCCCAAGGCCAGCCAGGCGCGGCTGCGGCATCTGGAGGTGGTCGCGCTCGGCGGCTCGCAGGTGCTGCTCGTGCTCATCACGGACACGGGGTCGGTGGACCAGCGCGTCGTGGACCTCGGTCAGGTCCTGGCCGAGTCCGACGTCGCCGTGCTGAGGACGCTGTTCCTCGCGGGGTGCGCGAACCAGCCGCTCGACACCCTCCGGGAGACCGTCCCGGTCCTGACCGCGACGGTGACGCCCGGCCTGCAGCAGCCGGCCGCTGTTCTCGCCGCGGCGCTGCTGTCCCTGCTCGATTCGAGCGCCGAAGACCGGATCGTCCTGGCGGGGACCGCGAATCTCGCCCGCGCGACCATGGACTTCCCCCTCAGCATCGGCCCGGTCCTGGAGGCTCTCGAGGAGCAGGTGGTCATGCTGCGGCTCCTGACCGAGATGCACCAGGATCAGCACGGCGTGGCCATCAGCATCGGACGCGAGAACCCGTTCGACGAGCTCGCGGGAACCTCGGTGGTGGCCACCGGCTATGGCAAGGGCGCCGCTTCGAAGGTGGGCGTCCTCGGCCCCACGCGCATGGACTACCCGTCCTCCATGGCTGCCGTGCGCGCCGTCGCCCGCTACCTTTCACGGATTCTGGCGGGGTGACCTCATCGGTCGCCCGACGCCACAGCAAGTCACCCAACAGAGGAAGAGAAGTACACACACGTGAGCAGTCACTATGAAGTCCTCGGAGTCCCGCGCGACGCCAGCGGCGAGGAGATCAAGAAGGCCTACCGCAAGCTCGCGCGGACCCTCCACCCGGATGTGAACCCCGGGGAGGACGCCGCCGAGCAGTTCAAGGCCGTGACGCACGCCTACGAGGTCCTCTCGGATCCCGAGAAGCGCCGGGTCTACGACACCACGGGCAATGAGAACGGCACCGACAACGGCTTCGGCGGATACTCCGGCTCCGGCTTCGCCTTCCAGGACATCTTCGACACCTTCTTCGGTGGCGGCGGCGCCGCTGCCGGCCCGGCCTCCCGCGTGCGGCGCGGTCAGGACGCGCTCGTCGAGGTCCGGATCGATCTCAAGGACGCCGTGTTCGGCGTGGAGAAGACGCTCGAGCTGGAGACGGCCGTGGTGTGCGAGACCTGCGACGGCAGCTGCTGCCAGCCGGGCACGAGCCCGGAGCGCTGCGACATCTGCCACGGCGCCGGTCAGGTGCAGCGCCCCATGCGCTCCATCCTGGGCCAGGTCATGACGGCCGCCACGTGCCCCAGCTGCCAGGGCTTCGGCACCGTCATCAAGGACCCGTGCAATGAGTGCAACGGCCAGGGCCGGGTGCGTTCACACCGGTCGCTCTCCATCAAGATCCCCGCGGGCGTGAGCACCGGGACCCGGATCCAGCTCTCCGGTCACGGGGAAGCCGGCATCGCCGGCGGCCCTTCGGGTGATCTGTACGTCCAGGTGAAGGTGAACCCGGACAAGACCTACACGCGCGACGGCGACGACCTGCACGCGGCTCTCAAGGTCCCCATGACCGCGGCCGCCCTCGGGACCGACGTCGAGCTGGAGACGTTCGACGGTCCGCAGTCGATCACCATCAAGCCCGGCACGCAGTCCGGCGAGGTGATCACCCTTCACGAGCTTGGCGTCACGCATCTGCGGGGTTACGGCCGTGGGGATCTGAAGGTCCGCATCCAGGTGGAGACTCCCACGAAGCTCGACGCCGAACAGGAAGAGCTCCTCCGCCAGCTCGCCGGTCTCCGCGAGGAGGAGTTCACCGCAGGCAGGCTCGCCAGCAGCGGCGGGATGTTCGCCAAGCTCCGCGACAAGTTCGGCAACCTCTAGCCATGAGCAATCCGGTCTTCTTCGCCCCCGCCGGTTCCCTCGACCAGGTGGAACCCGCAGGCCTGGTCACCGTCGACGGCGCCGAGGCCCGGCACGCCGTGACGGTCAAACGGCTCTCACCGGGGGAGGGCGTGGATCTCGTCGACGAGCAGGGGACCCGTGTCATCGGCGAGGTCGAGTCGTCCGACTCCGGTGAACTGGTGGTGCGCGCGCTCAAGATCGTGCGTGAGCCCTCGCCGTCGCCCCGGCTGATCCTCGTGCAGGCCCTCGCCAAGGGGGACCGGGACGAACAGGCCATCGAGAGCGCCACCGAGCTGGGGATCGACGGCGTCATCCCGTGGCAGTCGGATCGGTCCATCGTTCGCTGGCGCGGCGACCGGGCGGTGAAGGCCCTGGCCAAGTGGCGGTCCGTGGTCCGGGCGGCCACCAAGCAGTCGCGCCGGGCCCGCACCCCGGAGGTCGAGGACGTTCTTGACTCCGCCGGTCTCGCCCGGCGGATCGCCCAGGGAGGCGCGGCGTTCATCCTTCACGAGGATGCGGCCACGTCCCTGGCCTCGCAACTGGGTGACGTGGCGGCGCTGGAAGGCGATGTCCTGCTGATCGTGGGTCCGGAAGGCGGGATCTCCCCGGCGGAGGTGGCGGCCTTCGAAGCCGCCGGAGCCCGGATGGCACTCCTTGGACCGCACGTGCTGCGGTCCTCCTCGGCGGGGCCGGCTGCCCTCGTGGTGGCGAGCACCGTCCTCGGCCGCTGGTGATCTGACGGGGCGCTGCGGCGTCAGCGGATGGTGACGCTCTTCGAATCCTCGACCGGCTGTGAGCCGCCGGGAACGATGGTGGACACGGTCAGCTCGTAGTGCCCCTTCGGCAGCACCGTCCGGGCGCTGAACCGGCCCACCTTCTCCGCCGTCGTCGTCAGGGCCACCGTGGCCGACGAGATCACGTCCTGGCCGGCGGGGGAGCCGGCCGGGGAGATCGACCAGGTCACGTTCTTCTGGCCTCCCAGCACCACGCCGTTGAAGGACAGCGTCCCCGAACTGAGCACGGCCTCGTCCTGGGGGACCATGATGCGGACGGGGGAGAGGAACGCCAGGTCCCGGTGGAACGGCAGGTTCAGCGGGATCGAACCGAACGCCTCGACGTCATTGCGTCCGTCGATGAGGAGGACGACCTCCGGCTCCACCGAGGAATCGACCATCCCCGACGCGCGGGCGGCGGACACTGCCGTGAAGGCCAGCTGCTGCAGAGCCCGCTTGGCCATGGACGGGTCCAGATTCTTGGAGAAGGCGTCGGCGCTGACATCGACCGTGATGGTGGAGGCCCCGGAGATCGAGGCCGCCAGGCGGTGCGGGGCCTGCCAGGCGGTGAAGTAATCGGGGTCCTCGGGCTTCTCAGCCATCATGACCTTGAGGGCGGACGTGACGGGATCGTCCACGGCTCCCGTCTTGCGGGGCTCCGAGAAGAGGTAGGCGTTGCCGCCCGTGCGTCCGATCCAGTAGATCTGCACCTGGGTCTCGGTGTCCGCCGTGCCGCTCGGAGCAGCGGTGACCTCCGGCACGGAGGTGGCCAGCGACTGCGGGTCCGGCAGGCCGGAGGAGACGGTGCCGGAGGGCGTCGCGGTGCACGCGGACAGGAGCGCGGCCGCGAGCGGGAGGGCCAGAAGGCGCGCAGGAAGTCGCCGACGTCGGGTGCTGACCATGCTCACCGTGCCTCTCCTGATCCCGGATAGAAGGCGCCTCACGGCCGGTGGCCGGTGGTCGCCCATGCGAAAGGGCCTGCTCATCAGCATGCCCCGCATTCCACCTTGCCACAGCGCATCGGCTCAGCGGGCGCCAGGACGGGTGGGCGGCCGAAGTGCAATCCGATTGATACCCCGCTGTGCCCAAGCCGTGACCGTCCGGCGTCCTGACGTAGACTTTCAGCAGGCCATGGACTTCATGGCCGCACGATTTCCAGGAAAGGGATATCCGGTCGCGAGGGCCGGCACCATGAGCGAAGAAACCATGCCATCGGGGGCCCTGTCAGGTCATGCCGATTTCCCGCACAGCACGCCCCTCTCGCGGACCGAAGTGGTCCACTTCGACACGGGCACGGCGATGGTGCGGGCGCTGGGCGCCCACGACGAATCCCTGCGCGGCCTCGAGGCGGCCTTCCCCAGCGTGACGTTCCATGTGCGCGGCAATGAGCTGACGCTGAAGGGTCCCAGCGAGAACGTGCAGCTGGCACACCGATTGGTACTGGAGCTGAAGTCGTTGTCGGAACGGGGCACGCCGGTCACCCGCGAACTGGTGGTGCAGCTCCTCGGCATGCTGAGCGCGCGCACCGTGCCGACGCCCACGGAAGTGCTGACCCAGAACATCCTCAGCAGCCGCGGCCGCACGATCCGGCCGAAGACGCTCAACCAGAAGAGCTACGTCGACGCCATCGACCAGAACACGATCGTGTTCGGACTCGGCCCCGCCGGCACCGGCAAGACGTACCTGGCCATGGCCAAGGCGGTCCAGGCGCTGCAGAACAAGGAAGTCACCAGGATCATCCTGACGCGCCCCGCCGTCGAGGCGGGCGAGCGGCTCGGATTCCTGCCCGGCACCCTCAACGACAAGATCGACCCGTACCTGCGTCCTCTCTTCGACGCCCTGCACGACATGATGGACCCGGAATCCATTCCGCGTCTCATGGCCGCAGGCACCATCGAAGTGGCGCCTCTCGCCTATATGCGCGGGCGCACCCTCAACGAAGCCTTCATCATCCTCGACGAGGCGCAGAACACCACCCCAGAGCAGATGAAGATGTTCCTCACGCGTCTGGGCTTCGGGTCCAAGATGGTCGTCACGGGGGACACCAGCCAGGTGGATCTGCCGGGCGGGACAACGTCGGGCCTGAAGATCGTCCAGGGCATCCTGGGCGGCATCGAGGACATCAACTTCTCCGTCCTCGACGCCAGCGACGTGGTGCGACACCGCCTGGTGGGGGACATCGTGACCGCATACAACCACTGGGATGAGGAACAGCAGCGCGGCGTGCAGCGCCGTCGCACCCCGTCCCGTCAGGCCGCCCGCCTGGACAACACCACAGTGCAGGACAACACCGTGCACAGCAACACAGAGCACAGCAGCACCGAGCCAGGAGCCACCGCATGAGCATCGAGGTCAACAACGAATCCGGCGTCGACGCCAACGCCGAGGACATCGTCCGGCTCGCGCGGTTCATCTTCGACGAGCTCTACATCCACCCCGAGGCCGAACTCTCCGTCCTGCTGGTGGACGAACCCACGATGGAGAAGCTCCACATCGAGCTGATGGATGAGCCGGGCGCCACTGATGTGCTCTCCGTGCCGATGGATGAGCTCACGCCGGGCGCGCCGGGCCGGATCACCCCTGCCGGCATGCTGGGCGACATCGCCATCTGCCCGCAGGTGGCGGAGATCCAGGCGAAGAACGCCGGCCACAGCACCGAGGAGGAGATGCTCCTGCTCGCCACCCACGGCATCCTGCACCTTCTGGGCTTCGACCACGCCGAGCCGGAGGAGAAGGCCGAGATGTTCGGTCTTCAGCGGCAGCTCCTGTCATCCTTCCTGGGCAAGGACGCCCCTCTGGAGACCACCGAATGACCCTGGCGGTACTGCTGGTCCTGACGGTCGCGTTCCTGGTCATCGGGGCCGTTCTCTCGGCGGCTGAATCGGCTCTCGCCTTCCTGCCCCGTCACGCCCTTGACGATCTCGCCGAATCCCGGCCCCAGCATGCGGCACACCGTGTGCTGGCGGACGCCCAGGCGCATCTGAGGTCTTTGCGGTTCTGGCGGGTCTGGTTCGAGATGGCCGGCGCGGTCGCCCTGACCCTCGCGGTGTCCGGGCTGATCGAGAACGTGTGGCTCGCCGGCCTCATCGTGACGGCGGTCATGGCGATCGTCGGCTTCGTCCTGGTGGGAGTCTCGCCGCGCCGTCTCGGCCGGCTCCATCCCACCGCGACGGTGCGCTACACGGCGTCGCTCATTCACTTCCTGCGGCTCATCCTGGGCCCGGTCCCGGAGTGGCTGCAGCGCTTCGGCACGGCTGTCCTGCCGTCCTCGCATGGCGCTGACGTGGACTCGCACGACGAGCTCGGCTCGCTCACCAGCGCCGAGGTCCGGGAGCTTTTCGAGCGCTCGAGTGACTCCGAGCTGATCGAAGAGGGCGAGGCCGAGCTCATCCAGAGCGTCTTCGACCTGGAGGACACCCTGGTCCGGGCCGTCATGGTGCCCCGGACCGATATCGTCCACATCGGCAGCGAACAGACGCTGGAACAGGCGATGAGCCTGTTCCTGCGCAGCGGCAATTCCCGGGTCCCCGTGGTCGGGGAGAGCGCCGATGACGTTCTGGGCATCCTGTATCTGAAGGACGTGGCCGCGGCGTTGTTCGGCCGCGGTCCGGACTCGTCGATCGGCCTGCTCGCGCTCATGCGGCCGGTACGCTTCGTGCCGGAGTCGAAGCCGGTGGCGGAACTGCTCAAGGAGCTTCAGACCGAGCAGGTCCACATGGCCATCGTGATCGACGAGTACGGCGGCACCGCCGGCCTGGTCACCCTCGAGGATCTCATCGAGGAGATCGTCGGGGAGATCGTGGATGAATACGATTCCGAGGCCGCGGAGTTCGTCGAGCTCGCCCCCGGGATCTTCCGGGTGAACGCCCGCATGCCGATCGATCACCTGGGAGAGCTCTTCGACCGGGAGATCGAGGACGACGACGTGGACTCCGTCGGCGGCCTGCTCGCCAAGGCGCTGGGCAGGGTCCCCATCCTGGGCAGCGTGGCCTTCACCCATGGGCTGCGGCTGGAAGCGCTGAGCATTGAGGGCCGGAGGAATCGTGTGCACCACGTCCTGGCCCAGGAGTCGAACGAAACTGAACGTGGGACCGCAGCGTCCCGGGAGGAAGAGGACTGATGTCGGGACGCAACGACGGGCTGATGCCCACGCCGCAGGACAAGGACTACCGGGCGGGCTTCGCCATTCTGGTGGGGCGTCCCAACGCGGGCAAGTCGACACTGACCAACGCCCTCGTGGGCCAGAAGGTCGCCATCACGTCCAACAAGCCGCAGACCACCCGGCACACGATCCGCGGCATCCTGCACCGTCCGGACGCGCAGCTGGTCCTCGTGGACACCCCGGGCCTGCACCGCCCCCGCACCCTGCTGGGGCAGCGCCTCAACGACCTGGTGGCGGCCACGCTGTCCGAAGTGGACGCGATCGGATTCTGTCTCCCGGCCAATGAAGCCGTGGGTCCCGGTGACCGCTTCATCGCCCAGCAGCTGGCGCTGCTCGGCCGCAAGCCGATCATCGCCGTCGTCACCAAAGCCGATCTGGTGAGCAAGGAGGATCTCGGGAAGCAGCTGCTCTCGGTCCACGCCCTGGGGCAGGAGATCCTGGGCGGCGACGGGTTCCGGGACATCGTCCCGGTCTCGGCTCAGGACGGTTTCCAGGTCGCGACGCTGGAGGACGTGCTGATCTCCTACATGCCGAAGTCGCCGCCGCTCTACCCGGACGGCGAACTGACCGATGAGCCGGAAGCGGTCATGGTGGCCGAGCTGATCCGCGAAGCGGCACTGGAAGGCGTGCGGGACGAGCTGCCCCACTCCCTGGCCGTGGTGGTGGAGGAGATCGTGCCCCGGGAGGGGCGGTCCGAGGACAATCCGCTCCTGGACGTCCGGGTCAACCTGTTCGTCGAGCGTCCCTCGCAGAAGGCCATCATCATCGGCCGCGCGGGCAGCCGTCTCAAGGAGGTCGGCACGCGGGCCCGTAAAGGCATCGAGGCACTGCTCGGCACCAAGGTGTATCTCGACCTTCACGTGAAGGTGGCGAAGGACTGGCAGCGGGACCCCAAGCAGCTGGGGCGGATGGGCTTCTGAGCAGGGCTCTTCGGAGATCTGTCAGCTGAAATGCAGAAATCGGCTCTACGATGGGACGGTTCTGTTTGTTTCGAAAGGCCCTTTGAGTGACCAAGCCACCCCAAGCCGCACGACGGGCGGATGACACGCGCCGCAAAGCGCGTGTTCACGCGTCTGATGCCAAGGTGCACGAAGCACGCCACCTGACCCGCCCGTCCGGAGCCCCTCTGTGGGTGAAGATCACGGCCTGGGTGGTCAGTGTCGCGATCATCGCGGTGCTCGGGTTCGCCGGTTACTGGTACTTCCGCCTGCACAACAACCTGAACACGGCGCCCCTGACGGCGTCGGGCCGCGACAAAGGCGGCCTGAACGACGCCACCGACCGTCTGCAGATCCTCATCATGGGCACGGACACCCGCGACGGCAAGAACAAGGCGTACGGCACCTCCGATCAGTCCTCCGGCTACGGGAACTCAGACGTCATGATGCTGCTGGACATCTCCGCCGACAACCAGCGGGTGAGCATGGTGTCCTTTCCGCGTGACCTCGTGGTGTCCATTCCGCAGTGCATCGACCCCAAGACCAAACAGGTCAAGGCGCCCCGCCCGAACGCGCAGATCAACAGCGCCATGTCCGAGGCCGGACCGGGCTGCACCGTGGACACGATCAACAAGCTGACCGGACTGGAGATCGACCACTTCATGATGGCGGACTTCAACGCCGTCAAGGAGCTGTCCAATGAGGTGGGCGGGGTCGAGGTCTGCGTCAACGCGCCGATCGACGATCCTGACTCACGCCTCAAGCTGCCCGCCGGCAAGTCCCTGGTCCAGGGCGATCAGGCGCTGGCCTTCCTGCGCAACCGCCACGGCGTGGGAGACGGCAGCGACATCACCCGCATCAAGTCGCAGCAGCAGTTCCTGGCCTCCCTGGCCCGCAAGGTCCGCAGCGACGGCACGCTGACCAACATCCCGAAGCTCCTGGGCATCGCCGACACGGTCACCAAGAACCTCACGGTGGACGAGGGCCTGGCGAATCCCCAGACCCTCATCACCATCGCGCAGCGCCTGCAGAAGGTGGACCTCGCGAAGGTCGCGTTCGTCACGGTGCCATGGGAGCCGTCCGTCGTGAATCCGACCGCCTGGGTGCAGCCGAAGGAACCCGACGCGGGACAGCTCTTCAAGGCCATGCGTGAAGGTGTCGACCTCACCAACCCCAACCCGCCGAAGGCCAAGCCGAAGCCCAGCGCGACGCCGTCGTCCACTCCGACGCCGACTCCGACCGCGACGAAGAAGGCCGTTCCCGCCGTGGATCAGTCGACCGCGCCCGTGACCGTGGCGAACGCCACCGGCATCGAAGGCCGCAGCCAGGAGCTCAACACCTTCCTGCTGGCCAAGGGCTTCCTGGTGCAGGAGGCCGTCCCGGCCGACACGAGCGCGAAGACCGTGGTGTACTACTCCTCGGCCTACCGCGGGGCTGCGGTCAACGTCGCCACGGCCCTGGGCATCCCGCAGGCGCAGCTGAAGCCGAGTGCGGACATCCTGGGCGTCCAAGTCGCCGTGGGCACCGACTTCACCACCGGCACCGCCTACCAGGTGATCCAGCTGCCCAAGGACATCGTGGGGCAGACCGCCGCGGACCAGACCTGTCAGACGGCCTTCAGCGGCTGAGCCGCGGGCGCCGGCACGACAGGCGGTGTGAGAAACGGCGAGGGCCGTGAAGAGGAATCCTCTTCACGGCCCTCGCCGTCTGTCACACCGCCTTGCCACACCGTCACCAGATGCGGACGCGCTCCTCCTCGGGGAGCCACATGGCGTCGCCTTCCTGGACGCCGAACGCCTCGTGGAAGGCGTCGAGGTTCCGCACGGTCGCATTGGCCCGGAACTCGTTGGGGGAGTGCGGGTCGATCGTGACGCGGCGGATCGCCTCTTCGCTGCGGATCACCTGGCGCCAGCTGGTGGCCCAGGCGAAGAAGAACCGCTGCGCTCCCGTGAGGCCGTCCAGGACCGGGGCCTCCTCGCCGCCGAGCGTGGCCAGGTACGCCTTGTAGGCGATGCCGAGTCCCCCCAGGTCGCCGATGTTCTCGCCGAGGGTCAGCTCGCCGTTCACGTGATGACCCGGCGCCTCCGCCGGTTCCAGAGCGTTGAACTGATCGACCAGACGGCGGGTGCGCCCCTCGAAGGCCTCGCGGTCGGCGTCGGTCCACCAATTGCGGAGGGTGCCGTCGCCGTCGTACTGCGAGCCCTTGTCGTCGAAGCCGTGGCCGATCTCGTGGCCGATGACCGCGCCGATCGCGCCGTAGTTGACCGCGTCATCGGCATCCGCCTGGAAGAACGGCGGCTGCAGGATGGCCGCCGGGAAGACGATCTCGTTGAGCACCGGGTGGTAGTACGCGTTGACCGTCTGGGGCGTCATGAGCCACTTCTCGTGGTCCACCTCCTTGCCCACTTCGTCCAGGTGGCGGTCGACGTCGGCGCTATGGGCGCGCTCGACGTTCCCCAGCAGATCCGTGGGGTCGATGGTCACGGACGAGTAGTCGGTCCACTTGGCCGGGTAACCGATCTTGGTCCGGAAGGAATCCAGCTTCGCGAGGGCCCGGGTCTTGGTCTCCTCGCCCATCCAGTCGAGTCCGGTGATGCTGCTGCGGTACGCCTCGACGAGGTTTCCGACCAGCTCCTCCATCCGGGCCTTGTGGCTCTCCGGGAAGTGCTTGCGGACGTACAGCTCGCCGATCGCCTCACCCAGAGCATCCTCCACGACGGCGACGCCGCGCTTCCAGCGCTCCTTCAGTTCGGGGGTGCCGCTGAGCACGGTGCCGTAGAACGCGAAGTTCTCCCGCACGAAGGGGGAGGAGAGGTACGGGGCCGCCGAGCCGACGATCCTCGCAGCGAGCCAGTCCCTCCAGCTCTGAGCCGGTTCCGAGGAGAGCAGACCCAGGAGTGCGGGGAAGTAGTCCGGGGTGCTGAGGACCACCTCGGAGCTGATCGACGGGTCGACCCCCGCGGCTTCGAACCAGGCGCCGGCGAGGGGGAAGACCTCGGAGAATTCTTCCGCGGTGCGGAGGTTGTAGGTCTTCTGGGGGTCGCGCAGCGTGACCTTGTCCCAGTGCGTGGCGGCGATCCGGCGTTCGAGTTCCACGATGCGGGCCGCGGCGCCTTCGGGATCGTCCCACTCGGCGAGGGCCAGGATGCGTCCCAGGTGTTCCTGGTACTTGGCGACCGTCTCCGCGAACTGCTCCTCGCGGTAATAGCTCTCGTCCGGTAGGCCGAGTCCGGACTGCCCGAGGTACAGCAGGACGCGGGTGGGGTCGCCGGCGTCGGGGGAGGGGTAGAGGTAGAAGAGGCCGGGGACATCGGCGCGGAAGAGCTCGCCGACCCGGCGGATGATCGCTTCGGGGCCGTCGAGTTCGCTCAGCGCCGCAAGACGTTCGCGGATCGGTTCCAGGCCGAGGGCTTCGACACGCTCCTCATCCATGAAGCTCGCGTAGAGCCCGCCGATCTGAGCGGCGACCCCGCCCTCCTCCTGGCCCCTCGTCGCGGCGTCTTCGATCAGCGTCCGCACCGCCTCCTCGGAAGCGTCACGGAGTGCGGTGAAGGTGCCTTCGAGGGAACGGTCGTCGCGGATGGTGGTGGAGGACAGCCAGGCGCCGTTGACGTGGCGGTAGAAGTCATCCTGGGCTCGCGTGCCGGGGTCGACGTGGCCGAGTTCAATACCGGATGGATTCAAAGGGGAATCGCTCCTCTGCAGGATGGCCCTGCTCGGGCCACATAGTGGACATCGGGGTGATGCGGGACACCCTCATCCTAAGCACGTGCTAACCTGACAACGTGCATGCAGGGTTGCTTCTTCTTAGCTGCCGTGGCGAGGCCTGATTCTTTACCGTTGTGAAGCTGGGCTCCCTCGTCGCGGAGTCTGTTGCGCCCGGCTATCTTGACAGCCCTCACGAGTAAAAGGCACTGGAAATCACATGCGAAATGCACAGCAGCCCTCGGGCATGCCCGTCCACCGTTACATCCCGTTCCACGAGCAGATCACCGTCGACCTGCCGGACAGGACCTGGCCGGACAAGCGGATCACCACGGCGCCCCGTTGGTGCGCGGTCGATCTGCGCGACGGGAATCAGGCGCTCATCGACCCCATGAGCCCGGCCCGCAAGATGAAGATGTTCGATCTGCTGGTCCGCATGGGCTACAAGGAGATCGAGGTCGGGTTCCCCTCCGCGTCTCAGACGGACTTCGACTTCGTCCGCCAGCTGATCGAGGGCAACCACATCCCTGACGATGTGACCATCCAGGTCCTGACCCAGGCCCGCGAACATCTGATCGAGCGCACCTATGAGGCGATCACCGGTGCGAAGAACGTGATCGTCCACCTGTACAACTCCACCTCCACGCTCCAGCGCCGCGTCGTGTTCAAGCAGGACGAGGACGGCATCCTGGACATCGCCCTGCAGGGCGCCCGGCTGTGCAAGAAGTACGAGGAGACGCTGACGGACACCAACGTCACGTACGAGTACTCGCCCGAGTCCTTCACCGGCACTGAGCTGGAATACGCCGTGCGGGTCTGCAATGCGGTCGCGGACATCTTCGAGGCCTCGGCCGACCGCCAGGTGATCATCAACCTGCCGGCCACCGTGGAGATGGCGACCCCCAACGTCTACGCCGATTCCATCGAGTGGATGCACCGGAATCTGCACCCGCGGGAAGGCATCATCCTCTCGCTGCACCCGCACAACGACCGTGGCACCGGCGTCGCCGCCGCGGAGCTCGGCTACCTGGCCGGCGCGGACCGCATTGAAGGCTGTCTGTTCGGCAACGGCGAACGCACGGGCAACGTGGACCTGGTGACGCTGGGCCTGAACATGTTCGTCCAGGGCGTGGACCCGATGATCGACTTCTCGAACATCGATGAGATCCGGCGCACCGTGGAGTACTGCAACCAGCTGCCCGTCCCCGAGCGCTCCCCGTACGGCGGAGACCTGGTCTTCACCGCGTTCTCCGGATCCCACCAGGATGCGATCAAGAAGGGCCTGGAGGCGCTGGAGCAGGACGCCGCGGCCGCCGGCGTCGAGGTGGACGAGTTCACCTGGCAGGTTCCGTATCTGCCGATCGACCCCAAGGATGTCGGCCGGAGCTACGAAGCGGTCATCCGCGTCAACTCGCAGTCCGGCAAGGGCGGTGTCGCGTACCTGCTGAAGTCGGAGCACCACCTGGACCTGCCGCGTCGCGCTCAGATCGAGTTCTCCGGCGTCATCCAGCGCCGCACGGACACCGTCGGCGGCGAGGTCAGCGCGGACGAGCTCTGGAAGGCGTTCCAGGACGAGTACCTGCCCGCGAAGGACGCCGCGCAGCAGTGGGGCCGTTACGCTCTCGGCGCCACCCGCACCGAATCCGATGAGGACGGCGCCGTCACGCTCCATGCGGCGATGCGGGTCGACGGTCAGCTGGTCGACCGCACGGGGCATGGCAATGGTCCCATCGCCGCCCTGCTGGACATCCTGAGCAAGGACGGCGTCGACGTCCGCGTCCTCGACTACAGCGAGCACGCACTGAGCGAGGGCGGCAACGCGCTGGCGGCCGCCTACGTCGAGTGCGCGGTGGGGGAGCGTGTCCTGTGGGGCACGGGCATCGATTCGAACACCAGCACGTCCTCCCTGAAGGCCGTGATCTCCGCCGTCAACCGGGCGATCCGAGACCGCTCCATCTGAGATGCTCTCGCCGCCCGGCCTCACGGGCGGCAGGGCTGACCCTCCGCCGGCCCCGGCGGCGCTCCGACTCCCGGAGCGCCGCCGGGGCTTTTCGGCGTCCGGAAGTGGGAGAATGGAACCGTGGCAGAGGCGAGCTTCACATCACGCGCATACCGCGACGACGCCGTCGTGCTGCGCACCCATAAGCTGGGCGAGGCAGACCGGATCCTGACGCTGCTGACCAAGCACCACGGTCAGATCCGGGCGGTGGCCCGAGGGGTCCGCCGGACGAGCAGCCGCTTCGGGTCCCGCTTGGAGCCTTTCATGGTGGCGGACCTGCAGCTGGTGCCCGGTCGTAGTCTTGAAGTGGTGACCCAGGCTCAGAGCAAGGGGTCGTATGGGCATGCCATCGCCTCCGACTACTCGCGGTACACGGTGGCGGCAGCCATGGTGGAGACCGCGGAGAAGCTGACCGACGTCGACGGCGACTCGGGCACCGCCCAGTACCTCCTGCTCGTGGGTGCGCTGGCGGCGCTGAGCCGGGGCGCGTACGCGCCCGGCCTCATCCTCGACTCCTATCTCCTGCGCGCCCTCTCCACCGGCGGCTGGGCCCCGAGCTTCACCTCGTGTGCCCGTTGCGACGCTCCTGGCCCGCACACTGCTTTCAACGCCGCCCTCGGAGGGATGGTCTGCGCCGACTGCCGCCCTCCGGGGTCTCCGGCTCCGGCGCCCGAGACCATCACCTTGCTCGCTGCCCTGCTGAGCGGTGACTGGGAGACCGCGGGGGAGTCGCCGGAACGAGCGAGGACCGAGGCCGCCGGGCTCGTCTCCGCGTATCTACAATGGCACCTGGAACGCAGGGTGAAGTCCTTGCAGCATGTCGACCGTTCATCCTGAACTGAGGAATTAACACACGTGTCCTTCTCTGATTCCGCCCAGCAGGGCTACGAGTTCCCTTATCCGCATCCGAGCGGCGCGACGCCGCCGAGCATCCCGGCCGAACTCGTCCCCGAGCACGTCGCGATCGTCATGGATGGGAACGGACGCTGGGCCAACCTCCGGGGCCTTCCGCGGATCGAAGGACACAAGGCCGGCGAGCCGGCGCTGCTCGACGTCGTCGCGGGCGCCATCGAGCTGGGCGTGAAGTACGTGACGGTCTACGCGTTCTCGACGGAGAACTGGAAACGTTCGCCCGAAGAGGTGCGCTTCCTCATGGGTTTTAACAAGGACGTACTACGCCGCCAGCGCGATCAGCTGAACCGCTGGGGTGTGCAGGTGCGCTGGTCGGGCCGCCGTCCGCGGCTCTGGGGTTCCGTGATCCGCGAGCTGGAGGAAGCTGAGAAGCTCACGCGTGCCAACACCCGCTGCGTGCTGACCATGTGCATCAACTACGGCGGCCGGGCCGAACTGGTGGACGGCTTCAACCGCATGGCGGAGGAAGTGGCGGCCGGGCGGCTCAAGCCCGGCAAGATCTCTGAGAAGACTGTTCAGCGATACCTGTACCAGCCGGATCTGCCGGACGTCGATCTCTTCATGCGGTCCTCAGGGGAGCAGCGCCTCTCGAACTTCCTGCCCTGGCAGTCCGCCTATGCCGAGTTCGTCTTCCTCGAGGAACTGTGGCCGGACGTGGACCGCACCACCCTGTATCAGGCAGTCGAGACCTACGCCCGCCGCGACCGGCGCTACGGCGCGGCGGTGGATTCCGCAGCCGTCTGAACGAGCCAGTCCATCGATTCCTTGTAGGCCTGTTCGCGGACGTGGCGTGAGGACATGAAGATGTCGTGGATGGCGCCGCGGTAGCGGAACACGGCGACCCGGCGGCTGATCCCCAGCGCTCGTTTGGCGGTCTCCTGGACGTCGATCACGGCGTCGAGGGTCTTCAGTTCGTCCGTGTAGCCCGTCTGGATCTTGCTCCGCTCGCTCAGCATGATCAGGACCGGCGCATCGATGTCCAGACCGTGCTGCACCCGGGAATGGCCGTTCATGACGGCACGGATCCATCCGGCCCGGATGGGGAAGGACTCCCGGGGGCGCCAGGCGGAGACGATGTGCCATTCGCCGTACGCCTTGTCACTGACGCTCTTCCAATACGCGGGCATCTCCGGAAGCGGGAACGCGTGTTTCGGGTCGGCCCGTGCGAAAGGCTCCACCAACTGGGTGGCGATGCTGCGCACCAGGGTGCTGCCCTGCAATTCCAGCCAGGGGGAGTTCAAGATCACGCTCGCCAGACGTCCCGGGTGGCGGTCCGCCCAGAGAGCGGCCACGAGTCCGCCGAGTGAATGGCCCATGAGATGCACCCGGACACGATCCTCCGGGACACCCCGCACCGCCGCCTCGTCCCGGATGACCGCCAGAGCCGCCCCGATCTCCTCGTCATAGACCTCCAGATCATCCGTGTAACCGGCGGTCTGGTACTCGTGGAGACTGCGGCCGAACTTGCGCAGGTCCAGGGCGTAGAAGCTCGCCCCATGGTCCTCGAAGTAGTCGGCGAGCTCGGTCTGGAGGAAGTAGTCGGCCCAGCCGTGGAGATACAGGACCACATTGTGGTCCTCGTGATCGTGGCGGTGCTCGCGGCGCTGCCGGACCGCGGCCAGCCACGACGGCCAGTCGTGTTCCCGCGCCGCGGTGGACAGCTCCCGCTTCGGTTTCCGGCGGACCAGCGTCGCGGACACTGCCCCCTCGTCGTCCGGCTCCAGTGGCAGGAGGCACTGTTCGAAGTCATTGAACAGCACGTCCTGCTGCCACGTGTGGACCGGCAGAGGGGAACGCATCATCGGGTGGGTCCTTTCGGGGTTGGCGCTGTCAAAAGGTCTTCAGCCAGCGTCTGAGTCGATCGTAGGCTTCCTCCCGCACGGCGGCGGGGGAGAGGAACACATCGTGCAGCGCGCCGTCGACCCTTTCGAGAGTGACCGAGGTGCCGAGCTCGAGGGCGCGGACGGCCATGGTGTTGACGTCGAGGACGGCGTCGCTGTGGCGCATGTCCTCGCGCCAGAGGGGACCGTTCGAACTCGACGTGGACATGAGGACGACGATGGGCAGGGAGAGCCTCAGGCCCCGGGCCACCTTGCTCTGGCCGCTCAGGATCGCACTGAGCCAGCCCGCGCGCACCGGGAAGGCCAGAGGCGGGCGGTACCGGTCATCGAGCTCCCATTCGCCCTCCGCCTCCGAGCTGATGCTGCGCCAGTAGAATCCCCGTTCGGGAAGCCGCAGCACGGTCTGCGGACGCATGCGGGAGAGCGGCGCCAACAGTGACCGGGCCGCGTGACGGACCGCCGGGCTGCCGTGCATCTCCAGCCAGGGGCTGTTGAGGATCAAGCCGTCCACCCGCTCGGGATGGCGCGCGGCCCACAAGCTGGCCACCAGACCGCCCGTCGAATGACCCATGAGGAGAAGAGGCCGTCCCGGAGCCTTCTCGCAGGAGTCGAGCGCGGCGAGGATGTCCTGGTCATAGTGCTCCAGGTCCGCGACGTAGCCTCCGGGCAGCTCGGGGCGGAGGCTGCGGCCGTGGTTGTGAAGGTCCAGGGCGTAAAAGAGGAAGCCCTGGCCCGCGAAGAACTCCGCCAGTTCCCTGTTGAAGAAGTAGTCGCTCCAGCCGTGCAGGAACAGCACAGTGCCGCGCGGCTCCAGGTCCGTGTCCGGCACGGGTCCGAGGTGACGGATCAGCGTGGCGGTCTGCTGGGAACCGTTCCGGATGGTGTGCAGCTCCAGAGACTCGAACGACGGACCGAGGATGTCCGGCTGCCACTCCATGTCCCCTCCTCAGCGTCCCTGTGGACCGTTCTTTCATCCTAAGCCCGCCCCCATGACGGGAGCCCATTTGTGCGGACCGGCCCGAACGGAAAAAATGGAGCCATGCGCATCTATCCCACCGTCTTCCGTGTTGCCTTCTCCTGGATGGATCCTGAGAAGGCTCATCGGATCGGGTACCAGGCCATCCGGTTCTTCAACAAGGCCGGAGCCGCCGGGCTTCTCCACCGTCTCAACGGCCCGGACCCTTCGCTGCGGACGAGGGTGCTCGGCATCGACTTCCCGTCGCCGTTCGGTCTCGCCGCCGGTTTCGACAAGGAGGGCCTGGCCATCGAGGCGCTGGCCGCCATGGGCTTCGGGCACATCGAGGCCGGCACCATCACCGGTGCGGCACAGCCGGGCAATGAGAAGCCCCGCCTGTTCCGCCTGGTGGAGGACCGCGCGGTGATCAACCGGATGGGATTCAACAACGACGGCGCCGAGCACGTCGCGCCGCGCATCGCCGCCGCCCGTGCGGCCCTCAGCCGCCGGCACCCGGGCGTGTGCCCCGTGATCGGCGTGAACATCGGCAAGACGAAGCTCGTGGAGCTCGAGCACGCCGTCGAGGACTACCTCGTCAGCACCCGCGCGCTGGCCCCGCACGCCGACTACCTGGTGGTGAACGTCAGCTCTCCGAACACGCCCGGACTCCGCCTGCTGCAGAACGTGGATTCGCTGCGTCCCCTCCTGGAAGCCGTCGGCGCCGAAGCGGACCGGAGCGCGGGCCGACATGTGCCGTTGCTGGTCAAGATCGCTCCCGACCTCAGCGATGAGGATCTGGATGACGTCGCGCGGCTGGCGATCGATCTGGGTCTCGACGGCATCATCGCGACCAACACCACCATCGGCCGTGAGGGCCTCACCGCGCCGGCGGCCAAGGTGGAGTCGTGCGGCGCCGGCGGCCTGTCCGGCGCGCCCTTGAAGGCCCGGTCCCTGGACGTCCTGCGCCGCTTGCGCGCCCAGGTTCCCGCGGAGATGGTCATCATCTCCGTCGGAGGTGTCGAGACCGCGGCCGATGTCCAGGAACGCCTCGACGCCGGCGCGAATCTGGTGCAGGGCTACACGGCCTTCCTCTATGAGGGACCGTTCTGGGCGGGTCACATCAACAAGGGCCTCGCGAAGCTCCGCCGCTAGGCCCCAGGGCTCCTAGACCTTTAGGCCCCGGATACCGCAAGGGCCCCGGCCGTGAAAATCACGGCCGGGGCCCTTGTCTGTGGAAGGAGGTGGCGGCTCGACGGCCGCCGGGATCAGCTGGGGCGCTGACCGCGGGTGACCTGGGGCTTGGGAAGGCGCAGCTTGCGGAACTGCAGGGCCCGCATGCACCCGTACCAGACGGTGCCGCGCTCGACGGAGCCGAACTTGGCCGTGAGTGCCTTCTTCAGCCGGCGGCTGAGGAGGAAGGTGTCCACGAAGACGATCAGGAACATCACCCAGAAGGCTCCGAGGACGATGAACTGCGAGTCGCTGCGCTGCGGGATCACGAGCGACGCGACCACGAAGATCAGGGCGCCGAACATCAGGAACTCACCGGCGCTGAAGCGGGAGTCCACGAAGTCACGGGCGAAACGCTTCTGCGGGCCCTTGTCCCGGACCGGCAGGAACCGCTCGTCGCCGGTGTCCATCGCGCTGCGGACCTTGGCGCGCTGCTCGGCGACGGCGAGGCGCTCGGCCTGCTTCGAGGCCTTGCGGTCCTCGGGGACCAGCGGGCGCTTACGGGCCGCGACCTGGTCCTTCCGCTTCGGGGTCGGGGCACCCTTTCCGATCACAGGAGCATCGGAAGCGGTCTCCGGCTCGGCGGGCAGGGGCTCATCCTTCTTACGTCCAAACACCCCACAAGGATACTCGGTGCCGGTCGCTGGACCTGCACGCTGCTTCGGTAGGCTTTCAGCATGACTTCTCACGAGGAAAACAGCCTGCCCGCAACGGGCCGCCACAGCGCGGCCCTGCGCGCCGCCATCGATGAATCCTTCGCTTCCACCGTGGCGACTCTGAAGGAACTCGTCGCCATCCCGGGCATCGCCTGGTCGAGCTTCGACGCCGCCCAGCTGGACCGCAGTGCCGAGGCCGTCGCTGCCCTCGCCACGGCAGCCGGCTTCCCGGAGGTCGCCGTGCACCGCGCCCTCAAGGAGGACGGGACCCCGGGCGGCCCCGCCGTCGTCGCGCGCCGGACCGCCGCCGAAGGAAAGCCCACGGTGCTGCTGTACGCCCACCACGATGTGCAGCCGCCGGGGGACCCCGCGCTCTGGGAGTCCGAGCCGTTCGTGGCGGTCGAGCGGGACGGCCGGCTCTACGGCCGCGGCGCCGCCGATGACAAGGCGGGCATCATGGTGCACCTCTCCGCCAGCGCCGCCGTGGCGAGGGTCCTCGGAGACGAGCTCGGCCTCGGCGTCACCCTGTTCATCGAAGGCGAGGAGGAAGCCGGTTCGCCGACCTTCCGCACCTTCCTGGAGGAGCACCAGGCCGAACTCGAGGCCGACGTCATCATCGTGGCCGACTCCAGCAACTGGAAGGTCGGCATCCCCGCCCTGACCACGAGCCTCCGTGGCCTGGTCGACGGCGTGGTCGAGGTCCGCGTGCTGGACCACGCGGTGCACTCCGGCATGTTCGGCGGACCCGTGCTGGACGCGCCGACGCTCCTGGCCCGGCTCATCAGCACGTTCCACGACGAGCGCGGCAACGTCGCGATTGCTGGACTGGTCGCCGAGGACGACTCCGACGTCGACATGCCCGAAGAAGATTTCCGAGCCGACGCCTCGGTGCTGCCCGGCGTCCAGCTCGCGGGGGAGGGGAGCCTCACGTCCCGCATCTGGACGAAGCCGGCGCTGTCGATCATCGGGATCGACGCGCCGAGCATCGAAGTGGCCAGCAACACCCTGCTCCCGACGGCGCGCGCGAAGTTCAGCCTGCGCATCGCACCGGGCCAGGACCCTCGCTCCGCTATGAAGGCGATGGAGGAGCATGTGAAGGCGCACGCGCCGTTCGGCGCCCAGGTGACCTTCACGCCGGGTGAGATGGGCAACCCGTTCGCCGTCGACATGAAGTCCCCGGCCGCCACCGCCATGATGGCCGCACTGGCCGAAGCATGGGGGACCGGTTCGGTGGGCACCGGCATCGGCGGATCGATCCCGTTCATCGCGGAACTCGTCGAGGTCTATCCCCAGGCCCAGATCCTGGTGACCGGCGTCGAAGACCCCGATTCCCGGGCGCACAGCGCCAACGAGTCCCTGCATCTCGAGGAGTTCCGTAAGGCCATCCTGGCTGAGGCGCTCCTGCTGGCCGATCTCAACGGCTGAATCGGCGACGTCCGGGAAGAACGCGGGCCGTTTCCGCGTTGACTCCTATTAAGGCTGCGCCGTGTTCCGCCGTAGCATAGTAGGAGAGCCAGCAGTCTCCTGGGGTCATGACAGGCCTTGGGAAAAGTGAAAGAGGAGAGATCCATGAGCACCAGCACCAGCGAGAATGTCGCTGTCACCACGGATGACGAGCTTCCCACCCACGAGGTCCAGCTCAGCGACGTAGCCGCTGGCAAGGTCCGCAGCCTCCTGGAGCAGGAAGGCCGCACGGACCTGCGTCTGCGCGTGGCCGTTCAGCCGGGCGGCTGCTCGGGCCTCATCTACCAGCTCTACTTCGACGAGCGTCTGCTCGACGGCGACGCCGTCCGCGACTTCGACGGCGTGGAGGTCGTGGTGGACAAGATGAGCGTGCCGTACCTGAACGGCGCCTCCATCGACTTCGAGGACACCATCTCCAAGCAGGGTTTCACCATCGACAACCCGAATGCCGGCGGTTCCTGCGCCTGTGGTGACTCGTTCCACTAGGAAGTCTTCCGATCTCAACAGCCGTGTGCCCCGCACTTCTCAAGAATGTGCGGGGCACACGGCTGTTGTGTGAGCAAAACGCGGCCCATCGCGGTAAGCTCTACATCGGGTAGTAAAACTCCACGCAGTGGTGCCAAAAAACGGCGCCACATGCTGAAACAAAGAGGAAGGGCCGTCTGTGAGTTCGCAGAACCGAACCGGCAGCCGACGCGGTAAGATCACGGCGATCACCGGCGTCGCCGTGGCCGGTGCGTTGGCATTGACCGGATGTTCATCGGAGGTAGCCAGGGGGTGGTTGCCGTCTGAGAAGGACGTCACCAATCACACTGGCCGGATCATCGACCTCTGGGTGAACTCGTGGATTGCCGCCATTGCCGTTGGGTTTGTGACCTGGGGCTTGATCATCTGGTGCATCATCGCCTACCGGCGCCGCAAGGGCACCACGGGATTCCCCAAGCAGCTGAGCTACAACCTGCCGCTCGAGGTCTTCTACTTGACCATCCCGCTCTTCATGGTCCTGGTGTTCTTCTACTTCACCGACCGTGACCAGCAGGCGATCGACGACCGGTCCAAGCCGGCCGACGTCGTGGTGGATGTCCGTGGCAAGCAGTGGGCCTGGGACTTCAACTACAAGCAGGGCAACGTCATTCAGCAGCCCGTCTACGAAGGCGGCGTTCAGGCGCACCTCACCGGCCAGGAAGTGGACAAGGACAAGCTCCCCACGCTGTACCTCCCGGTCAACAAGAGCGTCGAGCTGGAACTGAACTCCCGTGACGTCATCCACTCCTTCTGGGTCCCCGCCTTCCTGCAGAAGCGCGACATGATCCCCGGTAAGACGAACTACCTGAACTTCACCCCCACCAAGGAAGGCACTTACGACGGTAAGTGCGCTGAACTCTGCGGTGAGTACCACTCCGAGATGCTCTTCCGTGTGAAGGTCGTCTCCGAGACCGAGTTCCAGGCTCACATGGATGAACTCCGCAAGCAGGGCAACACGGGCGAGCTTGGCTCCAAGTACGACCGCAACCCCAATCTGAACGAAAAGAAGTAAGGGACGTCTCGTGGCTACCTACACTCAACCCTCTGGGGTCCTGGAGGCACCGGTCGTGCCGAAATCCAAGGGCCGGATCGTGGTCAACTGGATCACGTCCACCGACCACAAGACGATCGGCTACATGTACCTGATCGCCTCGTTCGTCTTCTTCTGCCTGGGCGGCGTCATGGCGCTGCTCATCCGTGCGGAGCTGTTTGAACCCGGTATGCAGATCCTGCAGACCAAGGAGCAGTACAACCAGCTGTTCACCATGCACGGCACTGTCATGCTCCTGATGTTCGCCACCCCGCTGTTCGCGGGCTTCGCCAACGTCATCATGCCGCTGCAGATCGGCGCTCCCGACGTGGCCTTCCCGCGTCTGAACGCCCTGGCCTTCTGGTTCTTCCTGTTCGGCTCCACGATCGCCGTCTCCGGCTTCATCACCCCGCAGGGCGCCGCCTCCTTCGGCTGGTTCGCCTACGCGCCACTCTCCAACACCACGTTCTCTCCGGGTGTGGGTGGCGACCTCTGGGTTTTCGGTCTGGGTCTCTCCGGCTTCGGCACCATCCTCGGTGCCGTGAACTTCATCACGACCATCATCTGCATGCGTGCTCCGGGCATGACCATGTGGCGGATGCCGATCTTCACCTGGAACACGCTGATCACCGCGATCCTGGTCCTGATGGCCTTCCCGCCGCTGGCCGCCGCTCTGTTCGGCCTGGGCGCCGACCGCCGCTTCGGTGCGCACATCTTCGATCCGGAGAATGGCGGAGCAGTGCTCTGGCAGCACCTGTTCTGGTTCTTCGGTCACCCCGAGGTGTACATCATCGCCCTGCCGTTCTTCGGCATCGTCTCCGAGATCTTCCCGGTGTTCAGCCGCAAGCCGATCTTCGGTTACAAGGGTCTGGTCTACGCGACCATCTCCATCGCCGCCCTGTCCGTCACCGTGTGGGCTCACCACATGTACGTGACTGGCTCCGTGCTGCTGCCGTTCTTCTCCTTCATGACGATGCTGATCGCGGTTCCGACCGGCGTGAAGTTCTTCAACTGGATCGGAACGCTCTGGGGTGGTTCCATCACCTTCGAGACCCCCATGCTGTGGAGCCTCGGCTTCATGGTCACTTTCCTCTTCGGTGGTCTGACCGGCATCATCCTGGCCTCGCCGCCGCTGGACTTCCACCTTTCGGACAGCTACTTCGTGGTGGCTCACTTCCACTACGTGGTGTTCGGCACCGTGGTGTTCGCGATGTTCGCGGGCTTCTACTTCTGGTGGCCGAAGTGGACCGGCAAGATGCTCAACGAGCGTCTCGGCAAGATCCACTTCTGGCTCCTGTTCCTGGGCTTCCACGGCACCTTCCTGATCCAGCACTGGCTGGGTGTGCTCGGCATGCCGCGTCGTTACGCGGACTACATGCCGCAGGACGGCTTCACCGCGATGAACCAGTTCTCCACCATCTCCTCCTTCGTGCTCGGCGCCTCGCTGATCCCGTTCTTCTGGAACGTGTACATCACCTGGCGCAGTGACAAGAAGGTCACCGTGGATGACCCGTGGGGCTTCGGCGCTTCGCTCGAGTGGGCCACGTCCTGCCCGCCGCCGCGTCACAACTTCACGTCCATCCCGCGCATCCGGTCCGAGCGTCCCGCGCTCGACCTGCACCACCCGGAGCTGGCCCCCGCGCACATCTCCGCAGTCTCGAAGGAAGTGGCCAAGTGAAAATCGAGTCCTGGCTCTTCGGAACCGGCGTCTTCTTCTTCGTCCCGGTCTCCATCGTCTACGGTTTCCTGACCAACTGGACCGAGTGGGTCGGTGTCCTGGGCATCCTCCTGGTGGGCGGCCTGGCCGGCATGATCGGCTTCTACCTCGGATTCACCGGCAAGCGCGTCGGTATGCGTCCCGAGGACCGTGAAGACGCTGAGATCCATGAGGGCGCCGGCGAGCAGGGGCACTTCAGCCCCTGGAGCTGGTGGCCGCTGGTCCTCGGCCTGGCCTGTGCCGGTGGTTTCCTCGGCCTGGCCGTCGGCTGGTGGATCCTGTTCATCGCAGCCGGCCTCGCGGTCGTGGCCCTGGTCGGCTGGGTGTTCGAGTACAGCCGCGGTGACCACGCTCACTGACCGGCCGGCTCACGCCGACTGACTGCAGCAACGACGACGGCGGCGGCCTCCTTCGGGAGGCCGCCGCCGTCGTTTTCGTTTATCCAGATACTTCCATGCTTTTTGGGGGAGCGGTGTCAGCCTCCCAGGCGCCGTGTGGCGCCGACGCCTATTCCTGGGACTCGAGGAGGTCCCGGAGGCCCTCCAGGATCTGCAGGGCCTCCGGCGTGCCGTACCTTTCGTCGTCGAGGCCGAGCGTCACTTCGGTGCCCTGCGTGAAGTCCGCGGTCATGACCTCCAGGAGCGAGCGGGCATCCACCGGCTCCTGTCCCTGCTGGGTGATGGTGACCGGCAGCAGCGTCTCGGCGACGGCGCGGACGAACTGGGCGGCCGGGCGCGCGTGCAGGCCGATGGCGGCAGCGATTCGGGCGCGGACAACGGGCACAGGGACTCCTCGAATGTTCATTAGACCGGTACAGCTATCTGAACAAGAATAGTAGTTGTCCACCATCCACTTTTCATTGCGGAGAACAGCATGCCCCCCAGTGCGTCGGCCATCAGTGGAGAGATCGACAGGGAAAGCCCTGTGCCGCTCTATGAGCAGCTCAAATCTCTCCTGCTGGTCTTCATCGACACCAAGTGCCAGCCGGGCACGGAGCTGCCCTCTGAGCGCGCCCTGTGCGAACGTTTCGGTCTGGCGCGCATGACCGTCCGGCAGGCGCTGGATTCCCTGGCACGCGACAATGTGGTCGACCGTATGGTGGGGGTGGGGACCTTCGTCCATCGGCCCAAGATGGACTTGCAGCTCAAGCTGACCTCGTACAGCGAGGAGATGCAGCGACGCGGCATGGTTCCGACGTCGCGCGTCCTCAGCTTCGAGGAGATCCACTCGAATGCCCATCTGGCCCGTGAGCTCGAGGTGCCGGAGGGGACCGCCGTGGTGCGCTTCAGGCGCCTGCTGCTCGCGGACAACGAACCGATGAGCGTGGACGAGAACTTCATCGTCTCCTCGCGGGCGCCGGGGATCACGGCGGGGAAGGCTCCCGTGTCGCTCTACGGGGAGCTGGAGCAGAACTACGGTCTGGTGATGGACTGGGGGGAGGACATCGTGGAAGCGACGGCGGCGAGCCCCTCCGTGGCCACGCTCCTCAAGGTGGACATCGGCTCACCCTTGCTCAAGATCCAGCGGCACGCCTATGTGGCGGACACGGTCGTCGACTATTCCGTGTCCTATTACCGTGCCGACCGTTACTCGCTCAGGGTGCCGCTCCAGAGGCAGGGCAAGAAGTCACCCCGCAACTACCGGGCCGCGCCGCCGCCGCGTCCCTGAGCGGCGCCCCAGGGCGTCTGACAGCATGCCGGCGGAAAGGGCTGGGTCCAGCGGACGCCGTGGCACTGCCATGACGCTGAGGAGCCAGTGCAGCGCTGCGGCAGCGAGGTGGCCGGCACGGCGGTACGGCAGACACCCTGACAAAGCCTGCACCCTGACAAAGCCCAGAACCACGAAAAGGCCCCCTCCAGTTTCCTGGAGGGGGCCTTTCGGCTGTGTGCCGCTATTAGTGGCTCAGGCTCTTGCTGTCCTCGCCGGACTCGACCTCGGCGTGGTGGCCGTGGCCGTGAGCGGCCTCGAGCTCCGCCGGAGTCACCGGTGCGACGCGGTCTTCGAAGAACCACTTCGAGAACTTCGCACGACGGCGTTCCTTGCTGTCCACCACACCCTGCGCGTTCGGCTGTGCGGGGAGCGGCTTCGGCGACTCGAAGGCCACCAGGCGGTAGCGCTTGTAGTCGTTCAGCGGCTCGTGGACCTCGATGAACTCACCGTGCGGCAGGCGCACGATGCGTCCGGTCTCGCGACCGTGCAGGGCGATCTCGCGGTCCTTGCGCTGCAGCGCCAGGGCCACACGCTTGGCCACGAAGAAGCCGATGATCGGGCCGATGAAGAACAGCGCGCGGAGCCAGTAGGTCACGTCGTTCAGCGACACCTTGAAGTGGGTGGCGATGAGGTCGGAGCTGGCGGCTGCCCACATCACGCAGTAGAACACGATGCCTGCGACGCCGATGGCGGTGCGGGTCGGTGCGTTGCGAGGACGGTCCAGCACGTGGTGCTCGCGGTCGTCCTTGGTGATCCAGCGTTCGATCCACGGGTACGTGAACAGGACGGTGAACACGATGCCCGCGGGCACGAGGGCCGGCAGCAGCACGTTCAGGGTCAGCGTGTGATCGAAGATGATGAACTCGAAGTGCTGGCGGTAGCCGCCGATCGCTCCGATGACACCGGGCATCAGACGCAGTGCGCCATCGACCCAGCCGATGTACCAGTCAGGCTGGGTGCCTGCGGACACGGGGGAGGGGTCGTACGGACCGTAGTTCCAGATCGGGTTGATCGTGAAGAAGCCGGCCATCAGGGCGATCACGCCGAAGACGATGAAGAAGAATCCACCGGCCTTCGCGGCGTAGACCGGGCCGAGGGGGTAGCCGACCACGTTGCGGTCGTTGCGGCCCGGGCCGGGGTACTGCGTGTGCTTGTGGACCACGACCATGAACAGGTGGATGGCGACCATCAGCAGGATGAGTGCCGGAACCAGCAGGATGTGGAGCACGTACAGGCGGCCGATGATCGCGGTGCCGGGGAACTCTCCGCCGAAGAGGAAGAAGGAGATCCAGGTGCCGATCACGGGGATCGACTTGATGACGCCGTCGATGATGCGGAGGCCGTTGCCGGAGAGCAGGTCATCGGGGAGCGAGTAGCCGGTGAAGCCGGCGGCCATGGCCAGGATCAGCAGGACACCGCCCACCACCCAGTTGAGCTCACGGGGCTTGCGGAATGCGCCGGTGAAGAACACGCGGAGCATATGCACGGACACGGAGGCCACGAAGAGCAGGGCTGCCCAGTGGTGGACTTGACGCATGAACAGACCGCCACGCACCTCGAACGAGATGTTCAGCGAGGAGTTGTACGCGACCGACATCTCCACGTTGTAGAGCGGCGAGTAGCTGCCCTGGTAGTGGGTCTCCGCCATGGACGGGTCGAAGAAGAACGTCAGGAAGGTTCCCGACATCAGCAGGATGACGAAGGAGTACAGTGCCACCTCGCCAAACATGAAGGACCAGTGGTCCGGGAAGACCTTGCGACCGAACTCCTTCAGGATGCCGGATCCACCGACACGCTGATCGACGAAGTCAGTGAAGCGGCCGAACTTGGTCTCCGCCTGATAGGTGGATTGCTCAGCTGTTGAGGCGGCGCTCATGCTCGTCACGCTCCCAGTAACTCGGTCCGACAGGTTCATGGAAATCGCTCGTGGCGACCAGGTAGCCCTCTTCGTCGACGGCGATCGGCAGCTGCGGCAGCGGACGGCTGGCCGGGCCGAAGATGACCTCGCACTCGTGTGTCAGGTCGAAGGTCGACTGGTGACACGGGCAGAGCAGGTGGTGCGTCTGCTGCTCGTACAGAGCAACCGGGCAACCAACGTGCGTGCAGATCTTGGAGTAGGCGACGATGCCGTTGTAGGCCCAGTTCTCACGCCCGGGGGAGGGGTGAAGCTCATCCGGGTTCAGACGCATCAGCAGAACGACGGCCTTGGCCTTCTCGTTCAGCTTGCCGTGCTCCAGCTCGTTCAGGCCCTCCGGGATCACGTGGAACGCGGAGCCGATGGTGACATCCGATGCCTTGATGGGGGTGCCATCAGGGTCACGGGTGAGGCGCTTGAGCTTGCCGTCCTTGGGAGCCCACATGGTGTGTGCGAGCTTGTCGTCCGGACGCGGTCCCAGATCTCCGAAGACGGCCAGAGCAGGCAGGGGAGCCAGCGCGACCGCACCCAGGAGGGTGTTCCGGATGAGGGGGCGGCGCTTGATGCCGGATTCCTCGATGATCGTGTCCGCGATGGCCACGGCTGCCACACGGTCGTCCTCGGACCGCAGCTCGTGCCGCTCCTCGGAGACTTCGTGATCGGGCATCAGGGTCTTCGCCCAGTGCACGATGCCCGTGCCGATGCCAAGCATTGCGAAAGCGGTGCCAAGGCCGAGCAGCATGTTCTGCAGGCTGATGTCACGAGTCGTGGACTTGTTGGTCAGATCGATGGCGAAGTACGCCACCAGGAAGACCAAGGTGCCGATCACGGACACGATGAACAGGATGGCTACCTGCCGCTCCGCCCGCTTGGCGGCCTTGGGGTTTTTGTCGGCGAGTCGAGGACGGTGAGGAGGAATTCCAGGATCCTGGAATGCTCCCTCATCGTTCTGACCAGCCGTAGCTACGGTGCCCGAGCCTGTCGAGCTGCCGTCACTATGGTTGCCCATGGTTCCCCTTTTTCCCTCTCTGAGTTCGGCTGTTGCCGAAGATCTTCAATTTCAGCGCCGCCGTCTTGACAGCGGCAAAGTTTGCGCCCGCGCTGTCGGTCAGCTGCTGCGCGAGGTCAGCCAGATGGTGAAGCCGATGATCACGGCCAGACCTGCAGTCCACACGAAGAGGCCCTCGGAGACCGGACCCAGTGCGCCGAGGTCGGCGCCACCCGGGGACGGGTTGTTCTCGATGGTCTTCAGGAAGGTGATGATGTCGCGCTTGCCCTCCGGGGAGATGTTCGCGTCACTGAAGACAGGCATGTTCTGCGGGCCGGTGACCATGGCCTCGTAGATGTGCTTGCTTTCAACACCGTGCAGGGTCGGAGCGAACTTGCCCCGGGTCAGCGCACCACCGGCGGCGGCGGCGTTGTGGCACATGGCGCAGTTGACGCGGAAGAGCTCGCCACCCTTGGCGGCATCACCCTTCTCATCCAGGATGTGCGCGTCCGGAACGCTCGGGCCCGGAGCCAGGGACGCCACGTAGGCGGCCAGCTGGCGGGTCTGGTCCTCGTTGAACTGCTTCGGCTTGATCTGCGCCTGCGGGCCGTTCATCTGCATGGGCATGCGACCGGTGCCGACCTGGAAGTCGACCGCGGCGGCGCCGACGCCGACCAGGGACGGACCGTCCTTGGTGCCGGCCGCGCCCATCCCGTGACAGGTGGAGCAGTTGGCCACGAACAGCTTCTTGCCTTCAGCGGCATCGCTGGCGCTGTAGCTCTGGGTCTCGGCCTTGGCCTGGTTGGCCGTGGAAGCCGCCGCGTAGAGGCCACCGGTGAAGAGCAGACCCAACAACAGCAAGGCGATTGCCGCGAGCGGATGACGTCGCTTCAGGGAGAGTGCCTTCACTTGGTGGTTCCTTTGATCGATCGTGCACTTGCCAGCCAGGCAGGTGCGTTGTTTTCTTTGCCGTGTTCCGTGCTCAAGGCACCGGTCACTTCAGGACGTAGATGACCAGGAAGAGGCCGATCCACACGACGTCGACGAAGTGCCAGTAGTAAGAGGTCACGATCGCCGAGGTCGCTTCAAAGTGGCCGAACTTCTTGGCCGCGTACGAACGCCCGAGGATGAACAGGAACGCGATGAGGCCGCCGATGACGTGCAGGCCGTGGAAGCCCGTGGTCATGTAGAAGGCCGAGCCGTAGGCGTTGGCGTTCAGGGTCACGTGCTCGCTGGTCAGCATCGCGTACTCGGTGGCCTGACCGGCCACGAAGAAGGCACCCATGAGGAACGTCAGGATGAACCATTCGTTCATCCCCCAGCGGGTGAACTGGAAGACGCCACCGGTGCGGCGGGGCTGCAGACGCTCTGCGGCGAAGACGCCCATCTGGCAGGTGAAGGAGGAGAGCACCAGAACAATGGTGTTCACCAGGGCGAAGGGGAAGTTCAGCTTCGCAGTCTCTTCGGCCCAGAGCTCACCGGAGGTGGAGCGCAGGGTGAAGTACATGGCAAAAAGGCCGGCGAAGAACATCAGCTCGCTGGACAGCCACACCACGGTCCCAACGGAAACCATGTTTGGCCTGTTCAGCGTGGGATGCGCCGGGGTACTGGGGGCATGAGTCGCTGTGGTCACATAGACATTATGTCTGCAAAACGGCGCGGTGCCCAACGCAAAGCGCCGTTTCGGCCCACTTTTTCTACAGAGGTGCGAAAACTACCGTGGTTTTCCGCACCAGGAGAGGTGCTGCAGTTCACATTGCGGGTCCGACGGCGTTGCGTCGATAGGATCTACACGTGAGTAACGACGTTCAGACCCCGCGAGTTCCCTGGACCTGGCCGCTCCTGATCAGCGCGCTCGTCCGCGGTGAAGATCTGCCGTCCGAAGCCACGGCCTGGGCCATGGCTGAGGTCATGGATGGTGCGGCGAACCCTGCGCAGCTCGCCGGATTCCTGGTGGGTCTGCGAGCCAAGGGTGAAACCGTCGAGGAGATCGACGGCCTCGCCGGCACCATGCTCGCTCGCGCCGAGCGCATCGCCGTTCCCGGGGAGACCCTGGACATCGTGGGCACGGGTGGAGACGGACTGGACACCGTGAACATCTCCACCATGTCCTCTCTCGTGGTCGTGGGCGCCGGGCGCACCGTGGTGAAGCACGGCAACCGTGGCGCCTCGACCAAGGCCGGGTCCGCCGACGTGATCGAAGCGCTGGGGGTCCGACTGGACCTTCCGGCGCAGCGGGTCGCCGAGATCGCCACCGAGGTCGGGATCACCCTCTGCTTCGCCCAGGTCTTCCACCCCTCCTTCCGGCATGCCGGCGGGGTGCGCCGCGACCTCGGCATCCCGACGGCCTTCAACGTCCTCGGGCCGCTGACCAATCCGGCGGGCGTGACCGCACAGGCTCTCGGCGTGGCGAACGAGCGGATGGCGCCCCTGATGGCCGGCGTGCTTGCCCGGCGTGGCACCCGCGCGCTCGTGTTCCGCGGTGACGACGGCCGCGACAAGATCACCACCTCGGGCCTGTCGACCGTCTGGGAGGTCCGCGACGGCGACATCCAGGTTCATCGGCTGGATCCCCGTGACTTCGGGATCGAGCTGGTTCCAGTCGAGGCGCTCAAGGGGTCCGACGCGGACAGCAATGCCGACCTGGTGCGCCGCTTCCTGGCGGGTGAGAAGGGGCCGGTGCGTGACGCCGTCGTGCTCAATGCGGCCGCCGGCCTGGTCGCGGCAGACGCCGACCACGATGCTCCCCTGAAGGAACGGCTGAGGAACGCCCAGCTGGTGGCCGAGAGGTCGATCGACTCCGGCGCGGCCGCCGACGTGCTGGAACGTTGGGTGCAGGCCACCCGGCGCTGAGCGGAGGCGCCCGTGAAGGTCAGGAGTGAGTGGCACGGGCGACGCAGACGAAGAGAGGGCTCCCGAATCATGAACTGGTCCCCGGAAGTTGGACTGGTTTTAGGCTAGGCCTTGGAGTGACTGCGGGCTCTTTCCGACTCCTTGCGTGTTCTTTCGAAGGTGTTCGCGGTAGGTCTCGATGGCATTCGTTGGTGGATTCTGCGCTATTCATCGGGTTCTGAATTCATCTTTCGATGTACAGTTGAGGTATGGAGACCTTGACGCACGCCCCGGTCCTGGCGCGATTTGGATACGCCGTTTCGGATACTACGAGGGCCCGGATTCTGCTGGCTCTGGCCGAAGCCCCGGCTTACCCTTCGGATCTGGCCGAGGTGCTCGGCGTGACGCGGCAGAGCATGTCGAATCATCTGGCGTGCTTGCGAGGCTGCGGTCTGGTCGTCTCGGTCCCTGACGGTCGTCGGAGCCGGTATGAACTCGCGGATCAACGTTTGGGGCATGCGCTGCGGGATTTGCTCGGGGTGGTTCTGGCCGTGGATCCGGAGTGCTGCGCGCCCGACGGGACGTGTGTCGCATGA
The DNA here is from genome assembly GCF_029690065.1 of Arthrobacter sp. Y-9. Taxonomy (NCBI): domain Bacteria; kingdom Bacillati; phylum Actinomycetota; class Actinomycetes; order Micrococcales; family Micrococcaceae; genus Arthrobacter; species Arthrobacter sp. Y-9. Next base: position 1,765,887 of record NZ_CP121463.1, read on the forward strand.
GTGCCCTGGTCTCACTTAGCCCGGATCGCCGCTTGGTGTTGATGCGTAGGATCCGCCTGTTCGCCGCGGCCACCATCACCTATAACGTCATCGAGGCGGTGGTGGCGCTCTGGGCCGGGGGCGTGGCTGATTCTTCGGCGCTGATCGGGTTCGGCCTGGACTCGGTGATCGAGGTCAGTTCCGCCGTTGCACTGTCCTGGCAGTTCTCGGCCAAGGACCCCGAACGGCGAGAGCGCCTGACGCTACGCCTGATCGCCCTGTCCTTCTTCGCTCTGGCATTGTTCGTGACGGTTGATTCGATCCGTTCGCTTCTGGGAGGCGGGGAGGCTCAGCACTCGCCCGTCGGGATCGTGATCGCGGCGTTGAGTCTGGCCATCATGCCGGTCCTGTCCTGGCTGCAACGCCGTGCTGGCCGGGAACTCGGGTCCCGGACCGCGGTCGCTGATTCCCATCAGACCCTGCTGTGCACCTACCTCTCCGCGGTCCTCTTGGCAGGGCTACTGCTGAACAGCCTGTTCGGTTGGTGGTGGGCCGATGCCGGGGCGGCACTGATCATCGCCGGCATCGCAGTCAAGGAAGGCCTCAACGCCTGGAAAGGTGATGTCTGCTGCACCGTTCCCGGCGCGTCGACCGGCGGCGAGGGCGATGACTGCTGCGCCCCCGCCAAGGAAGCCGATCTCTCCGCCAACGCGCAGACGATGATGGGGCACGGGTGCTCCTGCTGCACCCCGGAATCGACGGGCGAGCCTTCCCGCACCACGTTCTCACTCACCCACAAGCCCCATAGCTAGACAACACACCGCCGCGTCTCAGGGGATCTGTCGGCAGTAGTGGCGAACGAGGCGAACCCGTGTCAGAGCAAACCGTCACAGCCACCTTGAAGGGCCTGGGCCCGGTATTGTGCCGGGCTCAGGCCCTTCAGCGCTGTAGAGATGCGTTCGTGGTTGTACCAGTAGATGTACTCACGAATCTCGCCGGCGAGCTCTTCCCGACTGGCGAACTTCTCGCCGTGGAACATTTCGGCCTTGATGTGGCCGAAGAAGTTCTCCGCCACGGCGTTGTCCAGGCAGTTGCCCTTGCGGGACATTGATTGTGTTGCCCCGGCCTTGGCCAGGAGACGGCCCCATGACTGGTGTTGGTGGTTCGTGCCCTGGTCGGAGTGCACGATGAGTTCCTGGTCTCCCCTCCGGGCTTTCAGGGCGGCTCGGAGGGAATCGTTCGTCAGGTCCAGGGTGGGTGAGGTGCCGGTGGTGAATGCGATCACGGAGCGGTCAAACAAGTCGATGACCGGTGAGAGGTAGAGCCTGCCGTCGGGGAGGTTGAACTCGGTCACGTCAGTGACCCATTTCTGACCCGGCGCCTCAGCGGTGAAGTCGCGCTCGAGGACGTTGGGCGCAACCTTGCCAACTGAGCCTTGGTAGGAGTTGTAGAGCCGCCGTTTGCGGACCTTGCAGCGCAAGCGTAGCTGTCTCATCAGCACCAGCACGGTCTTCTTCGCCACTACCCAGCCCTGACGGCTCAGCATCGTATGGATACGCCGGTGCCCGTAACGGCCCCGAGCCTGCTCAAAAGCTTCCCTGATAGCAACTTTGAGCTCGGCCTGCGGGTCAGGGCGTGCCATGCGGGCCTGATGATAGAAGTACGTGGACCGAGCCAGACCAGCCGCCTTCAGGAGCTCAGGCAGGGGATATTCGGCCTTGAGAGAGAACACGGCGCGAGCCTTCACCGATGCCCTTGAGCTCTCAAGGCCCGCACTTTTTTCAAGTAGGCCACTTCGGCCAGGAGCCTTGCATTCTCTTGTTGCAGGGCCTCTAGCTCTGTGAGCTGACGCGGAGGATTCTGGGGAGGGCGGCCTCTCTTCCTAGGTCGGAGACCTTCTTCGCCTTCCTGGCGGTAGCTGTTCACCCATTTCCGCACCAGGGTGGTGGAGGACAGGTCGTACTCAGTGGCGAGCTCTATGACGGTCCCATTTCCGCTGAGGAACCGCTGGACCACTTCCAGCTTGGTTTCAAACGAGTGCTGCTGCTTCGTACGACGGCTCACCAACGCATCTCTACCATGGATCCGCCACCGCTGATACAGCTTCCTCACCGCGTGATAACTGACACCCAGCGAATGAGCAGCCGCGCGGCCTCCGATCCCATGCTCGAATAACTCCACAGCTTCAGTACGCTGGGACACCGTCAATGAACTCTGCGGATGCATACGAAAAACTCCCCGGAAGACAGAACTGAATTTACTGTCCAACTTCCGGGGAGCAGTTCATCATCCGGGAGCCCTCTCCTTTAAGGACGTCGTGCGCGGTGGTGTCCGCTCAGCCGTCGAAGCCCATGGAGAAGGCCTCGTCGAGGTCCTCCTTGGAATACGAACGGAAGGCGATGTGGGTCGTCGTGTGGACGACGGCGGGAACCTTGGAGAGACGGTCGGCGATGACATCCGCCAGGTCCTCGTGCTTGCCGACCTTCGCGATGGCGATCAGGTCCCAGTCGCCGGTGACCGAGTAGACCTCGGAGATGCCCTCGATGGCCGCGATCTGCTGCGCGGATTCCGGGATGGAGGAGGTGTCCGTCTTGATGTGGACGAATGCGGTGATCACGGTGGGCCTTCCTGGTGTCACGTACCGGTGCTTGCTTTAGGGGAACTCTATTACAGGGCCCGGCGCTTTGAACCCACGCGCACCGCCAGGAGCCAGATGGCACGCCAGCCGAGCAGGACCAGCGCCAGGAACAGGGTGGCCACGATGATGAACGGGAGCACCACCACCTGACCGGTGAGAGCGCGCAGGATCATGCCGCCGATGAGGGAGCCCAGCCAGACGGAGACGCCCGCGGACCACAGACGGAGCGGCGCGCGCCAGACGCGGCCGGCGAGCCAGCCGATCAGCGCGCCGGCCAGGAACGGCCAGGCGGTGACGAAGACTCCCAGAACGCCTTGATCACGGTGGTGGGCGTCGCGACCGATCCCTGCGAACACGAGGATCAGTACGACGTCCAGGACGATCGCTGCGGTCAGGATGGATTTGCTGGGGGAGTTCATCGCTGTCTTCCGGTGTCGGGGCGGTCAGGCTGCGCGGCGTTCGAGCAGCACCATGGTCTCGTAGTGGTGACTCTGGGGGAACATGTCCATGAGCCGGACTTTGACGGGGGAGAGGCCAGGCATCCGGGCGAGGTCCTTGGCAAGGCTCACCGCATTGCAGCTGGAATAGAGGACGTGCCGCACGCCGGAGTCCTCCAGCAGGGAGGCGAGCTCTGCGCCGAGTCCGCGCCGGGGCGGATTGACGATCACCATCTCCGGAAGTGCCGTCGCGTCCCGGACGAACGAGGTCGCATCCGCTGCGAGAAACGCCATGCCGGGAAGATCGGCCTCCGCCGCACTCAGACGGGCGCTGGCGACAGCCTCGGCACTGACCTCGATGCCGGTGACGTCCCTGCCGGGCCGCGCGGCGTGCAGAGCGAAGCCGCCGACTCCGCAGTAGAGGTCCCACAGTGTTGAAGGGTCGACCTCATCCACCCAGGCCGTGCCCTGCCGGTACAGCTCCCGGGCCACGGCGGTGTTGGTCTGGAAGAAACTGCGCGTGCGCAGGTGCAGTGTCAGGGCATCCAGACGCATGGGCAGCGACTCCTGAGCGGTGAGGATGATCTCCTCCTCGCCCTCCAGGGTCGCCTTATGTTCCGGGTGGATGTTGGCGGACACGACGACGGCGGCCGGCAGCGCCGCCTGGAGCCGCGGCAGGGCGTCCCGCAGCTGAGCGAGCTGCCGGGTGCTGCGGAGCACGAACCGGACCATGAGCTCGCCGTCGGGCGATTCCGTGAGAAGGAGGTACTTCAACTCTCCTTGGCGCCGCGGGACGTCGTAGGGAGTGAGGCCCGTGGCGCTGATGAAGTCGGCCAGAACCGGGAAGGCGGAGGTCAGGCCGGGGGAGCACAGTCCGCAGGCGCGGAGGTCCACACCGAGACCGTCGGTGTCGAGGATGCCCAGGGTGGGTGCTCCGGGATCGCCGGAGACCACCATTTTGGCCTTGTTCCGGAAACCGGCTTCCGCCGCGGCGAACGAGGGCAGCCAGTCGATGTCCGAGAAGGCACTGAGCTGCCGGCGCAGGTGCTGTTCCTTCCGCTGCACCTGGGTGGGATACGGCACCCCCATCTCCGTACAGGAGCGGCACGTCCCGGCGTCAAAGTAGTCACACTGCATAGCCCCTCCAGTCTAGGTGGACGAGGTCGCCCCGATGGACACGCCTGAGGCCGGGGCCTCCTGTGCCCCGGCCTCGTGGTGTGGCCGATTCAGTGACTGGTGCGATGTCCTGCGCCGCGGCCGCTGTGGCTGAAGAGTCCGAAGACGAAGAGGACGATCGCGGATCCGACGATCGCCAGGATCCACGTCTGGAGGCTCCAGAATCCGGCGAGGCCGACATTGAAGACGACGCCGCCGATCCAGCCGCCGAGAAGCGCGCCCACGACACCGAGGATCAGGGTGGAGACCCACCCTCCGCCGTGATCGCCGGGCATGATCATCTTCGCGATCGCACCGCAGATGAGACCCAGAATAAGGAATGCCACAAAGCCCATGACCTTTCCCCTTTTCCCTTGTTCTTGCTGGTACGTGGCGGGTGCCATGACCTGCTTCCATTATCCGCCGTCTGCACTGCTTATACCAGGGCCTGTCAAGACCGGCCGGCGGCAGGGCGCAGAGGCACTTGACCAGGAATGTCAGTGCGGCTTGGCATAATGACGCTCGTGGGGAAATCAACGAAAACACTCAGTGTCCTGGCCGCTTCCGTCATCCTGCTCGGTTCACTGTCGGCGTGCGACGACGGGAAGAAGGGCGCTGAGTCCATCGCCCAGCAGCTGGCCGGCGGGCTCTCCGGCCTGAATGTCGCCTCCCTTCGGTTCGACGGCGTCGACGGCGCCGAGGCGGACAAGAGGCTGAAGGCCATCGTGAAGGGACTGCCGGGCAGCAAGCCCGCGGTGAAGGTCGATTCCGTCACGGTGAACGGGGAGAAGGGGACCGCCAAGCTCTCCTTCGACTGGACGCTGTCCGGAGCGCACTGGAGCTATTCCACCGATGCCGATTTGAAGAAGAGCAACGGTGAGTGGGCGGCCCAGTGGAGCCCGGGCCTGATCGCACCGGACCTGAAGGACGGCGAGGTCCTGGAGACGTCCGGTCAGGCCGCACCGCGCGCGGACATTCTGGGCGCGGGAGGGAAAGTCCTGGTCACCAACCGGCCGGTGGTGAATCTCGGCGTCGACAAGTCGCGGCTGAACGGCAAGGACGCCGGGGCGGCTGCTGAGCAGGTGGCACGTCTGGCCGATGTGGATCCGGGTGTGTTCGCGGCGCAGGTGAAGGCGGCCGGCCCCCAGGGTTTCGTCACGGCGATCACGCTCCGTGCCGATTCCCCTGAAGCGAAGGCGCTCACCCCGGAGAAACTCGCGCAGATCCCTGGGGCCAGAACCGTCCCGGGAACTCTGCCCCTCGCCCCGACCCGCGGGTTCGCCCGCGCCGTCCTCGGCACCGTCGGAGAGGCAACCGCCGAGCAGGTGGAGAAGTCCAAGGGCCGGCTCAAGGCCGGGGACGTGACCGGTCTCGGCGGTCTGCAGGCCCGCTATGACGCTCAGTTGCGCGGGCAGGAGGGCGTGGTGGTCCGTGCGCAGCCCGTTGCCGCACCAGAGGGCGCGACGCCGAGCGATCCCTCCCAGGAGCAGGGCCGTGTCCTGTTCCAGGTGGAGGCCAAAGCGGGAACGCCCCTTAAGACGACCCTCGACCCCCGCCTTCAGACGTTGGCGGAGGACACCCTCAAGGACATCGCACCCGCCTCGGCGATCGTGGCCCTGCGGCCGTCGGATGGAGCCGTGCTGGCCGCCGCGTCCGGCCCCGGCAGCAACGGCTACAACACCGCCATGATCGGCCAGTACGCTCCGGGCTCGACCTTCAAAATCGTGGACTCGCTGGCGATGATCCGTAACGGGATGACCCCGGACAGCACGGTGTCCTGCACCGCCACTGCTTCCGTGGACGGCCGCACCTTCAAGAACGCTCCACTGTACCCCGCCTCGGAGGTCGGGACGATCCCGTTGCGGGAGGCGTTCGCGCACTCGTGCAACACGGCGTTCATCAACGCGAGGGACAAGGTCTCCCAGGCTCAGGTGAGCGCCGCGGCGCAGTCGCTCGGTGTCGGAGTGTCGTCTGATGCTCTGAACTTCGACGGATACCTGGGCTCGGTGCCCTCGTCGGCAGAAGGCACCGAACATGCCGCGTCCATGATCGGGCAGGGCAAGGTCCTGCTCTCGCCGCTCGCCGCTGCCGTGATGGCGGGGTCGGTGGGCAAGGGCGCGCCGGTGACGCCGCGTCTGGTGCTCACGTCACCGGGGGCTGCCGCCACGCCCGGTGCGACGGCGAGCAGCTCACCGTCCGCGCTTGCGACTGCGGCGCCGATCCAGAACCCGGTGACGCCGGCCGAATCGGTGAAGCTCAAAGATCTCATGCGCGCCGTGGTGACCTCGGGCCATGCCGGGTTCCTGGCGGATGTCCCGGGTGCCCCCGTGGGAGCGAAGACGGGCACCGCCGAGTTCGGCGCCGACAACCCGCCGAAGACGCACGCCTGGATCGTGGCGACGCACGGGGATCTCGCCGTGGCGGTGTTCGTGGAAGACGGCGGGCTGGGCGCCGACACCAGTGGCCCGCTGCTGAAGAAGTTCCTGGTGGGAGCCGCCGGCTAGAGGCCGGGATTCAGTCCAGCTCGAGCTTCATGCCCACGTGGCTCGCCACGAACCCCAGGCGCGCGTAGAACCGCTGAGCGTCCGTTCTGCGGGCATCGGTCGTGAGCTGGACGAGCCCGGCGCTGTTGAGGCGGCCGACCTCCGTCGCCCAGCCGATCATGGCCGAGCCCACTCCCTGTCCCCGCAGCGAGCGGGAAATGCGGACGCCTTCGATGTTGAGTCGGAGGCGTCCACCCCGGGAGATCCCCGGGATCAGGCTCAACTGCATCATTCCGACCACGGCGCCGTCGGCATCCTCGACGACCGCGAGGAACTGTGCCGGATCAGCGTCGACCGCTTCGAAGCCGCGGAGGTAGGCGCCGTCGTCGTGTCGTTCGCGCGTCTGGCCCAGCATGTCGTCATGCAGCAGCTCGACCAGCGCCGGCAGGTCGTCACGGACGGCCTTGCGGATGGTGCATCCTGGGGCGAGATCGGCGGGCGGCAGCACAAGGGGAGTGGGATTCATGTCCCCAGGGTACTGGTGGTCTCGGTAGTGGCGCGTTCGGGCCGTCAGTGGGCGGCAAGTGCCCAGGCTGCCACCAACGGAGCGACAGTGACCGCGAGGATGAAGAGTCGTTCGCACAGGCCGAAGAGCCGGCGTCGCAAGGGGCGGATCAGCAGGGCGATGACCAGTGCCACTAGAGAAATCGCGGCAAACGTGTTCAGGACGTCAAGCGCCGCGACGGCGCCCGGCGGGCCGCCGATCAGGCGGCCCAGTGGGCCGATGGTCGAGTAGGCGAGGGTGAACCATGCGATCGCGAGGAGCAGGTGGATCCTCCCTCGTGTCGTGACGGAGGTGCCGGACCGGTCGGTGGGGACGAACGGCATCACCGCCAAGAGCACCCCGAGCCCGAGCAGCCAGCCTCCCAGTGCGAGGTCCGCGCGGCCGGCCCCGGACAGCACTGCCGCGCCGAGCGAGAGCCAAGCGGCGGCCGCGGCCCACGACGCCAGCCCGGCGAGCAGGCGGGTGCTCCGCGCGGGTGAGGCCGCATAGTCGCTCACGGTGTCGCGCACGGGATGAATTCCGCCGGGAGAGACGTGCAGGAGCAGGAACAGCAGGAGCCGCAGTGCGAACAGCACTGTTGCCGCGGTGGCCAGAAAATGCGTCATGGTGGGTTCCTCGGATTCGAAGGCTGACGTGTCGGAACCGACGCTAAACTTTCAAGTAACTTGAAGGTCAAGGGGGAGCCGTGAAGATCAGCGAACTGGCCCGTCGGACAGGACTGGCGCCGTCGGCGATCCGTTTCTACGAGGACCGGGACATGTTCAGTCCTGGCCAGGTGAACCGGCTGGCCAATGGCTACCGCGACTACACCCCACAGGCGCAGCGCAGGGTGGAACTGATTCTCGCGGGCCGGGCGGCCGGGTTCTCGCTGACGCAGATGCGGGAGCGCATGACGCATTGGGAAACCATGAGCGACGGCGAGCGTGCGGCACTTCTCGAGGAACAACTCGCGGTCATCGACGGGCGGCTGCGAGAACTCACGAGCGCCCGCGCCACCGTGCGGGACGCGTTGGAGACGCTGCGGGGGAGAGGCGCCGCCCAGTAGTGGCGTCCGGAGGACTGCTGGCGCGAGAACCTGAAGCGGCCGCTTCCATGCCATACTCGGGTTCATGTCGATGAAGAAGGACCTGGGATGCCTGTTCGCATCCCAGTTCGGCAGCATAGCTCCGAGTGGCCGAATCCATGGATAAGCGCCGCTGGGCTTCTGTCATCACCATCGCTGTCATTCTCGTGCTCTTCGCGGGTGGAGCCGTGGCGCTGATTTGGCCACAATTCCATCAGAAGTCTCAGCAGCATCTCACGCTGAAGGCCACCGCCACGGTGGTCGACAAGCAACTGCGCCCCAAGACCGGAATGCCGAGTCGTGACTACGCTCTGACGTACACGTATGTCGTGGACGGGCACACCTACCGCTCCTCTGCGAATTCAACCGATGGAGAGATCTCGGGTGCTGCGTTCACCGTGTGCGTCGATCCGGCCCGCCCCGAGTTGAATGCTCCACTGCTCGCCGGCGCGGCATGCGGCGACACGAGTCTCGGGAAGTGGACGGTCACGGCGAAGAGGATCGATTGATCCTTCGGGCCGGCGATGCGGGGAGGGCGTCCGCGGCCACCCATGAGAGCATCGAGATGTGACCGACCTTACTTCGCCGGCCCTGCCGCCATTCCACGAGTCACTGACCTGGCTCACCCCACTTTCGGAGGAACGAGCCGCGCATCTCGTGGCGTTCCTGACCGATCCTGCCCCGCGAGAGGTTCTGGACATGGGGTGTGGCTGGGGTGAGCTGCTGCTCCGTGTACTGGAAGCGGCCCCGGGAGCACGGGGACGAGGCGTGGACCGATCGCCCGCGTTCATCGACCGGGCGCGGCAGCAAGCGCTGGCCCGTGGGCTCGGAGCGCGGGTGGCATTCGACCTCATGCCCGGTATGGAGGCCCAGGACCTGCGCGCGGACGCCGTGATCTGCATCGGGGCAAGCCAGATCTGGGGATCCCCGGTGGAGGATGCGCAGCCGCTGGACTACACTTCCGCGCTGCGTGCGCTGCGGGAGCTGGTTCAGCCCGGTGGGCGCCTCGTGTACGGCGAGGCGATCTGGATGGCGCCGCCTCACCCGGCGGCGACCGCTCCTCTGGCTGGACGGGACGACGAATACATCACGCAGGACGCGTTGCGTGAACTGATCCGGACCGCCGGCTTCGACGTGGTCGACGACGACGAAACGAGCCTTGAGGAGTGGGACACCTTCGAGGCGGGATTCCGGGAGCCGTGCATCCGTTGGCTGGAAGCCCACGACGCAGACCACCCCGCGGCTGAGCAGGTCCGTCAGCAGCATGAGGACCAGCGGGCCGCGTATGAAGACGGCTATCGCGGGGTGCTGGGGATGGCGTACTTCTGCCTGCAGGGGTAGATGCTGCCGAGGTCCGGGTTCACTCCTCGACGAGGGTGCTGAGAAGGAGGACCCCGTCCTGGCGTCCGGCACGGTCCGGCAGATAGCGGAGCGCGATCCGACGTCCGACCGGCAGGATGTCTTCGACCGATTGTGTCGTTCGGCGGACCCGGCCGTCCCGGTCGGTGAACACGACCGTCACCACTGAGCCCACGGTGTCCTCGGCACCTTCCTGGCCTTGTCTCCGCCACGGCTCCGAACTCTCGACAACGCCTGTCGCGTCGAGCCCGGCGTCCTTGACCACCCGCCGTCGTCGTGCCTGGTGGATGAAGACCGCGGTCAGGAGGACGATCACCTCGCCGACGACCACCCAGACGGCGACGTCGGCGAAGGAAGCGGGCCAGAGCGCATGCACCGCGAACAGGCTGCCGGCGATCATCGCGAGCACACAGAAGAGCGCCACGTAGCTGATCTCGAACGACGTGTCCGGCGTGATCTTGCGATCCTCCGTCATCGACGACCCCCTTGGAGCGATGCGGGAGGTGCTGCACGGCGCATCTCGTGACGCCGAAGGGACTGGGCGGCGCCGTGAGCGAACCTGATGCCAGGGTAGGTGAGAACGTGCGGCGCGACCAGAGGGACGGGCGGAGGCCCGAGCTAGTTCAGCGGCGGTGAATATCGCAGGACGTTGGTTTCACGGCGCTCGAAGCCTACTGATGCGTAGAGTTTCAGTGCCGATTCGCGCGTTGGGCGCGAGGTGAGATCCAGTGTGCGGAGGCGTCTTCTGGACGACTCCGCAGTGATTTCTGAGAGCAGCAACCGGGCGATGCCGCGTCCGCGTGCCTGGTGGCTGACGACGACGTCCTCGACGATCCCGCGCCAACCGGTCACCAGTGGAAAAGTCACCAGGGTCGCCATGCCGACGATCCGGCCGCCGTCGCGCGCGACGAAGAGGTCGACGCCTGAGGCGTCAAGCATCGACTGCACCCGCCCAGGGTCGAACGTCGCGCTGGTGGACAGCTGAGAGAGAAGCATTTCCACTTGGTGAAGATCGTCATCGGCCAGATTCTCGACGACCGCGATCTCGATATGATCGGCCATGAGCACAGACTAGTCCGCGATGGGGGAGATCGACCGCTGCACCGTCGTGAATTGTGTTCATCAGTCTCAGTCTCACTAAAGGGGGGGCGCAGGGTGCCTTCGCCAGGAGCAGGTCTCGCCATTGTCGGCGCACTAGTCCTTCTGATGGGGTCAGGCGTCGCCGTCTTTCGAGTGCCCGTGTCCAGGAGGCATCGTCGGTGGATGGAGATGTTCCTGAGGCGACTCGGCCCCATGGGAATACGGCCCAGACAGCCAATCGAGGATGCCACGTCTCCGGGTACCTGGTTGACCGTCGGGGTCTTATCGGCGCTTTTGGGCGCCGCATTTCTTGTCGTCGGCCTGAATCTGCTGCTCCGGCCGTAAGCGCGGACGGCGGCACGTTGCTGGTGCCGCCGTGGCAGTCCCCACAGCTATCCTGGGGGAGTGACGAAGACTGTAGGGCTGCTCGGCGCGCCCGTTGATCCGCGCACTCATCACCGCAGGTCAGAGGGGCAGACTGATGCCTAGCCCGATGTTGACGGTGGCCGTCGCCCAACCGGTGATCGGTCTGAACGATCTCAGCGGGAATGTCGCCTCACACGCTGACGCCATTCGCGCAGCGGACAGCCGACTGGCGATCTTCCCAGAGCTGTCTCTCACCGGTTATGACATCGACGCGCCGGTGGTCGACCTGGACGACCCGCTCCTCAAAGACCTTGTCGATGCCTGCGCGGAGAAGGAGAGTGTCGCGCTCGTCGGTGCTCCCGTGGGGGAGGCGGGGCGTCTGTCCATCGCCACCCTCAGAATCGACGCGGACGGGGTATCGGTCGCGTACCGAAAGACGTGGCTGCACGGGGAGGAGTTCACCCGGTTCACTCCCGGCTCGGGTCCTTCGACCATCGACGTCGACGGATGGGTCGTCGGGCTGGCCATCTGCCGCGATACCGGACAGAGCCAGCACACAGCGCAGATGGCTGCGCATGACGTCGACCTCTACGCGGCCGGCGTCGTAGACGTCGCTTCTGACGTCGTCGAATGCCAGGCGCGTGCCTTCGTCATCAGCCGGGCGCTGGCAGCACCGGTCGCGATCGCCAGCTTCGCGGGGCCGACGGGCGGAGGTTTCGACGAGACCGCCGGGCACTCCGCGATCTTCGCTGCCGACGGAACGAAGCTCGCGGAAGCCGACGGACTGGCTGGCAGCATGGTGCGCACTGAACTGACGCGTCGGCCTCACTGAGGATCCACCTGAGGCGTGGTCACGTCAAGCCGTACATCGCGACCTGATGGCCTTCGACCAGCCGAGATCATCCGTGGTGAACACCAAAGTCCTCGAGGATCGAGGACACCAGATCCTCCGTTGACAAATCAGCGCCGACGCGGGTCTCGTGGTGCCAGGGGAGTGGCTGCCAGCCGTCATACCAGGCCCGGATCTTTTCCTCGCCGAACTCCCTTGCCAGCGGTCGTCCAGCGTGGCGTCGTAATGCCTCATCGAGGCCGATGTCGAATTGGTATATGCGGGTCTGTCCTCGGTGGTCATTGTGCAGTTGCTCGAACGGCGACGAGTAATCCCGCAGATTGAAAATGCCGTCCAAGATCACGTCATACCCGAGGTTCAGAGATTCTCGCGCCGCGCTGACGATCAGCATGCTGGCGTCCCGGGCCCGTTGCACACGATCTTCGTTGCTCAAGACCTCGCGCCTGAAGTAGTCCTGATGAATTAGGGCAACTTTGGACCCGAGCTTCTCACGCAGCGCCAACGCCGTCGTCGTCTTCCCGGACGCGGAATCTCCTCGAAGGATCACGAGGCGCGTGGATTCGTCACCGACAGTGGTCATTCCCACATCCTGCCATCGCACGAAGCCGGGGAGGCGAGCCGCGTGGCCACCGGTACTCTTCTGTGCGGTTATCTGGTTATTAGTTGACATAATGTAGATTATCGGCGCTTAAAGGACGGGAGTGGAAGTGGATGCGAGAACTCCCGCCTCACGACGAATCCGGCGTTTCCACAGTTCAGCCGGGCAGGCCGACGGGCCACGCCGAGACGCATCGCTGAGCGCTTCCTCAAAGGGGCCATCAAAACCAAGGCCGCCCCAGCGGGGCTCACCATCATCCCGCACCGCCGCGGCACCAGCCCACGACTCGCCAAACCGGGACAGGGCGAAGCACTCAAACGAGTCATCCATGAAGACGGACTAGAGACCCGTGGCCGCGCCGTCGCGATCCTTATCCTCGTCTTTGGACAACAAGCCGAAAACATCGCACGGCTGACCCTGGCGGATGTGACCATACCGAAGAGCTGGTCGCCATTCAGCTCGGGACCACCCGGAACGCATTACAGGATCCGCTGGCCGAGCCATGGCGCGAACTCGCCGCGAACCCCTGCCACGACCTGACCGCCGCACACCCCAATACCAAGTGGGTATTCCGCGGCGCCTCTCCCGGACGTCACATCCACCCCGGACGCCTCACAACCCGGCTTAGCAAACTATTCAGTACACGGGCCGCGCGGCTCGGAACTCTCCACGAACTCACCAAACTCGCACCCGTAGCTATCATGGCCGAGACCCTTGGCTACTCCCCTACGACCATCGAACGATACGCTACCGACTCAGCAGCGGCCTACGCCCAATGCATCGCGGCAACGAAAACGATCAGGCGAAGCCCCTGAAGACGGTGTCGGGGTCGGCGCTTTCAGCAAAGTGTTCCCAATCCATGTTGGCAAGGTTCAGGTTGTTGTCAACGCCCCACAGCTCACGCGCTACACACCGAAACGGCTGGCGTAAGGCCTCACCAAGGTCCACAACAAGAATCGGATAATCCGGTTCCAGAGCGTCGTGGTCCACAACGAAGAGGACGGCTGCCTGATTCTCGGCTGCTAGAACAGCTTCACGAAGCTGCTCCCACTCAACATTTTCCCAAGCAGGATCGTCCACGACTTCCACATAGGCACGAAAGCCATCTTCGTTTTCGGTCAGCACAACCGAGAGGGCGTCGAGCCAAGCCTTCTCATCTGCAAAGCTCGTGCGGACCAGAACCGAATTTTCTGTCTTCGGAAGAATTGGCATGTCGCTATCCAACCATGCCGACCACAAGTACTGCCGAGACAACGCTTGTGTCGTTAGGCCGCCGGGCCACTCCCGGCCCACGAATACCCGTGCATGCCAGTTAACTAACGGGAGGGGAAGTAGCTGTGAGATTTCCCCCGAAGGGCCAACGACCAGGCGTATCGCGGACCGCTTCCTCAAACGGGCCACCAAAACCAAGACCGCGGCCGCCGGGCTCGCCATCGTTCCGCACGGCCGCGGCACCAGCCCACGACTGACCAAAACCGGTCAAGACCGAGCGCTCCAATAAGTCGCCCTCACCAACGAACTCGAGATCCGCGGCCGGGCCGCCGACATCCTCATCCTCGTCTTCGGACAACAAGTCGAAAACATCGCACTGCTAACTTGGGACAACGTCGCCGTCACCGACGACTGAGTCACCACCCTGGCCACGAATTGACCGCCGTACCCAGAAAACTTAATGGGTGTTCCGAGGAGCCTCGCCCGGACGACACATCAATCCAGGACAGCTCACCAGCCGTCTCAGCAAGCCCTTCAGCACCCGCGCCGCATGCCTAGGAACACTCCACTAAATCACCATACCCACACCCGTGGCCATCATCGCCGGGACCTCCGCCTACTCCCCTTCAACCATCGACTGAGCGGAAATTCCACGGATTCCCGACAGGAGGAATCTCTAGAAATAGCAAGTACAAATGCCCAAGAGCACGATGAGTGGCCCCGGCAATTCGATACTTGGCTGGGTCAGTTTCCCATCCGACAACGTAAATCTGATGGCGCGCCCAGTCCAGGATCGACTGGAGTTCATCGAAGTCAGGCTCTGGTGGAATTGAGCTGGCCAAGGCCTCTTCAATCACAGCGCGCACCCTGCGACCGCCCTCGGTGGCGGACAGGAGGGCGCCTTCAATGCGAAGCCAAGCTTCGAGAGAGCAACGCGCGCCGGCCTGCTCGTCGCCATGCCAGCGACGCGGTTGAGTCGGCGTAACTGCGTCCCTAGACGGAGAGCGACGGCCGGCAGCCTTCTGCAGTCGACGAAGCTCGGCATACTCCGATTCGAGCCTGAGGTGAACCGCTCGTTCTGCCTCCAAGAGGTCCATCGCGGGCAGTAAGAAGTCCGGCCCACGCCAAGAACAATCCAACTTCGCCTGAAGGTAGGCCCAAGTTGGCTCAAACGCGATCGGCCGGGCAGATTGAATCCATGAACCTAATGCCCTGAAGCGAGCGTCAAGAGGCAACGACGCATCTCGCACCCGCTTTGCCTCACGTCCGAAGCCCATGGGCTCATCATAGGTGGCCAGGTGATTCTCGGTTGCCGCAAGGAGCATCGAGAGAGCCAGAAAGAAGTCTCGTCCGGAAGGGCGACTAGTCCCGGTTCACGAATACCCGTGCATGCCAGTTTGGTGATCTGGACGGAGGTGGCTGTGAGAACTCTGGTAAGTCTGAAAGGCTTGTCGCCCGCCGTCTACTCTTTGGCCAACCATTGAGCGAATCGCGTCTGATCTGCCGCCGGCATGGGCCAGCGTGACGGCGAGACCCAGAGGACGGTTCCGCGCCCGCGCTCATGCGGTCCCTCGTACAGCCGCAATTCAGCCCCGGCTGCAAGCTCAGTCCAAGCCTCCAACTGGTCGATAACCGGTGGCACGATGACCGCACGGACAACGTCGCCTGGATGGATGTGTTCGCGAGAGAATCCCAACACCGGCGCAGCTGTCTGGTCGCCCTCCCGCCATCCTGGAAAGCCCCAATTCGGACGGTAGGTGAATCGTTTCCCCGCGGCGAACCCGCCCAGCAGGGGCTCCCGTCGGCCGCCGTCGACCGTGTGCGTGAAGGTCACGTCGATTCCGATCGCCACCGTGACAATGCCGTCCATGACTGCATCGTAAAGGCATCCGGCGCGTCGCGGCCAAGTGTTGAACGGCAGGCCAACGCCCGCCGTCGTGCTTTCACAAGACCAGACGCACGGGGCTTTGCCGCTCAGAGCCACCGACCTTCGGCCAGATCGGACCAGAATTCGACGTGATGAGTCGGACGCTCTTCATCTGGGATACCGAGAAATTCCCTCCGGACGTAGGCGAACAGGCTGCTGCCGTAGCAGACCACGTCCGTCTGGTGCACGGACAGTACCGGGGCGCCGGAAGAAGCCGGAGCCGCCGGCAGGTAACGGTGTGCGTACAGGGGGACAAGCTTCGGCATGGCCATGAGACGTTCCCTTGCAACGCGCAGGGTCGTGAAGATGTCCCCGGGGCGGTCGCCCCATTCCTCAGGCCAGAAGTCACTGTGCCGGACATCGAAGAGCACGCCTTCGACGGGCGCGGCCAATCTGGCATTCACCTCCGCAGGTTCACCCAGCCAGTCGACCCATCCTGGCCCGCGCGGCACAGCAAGGCTCAGCAGCCGTGCGTGATCCGGACTGAACCGGATCGAGAAACGGTCTTCCAGGATGTCGATCTGCGAAGGTGACAAGCCGGGATCCAGAGCCACCTTCGCTTCGCCCAGAACGTCGACGGCCGCCTCCGCAGAATTCCTCATGCGATCAATGTAATGCGCGCTGGCTCTTCGGCAGTGGCCAGGTTCGGTGTTGACGGCCTGGACTGTTGCCCGAAACCTCTGTCGCGGAAGATCATGTGTCCATGAACGAGTTGACGATCGGTTATCAGGGTTCGCTTCGGTTGTCGCATGATGGCGGAACGACGGGCTCCCGCCAGCCGACTGACAGCCTCGACATCACGATCGCACTCGGCGCCTTGCGCGCCAGCAGGACCGTCTACGATTTCGACCGGTGGTCCGGACTCGTGGCGTTCTTCGAGGAACTCGAGTCCCACTGGACAGGATGGTCCGGCGAGAAGGTCTTCATGTCATTGGAGGGAGATTTCCGTCTGACCGCCCGACATGACGGCCATGTCCGGATCGCCGTCGAGCTCAGGGAATCCGACGCCCCAACGACATGGGCCGTCACCGGCGAGTTCGCTCTGGATCCCGGAGAGGAAGTATCCGAAGCCGTGCAGGGGCTTCGAGAACTCCTGGCTCACCCCGGCCGGTGAACGCGAAGGTCCAGTGCTGATCACCGGAAACCACGGAACGCGAGCGACACTCCCCTGCGCCCACCGCGCCACTCCCCTGCGCCTTTCTGATCATTCGGCGCTCACCTGGATCGTTACATGACAGCCGCCCGAAATATTCCGGAGAGACACATTCACGGACACCTGCGTCCTATAGCGTCTTGCCATGCCTGACACTCCTGTTTCTCACCCGCTCGCACTCGGGCCGGTGGCCCCGCCCGCCAGCACCGTGGACGGGTTCGTCCAAGAATTCCTCAACAACCTCAACTTCCGTCAGGGTGTCGCGCTGTCGACGTCGAGCGACAATGATCGCTACCTCGCGCTGGCTGAGACTGTGCGCGACTACCTGATGGCCCGCTGGCTGGAAGATCAGCGGCGCCAGTATGAGCGCCAGGCGAAGGGCGTCTGCTATCTCTCCGCGGAGTACCTCCTGGGCCGGCAGCTTGACAACAACCTCCTGGCCAGCGGTCTCAACGAGATCGCGACCGAGGCGCTTGCCGCATGTGGCGTCGACATCGATGAACTCCGCCGTCTGGAAGTCGAGCCGGGCCTCGGCAACGGCGGTCTCGGCCGTCTGGCGGCCTGCTTCGTCGACTCTCTCGCCACCATGAGCGTTCCGTCCATCGGGTACGGCATCCGCTATGAGTTCGGCATCTTCCGGCAGACGTTCGTCGACGGCCAGCAGGCCGAACAGCCGGATCAGTGGCTGGCCATGGGCTCCCCCTGGGAATTCCCGCACCCCGAAGCCGCGCAGACGATCTCCTTCGGCGGCCACACCGAGACGTACGACGACGGCGGCGTCCAGCGGACGCGCTGGATCCCCGCCTGGGACGTCCAGGCCGTCCCCTACAACTACATGGTGCCCGGGTACCGCAACGGGCGCGTCAACACTCTGCGGCTCTGGAGCGCGGTGGCCACGCATGCTTTCGACCTGCGCACCTTCAACTCCGGCGAGTACTCGGAGGCCGTGCGGGCTCAGACCTTCGCCTCCAACATCTCCAAGGTCCTGTACCCGGAGGATTCGACGCCTCAGGGCAAGGAACTGCGCCTTCAGCAGCAGTATTTCTTCGTGGCCGCCTCGATCCGGGATTTCCTGGACCGGCAGCTCGCCGTGGGTTTCGATCTGAAGAACCTGCCCGAGCGGGTGATCTTCCAGCTCAACGACACCCACCCGGTCATCGCGGTGCCCGAGCTCATGCGCGTCCTCGTGGACGAGCGTGGTCTTGAATGGTCGGAAGCGTGGGAGATCACGCGCCAGTGTTTCGCCTACACCTGTCACACCCTCCTGCCGGAGGCCTTGGAAGTGTGGTCCGTGGATCTGCTCGGCCGCCTGCTCCCCCGCCACCTGGAGATCATCTACCGCATCAACGAGGAGTTCCTGCTGGCCGTGCGCGAGCAGTTCGGTAATGACGAGATGCGGATCCGCAACATGTCGATCATCGGCGAGCACCCGGAACGGTCCGTCCGAATGGCCTACCTGGCGACCGTGGCCGGCGCCAAGGTCAACGGCGTCGCCGAGCTGCACTCCCAGCTCCTCCGGGACAAGGTGCTCCCCGACTTCGCCGAGTTCTTCCCCGGCAAGTTCACCAACGTCACCAACGGTGTCACGCCTCGGCGTTTTCTCCGCCTGGCGAATCCCGCACTCTCCTCCCTCATCTCGGACACCATCGGCTCGGGCTGGGAGACGGACCTGGACCGCCTCAAAGAACTGGAGCCCCACGCGGAGGATCCTGCGTTCCGCGCGGCCTTCGCCGAGGTCAAAGCCCACAACAAGGACCGTCTCCGCGACGAGCTGATGCTCCGTGACGGCCTGGTGGTCGGCGAGGGGCATCTGCTCGACGTCATGGTGAAGCGCCTGCACGAGTACAAGCGCCAGATGCTCCAGGTGCTGCACATCGTCACGCTCTACGAGGGTGTCCAGTCCGGCCGGGTGAAGGCATCCGACATCACTCCGCGTACTTTCATCTTCGGGGCGAAGGCCGCCCCCGGATACGCCATGGCGAAGCGGATCATCCACCTCATCAATGCGGTCGGATCCGTGGTCAACAACGATCCGCGCGTCGAAGGCCGACTCAAGGTGCTCTTCCCGCCCAACTACAACGTCACGCTCGCCGAGCGGGTGATCCCGGCCGCAGACCTTTCCGAGCAGATCTCCCTGGCCGGCAAGGAGGCCTCCGGCACGGGGAACATGAAGTTCGCGCTGAACGGCGCCCTCACCATCGGCACGGACGACGGCGCGAACGTCGAGATCCGCGAACTCGTGGGCGATGACAACTTCTTCCTCTTCGGCATGACCGAGCCGGAAGTCGCCGCGCTGTGGGCCAAAGGTTACCGGCCGAGCGAGTTCTACCAGGGCAATGAGGACCTCCGCCGCGCAATGGATCTCATCGCCTCCGGCGCCTTCTCCGGTGGGGACCGTTCGACGTTCGAACCGATCGTCTCCAACCTGCTCTACGATGATCGCTTCATGGTCCTGGCGGACTACGGCTCCTATCTGCAGGCGCAGCGCACGGTGGACGCCGCGTACGCCGATCAGGACGCCTGGACTCGGTCCGCGATCCTGAACGTCGCGCGCTGCGGCTTCTTCTCGTCGGATCGCTCGATGCGCGATTACATCGAGCGGATCTGGCACACGCCGCCGTCGCTCTAGACCGGCCCGCGCACCAGTGCGCACAGCAGAGCCCCGGATGCCGCCTGGCACCCGGGGCTCTGCTGCGCCCGCTCCCCCACGTCATCTCCCCGGCTCGCCTCTTGCGACAGAGTAGTTCAGATGCAAAACTATCGTCATCACCCGTGGTGCAGATCACAGACGAAGGAGTCTTCATGCGCATCGCCATCGCAGGAGCCGGCATCGGCGGCCTGGCCCTCGCCCTCAGTCTCGAGGCGGCAGGCCTCCGGGACGTCGTCCTGTATGAACGCAGCCGTGAGATCCGGCCCTTGGGCGTCGGGATCAACCTGCTGCCCCACGCCGTGCGGGAACTGGACGAGCTCGGACTGGGCTCCCGGATCCGGGAACTCGGCGTGGAGCCGGAGGCTCTGGGCTATTTCAACCGCCACGGCCAGCAGATCTGGTCCGAACCTCGAGGGCTGGCCGCTGGATACCGCTGGCCCCAACTGTCCGTCCACCGCGGCCGGCTGCAGCTCGGCCTCTACGAGGCGGTCCGGGAGCGTCTGGGTGACGTGGTGCGCACGGGTCACCGGCTGTCGGCGATCCGGGACCGCCCGGACGGCGTCACCGCCACCTTCACCACGGCGGACGGTCCGGTGGACGTGGATGCCGACGTCCTCATCGGCGCCGACGGCATCCACTCCGCGCTGCGCGCTCTGCGGTATCCCGAGGACGGCGAGCCCGTGTGGAGCGGACTCACGCTCTGGCGCGGAACCGCGCGCATCGCGCCGTTCCTGGACGGGCGCACCATGATCATGGCGGGCGACGGCGAGCAGAAGTTCGTCGCCTACCCTCTCGAGCCGCTGGACCCGGTGTCGGGCACCCAGCGCGTCAATTTCATCGCAGAGCGCCGCGTGGCGGGCTCCCCGGACGCCGACTGGAACCGCGTCGTTGACCCGGCGCCCATCGCCGAACTGTTCCGGGACTGGTCCTTCGACTGGCTGGATGTGCCCGGGGCGATCGCCGGGGCCGAGGAGATCCTCGAGTACCCCATGGTCGACCGCGACGCCCTCCCCCGCTGGACCGTCGGCCGGACCACGCTGCTTGCGGACGCCGCCCATGCGATGTACCCGAACGGGTCCAACGGCGGATCGCAGGCCGTCCTCGACGCCCGCACCCTCGCCCATCACCTCGCAACCGCGCCGACGATCGAGGACGCGCTGCAGCGCTACGAGGAGGACCGCCGTCCCGTCACGGCGAAGCTTCTCGAGATGACCCGTCAGACCGGGCCGGAACGCGTCATGCAGCTCGCGCACGAACGCGCACCCGAGGGCTTCGCGGACATCCACGACGTGATCCCGGCCGAAGAACTGGAAGAGATCGCCGCCTCCTACAAGCGGGCGGCCGGCTTCCACCCGGACGAGCTCAACGCCCGGGCCTCACTGAGCGCGGGAGCCGGGGCATGATCGTCGACGCCGCACGCCTGGCCGCGGTCATCTCCCCACTCCGGAGGACGCTCCTCACGGTGACGCGAGCCCGCGCGGACCTCCCCGACATCCCTGATGCCCAGGTCGAGATCCTGCGTGCCCTCCCCCGCGGCACAGCCGTCTCGCCCGGGGAACTCGCCGCCACCCTCGGGCTCCGCAAGTCCAGCGTGAGCAATCTGCTCGCGGCCATGGAGCGCGCGGGACTCATCAGCCGCCGTCCCAGTCCGGACGACGGGCGCGGGGTCCAGGTACGTGCCTCCGAAACGGCGCTGGATCATTTCGAGGCCTTCGACGCCACGTCGTCGTCCGTGATCCTAGAGGCGGTCGCGCGTCTGGAGACGGCGGAGCAGCAGGTCCTGGCTGACGCTGTACCGGTGCTGGAACGGCTGCGGAACCTGGTCGGCGAAAGTGGCCGGGCGCCGGACTCGACCTCGGCGCCTGCCGCAGAGCAGGGACCGGGGGTGACGCCATGACGGCCCGCGCGCCGAGGCCCGGGCTGGAAGCCGCCTTCGACGTCGAGGTGCGGGTCGGCGCTCCGGCCGACCACGGCATCACCCGCGCCGGTCATCGCCGTGTGGTGCCGATCCTCGGCGGCAGGATCTCCGGCGCGGTGACCGCGGAGATCCTGGCGGGCGGCGCCGACTGGCAGCGCATCCGTCCGGACGGCGGCTGTGAGATCGACGCCCGCTACAGTGCCCTGACCCCCGAGGGCGATCTCCTGTACCTTCGCGCCGAGGGCCTTCGTATCCCGAGCACGGACGCTTCCGAGGCTCTGGCCCGCGGTGAACAGCCCGGTCCGGAGCAGTTCTACTTCCGGACCACGGTTTTGATCGAGACGTCGGCTCCACGATGGTCCCACCTGGAACGGTCCCTCTTCATCGCGTCCGGTCTGCGGGACGCGGATGCGGTGCGTTACACGGCCTACCGGGTGAGCTGACCGGCCACGACGGCGGCGCCCCACCTCCGGCGTGAGGTGCAGCGCCGCCGTCGTGAGTCAGTCCGTGCCGCCGGCGGCGGAAGCGGAGGGTCGCAGGAACACGGCGAGCAGGACGGCCATCACGAGGCAGATCCCGCCGTTGACGGCGATCGCAGACGTGAGGGCCGCCAGGACCTGCTCCGGGTCCCCGCCATGGGTACCGCCTCCGGCTCCGGCGAGGTGCGCCGTGACGAGCGCGCTCATGATCGGGATCCCCAGCGTGATCCCGATCTGCTGGCTCATGGTCGCCAGACCGGTCGCAAGGCCTTGCTCCGCCTCGGGCAGTCCCGACGTCGCGGTCACCGTGAAGCCGACGATCACGACGAGGTTGGCGACTCCCCCGATGAACGTCGCGGCCAGCAGGAGGATGATCGACGCGGGTTCGGGGCGCAGCAGCACCAGGACGCCGGTGGCGACCGCCTGAGCGACGAAACCGCCGACCATCGCCCCCTTGGCGCCGACGCGCGCGATCACCCGCGGCGCCGCCAGACCGCCCAGGACCGTGCCGAGTCCGAGCACGGCGAAGGCGAGTCCCGCGTCGAGCGGGCTGTATCCGAGAACCCGTTGCAGATACAGCGTCAGGAGGAAGACGAGGGAGGTCTCCGTGGCGAACGCGGTCAGGCCCGCCAGATTGCCCCACGCGATGGCCGGTCGCCTGACTGTCCGCAGAGGGACCAGCGGCGCAGTGGCGCGGCGTTCGATGAGCACGAAGGCGACCAGCAGGAGCATGGCGGCGCCCAGAGCGAGCAGCGTGGGTGGCGCGGTCCAGCCGGTCTCGGCCGCCTGGCTCAGACCGAGGATCAGCGCCAGGAGACCCAGGGTCACCGTGATCGCACCAGGCACGTCCAGCTTCAGGCGTGCGGATGGGCGGCTCTCACGGAGCACCGCAGGTCCGAGCACGAGAACAGCGAGGGCCACCGGCACGTTGAGGAAGAACGCCCAGCGCCAGCTGAGTAGATCGGTCAGAAGTCCGCCGAGCACGGCTCCCGTGGTGAAGCCCGCCGCCATGAGCGCGCCGTTCAGACCCAGCGCCTTCGCGCGGAGCGGGCCTTCCTCGAATGCGGCCAGCAGGAGTGCCAGTGCCGACGGGATGACCATCGCCGTGGCGATGCCCTGGCCCACCCTCGCACCCAGGAGCAACGCCGGTTCGGTGGCGATCCCTCCAGCCAGGGATGCGAGACCCAGCAGCGCCATCCCGGTGAAGAAAACGCGACGGCGGCCCAGAAGGTCCGCGACCCGGCCGGACAGCAGCGTGAGCCCAGCGGCACACAAGGAGAACGCCGTGGCGATCCACTGCAGATTCTCCAGTGCGAAGCCGACGTCCTGACCGATCACGGGCAGCGCGACGTTGAGGATCGAGAAGTCGACGGCGAGGGTGAAGCCTGCTGTCAGCAGCACCACGAGCGCAATGCGCTGGTGCCTGCTCATCGTGAGGGGCGGGCCGCCGTCGCTTGCCGGAGTCGTGCCAGGCGGCCTGGTGTCCGTGGGAGGTCCCGAGGGGGTGGTCATGCTGGTGGCTCCTTCAGAGTGAAGTCGAACGGAGTGAAGTCGAACCCGCCAGGAGGCGGCGGTTCATCCACTGTGCGATCCCGGCCGGAACACAACCAGACCCCGCTCTGCCTAGCACTGGCAGGGACAGGACAGCGCGCATGGCAGAGGGCAGAATGGCAGTCATGAACCCTCAGAGCGAACTCGGCGAGTTTCTGCGGCTCCGGCGTGCGGGCGTCCAGCCGGAGGACGTCGGCCTGCTGCACCACGGGGTGAGGCGCGTGCCCGGCCTGAGGCGGGAGGAACTGGCGATGCTCGCCGGAGTGAGCCTGACCTACTACACGCGTCTGGAACAGGGCCTGAGCGTCAACGCCTCGGATGCGGTCCTCGGGTCGCTGGCGCGGGCGCTGGGGCTGAGCACCGACGAACGGAGTCACCTCTTCGATCTGGCCCGGCCACCGAAGAAGCCGTCCCGTCGCAAAGCACCACGCCCCGAGGTGGCCCGCCCGGGCACCATCCGGCTCATTCAGGCGATGACCGGCGTGCCCGCGGTCGTGCTGGGGCGTCTCGGGGACGTGCTCGCCTGGAATCCACTGGGACATCGCCTCGTGGCGGCCCATCTGGACGCCGACTCTCCGCAATCTCCGCAGACTCGGCCCAATCTGCACCGCCTGCTCTTCCTCGATCCCGAGACCCGCGAGCTGTACGCGCAGTGGCCGGAGGAAGCAGCCCGCGCCGTCGCGTCTTTGCGGCTGCTGGCAGGCCGGGCCGCCGACGACGGCGCGCTGGCGGCGCTCGTGGGTGAGCTGACGCTGCAGAGTGAGGAGTTCGCCAGGCTCTGGGCCCGACACCCGGTGCAGAACTGCGTTTCGGGAGTCAAGCAGTTCCGGCACCCCGAGGTCGGTGACCTGGAGCTGTGCTTCGAGGTGCTGGACTCCCCTGACGGCTCGGGACACCGGGTCCTGCTCTACACGGCGGAGCCAGGTGGTCCTGCCGAGGAGTCGCTGAAACTCCTCGGAATCCTCACGGACTCGGGCGCAGACGCTGGTTCCGCGCCCGGCGTCAGGCCTGGATCAGCCGCTCGACCAGGAGTCTGAGCGGCTCCGGCACCTCGCCGGGCGCCAGCTGGGCGGCCAGGGCGCCGGCCAGCAGCTCTTTCCGTCCGGAGGCCACTCCGCAGAATCGGTGGAGCTGATCCTCCACGGGCCGTCCCTTCCAGGCTGGCTGCTGCTGCAGGGTGAGGAACTTCGGCCCCAGCCCCAGGTCTTCGATGATCTCCACGGTTCTCGCCGCACCCAGGGCCCGGATCAGCTCCTCTTCGAGGTCGGCGTGGCAGACGAAGAATCCGTGGGAGGGCAGATCCCGCTCCTGGGCGACCCCGAGACCCGCCGATTCGAGCGCACGCGTCACGAACCGGGTCTCGCCCGCGTCGCAGAGTCCGAGGACATCGGCGTCGGGCCAGGCCTGGAGGATGTCCAGCAGCACGCGCCGGACGTTGGTCACGCCGCCGAGGTCCACCAGCCGCACCCGGGAGAGGTCCGCGCCGAGGCGCGCAGCGATCGCCCGCACGGCGGCGACGTCGCTGACCCCCTCGAGGAGCACGGCGGCCTCACAGTCCGTCGCGTCCGTCTCCGCCCAGGTCAACCCTTCCATAGCCGCTCAGTCTGGCAGTCCCCGGCGTGGCGGACAAGGCCTCGACAGCCTGGTGGGCGTGGGGAACTCTTGGATCGCCGGCGCCGGGAGCCTGAAAATACGCGGGGTTGGATCCGCTGCGGCGGGACCTGAGCCGGTCGCTGCTGGGAGGAAAACGGCTCTTCCTCGAGTCAAGCTATTTTGCTAGCATGCTTGCATGACAGAGAAGCAGTCGAAGGCGCAGTTCAATGTGTACCTCCCGCCGGAGCTGATCAAAGCGGTCAAGCACCGGGCGGTGGACGAGGGCGTCTCGCTCTCGTCGCTGGTGGAGAACGCCCTCTCGGAATACCTCAAGGAGAAGCCATGATCCCCGCACTGACCGTCAGGCCGATCATCTACACGACCCACCGGGAGGAGTGGCTGGAACTCCTGGAATGCCTCGGCGCGGTTCGGCTCACCGACGACCTCACGTGGACCGTCCTCGACCTCGGGAGCGGACGCGTCGCCCTCCACCTGGCCGAAAGCGGCTACCCCGACGGAACCGTGAGTCTCGGGTTCGAAACGGACAGCCTGGACGCCTTTCTCGCGGCCGTGCCGTCCACTCCCACTCTGGGCGTCGAGCGCCATCTCGCGGGGCACGGGGAATCGATACAGGTCACGACGGCGGACGGCTTGCGGTTCCTGGTGGACCCCCGCACGCCCTCCGGCTCCGCGCAGGCAGGGCCGGATACGTGGGTGGAGGCTCTGCGGATGGCCGCCGACGTCGCGGGGGCAGCGGACGAACTCGAGCACCTCGGGCTGAAGCGCCACCTGACCGAGACCAACGGACAGACCGTGACCCTGCGGGCCGCGCAGGGAACAGTGCTGGTGCACATCGGTGACCCCGGTTCGCCTGGCGCCGGATTCGCCGTCGGAACCTCCGATCTGCAGCTGTTCCATCGGCGTCTGCTGAATGCCGGCATCCAGCACGATGTGATCGATGAGACGTTCGGCAGGACCCTGCGCGTGCCCTGCCCCGGGCCGGAGGGCAGCACGTTGTGGATCTCCCAGCCGGACGAGGATCCCGTCGGAGCCGTCCAGCATCCCTGACCGACCAGGCAGAATGGACCCATGAGTGTCATCAAGATCAACGCCATCACCGTTCCCGCAGACTCCGGCGACGAACTCGCCAAGCGCTTCGCCGCCCGCGCCACGTCGGTGGACGGCCAGCCCGGTTTCGAGGGCTTCGAGCTCCTCCAGCCGACCGACGGTCGCGACGTCTGGCTCGTGCTGACCCGCTGGGCGGATGAGGAGAGCTTCAACGCGTGGCGCGAGTCGGCGTCGTTCGGCCATGGTCACCGCCCCTCCGGGGGCGACGACGGCGCCCGCCAGCGCCCGGTCGGCGTCTCCGCCGAGCTGTGGAGCTACAGCGTCGCGGACCTCGGCACGGAGAAGTGAACTGAGCGGGCGGCCGCGGGGAAGATCCCGCGGCCGCCCGTCCGCCCTTCCGGGCGGCGGCAGGGGCCGGAACGAGGGACGTTAGACTCCCCATGTGCCGATCATTCATCACGTCGAACTCTGGACCCGGGACCTCGCCGGTGCGGAGCCCTCCTTCGACTGGCTCCTGTCGCGTCTCGGCTTCGTCAAGGACGATCCCGCCGATTGGCCGCAGGGCAGGATCTGGCGGCATCCGGAGGGAAGCTACCTGGTGCTGGAACAGTCCCCCGCAGTGCTGGACGTGCCGCACGACCGGTCCCGTCCGGGGCTGAACCATCTGGCCTTGACCGTGCCGGGACGCGACCTCCTCGAGGAACTGCGCCGGGACGCCGAACCGCATGGCTGGCAGGAGCTCTATCCGGAGGCGTACCCCCATGCCGGAGGGCCACAGCACACTGCGCTGTATCTCGAGAACGGGCAGGGCTTCGAAGTGGAGCTGGTGGCCTGAGCGGTTCAGTGCATCAGGACCAGCTGCACCGCGATGATCACCATGGTCACCGCGATGGCGGCGTCGAGGATTCTCCAGGCCACCGGCCTCGCGAAGACCGGCGCCAGGAAACGGGCGCCGAAGCCCAGCAGGCTGAACCAGATCACGCTCGCCGCCGCGGCACCGGCGCCGAAGGACCAGCGCGCCTCGCCGTGTGCCGCGCCCAGCGAGCCGAGCAGCAGGACCGTGTCCAGATAGACGTGGGGGTTCAGCCAGGTCAGGGCGGCGACGGTGGCGAGAGACGCCCACAGGCCGGCGCCCCCTCCGCGTTCGGCGGACAGCAGCGAGCTCTTGCTCATCACCCGGCGAGCCGCCGTGAAGGCGTAGACCAGGAGGAACGCGGCACCGGCCCAGCGCGCCACGATCAGAATCCACGGCGCCGCCTCGATCGCAGCACCCACCCCCGAGATCCCGGCCAGGATCAGCAGAGCGTCACTGCCCATGCAGAGCAGCACCACCGGCACGACGTGCTCCCTCAGGAGGCCTTGGCGAAGCACGAACGCGTTCTGCGCGCCGATGGCGATGATGAGGGACAGCCCGGCGCCGAAGCCGGCCAGAAGAACGGGAAGGTCAGTCAGAATCACCCGTTCACGCTATCCACGCTCAGATCGGAAGTGAAGCTAATTATTCTTCAGGATCATTAGAATCATTCATGTGATAGCCCATCCTGATCAGCTCCGCGCCCTGAGCGCCGTGGTCGAGCACGGCACCTTCGACGCCGCCGCCACCGCCTTGCATCTGACACCGTCGGCCATCAGCCAGCGGATCAGGGCGCTCGAACAGCAGGTGGGGAAGGTCCTCCTCCTGCGCTCCAAACCTGCCGTGGCCACGGAACCCGGGCGGGCGGTGCTGCGTCTGGCGCGTCAGATCGCTCTCCTGGAGCAGGAGACCGCGGTGGAGCTCGGACTGGACGATCCGCAGGGCGCCCGCATCCCGTTGGTGGTCAACGCCGACTCGCTCGCCACCTGGGTTCTTCCGGCACTGGCCACCGTGCCCGGCGTGAGCTTCGAGATCCTGGTCGATGATCAGGATCACACGACCGCCTGGCTACGGGAGGGCGTCGCCATGGCGGCGATCACGTCGGACACGAGCCCCGTGCCGGGCTGCCGGGTGACCCCGCTGGGCATCATGCGGTACCACGCGATGGCGAGTCCGGAATTCCGTGACCGCTGGTTCCCCGATGGCCTGACAGCGGAAAGCCTGGCCCGTGCGCCCATGCTCAACTTCAACCGCAAAGACAGTCTGCAGGACCGGTTCCTCGCCCTTCACAGCCCGGAGAAGACCCTGGACCCACCGTGCACCCACGTTCCGTCGAGCTCGGAGTTCGTCAAAGCCACGGAGCTGGGTCTGGGCTGGGCGATGCTGCCGGACATTCAGACGGATGAGGGGCGTGCCGCTGGCCGGCTGGTCGTGCTGGATGAGGCGAACACCGTGGACGTCAGCCTGCACTGGCAGCAGTGGGCGGTGGGCTCGGCGGCCCTGGACGCTGTGGCGACCGCCCTTCGCGGCACCGCCGACCGCGTGCTGCGCTGATCGGTTGCTGCGCTAACCCGTTGGCGCCCTGTTAGGTTGCCGCTTCAGCCACGGCCTGGCCTTCAATCGCCCCGGAAGTACTCCGCCATGCCGGGAATGGCGAACCGCAGCTTGCCGTGCCCGGCGGCCTCGATGAGACCGGCGTCGATGAGGCGGGTCCGGTAATTGCCGACGGCGCTGGCCCGCATCCCGATCCGCTGACCGATGTCCCCGCTCGTGGAGATCCCCTCGGGGTCCTCGGCCATGGCCTCGAGGAACTCCCGGTCCCTCGGTGAGACGGACGCCAGCGCCGCCTCGATGACGGTCCGGTCATGACGACGGCGCGCGGCCGCCACCGCGCGCTGGACGGCATCGTCCCCGAGCGGCCCGACCTCGGCCTCCTTCCAGAGGTAGTACCCCACCAGCTGGATGAGGAACGGGTACCCGCCCGTCGCCTCGGCGGCCCGCGCGGCCTGTTCCGGGCCCAGCGTCCAGCCGCCTTCGGCGAGGGTGTCGCGGAGGGACCGTTCGACGTCGTCGAGCGCGGCAGCATGCAGATCGATGCGGTCGGCGCGGCGCAGGAAGGTCGCCACGCCCTCGTTGAGCAGGTCCGAGACGGCGGAAGGCAGCCCCGCGAAGACGAGCCCGATGGGCAGGGACTCCCGGATGAGATGCTGGACGTCGGCGGCCAGGAGGGCGAGTTCAGATCGATTGGCGGCGTGGATCTCGTCCACGGTCAGGATCAGCCCGGTCCCCTTGTCCGCCAGAAGCGCCAGCAGGGCGATGGCCTGGTCCCTCCACTGCACCTGCTCCTCAGGTGCCAGCTGCGTCGTGATCCCGAACCCGGCGACGGAGAGTGCCGTGACCCGTCGGGCCGCGCGTCCCTCCCCCAGCTCCTGGGTGAGGCGACGCATGTGTTCCCCGATCCTCGCCACGAATCCCGGCGTCGCGGTTTCGGAGATGACCGCCCACCCGGCTTCCAGCGCCGCGTCCTCGGCGGCGCCCAGCATGACGGTCTTCCCCACTCCTCGCACACCGGTGAAGATGGTCAGCAGACCCGGCGCGCCCGAGCCCAGGTGCAGGCCGTAGACGAACTCGTCCAGCAGACCTTCCCGGCCGATGAGTTCGGGCGGGGTGGCGCCGGCGGTCGGGCGGAACGGGTTCTTCATGGCACGAGTCTAGCGATGAGTTTGTGTGAATTCTATGAATTGTATGAATTCATGCGAACGGCCGTTCCGCGAGATGCCGCAGCCTGCTCACGAAGCGCTCCGCGTCCCGCAGCCGGACGGCAAGCTCCTCTCCTGACGGCAACGGACACTCCGACTCGAAGATCACGTCCACGCGTTCGTCATACAGGACATCGACCAAGTGCGCCCAGCGCTGCGCGGACTCCCGCTCCAGACGTTCGACGCCGGGCACCCCCGTGATGATCCAGCGTCCGGCGCGCCCCACGAGGCCCAGATAGTCCTGGGCAGACAGCGGCTCCTCGCACAGTCGTGAGAAGGCCACGACGAAGACGCCGTCGCCGGTCAGCCGCGCCCGCAGGCTCCGCCCGCCCGGGCTCCCGTGGCCGCTGCGGCCGAGAGGGATCTCAGTCTCGGCCGCCGTTTCGTCGCGCAAGCAGGCGACGGAGGGGCCGAGTGGTTCCGTGATCCAGCCGGGACGCACAGTGCTGCCCGGGGCCAGGCCCTGAGCCCTGCCCTGCACCCCATCCGGGGCCGCAGACAGCCGGTGATCACGGGTTCCCCCGAGCTCGATGACGTGGAATCCGGACTCGATCGCCCGGATGACCGGCAGGGCCGCCTCGTGGAAGAGCGGATCGGGCAGGAGCCGCTGCGGCGGGTAGTTCGACGTCGCGAGAATCCGGACGCCGGCCGCGAGCGCGCGAGGCAGCCACCGGTTCAGGAGGTGAGCGTCGGCGACGTCGTGGAGGAGGAATTCGTCGAAGAGCAGGACGCGTCTGTCCGTGCGGTAGCTTGCGATCACTTGTTCGGCCTTGCCGGGCGCGTCTGCGAGCGCGGACTGCAGGCCGCTGAGGAAGGTGTGGAGGTGGACGCGCTGCCGGCTGTGTTCCGGCAGGAGGGCGAAGTACTCCTCCAGCAGCCAGGACTTGCCACGCCCCACGGCGCCCCAGAGGTAGATCGATCCCTGGCCTGCCGATGCGAGATCACGCAGGGCCTGGCACTGGTCCTCGTCGAGGATCTTGCCACCGGCGGCCGCGTGTCGATGGACCGCGGCCGCATCGGGCAGGGCGGGTGTCATGCCGGTGGAGCGGAAGAGCCGGGGCATCATGCCTGTACTCTACATCTATAGAGGATCGGCTGTAGTCGCTATGGTGCGGGGTGCTCCGCACGGAGAAGGAGGTTCGCCATGAAACAGGACCGGCGGGATGCCATCTGCGAGGCCGCCGTTGGACTGCTGGCATGTGACGGGGCAAGAGGGCTGACGCACCATGCGGTGGACCGCAGACTGAGCCTGCCGCTCGGGTCGACGTCGTACTACTTCAGGACACGTCTTGCCCTCCTGGAGGCGACAGGCCGGTGGATCGCAGCGCAGTCCCGTGCCGCGCTGGACCGAGGTCTCCCCGATCCGTCGGACATCAACACCCGGGCGGGAAGCCGTCCCGACGTCACAGGAGCCGCCGACGTGATCGCCCGTCAGCTGCGACTGCTGCTGACGGACCGGAGGGACCAGGCCCTGGCGCGGAGCGCGCTGCTCGGCGAGAGCTCTCTCCCCTCGGAGGTGAGGGATGCCTTGGCCCACTGTCTGTTCTCGGCCCCGCTGGCCGAGGAACTGATGACCGCGCTCGATGCTGCCGAACCCCGGGAGTCGGCACGGGACCTCGTGACCTTCCTGGAAGGTCTGGTCGCCGAGGACCTGTGGCGCGTCTCGGGGATCCCTGATCCGTCCGCGCTCGCCGCTCGAGTCACGCGACACCTGGAGCGGCTTCTCCCCACGGAGTGACCCGCGGTCGATGATCCTGGCGGCCCTGGGGTCCTACCCGATGACCAGGGCGCCGCCCAGGCCGAGCACTGCGACCAGTGCGGTGGATCCGGCGGCCAGTGTGAGCAGTTTCCCGCTGCCGGACAGCAGGGTCCGAAGGTGGACGCCGGCGCCGAGCGCGAACATGGCGGTCGCGAGGAGGAACTCCTGAAGGAGCGATGCGAGTGCCAGCGCTTCGTGAGGCACGGGGAGGATGCTCCGGAGCCCTGCGGCGAGGATGAACCCCACCAGGAAGAGCGGCACGACGGGCGGGCGCTTCCTGGATGCCGCGTGGTCAGGTCCACTCCCCATTCCGGTCTCCGGTGCGAGTGCGCGGGAGCGTGCTCCCAGGACAGCGGCCACGGGCGCCAGCAGGAGGACGCGGGCGAGCTTCATGCTGACCGCCAGGCCCAGCGCTCCTCCGCCGAGCAGTCCTCCGATCGCGACCACCTGGCCGACTTCGTGCACCGACGCGCCCGCCCAGAGCGCCGTCTGTTCCGTGCTGAGACCGAGGAGGGCTCCGAGTCCGGGGATCAGCGGGATCATGAGGGTCCCGAAGAGGACGACGAGCGCGACGGCGGTCACCGTCTCCTTCTCCCGGGCGTCGACACTCGACTCGACGCCGGCGACGGCCGCGGCTCCGCAGATCGAGAAACCGCACGCCACGAGCAGCGCCTGCTTGCGCTCCACGCCCAGGAGCCGGCCGAGGCCCAGGGTGCCGACGATGCCGACGCCCACCACGATCACCGCCAGCAGGGGAAGTCCCCAGCCGTGGGCGAACAGCTCCGGCAAGGAGAGCTGCAGTCCCAGGAGCACGATGCCGAGGCGCAGCGGCACCCGGGAGGCATAGGCCAGGCCGGGTTCGCTCCCCCGAGGCAGGAGTCCGAGATTGCGTGCCGCGACCCCGAGGATGATCGCGATCAGCAGAGCACTCACCCCCGGCGCCAGGTGGGAGATCAGGCAGGCCGCGAGGGCCACGGCGCCGGCGAGCGCCAGTCCGGAACGTTGCAGAGCGGTAGGCATGTTTCCATGCTGTCAACGGGCGCGGCCGGCCAGTAGTCGGCAATCGGGCATGGAGTCATATGCTGGTGATATGACCGTTCAAGACTGGGACCTGCGTCATTTCCGCCTGCTGGACGCGCTGGCCGAAGCCGGCAGCATCGGCGCCGCAGCCCGCCTGCTGGGTCTGGCCCAGCCGAACGCTTCACGGCTGCTCGACTCCATGGAGCGCAGCGCAGGCTTCGCACTCGCGGAACGGTCCGCACGAGGCAGCCGCCTCACCGACCGTGGCCTGGTGGTGGCGGGCCTGGCCTCAGAGGTGCTCGCCGCGGCGACCCGGGTGACCCATGCCGTGGACGCCCTCGCCGGTCAAGGGGGCAGTCTTCACATCTGCTCCAGCCTCACCGTGGCGGAGCACCTCATGCCGGCCTGGCTGGCGACCGCCCGGCAGCGGCTTCCCGCCCTTTCCATCACGCTCGACGTCGGCAACTCGGCGTCCGTGTTCGACCGCCTCCGCGAGGGCAGCGTCGACCTCGGTTTCGTCGAGGGCCCGACGATCGAGACGGGCTTCCACTACCTCGATCTGCTCCGGGACGACCTCCTGGTCGTCGTTCCCGCGGCGCACCCGTGGGCGGCCCGGGAGTCCGTGGGGGCGGACGAGGTGGCGAGCGCGTCCCTCGTGGTGCGGGAGGCCGGTTCCGGCACCCGCCAGGTGGCCGAGCGGGCTCTCGCGCCGCACACGGCGGGCGGCGCCGCGCCATCACGCCTCGAAGTGGGCAGCAACGCGGCGCTCGTGGCGAGCGTCGCCGCGGGGCTCGGCCCCGGCGTCGTGAGCAGAATGGCCGTCAGCCCCGAACTGCTGACGGGCCGGCTCGTGGCGGTGACGGTGCCCGGGCTGGTGCTCGCGCGGACGCTCAGGGCAGTATGGCCTGCGCGTGTCCCGCTGTCCCGGGAGACCGGCGAGTTCCTGGCGCTCGTTCGTTCCTTGATCGAGGGGTGAGGTACTGCGCCTGTCAGTGGGTGGCGTACAGGCCGCGTCTCAGGTCTCGTAGCTGTCGAAGCTGTCCTGTGCCGCGATAAGCCCGTCCCGCACGGTGAAGACCGACAGAATCCGAGCCCTCATCGTCTCCCCCTCATTCCAGTACGGCAGGTCCATCCGGGCCTCCGCCTGCCAGGAGAGCTCCACGGCCACCTCATCGCCGTCGGCCAGCACGCGCTGGACGGTGTACTCCTGCTCCCCCACCACGAGGTGGGCCTGTGCGAATCCGTTCAGGGTCTGTTCACGGTCTCGGGTGGCTTCCTGCGGTGAGAGCGCATTGGGCCATTCGCGGAACCTGAAGTCCGGCGCCAGAAACGCGCCCAGTTCGTCCACAGGAGCCTGACGGCCCACGGCATGCACATAGTCGAGGACGATCCGGCGGGCTGTCTCAGCTGTCATAGACTGCATCCTAGCCGTGCAGCAGCTTCGCCCGACCGAGGAGCCGGCGCCCGATCACCTGAGGAGAACCGTGTCCGCCCCTGCCCCCACCCTGAGTGATGCGGAGATCCGGGACCTGGTCCTGGCGCTCCTGGAGTCCCCGGACGAGATCGCCATCGTGCAGGCCGGACATCCGGTCCTCCGGCAGCAGGCCAAGGACTTCACCGGGCAGCTCAGCGCCGCGGAACTCTCGGCGTTCCTCGACCTCATGCGCGCCGTCATGCACGCCGCTCCAGGGGTCGGTCTGGCCGCTCCGCAGTTGGGCGTCCCGCTCCGACTCGCCGTGCTGGAGGACCAGTGGCCCATCCCCGAGGAGGTCGCCTCGGAACGGGACCGGCAGCCCCTGCCCTATTTCGCCGTGGTCAATCCGGTCTACCACGGGGTCGGAGAAGAACTGGCGCCGTTCTACGAAGGCTGCCTCTCGGTCCACGGTCTGCAAGGGGTCGTCGCGCGTCACCAGCGGGTGCGGCTGGACTGGACCACCCCGGACGGTGAGGCCCGCAGTGAGGAGTTCAGCGGTTGGCAGGCCCGCATCGTGCAGCACGAAACGGACCACCTGGCCGGCACGCTGTACGTGGACAAGGCCCTGACCCGATCGCTGACGTTCAACCCGGAGTACGCCCAGTACTGGGCAGCCCCCGGGATCGACGCGGCTCGGAAGGGCCTGGGTTTCTGACCGTGCGGGATGACGTCAGGGCCTTGCTGCGCTGCCCGCACTGCGGCGAACCGTTCCTTCGTGTGCCTGTTGCTCCTGGGCCGCGGTCACGGTTGCAGTGCCCTTCCGGTCACAGCTTCGACGCGGCCAAGCAGGGCTATTACAACTTCCTGACCGGCAAGGGCACCTCCTTCACGGCGGACAGCGCCGCCATGGCGGCTTCCCGGGCCACCTTCCTCGAGGCCGGGCATTACGGGCCCCTGGCCGATGCCCTCAGCGCCATGGTGCGCTCGGCGCTGGCCCACGACGCCGGCGCGCCGGTCCTGGTCGACGCCGGGTCCGGCACGGGCTACTACCTCCACGCGGTGACCCGGCAGCTCGCCGCCGAGGGCTCGGAAGCTGCGACGCCCTCGGCAGTCGCCTTCGACATCTCCAAGTTCGCCCTCCGACGCGCCGCACGCCTGAACCCGGACGCCGCCGTGTTCGTCTGGGACGTCTGGCGTCCGCTTCCGCTGGCGGACGAAAGCGCCGATGCCGTCCTGGTGGTGTTCGCCCCCCGCAACCCTGCGGAGTTCCACCGCGTCCTGCGGCCGGGCGGGGTCGCCGTCGTCGTGACGCCGCTGCCGTCTCATCTGCGGGAGATCGCCGACGTCGCCGGGCTGCTGGACATCGAGGAAGGCAAAACCGAACGGCTCGACGCCGGCATGGCGGAGGACTTCGAGCTGATCGATCGCCGGACACTCGAGTTCACCCTCTCGCTGTCCCCTGCCGACGTCGCCGCGGTCGCCCTCATGGGCCCGGCCGGGCACCATCTGGACCCGGCCGCACTCGCCCAGCGGACCGCAGCCCTGGGCGCGGAGACCCCGGTCACCGCCGGATTCACCCTCTCCGCGTACCGGCCCCTCCCGGCCTGACCGCCTGGTTTCCAGCACGGCGTCCTGAACCATCCGCCCCGTGACGGGCATCCCGAACCACGGTGTGACTAGGATGGTTTAAACGATCGTGGGGAGTCGTCGCCGAAGGAGGCGTTGGTTTCACCCACAGCAAAGGGGTGGCACGATGGACTGGCTCATCGACAATCTCTGGGCCCTCTGGCTCGTCACACTGCTGGTCTTCGGGGTGATCGAGCTCCTCAGCCTGGATCTCATCTTCCTCATGATGGCCGGCTCCTCCCTGGTGACGCTCTTCGTCGCACTCGCGGGAGCGCCGTTCTGGCTCCAGGTGGTGGTCTTCTGCCTCGTCTCGCTTCTGATGATCTTCTTCGTCCGTCCGATCGCTCTGAAACACCTCCGCAAGGGTCCGAAGGACTCGCTCAGCAACGTCGACCGTCTCATCGGGGACTCCGCCCTGGTGGTGGAGACCACGAGTCCGCTCGGTGGACTAGTCAAGATCGGCGGCGACGTCTGGAGCGCCCGGACTGACGGCCCCAGCTTCCTCACCGGCACCACCGTCCAGGTGCTGCGCATCGACGGCGCGCACGCCGTCGTCGGACTTCTCGAGCAGCCCACGGCTGCTTCCTGACTTTCTCAGCGGGCAAGGCGCTTGCCCGTCCCACCAACCCAGGAAAGGCACCTGCTGATGTTCAATCCCTTACCTGTCGTACTCTCCTTCCTTCTGATCGCCCTGGTGATCTTCGTCCTGATCGTGCTGATCCGCTCGGTCCGGATCGTGCCGCAGGCCCGTGCCGGGGTGGTGGAACGGCTCGGGAAGTACCAGCGCACGCTGAACCCGGGTCTGACCATCCTCATTCCGTTCGTGGACCGTCTCCTGCCTCTCCTGGACCTCCGTGAACAGGTGGTCTCGTTCCCGCCGCAGCCTGTCATCACCGAGGACAACCTCGTGGTGTCGATCGACACCGTGGTCTACTTCCAGGTCACCGACGCCCGTGCGGCCACCTATGAGATCGCCAACTACATCCAGGCCGTCGAGCAGCTCACCACCACGACGCTCCGTAACGTGGTCGGCGGCCTCAACCTGGAGCAGGCTCTGACCAGCCGCGACCAGATCAACGGCCAGCTGCGCGGCGTCCTCGACGAGGCCACCGGCCGCTGGGGCATCCGCGTCTCCCGCGTCGAGCTCAAGGCCATCGATCCGCCCCTCTCCATCCAGGACTCGATGGAGAAGCAGATGCGCGCCGAGCGTGACCGCCGTGCCGCGATCCTCACGGCGGAAGGCACCAAGCAGTCCCAGATCCTGACCGCCGAGGGTGAGCGTCAGGCCGCCATCCTCAAGGCCGAAGGTGACGCGAAGGCCGCGATCCTGCGGGCCGACGGTGAAGCACAGGCCATCCAGAAGGTCTTCGACGCGATCCACGCCGGACGACCCGATCAGAAGCTGCTGGCGTACCAGTACCTCCAGACGCTTCCCAAGCTGGCCGAAGGAACGTCCAACAAGCTCTGGATCATCCCGAGCGAAGTGGGCGAGGCCCTGAAGGGCATCGGCGGCGTGCTCGGCAATGTGGCGCCCGATGCCGGCGACACCACCGCTGGCGTGCCGCGCCACTGACGCCCCGGCTCCGGAGTCTTCCCAGCAGTGCCCACCGGCCCCGTTTCGACGGGGCCGGTGGTGTATGGCCCGCGAAGCGGCTCCGGTGCCGTAAAATGGGTGGTTGCGCCTCGGGAGCGGGAACAAGTCCGGCTCCGGAAGCGTTGCATTCGACAGGGTATCCCCCAGGCCTTCGAGCCAGGGTGAGTGCCGTGGAACCCGGTCAGCGAGGGAGAAGAAATGAGCGATCGCAGCCTGCGAGGCATGCGCCTTGGCGCACAGAGCATGGAGAGCGAATCCGGTGTGGAGCCGGCGCCGCGCCAGCGCGTGGAGTACCGTTGCGCTGATGGTGAGCAGGTTTTCGTGACCTTTGCCGCCGAAGCGGAGATCCCCCCGGTCTGGACGTCCAAGACCGGCAAGGAAGCGATTCTGGTGGACGGCGAGAAGCCGGTGGACGCCAATGAGAAGGCCGCTCGCACCCACTGGGACATGCTGCTGGAGCGCCGTTCCATCCCCGAGCTGGAGCAGATCCTTGAGGACCGCCTCAAGATCCTCCGCGAACGCCGGGGAGCTCGCGCCAGCTGACACTGCTGGACGACGACACGCAGGAAGGGCCGGAACCCGTGAGGGTTCCGGCCCTTCCTGCGTCCCGGGTCAACCCGACCGCGGCGCCTTTCGGCGCAGGGGGGTCAGCGCTTGCGGCCGCCCGTCAGGGCGTTCCAGCGGGCGTTGAGACCCCACTTGGTCACGTTGATCATGGCTTCCACCACGATGTTGCCGCTCATCTTCGAAGTGCCGAACTCGCGCTCGACGAAGGTGATCGGAACCTCCTTGATGGTGAGGCCGGCCTTGGCCGTGCGCCACTTGAGGTCCACCTGGAAGCCGTAGCCCTTCGACTCGACCAGGTCCAGATCGATCGTCTGCAGGGTGGTGGCGCGGAAGGCGTTGTAACCGCCGGTGAGGTCACGGATCGGAAGCCCGAGCATGGTCCGGGCGTAGAAGGAGCCGCACCGGGAGATCAGCTGACGGTGCGCCGGCCAGTTGACGACCTCGCCACCGGGGACCCAGCGCGAACCGATCGCCAGATCGGCGCCGTCCTCCACGGCCTTCAGGAGCAGGGGAAGCTGCTCCGGCTGGTGCGAGCCGTCGGCGTCGAGTTCCACGAGGACGTCGTAGCCTTCGCTGAGACCCCACTTGAAACCGGCGATGTAGGCCGCGCCCAGCCCTTCCTTGCCCTTGCGGTGCAGGACCTTGACCTGGGAGTCCTCGGCCGCGATCTGATCCGCCAGGCGTCCCGTGCCGTCGGGGCTGTTGTCATCCACCACGAGCACATCGGTGGCCGGTACCGCGGCGCGCACCCGAGCGAGCGTCTTCGGGAGGGACTCGAGTTCATTGAACGTGGGGATGAT
Source organism: Arthrobacter sp. Y-9 (assembly GCF_029690065.1). Taxonomy (NCBI): domain Bacteria; kingdom Bacillati; phylum Actinomycetota; class Actinomycetes; order Micrococcales; family Micrococcaceae; genus Arthrobacter; species Arthrobacter sp. Y-9. The sequence continues at coordinate 1,804,403 of NZ_CP121463.1, forward strand.
GGTCAGGACGCGCAAAGAGGCTTTCCATTCTGCTCGGGACAGCTGGCCGCGCCGCTCGGATCACCGGAGGTGCCAGCAGGGCGCAAAGTCTCATTATAAGTCACGAGGCGGACGCCTTCGGGTCAACCCCGTGCTTCCGGGCCACCGGGCCACCGGCGCCTTCGGGGCTTCCTCGAGCGGAAGCGCCGACGGCACAAGAACGGGCCCGGTGGAGAAGGACCAGTCGCAGACGGCACACACATGTCCGCTACAACTGTTTTCTGCTACCACCAGGCCCGTTCAGACGTGCCGCCACCGTGACGCTGGGATCTCCGGCCTGGCCGGGTTCCCTGAGCTGTCCTGCCGATGAGGCTGGATGGCCTAAGAGACCTCATAACCACCCGTGATGTACAACTCTACGGTCCATGAACTTGCTGTCAACCCCGGTCGTGAACTGCAAGGACATGCTTCGTCGCAGTTCAGGACGGGGTTCCGGGAAGACCGCTCAGCCGGCTTTTCTGAGGGGAATCCTTCAGATCTCCTCGGAGCGGTACAGCTCCACTCCTTCGGAGACGGTCTGCAGGCAGCGGGGCTCAGCCCCGTCCAGCGCCGGGAGCAGAGGAGTGCGGGCCCGGGGATCGGTGCTCCAGGACGCCACACGATCGTCCGCGACCTGCACCATCAGGCTCTCGACCTCCCACACGGCGTAATTGGCCGGGGCTCCGGGCACCAGCTGGCCGTTGAGCGGGTTGCCGTCCCGTGCTGCCCGCCATCCCGCCCGGGTGTGCCCGATGAACGCGGCCCTCGCGGAGATGCCCTGCCCCTCGGACCGGTGGTCCAGGCAGGCGCGGATGCTGTCCCAGGGGCGCAGCGGGGTGACCGGGGCGTCGCTGCCGAACGCCAGAGGGACCCCGGCCCGGTACAGATCGGCGAACGGGTTCATCGAAGCCCACCGTGAGCCGAGGCGTTGCGCGTACATCCCGTCGGGACCGCCCCAGGCGGCGTCGAAGGCAGGCTGTGCGCTCACGCTCACGGAGTGCGCGACCAGCGCCGCGATGTGGTCGGCGTCGAGCATCTCGGCGTGCTCCACCCGGTGGCCGGCGCGCCGCACCGCGGACTCCCCCAGCCGGGCGGACGTGCGGTCCAGAGCTTCCACGACGAGGTCGAGTGCCGCGTCGCCGATCGCATGGAAACCGCCCTGCAGACCCAGTTCGGTGCAAGCGATGAGGTGCTCCGCAGCCGCCTCGGCCGTGAGGTACCGGGAACCGGAGTTACCGGGGGCATCCGCGTAGTCGGCCCGCAGCAGGGCCGTGCGGGAGCCGAGCGAGCCGTCGATGTTGAGATCGCCGGCCAGCCCCAGCACCGGGACGTCCAGTTCCTGCAGCAGTGCACGGGCCTGCTCCACGTTCTCCACGGCCTGGCCCCAATACGGAAGGATCCGCGGGCCGGCGCCCGCAGAGTCGTTCCATGCGACGGCACTCCGGAGATCATCCATGCCGGCGATGGTCGGCCCGGACATCTCGGCGAGAGCCACATACCCCTGCCCGGCAGCGGCCTCCAGGGCGACCTTCTGGTACTGCTCGCGCTGAGTGGAGCCGAAGCGCCGCACGGCCTGACGCACCGCGCCATGGGCCTCGAGGCTGAGAACGGATTCTCCGGAATTCCCGCGGAGACCCGTCAGGTCACCCGCCAGGGCGAGTGCCGCACGGTTGACCAGCGCCGAGTGGACGTCGATGCGCGTGAGGTACACGGGACGGCCACCCGCCGCCCTGTCCAGCTCATCGAGCGTGGGAAGCCCGGGAACGGCCCACAGGGCGTCGTCCCACGAGTGGCCGAACACCGTCTCCCCCGGCCCGAGCGCCGCGGCGGCGGAGGACACCACGTCCAGCAGCTCCCGCGAGGTGCGCACGGCACTGAGATCCAGGGACGCGAGAGCCAGGCCCGTCTCCGTCAGATGGACGTGCGAGTCCACGAATCCGGGGACCACGAGGGCTCCGCGGAGGTCCACCAGCTCCATGCGGTCATCACGGAGCGACTGCGCCGCCTGTTCCGATCCGATCCAGGCGACCGTGTCGCCATCCACCAGCATGGCTGTGGCGAACGGATCCGCCGCCGAATACACACTGCCGTTGACATACAGCCTGAGCCCTGAGGTGGTGCCGGACCGTCCGTCGTTCATTGCTGACCTCACACTTCCTGTCACTGCTGCCCCTGGCTCACTCGCTCAGGGATGAATAGGACACCACGCCACGGCGGATCCGGGTGATCGCTTCGCGGCAGATGCGCTGGATCCGCGGGTCCAGTCCGGGGACGCCCGCGATCTGGTCGAGCAGATCGATGACCTGCCGGACCCAGCGGACGAAGTCGCCGGCGGCCAGATCGCTCCCGGCGAGCACCTCCTGCAAGCGGCGGCCCTTCGCCCACTTGTACATCGGCCAGATGAGCTGGAGCTCTGGTTCGGCCGTGAGCGGGAGCTTGTGGCGCTTCTCCGCCTCGGAGAGCCGCTCCCACTCCCGCACCACGATCTCCACCGCGCTCTCGAGCGAGATGCTCGGCATGCGCGGAGGCACGGTGCCGTCGTCGCGCTTGGACTGGTACAGCAGGACCGTGACGAAGGCGGCCATCTCCGAGGCGTCCAGATCGTCGAAGGCGCCCTCGCGGAGAGCCTGGGCGATCAGGAGGTCGCGGTCGCCGTAGATCCGTCGCAGGCGCTTCCCCGCGTCGGTAATCTGCTCCCGGCCCTTCTGGGATTCCAGGTAGCCGAACTCTTCGAGCAGGCCGCAGAGCCGGTCGAAGGTGCGGGCGATCGTGTTGGTCCGGCCCTGGATCTGGGCGAGCAGCGTGTCCGTCTCGGCCCTCAGACGCCACCAGCGCTCACCCCAGCGGGCATGGTTCTCCCGGTCGTGGCAGCCGTGGCACGGGTGCGCCGCCATCTCCTTGCGGAGCTGCACGATCCGTGCTTCGGTGTCGCGGCTCCCCTCGGCCTTCCGGCGCGACCTGGACCCGTTCGGGCTCGCTTTGCCTTCCAGGATCCCCCGCTTGTAGAGCTCGTGCCGCATGGTCGATGCCAGGGCACGGCGGTCCTTGGGCGTCTTCGCGTTGAAGTTCTTGCCGATGCGCACGCGGAACAGCGCATCCACCGGGCCCTGCAGGTCGCCGAGCCCGATGCGGCGCAACTGGTGGTCGTTGGTCAGCACCGCGGGGCGCGGCTCGTGGGCGTTGGTGTCCGCATTCAGCACGACGGCGTATCCCTGGACCCGCTCGCCGTCCAGGTGGATCACATCGCCGGGCATCAATTTAGTGAGCGAGGAGACCATCCAGTTCCGTGCGGCCCGCTTGTTCTCCTTGGCCGCCTTGCCTTCCAGGCTGGACAGCTCCTGGCGGAGCCGGGCGTACTCCTCGAAGTCACCCAGGTGGCAGCGCATGGCCTCCGCATACCCTTCGAGGGATTCCTCGCGGCTGCGCACCTGCCGGGCCAGATCCACCACGGACCGGTCCGCCTGGAACTGCGCGAACGACGACTCAAGAATCTCCCGTGACCGGCCGCGGCCGAACTGGGCGAGCAGGTTGATGGACATGTTGTAGCCGGGACGGAAGCTCGAATTGAGCGGGTACGTGCGCTTCGAGGCCAGGCCTGCGACCGCCTGGGGGTCGATGCCCTCGTGCCACAGGACCACGGCGTGGCCTTCGACGTCGATCCCGCGCCGTCCGGCACGGCCGGTCAGCTGGGTGTACTCCCCAGCGGTGATGCCCACCCGGGATTCCCCGTTGAACTTGTCGAGCTTCTCCAGCACGACGGCGCGCGCCGGCATGTTGACGCCGAGCGCGAGAGTCTCCGTGGCGAACACGACCCGCACCAGGCCTTCCGCGAACAGGTCCTCGACCGTCTCCTTGAAGGCCGGCAGCAGACCGGCATGGTGCGAGGCGATCCCGCGCAGCAGACCGTCACGCCACGCCCAGAAGCCCAGGACATCCAGGTCCTCGCCAGGGATGTCCCGGCTGGCCTCCTCGACGCGTGCGGCGATGATCTGGCGTTCGCGTTCCGTGGTCAGCCAGAGGTCCGCCGCGGCGCACTGCTGTACGGCGGCGTCGCAGGCGGCCCGGGAGAAGATGAAATAGATGGCGGGCAGCAGCCCGCGGGATTCGAGCGCCTGGACCGCCGCCGGCCGGGAGACCCGCGGGACGGTGGGGCGGGGTTCGCTCCGGCCATGGGCCCGGTCGTGGCGTTTCCGGCCGCGGACCGACTGCGGACCGCGACGGGCGGAGGACGGACGGACCATCTTGAGGAGCTCGGGGTTGACCTCCAGGTGCGCGGGGGCTTCGCCGTCGTCCTCCGCTCCTGTCCGTTTCGCCTCGGCGAACAGGTCCAGGACCTGGCGCCCCGCCATGACGTGCTGCCACAGCGGCACGGGACGGTGCTCGGAGACCACGATCGCCGTGTCGCCCCGGACGGCTGCGAGCCACGCGCCGAACTCCTCGGCGTTGGACACGGTGGCGCTGAGCGAGACCAGCTGGACCTCGCGCGGCAGGTGGATGATGACTTCCTCCCAGACAGCGCCCCGGAAACGGTCTGCAAGGTAGTGGACCTCGTCCATGACCACATAGGCGAGACCCGCCAGAGCGTCCGAATCGGCGTAGAGCATGTTCCGCAGGACCTCGGTGGTCATGACCACGATCGGCGCGTGCGGATTGATGTTCGTGTCGCCCGTCAGAAGGCCCACCTGGTCCGAGCCGTACTTCTCGGCGAGCTCGCTGTACTTCTGGTTGCTCAGGGCCTTGATGGGCGTGGTGTAGAAGGCCTTCCGCCCCTGACGAAGGGCGCAGAACACGGCGAACTCGCCGAGGATGGTCTTGCCGGCGCCGGTCGGCGCCGCGAGAAGGACGCCGCGGCCCTCCTCCAGAGCTCGGCACGCGTCGACCTGGAAGTCATCGAGGTCGAACTCCAGGGTCTGCCGGAATGCCCGGAGTGCGCTGTTGCTCTCGCTGTTCCTGGCTTTGGCCGCGGCGTACTTCTCGGCGGGAGTCAGGGGCTCACTCATTTGAGGCATTACTCCAGGGTATCGTCATTCCGGCCCGCCCCGTGCCGGGCCACGGCGGCTTAAACAGCAAGACCGGTCCCTGGGGACCGGTCTTGTGAAGAGTGTCTCAGAGTTTCCCGAGATCCTCCGTGGGAGTCGCGACGTCGGCGGAGGCGTCCGTCTCCTCGGCCTGCTTGCTTTCGCGGCGCGCACGCCGCTTGTCATTGACCAGGCAGACGCCGATGGCCAGGAAGAACAGGGCCAGCAGGGGCAGTGCCAGCATGAACATCGAGATCGCGTCCGCACCCGGCGCGGCGATGGCGGCCAGCACGAACACCGCGAACACGGTGATCCGCCAGGCCTTCAGGATGGTCTTGCCACTGACGACCCCCGCCAGGTTGACGCCCACCAGGATCACGGGGACCAGGAAGGCCAGCCCGAGGAAGAGCATGGTGTGCGTCGCGAAGGTGAGGTAGTCATCCGCGCTGATGAGGTTGGACGCGTTGTCCGGCGTGAAGTGCAGCAGCGCGCGCACCACATTGGGGATCACCGACCACGCCACGTAGACGCCGACCAGGAACAGCGGGATGGCCGCCGTCATGAACCCCAGGGTGTACCGGCGCTCCTTGCGGGTCAGACCCGGCGTGACGAAAGCCCAGATCTGGTAGATCCACACCGGGCTGGAGAGGACCAGACCGATCTGGATCGCGATCCGCAGCTGAAATTCGAACGGCGACGCGATCGAGGAGAAGTTCATCGACGCGTTCCGGTGCATCTCCTGGGCGATCTGCTCCAGAGGAGCCGACAAGGAGGCGATCACCGGCGGGTAGAGGAACCACCCGACGACGGTGGTGACAGCGAGGGCGATCAGGCTCTTGAAGAGCCGGTTCTTCAGTTCCTTGAAGTGATCGAGGAGGGCCATGCGGCCCTCGGGATTCCTCCGAGGGCCCTTGGTGAGTGCCACTTCGCCTTAAGCGTTGCCGGACGGCGGAGTCTGCTCGCCGTTGTCCTTGGCCGCAGCCTCGGGGTGCTGCACGACCTTGCCCTCAACGGGCTCCTCGGCCTTGGCCTTGGAGGGGCTTTCGTCCTTCATCTGCTTGACCTCGGACTTCATGATGCGCATCGACTGTCCGAGGCTGCGCGCCATCTGAGGAAGCTTGGGGGCCGCGAACAGCAGCAGCGCCACGATGATGATGATCACGATGGGCCAGGGGCCATCAAAAAGTCGTCCCATGTCGGGGTCCTTTCTCTTTCTTAAATCATAGGGCGCTCGAGGCCCACATCGCGCAGCTTCTGTGCCCGGTGGGCCGCTGCACGACGGACCACACGACGTTGCCGCCGAAGTTCACGGCGCTCGGCCTTCCCCGCCTCATAGCGGGCGCGCATCTCCTCGGGATCAGCGTGGATTCCGAGGACTTCCAGACGGTGTTCGGGAAGCGGCGTGCGCGGACTGTCCGAGTCCAACCCGGACAGCATATCCGCCGCGGACCCGAGCTGACGCATCATGGCCGTGAACTGTCGGAAAAGCTTGATTCCGAGCACCACGAACAGCAAAGCGCTGAGGGCGAGGATCGCCACCCAGATGAGAATCCAGGACCACCACGGCATCACTCCAGCCTACCGTTCCCTGGCTGGGAATACCCTCTGAGTGACGGGATGCCGTAGGAATCCAGGCCCCGGGCGAGCCACTCGGCCACCTGTTCGACGACGGACGAGGGCGAGACCACCCGCACGGTGCCGCCCGTCTGGGCCACGAGCCCGGCCAGCCAGGACGGCGACGCGACGGCGAGCTCCGCCAGGACGTCGCCGTCGTCGAGGGGCGTGGTGCGCAGCGCGTTGTAGCGCGCTGCCAGCCAGCGGGACTCCTGGGAGAAGATCACCAGGACCCGTGGGGCCTGTTCGCGGACGGTGAACGGCTCCTCATCCACCGTGCCGTCCCAGAGCATGGGATCCACGGGGTCCGAGGTGACGTCGAGGGAGGCGATCCGGTCCAGCCGGAAGTTCCGGGGCGCGGCGGCACGGTGGCACCAGGCGTCCAGGTACCACTGCTGATCCACGGCACGGAGCCGCCGGGGATCGATGAGCCGCTCCGTCAGTTCGTCGCGGCTCGGGACGACATACCCGATGCGGACACGGACGCCGTCCTCGATCGCAGCCCGCAGCTGTTCCAGGTGCCGGCCGAGGCTGCCGGACGGCGCCATGCGGACCTTGATCGCCTCGGCCAGGGGCAGCGAGTCTCCCGCGGCGCCAGCCAGCCGGAGACGCAGCGACTCGATGCCTTCGGCGTCTCCGCCGATGCCCAGTTCGGACAGGGCGTCGAGGCCGACCAGCAGGGTCCAGGCCTCCTCCGGGGAGAACCGGATCGGCTGGGCGAGATCCAGAGCGTTGTTGATCCACACCCGCTCCCCGTCGTCCACGATGTCCATGAGGTCGTTGTGGTAGCCCTCGGGGCGGCCCACCATCATGATCCGCTCGAGATCGTCGTCCAGCTGGCGGAGCGGGATGCCGAACTCGGCGGCGAGCTCCGACTTGAGGATCCCTCCGTGACGCACGAGGAACGGGATCATCCCCAGCAGACGGCGGACCGTGGTCTCGGACGAGGACTTCGGCCCGCGCTTGACGGGAGGCGAACGGAACTCGGTGACCTCGGCAGGGCGGGACAGGGACTCAACGGCGTTCCGGAGGCGGCTGATCACCGCATCCCGCAGCCGCGCGGGCTCCACCACCTGAACCGTCGGCGCGACGGCGGCGAGCTCGTCCAGGAATGCCGACTCATCCTGGTAGCGGATGGTGGCGTGGTCCCCGTCGACCTCCGCGGCCCGGGCCCGCCACTGCGCTCCCCCGCCGTGCGGCAGACGGACCACGGCCTGCTGCTCCGGATACGCTTCCATCGAGTCGAGGGCCGCGGCGATCGAGAAGTCCTGGGGCGGCGTGTACCGCCGGCGTGTGTCGATCTCGACGGCGGTGGTGATCCTGCTCAGCCGGAACGTCCGTTCGGCGTCACGGTCCAGGTCATGGCCGACGACGTACCACTGGCCGGAGCGGTTGCCGAGCCCGTGGGGCTCGAGCCGCCGGGTGACAGCCTCCCCCGCCCCGGCCGCGCGGTAGCCGAACCGCACCGGATGGCGACCCGCCAGCGCGCGGTGCAGGGATTCGAGGGCCGCGCCACCCGTGGTGACGCGCGGCAGCACGGGCGCCGGGACGCCGTCGTCGGGGTCGTGACCGTCAGTGAGCTTGCGCAGCGCGGCACTGCCCGCTGAGCGGAGGCTCGCCTGCTCCCAGAGCTGGGCGGCGAGCTGGAGCAGCAGACGCTCCTCGGCCGTGAGCTGCAGGACGGGCAGCAGGTACTCCTCCGGATTCACGCGGTAGCGCGTGCCGGACGACTCGTCCACGTCGAAAGTCTCGTCATCCACGACTTCCAGCGGGACCCCCATGTCCCGCAGTTCCGCCTTGTCCCGTTCGAACATGCGTTCGATGGCTGAGTCGCTCATGCCCTCCGCCCGGCAGTAGGCATAGACGGTGGACTCCAGGTAGGCCCTGGTGTGGCCGCGGGGGCTCGACAGCAACGCGATCAGCAGGTTGAGGATTCGTTCGGTCTTTCGTGCGGACACCAGCCCAGCGTACTAAAGACCTGCCCTGACATGCGCCAAGGGCCGCCTCCCTGGGGGAAGCGGCCCTTGCGGTGCCTGTGCGGACGGAGGCTCAGCGGACTCCGACGAGGTCCACCACGAAGATGAGGGACTCGTTCGGAGCGATCGCCCCGCCGGCGCCACGGGAGCCGTAGGCCAGCTCGGACGGGATCTCCAGACGACGGCGGCCGCCCACCTTCATGCCCAGGAGGCCCTGGTCCCAGCCCTGGATGACCTGGCCGACGCCGACGCGGAAGTCGAGCGGTGCGCCGCGGCCCCAGGAGGAGTCGAACTCTTCACCGGTGGACCAGGCGACGCCGACGTAGTGGGTCGAGACGGTGGAGCCGGGGGTGGCTTCCGCGCCGTCGCCCTCGATGAGGTCGACGATGCGGAGCTCGGTGGGGACATCCCCTTCCGGGAACTCGATTTCCGGCTTGGTGCGGTCGTAATCACGCTGACCGAATGACATGGATGCTCCTCTTCAGGTTTCGGGTGGTGTGTGGAGTTTACTGGACGCCGAGGATGTCCACGACGAAGACCAGATCGCCCGCGGGACGGCCTTCGGCCGGCTTGACGCCGTAGGCGTCCGCCGCCGGGATGACCAGCAGCACACGGGATCCGACGGTCTTGCCCGTCAGGCCCTTGGTCCAGCCCGGGATGACCCCGGTCAGCGGGAAGGTGGCAGGCTTGCCGGTCTTGAAGCTCGAGTCGAAGACCTTGCCGTCGGCGAGGCGGACACCCGTGTAGTTGGCCACGATGGTGTCACTGCTCTTGACCTCGGCGCCCTTGCCCTTGATGAGGTCCTGGGCGATGAGCTCCTTGGGAGCGGCGACGCCCTTGACGTCGATCGTCGCTTCCTGCTTGTCGTTCACCGTGACCTTCGGCAGGCCCGCCGGCGGGGTGACGGCGTCACCTTCCGGCTTGGAGAGGACCGGCGCGATGTCCGAGGCGCTGAAGACGTGGAGCACCAGCAGCTGCGTGGGGCCCGTGCCACCCTGGCCCGGCATGGCGATCGCCAGGTCGGAACCCTGCTTCACCCCGAGGATCGCCTTGTAGAGGGGCTCATTGCCCTTCTTCAGCGCGTCGTTGACCGGGAGGGACTCGTGCTTGGAAAGGTAGGTGTCCGCCAGCTGGGAACCGTCCTGGCCGTTGTAGGCGAGGTAGCCGACTTCCGCCTTCTGGTTCTCCTTCACGCGCTCCCCGTTGCCCTCACGCAGGACCTTGATGGTGGTCTCGGTGACGGACAGGGGCTTGGCGAACTCGACGCGGGGCGCCTTGTCGGCTCCCTGGTCGTTGATCTTCACCGTGCTGAGTTTGGAGGTGTCGCCGGCCGGCTGGCTGCTGGGCTCCGAGGGGTTGCCACAGGCCGTCAGCAGAAGCACGGCGGGGACGAATGCCGCGAGAATACGTCGCAATGGTCGTCTTTCCACTAGAAATCAGGGGGTCCGGGCCCATCCGCGGACAGGCACGCCCACCATCGTAACGGAGCAGGCTGTGAAGTCGCCCGACGCCGGGGGTCAGCCCATGCTGGCGATGAGGGCGTCCACGCGCTCGTCCTGCGCGGCGAACGGGTCCTTGCAGATCACCGTCTGGTGCGCCCGGTCGTTGAGCTTCAGATGGACCCAGTCCACCGTGTAGTCACGTCCGAGCTCCTGAGCCTTCCGGACGAACTCGCCGCGGAGGCGGGCCCGCGTGGTCTGGGGTGCCACCGTGCCGGCCTCCCGGGCCATCTCGTCCGTGACCACCCGCCGGGCCAGACCGCGCTGCTCGGTCAGATAGAACAGGCCCCGCTTCCGCGAGATGTCATGGTAGGTCAGATCGATCTGCGCCAGGCGCGGGGAGTCCAGTCCCAGCCCGTGACGCACTGCGTAACGGTCCATGATCTTCTTCTTGATCGCCCAGTCGATCTCAGTGTCGATGCCGCTGTGATCACCCGAGCGGATCGCCCGCAGCGTCCGTCCCCACAGGTCCAGGATCTGTCCCACGTGGTCGTGGTGAGCCCCTTCGCGCTCCACGAAGTCGGTGACCCACTGCAGGTACTCCTCCTGGATCTGGAGCGCGGTCAGCTGGCGGCCCGTGGCGAGCTTGACGAGCACCTGTCCGCTGAGGTCCCGGGAGATCTCCCGGATGCTCCGGATGGGGTTCTCCATGCGCATGTCACGCATCATGGCGCCTGCCTCGAGGGCCCGGAGCACCAGATCCACCGAACCGGTCTTCAGCAGCGCCGTGGTCTCGGACATGGTGGAGTCGCCCACGATCACGTGGAGCCGCCGGAAGTACTCCGCGTCCGCGTGGGGTTCGTCCCGGGTGTTGATGATCGGGCGGGACCGGGTGGTGGCCGAGGAGACGCCCTCCCAGATGTGGTCCGCCCGCTGGGAGAACGCGTACAGCGAGCCCTGGGGCGTGTTGATGATCTTCCCCGCGCCCACCAGAAGCTGGCGGGTCACCAGGAACGGGATGAGGACGTCCGCCAGGCGGTTGAACTCCCCCTTCCGCGGAATCAGGTAGTTCTCGTGGCTTCCATAGGAGTTGCCCGCCGAGTCGGTGTTGTTCTTGAACAGGAAGATCCTGCCCTCGAAACCATCCGCGGCCAGCCGCTCCTCGGCCTCGTGGCAGAGTTCTTCGAGGATGAGCTCGCCCGCCTTGTCGTGGGCGATGAGCTGCGGAAGGGAGTCGCATTCAGCGGTCGCGTACTCCGGGTGGGATCCGACGTCGAGGTAGAGCCGCGAGCCGTTGGCGAGGAACACGTTCGACGAGCGTCCCCAGCTCACGACCTTGCGGAACAGGTAGCGCGCCGCTTCCTCCGGGGCCAGGCGCCGGGTGTTGCTCCCCACGTAGGAGATGCCGAACTCCGTCTCGATGCCAAAAATCCGCCGGTCCATGCCGCCCTTTCCGTTCAGTGCGCGGCCATTCGTCCGCGCACGCACTCACTCACCTGATCGACCCGCTCCGGGCACTCCGCCGTGCCGGGCCGCGGTCACTCCTCCAGCAGGCGCTGCAGGGCATCCTGCCCCAGACGCCGGAACGCCCTACGGCGGGATCGCCAACTCCCCGGCTCGCGGTCCAGGACGGCGACCTCAAGGCCCACCGCCGCGACCGGAGCCGGAGGTTCCTGACGTTCAGGCGCACGGGCTGCGCCGCCGTCGGGCTCGCTCGCCGCTCCTCCCGCTGCCGGATCCTGCGCCGCGGAGGCCGCGGCCAGCGCCTGTGTGGCCAGCCGCAGGGCCTCGCCCAGTGACAGATCGGCACGCCAGCCGGCCCGGAGGACCTCCGTCACCCGGTCGCTGCGGCCGCCCATGGCCACGAAGCTGCGTTCGTCCGTGATGGAGCCGTCGAAGGTGAGGCGGAAGATGTGGTCCCCGGCCTGTGTCGCACCGACTTCGGCGACGGCCAGTTCCACTTCGAACGGCTTCTGTTCCGCGGTGAACACGGTCCCGAGACTCTGGGCGTAGACACTCGCCAGGCCGCGAGCGGTGACGTCACTCCGGTCATAGGAGTAGCCGCGGACATCGGCGTACCGGACGCCGGCCTGCCGCAGGCTCTCGAACTCGTTGTACTTGCCGACCGCGGCGAAGGCGATCCGGTCGTAGATCTCCCCGATCTTGTGCAGGGAGTTGGAGGTGTTCTCCGCGACCAGGGCGATCCCCGCCGCGCAGGACAGGACCACCACGGACCGTCCGCGCGCGATCCCCTTCCGGGCGAAGTCCGCCCGGTCCTTCATGATCTGTTCCGGTGAGACGTAGAACTGCTGCGACATCTCAGGCCTCCCGTCCCTCTCCCGTGCGCTCCGACAGGACCTGGGTGGCGATGCCCTTCACCACGTCATCGGGCACTCGCCGGCTTCCTTCGGCGTCGGCCACGTAGACCACGGGCCAGAGCTGACGCACCAGATCGGGGCCGCCGGTGGCCGAGTCGTCATCCGCGGCGTCGTAGAGCGCCTCGACGGCCACGCGCACGGCGTCGGCCTCCTCGAGACCCGGCCTCCAGAGCTTCTTCAGAGCGCCCCGGGCGAAGGTGGAGCCGGACCCCACGCTGTGGTGCTCGTGCTCTTCGTAGCGGCCGCCGGTGACGTCATAGGAGTAGATCCGCCCGGAGGCCATGGCGGGCTCGAATCCCGCGTAGAGCGGGACGACGGCCAGTCCCTGCTGCGCCATGCCGAGGTTGCCCCGCACCATGGCGGCGAGCCGGTTGGCACGGCCTTCCAGGCTGAGCGGGGTGCCCTCGATCTTCTCGTAGTGTTCGAGTTCCACCTGGAAGAGCTTGACGATGTCCACGGCCAGACCTGCCGTCCCCGCGATGCCGAGCAGCGAGCTCTCGTCCGCCGCGAACACCTTCTCCATGGTGCGGGAGGCGATCAGGTTGCCCATGGTCGCACGGCGGTCCCCCGCCATCAGCACGCCGCCCGCGGTCTGCAGGGCCACGATGGTGGTGGCGTGGGGCGCCTGGAGGACCGGCGCGCCCTGTGAGACCGCCGGCCCGAACGGCAGCAGCTCCGGCCTGGTGTCCGTCAGATGATCCAGGAAGGAGGCGCCGGCCTCAGCGGGCAGGCGGTCGGCGTCCCTGGACACGGCCTACTGGCCGCCCTTCTGGACGAAGCCGCGCACGAACTCCTCGGCGTTCTTCTCCAGCACGCCGTCGATCTCGTCGAGCAGGTCGTCCACGCCCTGAGTCGCCTCACTGGCCTGAGCCGCGGGAGCGGCGGGCGCCGGGGTGTCCGTCTCCTCGATCTGCTCCTCGCCGCGCGTGCTCGGGTTGATCTGTTCCTGGCCTGCCATGGTTCCTCCTCGGATTGTCCTCTACTGTCATCCTGCCACTTCAAGGGCCTGTTCGCAGCAGCTCAGCTCACGGTTGACGTCACGGTTCACGCAGGAGCGCGCGGAGGAACTCCCCGGCGTCCTGATGGTCGTCGAAGAGCGCGCCGGTGAGCTCGCGGGTGCCCCGCAGCGGTTCCCGCGTGGGGATCCTCGTGGCCCTGCTCTGACCGGGCAGGCGGAAGATCACCGAGTCCCAGCTGGCGCCCGTGACGGCCCGGGGGAAGCGGCTCAGGCACATGCCGCGGAAGAAGGCCCGGGTGTCGGCGGGTGGTGCGGTCGCCGCGGCGGCGATCTCGGCGTCGTCCACGAGTTTCGCCATGCGCCCGTGCCTCACGAGCCGGTGGTACAGGCCCTTCTCCGGTCGGATGTCCGACCACTGCAGATCGATGAGCCCCAGGCGGGCGTCGTCCCAGGCCAGTCCCCCGCGCTCCCGGTAGCCCTCGAGGAGCCGCAGCTTCGCCAGCCACTCCACCCGCTGGGCGGCGCGCTCATCGCCCTGCTCGAGCCATCCGAGGGTCTCCTCCCATGCCGTCAGGACCGCGTGGGTCTGGCCGTCGCCCTGCGTGGGATGGCCGGCACCGCTCTCCTCCGCGAACGCGCGGGCCGCTTCGTAGTAGAGCCATTGAAGCTCGACGGCGGTCATGCGCCGCCCGTCGATCAGCCGCACCTGATGCGTGAGCGTGGTGTCGTGGCTGATCTCCTGCAGCGCCGCCACGGGCTCGAACACCTGGAGCCGGGGCACGCGCCCCGCCTCGATCAGGCCCAGCACCAGCGAGGTGGTGCCGAACTTGAGGTAGTTCGCGTACTCGGAGAGGTTCGCGTCACCGATGATGACGTGCAGGCGCCGGTACTTGTCCGCCGTCGCGTGCGGCTCGTCACGGGTGTTGACGATGGGGCGCCGGATGGTGGTCTCCAGCCCGACCTCGGCCTCGAAGAAGTCCGCCCGCTGGCTGATCTGGTACCCGCTGCCGCGGCCGTCCTGTCCCATGCCGAGCCGGCCGGCGCCGCACAGCACCTGACGGCTCAGGAAGAACGGGATCAAGCCCTCAGCGATCGAGGAGAACGGCACGGCCCGTGGCATGAGGTAGTTCTCATGACTGCCGTAGGACACGGCTTTGTTGTCCGTGTTGTTCTTGTACAGATTGACGGGCCCCGAGCCGTCCTCGGCGTCGAGGGCGCGGATCGCGTCGAGCGCCACCAGATCACCGGCAGCGTCCCAGATGACGGCGTCGCGCGGGTTGGTGACCTCGGGGCTGGAGTACTCGGGATGGGCGTGGTCCACATAGAACCGTGCGCCGTTGCCCAGCACCATGTTCATGAGGGGCTGTTCGCCCGACTCGACGTCGGAGTAGTCCAGTTCGGCGCGGCCGTGCGCGAGGGCCACGGCTGTCGCGTCCAGCACGGGCGCGACGTCGGTCAGCTGGCTCGGGTGCGCGTGGGCCCGGGGCAGCGACCAGCCGCGCGCGTCGTGCAGCGGCTCTTCGTCGCTGTAGTCCCAGCCCGCCGCCGTCCGTCGGCTCCCGGCACCGGATTCACTCCCGGCCGCGCTTCCGGCCCCCGATTGGCGGGCCGAGGTGAGCCGCGCGTAGGCGTCGATCACCCGCGCCGAGAGGACCGTCGCGTTGGCGGTGGGCGCCTGCGGGGCGTGGATCCCGTACTCGGTCTCCGACCCCATCACACGGATGACTCCGCCGTCGCCGGCGCCCGGCAGTCCGGAAGCGCTCACAGATACTGTCCCGTGTTGGTGGCGGTCTCCAGACTCTTGCCGGGCTCCTGGCCGCCCTTGCCCTGGACGATCGTCCGGATGTAGGTGATCCGCTCACCCTTCTTGCCGGAGATACGGGCCCAGTCGTCCGGGTTGGTGGTGTTCGGCATGTCCTCGTGCTCACGGAACTCGTCCGTGACCGCCCGCAGAAGATGGTCGATCCTCAGACCCTTCTCGCCGCTCGTGAGGAGGTCCTTGATGGCGTACTTCTTGGCGCGGTCCACCACGTTCTGGATGACGGCGCCGGAGTTGAAGTCCTTGAAGTAGAGGATCTCGCTGTCACCGTTGGCGTAGGTGACCTCGAGGTACTCATTGGATTTGTCCGTCGAGTACATCGATTCCACCGTGCGCTGGATCATCCCGCGGACCGTGGCGGCCTGGTCGCCGCCGTGTTCCGCCACGTCCTGCGGGTGCAAGGGAAGCTCCGTGGTGATGTACTTCGCGAAGATGTCCGCGGCCGCTTCGGCGTCCGGGCGCTGGATCTTCACCTTCACGTCGAGTCGTCCCGGGCGCAGGATCGCGGGATCGATCATGTCCTCGCGGTTCGACGCGCCGATCACGATCACGTTGTCCAGCCGTTCGACGCCGTCGATCTCGCTGAGCAGCTGCGGCACGATCGTGGTCTCGACATCCGAGGAGACGCCGGTGCCGCGAGTGCGGAACAGGGAGTCCATCTCGTCGAAGAAGACCACCACCGGGCTGCCGTCGCTGGCCTTCTCCCGGGCACGGGCGAAGATCAGGCGGATGTGCCGTTCGGTCTCGCCCACGTACTTGTCCAGGAGCTCGGGTCCCTTGATGTTGAGGAAGTAGCTCTTCAGCTCGGCCGCGCCGGAGCGTTCCGCGGCCCGCGCGGCCAGGGAGTTGGCGACGGCCTTAGCGATCAGCGTCTTGCCACAGCCCGGAGGGCCGTACAGGAGGATGCCCTTCGGCGCCTTGAGGCCGTGCTCCCGGTACAGGCCGGGGTGCAGGAACGGCAGTTCGACCGCATCCCGGATCTGCTCGATCTGGGGTCCCAGACCACCGATGTCCTCGTAGCTGATGTCCGGGACGTCTTCGAGGACCAGGGTCTCGACTTCGCTGCGGTCCACCTTCTCCAGGGCGAAGCCGGTGCGGCCGTCCACGGACACGGCATCGCCCACGCGGACGCCCCGGTGGCGCAGCGGTCCGGAGAGGCGGATGACCCGCTCGTCGTCGGTGCGGCCCACCACCAGCACGCGGTCGTGGCCGATCAGTTCCTTGACCGTGACCACTTCGCCGGCCTGTTCGAAACCGAGTCCCGCGATCACCACGAGTGCCTCGTTGAGCAGCACTTCCTGGCCCACGGCGAGCTGGTGGATGTTGACGAGGGGGCTGATCCCCACCCGCATCTTCCGGCCGCCGTTGAAGACGTCCACCGACTCCTCGACGGAGGCGTTGGCGCTGGCGCCCGCCACGGGTTCCTTACGGTGATTGAGCTGGGCGACCGTGGCGAAACTGTAGGGCGGCTGGCCCTCCTGCTCGAGCGCGGCCTTGAGTCGCTGGATCTCGGTCTTGGCGGTCTCCAGCATGCCCACGAGCCGCGAGTTGTTCTGGGTGGCGGAGGCGAGCTGGCGGTCCACGCTGCGGAGCTTGTCCCGCAGCACGTTGATCTGCCGCTCGGCGATGCTCAGATGTGCCGCGTTGTTACGCGCTTCATTCCCGGCGTCACCGTTGGTGCCCAGTGTGTCCTCGCTCATGGTGGCCAGCCCTCTCGTGGAAAGTCCGTGTGCCGTCACCTTCGACACTAGCGCGTTCCGAGCGGGATCGCGGACCGGTGCCCACGATGTGACTGCCGATGGCCTCCCACCTGGGATTACTCCCCCGAGTGCGGCTCCTCGGGATCCTCCACCTGGGTGCCGGCCATGGCGTCACGGGCGGCGCGGCGGAGCTTGCGGTCCGAGTACGGACGTTCCCCGACGCTCGCCGGCGTCCAGGCGTTCATGTCCTCTTCGGTGAACTCGGTCTTGGCCCGCTTCTTCAGCGTCAGGCCGTCGACGCCGTCCGCCAGACGGCGCGTGACCAGGAGGAAACCGGTGTGCCCCACCATGCGGTGGTTGGGCCGGACGGCCAGGCCCTCGAGGTGCCAGCCACGGACCATGGATTCCCAGGCGTCAGGCTCGGTGAACCGGCCGTCGGCGCGGATGGCCTCGGCCGTGCGGGACAGCTGAGTGGCCGTGGCGACGTAGTTGATCCAGACGCCGCCCGGGGCCAGCACGGTGGCGACGGCGTCGAGGCACTCCCAGGGCGCCAGCATGTCGAGGACCACGCGGTCCACGCTGCCGGGCGCCTCGGCCTTGACGACCTCGTCCTGGAAGTCGCCGAGGCTGATCTGCCAGGCCGGGTGCGGGCCGCCGAAGATCGTCTCGACGTTGCCTCGGGCGATGTCCGCGAACTCCTCACGGCGTTCGAACGAGTGGAGGTAACCCAGGTCGCCGACGGCGCGGAGCAGGGAGATGGACAGCGCGCCGGAGCCGACTCCGGCTTCGACGACGCGCGCGCCCGGGAAGATGTCCGCCATGGTCACGATCTGACCGGCGTCCTTCGGGTAGACCACCGCCGCGCCGCGCGGCATCGAGAGGACGAAGTCGCTCAGGAGCGGACGCAGCGCCTGGTACTGCTGGCCGATGTTGTTCACGGCCACGCTGCCGTCGGGCTGGCCGATCAGGTCGTCATGATTCAGGAAGCCACGGTGGGTGTGGAACGCCCCGCCCCGTTCGAGGGTGATGGTGTTCATCCGCCCCTTCTCATCGGTGAGCTGGACCCTCTCGCCCACCCGGAACGGCCCACGGCGTCGAGCGGCGCCGACCGCCTGGCGGCCTTCCGCGGGGGTGGCCTGAGGGGTGTCCTGGTTGCTCATGGCGTGTTCCTTCTCCTGTGCGCCGCGTCGGGCACGCATGGGGGTTGGGCGAAATGTCCGGGAATCAACTCTACCCGTCAGCGGGACCCGGCTCGGCCGAGGCCCCGCGGACGTCCTGTCAGGGCCGCCACGATGGTCGACTGGCGCAGGAGCCCGGTCACTCTGCCGTGCGCGTCGACGACGGCGTATTGGTTGCCGTCCAGCGCGGAGAGGTAGTCGATGAGTTCCTTGCCTTCGGCGTGGTCCGGCACGTAGGCGCCGGCGGCGAGCGGCACGCTCACCGCGGTGACCGGCGTCGTCGGCAGGAGGTCGGCGGGCACCGCGGCGACAGCCGACGGGTCGACGATGGACTGCGGGCTGCCGTCCGGGGCGATGACGATGAACGCCGTGCCAGGCCGGGCCGCGGAGAAGAGCTGCGCCACGGACAGGTTCTCCGGGACGCCCTGCGCCGGCTCGGCCAGCTGTGCCGCGCGGATCTCCGGAAGCCGGCCGCGCATGCGGGCCACCTTGATCGCCTCGCTCGCGCCCATCCACAGGAATCCGGCCACCAGGAGGGTGATGACGGCGAACTTGAAGTCCAGGCCCTCCCCCAGCAGGTACGGACGGACGATGAAGTAGAGCACGATCAGGATGACGAGGATGCGGCCGGTCCAGCCGGCGGCGATGGTGCCCTTCTCGCGGTTCCCGGTGGCGGTCCAGACAATGGTCTCGACCAGGCGGCCGCCGTCCAGCGGCAGGCCGGGCAGGACGTTGAAGATCGCGATGACGAAGTTGGTCCACGTGAAGATCCACAGCAGGAAGTCCCCCACCCCGACCGGATGGGTGACCGCCATGGCGATCCAGCCGAGACCCGCCAGGACGAAGTTGGCCGCGGGACCGGCGAAGGCCACCAGAACGGAACGCCACGGCGTCGCCTTGAACTCCGTGAACTGCGTGTGACCGCCCCAGAGGTTGAGCACGATCTTCTCGGAACTCCAGCCGAAGATCCTGGCCGTGAGCGCATGCGCGAGTTCGTGGACCAGCACGGAGAGGAGCAGGAGCACGGCGTACGTGAAGGCCGCCAGGTACGCGCCTGCGCCCATCCCCTGCTGAGCCAGCAGAGGACCTACCGTGGCCACGGTGAACGCCGCGATGATGAACCAGGAATAGGCCAGGTAGATGGGGACTCCCCAGAGCCTGCCGAGACGCAGGCCGTCCCGGCTCGCCACAGAACTCACGCGCTGACCTTCCCGTCTTCGGGATCGAGTCCTGACGGAGTGCCGGCCCAGTGCCCGTCGAGGATGCGCTGCATCGCGGTGAAGTCCTTCTGAGCCAGGGTGTCCCAGCGGGTGAACCGGCCCGGGAACTCGGGCAGCGGCACCGTGTGCGGAATGCCGATGGTCACGGCGCCGGATGCCAGCGCCGCGCCCACACCCGGGACGGAATCCTCCAGGGCCACGAAGTTCTCCACGCGCAGCGCGGATTCGGTGGACTGCATCGTCGCCATGGCCTGGAGATAGGCCTCCGGATCGGGTTTGCCGTTCGTGACGTCATCCCCGGTGACCAGGAACTCGAAGTACTTCTGCGGCAGCTTCTCCACGACGAGACTGGCGAGGGGGCGTTCGCTCATGGTGACCAGGGCGCAGCGCACACCGTTCGCCGTCAGCGAATCCAGCATCGCCTGGGCCCCGGGCCGCCACGGGACCGCTTCCTCGATGCGTTCCATGACGCGAGTCGAGAGCGTGGAGATGATCTGCCGTTCGGGCATCCTGACGCCTGCGGCCTGCAGAATGCGGGCGCTGCGGTCCAGCGCCTGACCCACCAGCTGGATCGCCTGAGCGTGGCTCCAGGTGCCTCCGAAGCTCTCCACGAGTTCGTGTTCGGCCGCGATCCAGTACGGTTCCGTGTCCACCAGAGTCCCGTCCATGTCCCACAGAACGGCCCGCAGCGGGGCATCGGGACGGCGATCACCGGAGGACAGAGGCGCTGGAGACAACATAGGCCAAGTCTACGGGGCGGTGATGTGCGAACACGTCCCTCGAGCTGGGCCGGGTCCGTCGTAGGGTAGAGCCCATGGAGAACTTCGACGACCCCGAGGGTCTGCAGGACGAGGCGTTCCTTCCCCTGCACCAGGGTGGGAAACGCAGCACGGTTCTCATTGCGGCCTTCGAGGGGTGGAATGACGCCGGTGAAGCTGCGAGTGACACCATCAAATTCCTGAGCAAGGCGTGGCATGCCCGGAAGGTGTCCGTCCTGGAGCCCGACGACTATTACGACTTCCAGTTCACCCGGCCCACGGTGCGCACCACCGGCTCCGGGGAGCGGCGGCTCCGCTGGCCGGGCACCCGGATCCACCAGGCGAGCATCCCTGGCGTTCCGGTGGACGCCATCCTGGTGAGCGGCGTGGAGCCGTCCTATCGCTGGCGCGCGTTCACCGCGGAGATCCTGGCGCAGGCCGAGGAACTCGGCGTGGACCGTGTGGTGCTGCTGGGCGCCCTGCTGGCCGACGTCCCCCACACCCGGCCCCTGCCCGTCACCGTGACCACCGACGACCGTGCCTTGCAGGAGCGCCTGAACCTGGAACCGTCCACGTATCAGGGCCCCACGGGGATCGTAGGCGTGTTCGCCGAGGTGGCGCGCCTCGCGGGACTGCCGGCGATCTCACTCTGGGCGACCGTCCCCCACTACGTGGCGCAATCGCCCTCCCCCAAAGCCCAGCTCGCCCTGCTGCACCGCATCGAAGAGCTGCTCCAGGTCCCGCTCGATCCCGGCGATCTGGTGGAGGACGCGGAGGCGTGGGAGCGCGGCGTGGACGAGCTGTCCTCGGAGGACCCGGACATCGCCGGGTACGTCCGTCAGCTGGAGGAGGCCACCGACACGGCCGAACTGCCGGAGGCGTCCGGCGAATCGATCGCCAGGGAATTCGAACGGTATCTGCGGCGCCGGGGCAAGGGCAACGGTCATCCGCACGCCGACCCCTCCTGAGCGCGTCCGCCGGGACCGCAGAAGGACTCAACGACAGACGACGACGGCGGGTCACCCGCCGTCGTCATCCGTTTCAGGAGCGTGCGCCGCGCCTCAGCTCGGAAACCGTCCTCAGAGCTCCACGCCGAGGAGGGCGTTGACGGAGTCGGAGACCAGGCTGGCGTCCGGCGCGCTGGCGGACCCACCCTCGGCGAGAGCAGCGTCGGCCCACGCATCCAGGGCCTTCAGCGCGCCCGGCGCATCCAGATCGTCGGCGAGGCGCTCCCGCAGCACCGCCAGGAGCGGTCCGGCGGAACCCTCCGGGGCGTGGTCCAGTGCCTCACGCCAGCGGGTCACGCGACGCTCCGCCTCCTCGAGAAGCTCATCGGTCCAGAACCAGTCGGTGCGGTAGTGGTTCGCCAGAACGGCGCTGCGGATGACCGCGGGCTCCACGCCTTCCCGGCGCAGCGCCGAGACCAGGACCAGATTGCCCCGGGACTTGCTCATCTTCTCGCCGTCCAGGCCCACCATGCCCGTGTGGGCGTAGTGCTTCGCCATGGGCTCGCCCGTGAGGGAGTACCAGTGCCCGGCGCCCATCTCGTGGTGCGGGAAGATCAGGTCCGAGCCGCCGGCCTGAACCGTGAACGGCGACGGCAGGAAGCGCTGGGCGATCACGGTGCATTCGATGTGCCAGCCGGGACGCCCCCGGCCCAGCGAGCTGCCGTCCCAGCAGGGCTCACCGTCGCGGGCGACGCGCCAGAGGAGCGGGTCGAGCCGGTTGCGCTTGCCGGGGCGGTCCGGATCGCCACCACGCTCGGCGAAGAGGGGAAGCATCTCCTCCTCGCTCAGCCCGGAGACGGCGCCCAGTTCCCAGGCTTCGACGTTCTGGCCCTCGGCATCGGCCGCGGCGACGTCGTAGTACACGTCGCCGTCGGGCTCGCCGTTCGTCCCCGGCACGCGGTACGCCAGGCCCGAGGCCACGAGGCGCTCGATCTCCGGGACGATCCACGGGATCGCCTCGACGGCGCCGACGTAGTGCGCGGGCGCCACGACATTGAGCGCTTCCATGTCCTCATGGAAAAGGCTGGTCTGATCGACGGCCAGCTCACGCCAGTCCTGACCGGTCGCGGTCGCCCGCTCCAGGAGCGGGTCGTCCACGTCCGTCACGTTCTGCACGTAGTCGACCTGGCTGCCGGCGTCGCGCCAGGCGCGATTGAGCAGATCGAAGGCCAGATATGTCGCCGCGTGACCCATATGGGTCGCGTCATACGGGGTGATCCCGCAGACGTACATGGACTGTTCGGCCTGCGGCTGGATAGTGGCGAAGTCACCGCGCGAGGTGTCGTAAATCCTGAGCGGCGGCATGGTTCCGGGCAGTTCAGGGACAGGGCGCGTCTTCCACGATTTCACGCCTGTCAGCCTATCGCTCAGGCGGGGATGACCCCGAATCCGAGCAGCAGGTACAGCGCGGCGCCGAGTCCGATCCGGTACCAGACGAACGCCTGGTACCCGCGGCTGGAGATGAACTTGAGGAACCAGCCGATGATCACATAGCCGACCGCGAAGGCGATCAGGGTCGCCAGGGCGGTCTCCCCCAGCCCATAGGGACCGGCGGCCTCGGAGCCTTTGAGAACCTTGAAGAGCTGGTAGAAACCGGAGCCGAAGACGGCGGGGATCGCCAGGAGGAACGAGTACCGGGCGGCGGCCTCCCGGGTGTAGCCCATGAAGAGGCCGGCCGTGATGGTGCCGCCGGAGCGTGACACGCCCGGGATGAGGGCGAGTGCCTGAGCGAAGCCGTAGAGGATGCCGTGCTTGACGGTGAGGTCCTTGAGCTGGCGTTCCTGCTTGCCGAAGACGTCGGCCACGGCCAGGATCATGCCGAAAACGATCAGCGTGGTCGCCACGATCCACAGGGAACGGAACGTGTGCTCGATGTAGTCCTGCAGCAGGATGCCGAGCACGACGATCGGGATGCTGCCCAGGATCACGAGCCAGCCCATGCGGGCGTCCGGATCGTCGCGGGGCACGCTGCCCCGCAGCGAACCGAACCATGCCTTGACGATCCTGACGATGTCCTTCCAGAAGAACAGGAGGACGGCGGTCTCGGTGCCGAGCTGAGTGATGGCGGTGAAGGCCGCCCCGGGATCGGAGGCATTCGGCAGGAACTCCCCCAGGATGCGCAGATGAGCGCTGGATGAAATGGGGAGGAACTCGGTCAGGCCCTGTACCAGGCCGAGAAGTATGGCTTCGATCCAATTCATGTAGACGACCTTACGTCATGGCCTGTGACCAGCCCGGAAGCCCTCGCGGCACCCCCGGCGAAATGTGTCGAAGGGCAGGAAATTCCCCCGCAGGAGTGGTAGACATCTCACATGAAGGAACAGATTCTGCCGCGGTCCGTGGAACAACGTCTGTACCAGGGCCAGAATTACGAGTACATGGTCATCAGCGTCGAGCGCGACGAGTCGCTGCCCGAGGCACGACGGCGCGTGCTGGAGCACAGCGAATACGGCAAATGGGAACTTCACCGCTCAGTCCTCTACCTGGGCGGCCATCGGCGCTACTGGATGCGGCGCAAGGTCATGAACGTCGCACGCACGATCTGACCCGGCCCCACTGGTCCGAGGCTCCAGCCCGCCGCCTCGGCCCGGGTCCGTCGACGCCGTTTCGGGCGCCGACGGACCAGTTCAGGTCAGTAGTTCTGGAGCAGATCGGACAGGACGCGCGTGCCGAAGCGCAGGGAGTCCAGCGGGACCCGCTCGTCGACGCCGTGGAACATTCCGGTGAAGTCGAGCTCGTCCGGCAGCTGCAGGGGCGCGAAACCGTAGCCGGTGATGCCGAGCTGGCTCAGTGACTTGTTGTCCGTGCCGCCCGAGAGCGTGTACGGCAGCACCGTGGCCTCGGGGTCGTGGCGCTTGAGGGAATCGACCATGGCGTCCACGAGATTGCCCGCGAACGGCACCTCCAGGGACACGTCCTTGTTCACGTAGCTGAGTTCGATGCCTTCACCCGCGAGCTGGCGGATGGTCTCGAACACCTGCTCCTGCTGGCCCGGCAGCGTGCGGCAGTCCACGAGCGCCTCGGCGGTCTCCGGGATGACGTTGTGCTTGTACCCGCCGGTGAGCAGCGTCGGATTGGACGTGTTCTGCAGCGTGGCTCCCACGAAGCGCGCCACGGTGCCGAGTTCCTTGAGGATGATCTCCGGGTTGTCCGGATCGAACTCCACGCCCGTCAGCTCGGTCACGCCGTCCAGGAACTGCCGCGTGGTGGGCGTGAGCTCGATGGGCCACTCATGCTGACCGATGCGCGCGACGGCGGCCGCGAGCCGCGTCACGGCGTTGTCCGTGTTGATCTGCGAACCGTGGCCCGCACGGCCGTGTGCCACCAGGCGGAGCCAGGACAGGCCCTTCTCCGCCGTCTGCAGCAGGTAGGCCCGCTTGCCGCCGATCGTGGACGAGAAGCCGCCGACTTCTGAGATGGCCTCGGTGGCGCCGTCGAACAGTTCGGGACGCTTGTCCACGGCGTAGCGGGCACCGTAGTCCCCGCCGGCCTCCTCGTCGGCGAAGAAGGCGAACACCAGGTCTCGCTGCGGCTTGATCCCCCGTCGCGCGAAGTCGCGCAAGGTCGCGAGGATCATGGCGTCCATGTCCTTCATGTCCACGGCGCCGCGGCCCCAGATCATGCCGTCCTTGACTTCGGCGGCGAAGGGATCGACGCTCCACTGCTCCCGCAGCGCCGGCACGACGTCGAGGTGGCCATGCACCACCAGCGCACTCGCGCTGGGGTCCTGTCCCTCCATTCGGGTGACCACGCTGGCGCGTCCGGGCGCGGATTCGAAGATCTCCGGCTCCAGACCCACCTCGGCCATGAGCCCGGCCACGTACTCGGCAGCCTTGCGCTCCCCGGGACCCTGGTTGTCGCCGAAGTTGGTGGTGTCGAAGCGGATGAGTTCGCGGCAGATGTCCACCACTTCCGCTTCGGCCGGAGATGTCCCCTGGGAGGGGGTGACGGATTCCTGAGTGCTCATCGTTTCGCCTTTCCGCGCCGCTGCCGAACAGATCACTCCTCAGCCTAGTGGGGACGCTCCAGCGTGGGGCGTTCCCTCGTTCATGCCCCGAAACCTTGCGAAGCCCCAGCTCAGCCAGGATTTCGCGTTTCCGCGAAATGCGTGTAGAGTATTTCTCGTTGCCCCGGCGGCCTGAACAGCGGAAACGCGGTCCAGACAGCCGGTTCACCCAGATGCGCGGGTGGCGGAATGGCAGACGCGCTAGCTTGAGGTGCTAGTGCCCGAATAGGGCGTGGGGGTTCAAGTCCCCCTCCGCGCACAGAACGAAGGCTCCCGGTCTCAGACCGGGGGCCTTCCGTGTTTATCCGGGTGTCCCCTGCCAGAATGACTTCATGACGCCACGGCTCTTCGACCTCCGGTCCACCTGGCATCTGCCCGCCCCGGTCGAGAAAGTGTGGGGTGTCCTGACCTCCCTGGATCTCCGGCCGGGCGAACCGGTGTGGTGGCCCGGCTGCACCGTGGCCGCTCCCCTCACGGTCGACCCGTCCTCAGCAGATCCGGACGGACAGGAGCTGACCGAGGTCACGGCACACCTGCGCTTCCGGACGGCGCTCGGGTACTCGCTCACGGTGAGC
Organism: Arthrobacter sp. Y-9; assembly: GCF_029690065.1. Lineage (NCBI taxonomy): Bacteria > Bacillati > Actinomycetota > Actinomycetes > Micrococcales > Micrococcaceae > Arthrobacter > Arthrobacter sp. Y-9. The sequence goes on from NZ_CP121463.1 coordinate 1,830,067, forward strand.
ATCCATCCCACCGTCGCCACCCCACCGTGGAAACTCGAATTCGAAGCGCAGGGCGACCTCGACGGTGAAGGCGCCATCATCCTCACACCGGGCAGCCGTGGGAACATGACCAGGATGGACATCCGCTGGACGGTGCGTCCCACGGTGCGATGGATGAATCTCCTGGTCCCCGTGGCCGCCCCCGTCTTCGTGGCCGCGCACGCGCACACCATGCGGAAGGGCGAGCGGGGTCTCGCAGCAGCTCTCACTTCAGGCTGAACGGGAGGGGTCGTCACACCCTCGCCGCGAGACCGCCGATGCCGGTCCTCAGGAACGCGAAGGGGTACAGCAGCACCGGCACCGCCAGGAGGACGTCTCCGCCCGAGAGGTCACCCCCGAGCAGGAGCCACGGGAGGACGAAGGTGATCACCAGGGCACAGGCGAGATAGAGCCACAGCTGCCACCACGGGTTCGGGGGCAGCCTCTTGTCCGGATCACTCGAACGGGTCCTCGACTTCTTACGGCGACGTTCGAGCAGTCCGTGGAGGCCGTTCCAGACCATGCCGTTCAGCACCCAGATCTGCAGCGCCGTGAGGACGAGCGCGGAGACCCCGAGGATCCACCCATCGGCAGGGTCCGACCAGCGGTAAGGGTCCCCCAGGCACAGCCAGGAGAGCCAGGACCCCGGGTCCACGCCGCAGCGGGCGACCCCGCGCACCACGTTCAGAGAGGCCAGCCAGGTCATCACCTCGGGCGCGGTGAGCACCGCGGCCACGAGCGCCGCCAGCCGGGTCACGCCGAGAGACTTGACCATCACGCGGTGCGGCCGGAGGCGGGTGTCTCCGGGCACCCCGGTGAAGAGCAACGGCTCCTGCTCCCCCGCCGTCGTCGGCCACGCGGGTTCGTGGCGCGGGGTGGCCAGGATGAGCCGGGCCAGGGGGTCGATGACCTCGATCCGGTTCCGGGAGTAGACCACGTGGTCATACACGAGGGCCGAACGGTTGTAGACCGGGTGCTCCTCCGGGCCGGGGCCACCGGTGCCCGGCCCGTGCCGGTCAAAGATCTTGCGGAAGATGGCGGCGCGACCGTCCGCGGCACGGGAGATGGGACCGGCCGGGACGAAATCGAACTTGCCCCACACATTGATCCACCGCGGGCGGTGCGGCACGTCGAGCCAGTCCTGGACCGGATCGCTCCCGTCGGTGCCGCCCCACTCCGCGTATCCCAGTAGGTCGATCCCGCTGCCGACGCTCACGAAATGGGTGGCGCGCACGGGATCCTCGGTCCGCTGGAACAGCACCTGTCCCACGATCGCGGCGCCCTGGCTGTGCGCCACCACCGTGACGGGGACCCCGGCGTCGCCGTTCCAGCGCGCCAGCGTCTCCCGGATCCGCTGGCGCATGGCGGCGGCCTGCATCTGCTTGCGTTTCCAGACCTGCGGGTCGCCCAGGAAGTCGGCGAACAGTGCGAGCAGTCGGCTGACGAACTGGCCCACGGCCGGGATCTTCGCCATGACCATGAGGACCAGTCCGAGCGCGAGGATTCCGAGGATGAGAGCCGCCCCGAGCACCGCCACCACACTGATGAAGGGGATCAGCAGCGCCCAGTTGAGCAGGCGGGCCGGCAGGATGCGTTCGTGCGACGCCGGACGGAAGGTCCACCACAGCAGTCGGAGGCACCGGGTGAACACCGTCCAGGCCTGGCTCACGGCCCACCAGAAGGTGGCGCCGACGGTCGCCGGTTCGAAGTCCTTCGCCCAGGAGGCCTCGGTCATCAACACGTCGAGGTACACGGGACCGCCCGACGGCGAGCATCCAGTGAGCACTTTCACCCGGGCCTGCGGGGCGTCGCCCACGGCCGTCGCCTCGGTGATGATCAGCGGTGGGTGGTCGCCGGCGTCGTCGCATTCGAGGGCCTCATCATGGAGGCTGAGCATGAGCGGCTGCGCCCACTCCTGAAGAGTCCCGCCCTTGAGCGCGCGACCCATGCCGTGAACGAACAGCACCACGTGATCCGGCGGGCCTTCTTCAGGCGGCACGCCGGCTTGATGCCCGGGTGGGATGCAGCGGCCCTTCCGACGACTCCACATGCCTCATCTTCCGTCCGCCCGGCGGAGAAGAAAAGGGTGATGACGACGTGCGGAGACACCGTGCAGTGACAACCGGACGACACACAGCAAAGGAAGGGAACACCCTTCCTCACTTTCAATCTATAGCGCACCGGGGGGCTTGCGGCAAGGCCCCCCGGATGCTGCACAGTAAGGGGTCCACCGACACGATCCGAGGAGAAGCCATCGTGGCCGCCATCACCCCGTCCAGCGTCTTCCAGCTCCCCGAACGCCTCGCCGCCAAGGCCGACCCGGCCCTGATCGCGGACGACGAACGGCATTTCGCCGCCATCGCCGACAACCTCGACCGCACCCGCTCCGACCTCTCAGAGCGGCTGGACGCCGCACGCCGCGCCCCCGGCCGGTCCGGTCAGCAGGCCGTGGACCGCGACGCCGAGATCCGGCGCCTCACCGGTCGGCTGCGCGCGCTGGAGAGATACGGGCTCGACCTGTGTCTGGGGCGATTCGTGCCCGCCGACGGCTCGGCGCCGGTCTACATCGGCCGACTGGGCCTGACGGATGCCGACGGCGAGCGCCTCCTGGTCGACTGGCGCGCACCCGCGGCCGAGCCGTTCTCCGGCGCGACCCACGCACACCCGCAAGGGGTGGGAAGTCGGCGTCGCTACCGCTGGAGCGGCGGCCATATCGTCGACTACTGGGATGAGGCCTTCTCCCCCGGCGGAGTGGAGGGTGCGGCATCGCTCGGCGATCTGTCCGCCTTCATCGCGAGCCTGGGCCACAGCCGCACGCCGCGCATGCGGGATGTCCTGGGCACCATCCAGGCCGATCAGGACGCGATCATCCGTGCGTCGTCGCAGGGCGCTCTCGTGGTCGACGGCGGCCCGGGCACCGGGAAGACGGTCGTGGCCCTGCACCGTGCGGCGTATCTCCTGTACGCGGATCCACGGTTGAGCCGCGGCCGGGGCGGCGTGCTGCTGGTGGGTCCGCATCGGCATTACCTGTCCTACGTGGCGGATGTGCTGCCCGGCCTGGGCGAAGAGGGCGTGCAGGCCTGCACCATCCGCGATCTGGTGCCGGAGGGGGCCGCAGCCCGCGCCGAACGCGATCCGAAGGTCGCCCGCCTCAAGTCGTCCGCGGAGATGGTGCGAGCCATCGAGAAGGCGGTCCGGTTCTATGAGGAGCCGCCCACGGAGGGGCTGCTCGTGGAAACTCCGTACCAGGATGTGTGGGTGAGTCCCGATGCCTGGGCCGAGGCCTTCGCCGCCCCGGCGCCCGGCACGCCCCACAATGAGGCGCGTGCGGAGGTCTGGGACGAACTGCTCACGCTTCTGGTGGCCACGACCGACGACGGCGAGGCCCCCGACGGTGCTCTCCGCTCGGCACTCGCCCGCAACGGGGAGCTCGCGGCCGTGTTCAACCGCGCGTGGCCGTTGCTCGAGCACACGGTGGTGGTGGGCGATCTGTGGCGGGTGCCGGCCTTTCTGTCCCTCTGCGCGCCGTGGCTCACCCCCGAGGAGGTCCGTGTTCTGCAGCGGGAGGAACCCCGGGCCTGGACCCTGGAGGACCTGCCCCTCCTGGACGCGGCCCGGCTCCGTCTCGGCGACCCCGAAGAAGCCCGGCGTGTTCGCCGCCGGCGGGCGGAGCAGGCCTCGGAGCGTGACGTGATGAACCGGGTGGTGGAGGATCTGATCGCCGCGGACGACTCCGAGATGCTGGTGATGTCGATGCTGAAGGGCGAGGACCTGCAGGAGGGCCTGGGCGATGAAGGGCTCGTGGGCGCGCCGTCTCCCGATCTGCTCGCCGGCCCGTTCGGGCATGTGATCGTGGATGAGGCCCAGGAACTCAGTGACGCCGAGTGGCAGATGCTTCTGGCGCGGTGTCCGTCCGGGAGCCTGACGATCGTTGGAGACCGCGCGCAGGCCCGCCAGGGATTCCCGGAAAGCTGGGCCGAACGGCTCGAACGGGTCGGCGTTCCCGGGGCCCGCGTGAGCGCGCTCAGCATCAACTACCGCACCCCCGAGGAAGTCATGGCCGAGGCCGCGCCCGCGATCCGTTCCGCACTGCCGGACGCGAACGTCCCGACGTCGGTCCGGAGCAGCGGTGTTCCGGTCCGGCGCGGTGCGGTCGCCGAACTGGACACGATGCTCAGCACCTGGCTGGCGGAGAACACCGAGGGGATCGCCTGCGTGATCCGCGCCGTCCCGGAGGACGAGGCTGAGCACCGGCAGGCGGAGGACCCGGCGGATGATCCCCGGGTGACGTTCCTGACGGCCGAAGAGGCCAAGGGCCTCGAGTTCGACCTGGTGGTGCTCGTGGACCCGGCGGGCTTCGGGGCGGGCATCGAGGTCGCCGTGGACCGCTACGTGGCCATGACCAGGGCGACCCGGGAGCTGGTGATCCTCGAAGGCTGAGGCGCCCGCCCGGGCGTTCCAGCACTGCCCTGAACCGCCGTCGAGATTCTTTCCGAAATCTCGCTATTCAGTCTTGCTAAGTACCAGTAGTCAGTGATACTTTCTAGTGGTACCAAGTATTACCGAGTAGTGAAAGGAGGAACCGATGGGCAAGCAGATGACCGAGATGCTCAAAGGCACCTTGGAGGGCATCGTCCTCGCCCTCCTGGCCGAGCAGCCGGCTTATGGATATGAGATCACCGCGCGCCTGCGGGACCGGGGCTTCGCCGACATCGCGGAGGGCACCATCTACGCCCTCCTGGTGCGGCTCGAGCAGAAGAAGCTCGTGGACGTCCAGAAGGTGCCGAGTGAGAAGGGACCGCCCCGCAAGGTGTTCACCCTCAACGCGCAGGGAGCCCAGGAGCTCGACGAGTTCTGGAAGACCTGGACGTTCCTCGCACAGCACATCGAACAGCTGAACAAGACCGGAAACAAGGAGAACTGATCATGGCCGCGAAGTGGATCGAAGCGCTCACCGGATCGCTCGAACAGAAGAAGCAGTACCGCCAGGCGAAGGCCCGGCTCGACGCCCTCCCCTCCCCATACCGTGAGGTGGCCAACGCCCAGCACCGCTACTCGATGTACTACGGCGGGATCACCGACGGCGACACCCTCGTCCAGATGTTCCTGGACCTGGCCGACCTCTGGGAGCGTGCGGCGCTGGACGGCACCCCCATCATCGCCATCGTCGGCGAGGACCCCGTGGAATTCGCCGAGAACTACGCCCAGTCCTACGGTGGCGCCCAGTGGATCGACAAGGAGCGCGCCCGCCTCATCAAGGCGGTCGATGACGCGAAGACGCAGGAGGACAGGCCATGAGCGCGCCGGCCATCTCCGTCCGTGGCATCGAGAAGTCCTACAAGGACCTCCCGGTCCTCCGCGGCGTCGATTTCGAGGTCGAAAGAGGCGGGATCTTCGCCCTCCTCGGCTCGAACGGCGCCGGGAAGACCACCATGGTGCGGATCCTCTCAACCCTCCTTCGGGCCGACGCCGGCACCGCCACGGTGCTGGGCCACGACGTCGCGCGTGAAGGCCTGAGCGTCCGCGAAGTCATCAGCCTCACCGGACAGTTCGCGGCCGTGGACGAGATCCTCACCGGCCGGGAGAACCTGGTGCTCGTCGCGAAACTCCGACACGTCCCCGATCCCGGCGGCGTCGCCGACGAACTCCTGGCGGCCTTCCGTCTCACGGAGGCCGGCGGCCGGAAGGCCGGCAGCTATTCCGGAGGGATGCGGCGCCGTCTCGACATCGCGATGAGCCTGGTGGGGCACCCCGAGGTGATCTATCTGGACGAGCCGACCACCGGACTCGACCCCGAAGCCCGCCTCGAAGTCTGGGAGGTCGTCAAGGGTCTCGCCGCCGGCGGCACCACGGTCCTGCTGACCACGCAGTACCTCGACGAGGCGGAGCATCTGGCCGACCGCATCGCCATTCTGCACGAAGGCCGGATCATCGCCAACGGCACCCTGGCGGAGCTCAAACAGCTCCTTCCGGCGGCCACGGTGGAGTATGTCGAGAAGCAGCCGACGCTCGAGGAGATCTTCCTCCAGCTCATCGGTCCACGTCAGACCCAGAAGGAGGACGCGTCATGAGCACCCATGCGCTCGCGGACACCGCAACACTCACCGGCCGCTCCCTGCGGCACATCTTCCGCAGCGCGGACACCATCATCACCACGGCGGTCACCCCGATCGCCCTGATGCTGCTCTTCGTCTACGTGTTCGGAGGAGCGCTCCGACAGAGCACCGGGACCGAGAACTACGTCAACTACCTGCTGCCGGGCATCCTGCTCATCGCCATCGCCTCCGGCATCGCGTACACGGCGTTCCGGCTGTTCACCGATCTGCAGAGCGGGATCTTCGAGCGCTTCCACTCCATGCCGATCGCCCGGTCCAGCGTGCTCTGGGCTCACGTGCTGACCTCGATGGTGGCCAACGGGATCACGTTGGTGATCATCTTCGGCGTCGGGTTCCTCATGGGCTTTCGCACCGGAGCGAGCGTGCTCGCCTGGCTCGGCGTCATCGGGATCCTGCTGCTCTTCACCCTGGCGCTCACCTGGCTCGCCATCATCGCAGGCCTGAGTGCCAAGACCACCGACGGCGCGAGCGCCTTCTCCTATCCGCTCATCTTCCTGCCGTTCATCAGCTCGGCCTTCGTGCCGACGGCCACCATGCCCGGTCCGGTGCGGTGGTTCGCCGAGAACCAGCCCGTGACTTCGATCGTGAACACGATCCAGGCGCTGTTCGCCGGACAACCGGTGGGAAGCGACATCTGGGTCGCGCTGGCCTGGTGCGTCGGAATCCTCGTGGTCGCCTACGTGCTGGCGATCGCGGCCTACCGGAAGAAGATCAGTTGAGCACAGCGAGCGAAACGGAACGCTCCGCCCGGGTTCTTGCCCGGACGGGGCGTTTCGCCGCGCTCGCGGGCGGTCCGGCGGCTACTGGTCGTGCGAGGTCACCCAAAGCTCACGGCCCAGCGCCGCGTGCTGGAGCACGAGCCAGGGACTGAAAACGAAGGGCGTCGCGGTGATCGCCTGGTCCACGCGGTCAGGAGACGCCCAGGCCCACGAATCGACCTCCTCTGGAGACGGTTCCGGGTCACGGTCGATCCTGGCGACGAACACCGGACAGATCTCGTGCTCCACCACGCCGCTGGAGTCCACGGCCCGGTACCGGAAATCGGGCAGCACGCTGCGCACCTCGGTGATCTCCAGCCCGAGTTCCTCCCGCGCGCGACGCCGGACGGCCTCTTCCAGCGGCTCCCCCGGCGCCGGATGGCCACAGAAGGAATTGGTCCAGACTCCCGGCCATGCCGCCTTGGAGAGGCTCCGCCTCGTCAGCAGCACCCTCCCCTGCCCGTCCACGAGGTGACAGGAGAAGGCGAGGTGGAGCGGCGTCGTCGTGGTGTGCACGGTCGCCTTGGGCGCCGTGCCGAGCAGCTCCCCATGCTCGGAGACCAGCTGGACGAGTGAGGTGTCGTACGCCGAGTAGTTCATGAAGGCCTTTCCGCAAGGGGGTCGTGGGCGAGGTGACGGTTCAGGCGCTCGCCGATGCCGCGCAGCACTCTCCGCCGGAACGGCAGGAGCCTGGCCCAGTGGAGCCGCGCCGACCGGTCGTGATGCGGCAGGAAGATCACCCGCTGCCGGCAGACGCACTCGTTCCCCAGGTCGGCCAGGGAGAGCTCCAGCCAGAGGCGGCCCTGGCGCAGGCGCCCGGCGCGCAGCAGGACCGACCGGCCCGGCTCCACGGACTCGATGCACCAATAGCTTTTGCCCCGGCCCGCCGGCGTCGCGATGCCGGACGAGCCGTACGCGTCGATCACGCGCCACACGTCCTGAGCGCTGGACGAACAGCGCCACTCCCTGGTCTCGGTCAGCATCGGGCTAGGCCCTGACCGTCCGGCGCCGTACCAGGAGCAGCGCCGCTCCCAGCACCACAGCGATGGCGGCGAGGAGCGCCACGAGCGCGACGTCGCCGGAGTAGCGAGGACCCTGCCAGCGCGCGACGGCGATCCAGGCGACTCCCCAGACCATGGACACCAGCGGAGCCCAGGCCCCGCGGCGCGCGAGCGCCCATCCGATCAGGACGACGACGGCGAGCACCGCCACCGACGCCGGCACCTCGGGCCAGGCGACGCCGGCCCACGTGAGCACCGCCGCCACATTCGCCACGGTGGCGACGCAGATCCAGCCGAGATAGAGGCCGAAGACGGCGACGCTCAGCACCCACTCCGCGCCTGCCCGGGGCGTGACGCCCTCGGTCAGCACGAGAATCCGGCACAGGACCGCGAGCAGCAGGATCATGACCACCAGGGTGGCCGGGAGACTGCCGAGCTGGGCGGCCCAGAGCCACGCGGCATTGAGCAACATGGACGCGGCGGCCCACGGCCTGAGCCGCTGCTGCAGCGCGTCCCTCCGAGCCCGGCGACCGAGCTGCCACACCGCATAGGCCAGGAGCCCCAGGTAGATCACACTCCAGATGCCGAAGGCGGCGTTGGCCGGAGCCAGCGGAGTGGCGGTGCTGGAGAGGTAGCCTCCCGCCGCGGAGGCTACCGGAGTCAGACCGAACGCCCCGGACCCTCCGGCCGCCAGGACCAGCGCCAGAAGAGCGGCCGCAAGCGTCGCCACGGCCGGGACGAGGTGCGACTTCGGGGACTGCAGTGCCATCGACATGGTGTCCTCCTCTGGACAATCGAGCGTTCCTAGACAACCATATTTGTAGATAGTCGAGATATACAACAAGCTAGATGTTCTAAGAGCTAGGCAGTTCTGCCGAACGAGTCAAGGAGTGGACATGAGCAGTGCGACCCAGACGGCGTGGACGGCGCCGGAACTTCACCTCCCCGAGACCCACACCACCCGACAGCAGCCCACGGCGGCACCCACGGCACCCGCCGTCGCCGAGTGGCCCCGCACGTCCCGCCTGGTGGACGAGCAGATCGTGGACATCATCACCTCGGAGATCGACGCCACCAACTCCGTGCAGGCCCGCGGACTGTGGCGCCATCTGGCGGACTCCTTCGAGGGCGGCAAACGGCTCCGTCCTCAGCTCGTCTGGACAAGTTATGCGGCGTTCGGCGGCACGGACGCCCTGCGGTGTTCGGCTCTCGGGGCGGCCTTCGAACTGCTGCACGCGGCGCTCGTGATCCATGACGACGTGATCGATCAGGACCTCACCCGACGGGGACGCACGAACATCGCCGGGATCTACGGCCGAGGCGCTCTCGAGCGCGGGATGCCGGAGGAGGAAGCGCGCCACGTCGGCCGCTCGGTCGCCATCGTCGCCGGGGACATGCTCCTGGCCGCCGCCTTCCGCGCCGTGCGCGAACTGGACTGCCCGGAGCCCGCCCGTCAGGCGATCGCCGACCTCATGGACCGCGCCGTCGCCGACGCCGCGAGTGGAGAGCTCGAAGACATCCTGATCGCCCAGGACGCTTCCATCTCGCTGGGGGATGTGCTGGAGATGGAACGCCAGAAGACGGCCGTGTACTCGTTCGCCGCTCCACTGGCAGCCGGAGCCTTGCTGGCCGGAGCTCCCGCCGCTGCGGCCGCGGCCCTTGAATTGCTGGGCGAGAAAGTCGGCATCGCCTATCAGGTCATCGACGACGTCCTCGGCACCTTCGGCGACCCAGGACAGACCGGAAAGTCGGTGACGTCCGATCTGCGCGGCGGCAAGATGACGGCCCTGACGGCCCTCGGCAAGCGAGACCCGCAGGTCTCCTCTCGCCTGCACGCGGTGGCCGGCACCGACGACGTCGAGGCCCTGAAAGCGGCGCTGCACCGTGCGGGCGCGGACGACTCGGCCCTGGCGCTGGCCCACGAACTCGTCAGCGAGGCGCTCCAGGACGCCGCGGACGCCGGACTGCCGGCGCCCCTGCGGACCGACCTGACCCGCATCTGCAACCACGTCCTGCACCGGGAGAACTGATGTCTCTTTCCTTGAAGGTGCGCACCGGGACGAAGCCGGGCCGCCATCAACCCGACCCTCTGCAACGCTATTCGCTGGCCGCGAGCGCCGGATCGGTCGTCATCATCCGGCGGTATTCGACGTCGTTCTCCCTCGCGTGCCGCCTGCTCCCCCGGCCGGTCCGGCAGGACATCGCCAACGTGTACGCGCTCGTCCGATTGGCCGATGAGGTGGTGGACGGCGCGGCGGCTCACGCGGGCTTCACAGCCGAGGAGGTGCTCGCCTGCCTCGACGGCCTGGAACGGGAGACACTGTTCGCCTTGGACTGTGGGTACAGCGCCAATCCCGTCGTGCATGCCTTCGCGGAAACCGCCCGCAGGACGGGCATCGACCCATCCCTGGTGACACCGTTCTTCGCCTCCATGCGCCGGGACTGCGTCGCGGTCCCGCACACGGCGGAATCGGTGGAGACGTACATCTACGGGTCCGCCGAGGTGGTCGGGCTGATGTGTCTGAGGGTGTTCCTCAGCGCGGAGGATGCGCACGCCTCCACTGCCGGAGGGCGGTGGGAGGAACTGGCCGAACCGGCACGGCGCCTGGGCGCGGCGTTTCAGAAGGTCAACTTCCTGCGGGACCTCTGCGAGGACACCGCGGAGCTCGGCCGCGGGTACTTCCCCGGTGTCGAGCCCGGGGCGTTCGACGAAGCGCAGAAGCAGGCGCTGGTCGAGGGCGTCCGGACTGATCTGCGGGCCGCGCTCCCGGGCGTGCGGCGGCTGCCGGCGTCGTGCCGGAAAGCCGTGGAGCTCGCCTACGCGCTGTTCTCGGCACTCACCGACAGGCTCGCGGCGACCCCTGCGGAGGTGGTGGCCCACGAACGGGTCCGCGTCCCCGGCCGGGAGAAGGCCTGCCTCGCCGGCGCGGTGCTGCTCGGGCTCGGCCCGGCCCGCGGCGCGGGACGGGAGGTCGCCGCATGAGCGCCCGTTCCCAGGACCGCTTGCGGATCGCGGTGATCGGCGCGGGCGCTTCCGGACTGGCGACGGCGGGCCTGCTCGCGCGCGACGGTCATGAGGTCACCGTGTTCGATCAGGGCGAGCAGATCGGCGGCCGGGCCGGGCGCTGGGAGAAGGACGGGTTCCGCTTCGACACCGGGCCTTCCTGGTACCTCATGCCGGAGGTCATCGACCATTGGTTCCGGCTCATGGGGACATCCGCGGAGGCAGAGCTCACACTCACCCGCCTGGACCCGGGATACCGGACGTTCTTCGAAGGAGAGGTGAGCCCGCAGGACATCCCTGTCGGTTCGCGCCCGGCAGCGGCGCTGTTCGACGAGCTCGACCCCGGCAGCGGAAGCGACCTCACGCGATACCTCCGTGAGGCCGGGGACATGTACGACACCGCGGTGCGGCACTTCCTCTACGACGACTTCTCCTCGGCCCGGTTCCTGACCCACCCGGAGATCATCCGACGTGTCCCCCGGCTCCTGGCAGCACTCGGCCAGACGCTCGCCGGAGCGACCGGGCGGCGATTCCGGGACCACCGGCAGCAGCAGATCCTGGGATACCCCGCGGTGTTCCTGGGCACGACGCCCTACAAGGCCCCGGCTCTGTATCAGCTCATGAGCCACCTCGACCTGGAACAAGGCGTCCTCTACCCGCAGGGTGGCTTCGCGGCGTTCATCGACGCGATGGCCCGCCTCAGCGTCGCGGCGGGCGCCGGCATCGTCACCTCGGCACGGGTGACGCGGATCCTCACGTCCCTCGGCGTCGGCGGCGCCGCCGTCGCGGGCATCGAATGGACGGACGACGCCGGCGCCTCGCATCGTCACGCCGCGGATCTCGTGGTGGGCGCGGCGGATCTGCACCATCTGGAGAACGCCCTCCTGCCCGAGGAACTCCGCACCCACCCGGAGAAGACCTGGCGTCGGCGCGACCCGGGACCGGGGGCGTTCCTGGCCTGCCTCGGCGTCCGCGGCCCGCTGCCTGAGCTGAGTCACCACAATCTGTTCTTCAGCCGTGACTGGCGCACCGACTTCGACTGGATCAGCGACCCCGGCACACCGCACGAGATCCCCGATCCCGCCGCGCTGCCGAAAACCACCTCGATCTACGTCAGCAAGACGAGCGCGAGCGACCCGGGCGTCGCCCCGGCAGGCGACGAGAGCCTCTTCATCCTCGTCCCCTCCCCCGCCCGCCCCGAGTGGGGACGCGGCGGAGTCGACGGCAACGGCTCCGCGATGGTCGAAGCGGCCGTGGACCACGCCGTCGATCAGATCGCCGCCTGGGCCGGAATCCCGGACCTCGCCTCACGGATCGTGGTGCGGAAGACCCTGGGCCCGGCCGACTTCGCAGCGGACTTCAACGCCTGGCGCGGCGGCGCCCTGGGGCTCGCCCACACCCTGCGGCAGAGCGCCTTCTTCCGGCCCGGCAATGTGAGCCGTAAGGTTCAGGGGCTGCACTACGCCGGGGCCTCCGTCCGGCCCGGAATCGGGCTGCCGATGTGCCTGATCAGCGCGGAACTCGTGCTCAAGCGAGTACGTGGAGAGCGGCGTCCTGGACCCGCCGAGCCGGCGCCGGCGCGGACCACTCCCCTGGAGGCCTTGTGAGTTATCTGATCGCCTTGCTCGTGAGCGCCGCAGGGATGGCGGTGCTCGATCGGCGCTGGCGTCTGGTGCTGTGGCGCGCCCCTCGGTCGGCCGCGCTGGTCGTGCTGCTCGGCACCGTGTTCTTCCTGGCGTGGGATCTGGTCGCGATCGGACTGGGCATCTTCCGGCACGGCGACTCGGCGCACATGACCGGAGTGCTCCTGGCCCCGGAGCTTCCCCTGGAGGAGCCGGTGTTCCTGGCATTCCTGTGCTACACGGCGCTCGTGCTGTTCGCGGGCGCCGAACGGGTCTTCGACAGCATTCAGGAGCGACGCCGGAAGCGGGTGGGCTCATGAGTTACCTTGCGCTGGACGCCGTGTTCCTCGTCGTCTGCTGCGCCGTGACCGCGGGAGTGGCGAGGGCCGCCCGGCGACGCGACGGACGGCGGGACAACACCAGGGTGAGCTGGCCCGCGGTGGCGGGTGCCGGCGTCGTGTTGCTGGCGCTCACGGCGGTGTTCGACAACGTGATGATCGCCGTCGGACTGTTCTCCTATGACCCGGCGAGCCTGAGCGGAGCGCACCTCGGCCACGTTCCTGTGGAGGACTTCGCCTACCCGGTGGCGGCGGCCCTGATGCTCCCGGCGCTCTGGGGGCTCCTCCGTGGACGCGAGAGGCAGGACGGCCATGACACTGACAGCTGATCTGCTGCGCAAGGTCTTCGTGGCGTCCCGTCCCATCTCCTGGCCCAACACCGCCTTCCCCTTCGCCGCCGCGTACTTCCTGACCGCCGGAGTGGTCGACTGGAAGCTCGTGGTCGGCACGCTGTTCTTCCTGGTCCCCTACAACGCGGCGATGTACGGCACGAACGACGTGTTCGACTACGAATCCGACCTCCGCAACCCCCGCAAGGGAGGTGTCGAGGGCGCGGTGCTGGACCCGTCGCTGCACCGGCCCGTGCTGTACCTGGTGTGGGGTTCGTGCGTGCCGTTCGTCATCGCCCTGGTGCTCGGCGGCGGGCCGTGGAGCTGGCTCGTGCTCGCCGTCTCGCTGTTCGCCGTCGCCGCGTACAGCGTCGCGGGGCTGCGGTTCAAAGAGAAGCCGGTCCTGGACTCCATCACCTCCAGCACGCACTTCGTCTCCCCCGCGCTGTACGGTCTGGTCCTCGCCGGGTGGGCTCCGGGCGGTTCGGCGGTCGTGAAGGCTGACGACGCCGCGGTCGGCGTGAGCGTGCTCTGCGCCTTCTTCCTCTGGGGCATGGCGAGCCACGCCTTCGGGGCGATCCAGGACATCCTCCCGGACCGCGAAGCCGGCATCGACTCGATCGGCACGCTGCTCGGGAGCCGCGTGACCCTCGCGTTCGTGGTGGTCTGCTATGCCGCCGCGGGCGTGGTCCTCCTGGTGACCGGAGGACCGGCCCGCTGGACCGGGCTGCTCGTGATCCCCTACCTCCTCAATGTCGCCCCGTATCTCGGGGTGCGGGATGAGACGTCGGAACGGACCCGGCCCGGTTGGCGGAGGTTCTTGTGGCTCAACTACCTGACCGGGTTCGCGGTCACGCTGACCATGATCGGGCTCAGCCTGGGGATCTGAGGGCGGCGCAGCCTCCCAGGTATCCGCCTTCTACGCTGCGCCATGGCCATCACACAGCACGGGCACAGCACCCCAGGCGAAAGTGGTAGCCACTAGGCCTGACGGATCGTCCTCGGGCCACTGGCCCAGGAGCACGACCATGGACACGATCGCCGGCACGAGGTGGACACCTGCGGAGGAGGCTCCGCGCCCGGCCGACCCCGGGCGGACCTGGCGCCGGGCATTGCGCCGCCGGCTGCTGGTCGCCGACCTCGCCGTCGTCGTCGGCTGGGCGTCGACCGCGCTCGCGGTCGGTCTGTATCTCCTCAACGGCGGTCTCGCGGCCATCGCCTCACCGGCCGACGCCGTCAACGGTCTCGGGATCGTCACCGGCCTTGCAGGCACCAACCTCATCCTGATCATGGTGGTGCTCGCCGCGCGGATCCCGTGGCTGGACCGGGCGGTGGGTCAGGACGTGGTCATGGGCTGGCACCGCAGCCTGGGCAAGCCGGTGCTCTACCTGCTCACCGCTCACGCCGTTCTTCTGACTGTCGGCTATGCCCTGCAAGACGGAACCTCGGTCATCGCGGAGACGATGTCCTTCCTCGGCGTCGGGGATCTGCTGTACGCCTACATCGCATTCGCTCTCCTGCTCACCGTCGTGGTGACCTCGCTCGTCGCCGTCCGCCGCCGCTTCGCCTACGAGTTCTGGCACGTGGTCCATCTCCTCAGCTACGCCGCAGTGCTGTTCGCGCTGCCGCACCAGCTCAGTGTGGGCGGGGTGCTCGCGGACGGCACCGCGCAGCGGAGCTACTGGATCCTCCTGTACGTCCTGGCGTACGCCGCGATTCTCTGGTTCCGGGTCGTGAAGCCGGTGGCGCTCTCCCTACGGCACCGGTTCAGGGTGGAAGCAGTCGAGTGGATCGCTCCGGATGTCGTATCCTTGCACCTCCGGGGCCGTGCGGGACACCGTCTGCCCCTGAGCGGCGGACAGTACGCGAATTGGCGCTTCCTGACGGTCCGTGACTGGTGGCACGCGCATCCGCTGTCGTTCTCGGCCCGGGGTGACGACGGCGGAGTGCGGCTCACGGTGCGGCTCACCGGTTCCGGCACGCGTGCGCTCAGTGCGTTGCGTCCCGGCACGCCGGTGATGTTCGAGGGCCCCTATGGCCTCTTCACGAAAGCCGCCCGAACCAAGCGATCGGTCGCGCTCGTGGCGGCCGGGATCGGGGTCACCCCGATCCGCTCGTTGCTCGAAGAGCTCGCCCCGGCACCCGGTGAAGCCACCATCCTGCTCCGGGCGGGCGACGAATCCCAGCTGTACCTCTGGAACGAGATGCTCGCGTTGAGCCGACGCTACGGAGCCGAGTGCTTCGCGGACCTCGGACCCAGGTCAACAGTCCGGTCCCCCTGGCTCTCGGCGGCCGCGGTGCAGCGGGGTGTCAGCCTGGAATCGGTGTTCCCCCGGATCACCGAGTCCGATCTGTATGTCTGCGGGCCTTCGGCCTGGACTGATCTGGTGGTCCGCGAGGCCAGGAGCGCAGGCCTGAAGGACTCCCAGATCCATGTGGAAAGGTTCGACTGGTGAGGGCCCGGGCAGCCTGGGGTGGAGCATTGTCTGCCGCGGCCATCCTGCTGGGCTCGTGGAGCGCGAGCAAGGTCCCTGGATCGCAGACCGTGGCCTCTGCCGCCGGATCCGTCACCCCATCGACTGGGGCGCGTTCCGCTGCCGGATCTCAGCCCACCGCGGGTACGGGAGGCGGGTCCGGCACCGGCAGCACAGCCGACGGCTCCGCACCGACGGACGCGGCGACGTCGTCGGGGGCCAAGGCGAGTGGCACCTACACGGGAAGCGTCATCAGCACGCGCTACGGCAATGTCCAGGTTCAGGTGGTCCTCGCCCAGGGCACGATCACGGACGTCATCGCCCTGCAATTGACGGACCAGGACGGGCGGTCCCAGCAGATCAGCAGTATGGCCGCACCGATCCTGCGGCAGGAGGTGCTGGCGGCCCAGTCGGCGTCGGTTGACTCGGTCTCGGGTGCGACCTACACGTCTGAGGGCTATCTGCAGTCCCTCCAGGCGGCGCTGGACCAGGCGCAGTGATGTGGGATTGGAGGACTTAGCCATGAGCCGAACGGTGTTCACCTCCATGGGGACCGTGATCAGCCTGCTGACGCCGGGGCCGCCGCCCGCCGCCCAGGTGCTGGCCGCCGTCGAACGCGAGTTCCATGACCGGGACCGGCGATTCAGCCTCTACCGCGCGGACTCTGAAGTCAGCGCACTGGCGCGGGGCGAACTGCAGCTGACCGCAGTCAGCCCGGAGTTCCGGTCCACGCTGCATCGCGCCACCGGCTGGGAGGACGCCACGCACGGGTCGTTCCGGACTCGATCACCCAACGGCGTCCTCGACCTCTCGGGACTCGTCAAGGCCGAGGCGATGGAGGCGGCGGGAAACCGGCTCCTCACAGCGGGCGCCGGGCACTGGCTGCTCAACGCCGGTGGCGATGTTCTGGTGTCCGGACGGAACGGGACCATGGCGTGGACGGTCGGCATCGTGGACCCTCTGGACAGAACAGCCCTCATCACGTCGGTCCAGTTGGGGGAACCCTGGCCCGCCCTGGCCACGTCCGGCGTCGCCGAGCGCGGTGAGCACATCTGGGGACCTCCCGGTCACGCCGACTTCCTCCAGGTCTCGGTACTCGGCCCGGACATCGTCACCGCCGACGTCCTCGCCACGGCGATCATGGCGGGAGGCCGTCGGGCTCTGGAGGCCAGCGTTTCGGGAGGGAACATCGATGCGCTTTGCATCACCCGGGACGATCAGCTGTTGATCACCCCGCGGCTGCGCGCCCAGGTGACGGCGCCGTCCGGGAGCTGGAATGCCGGGGCCGGCCGTCGGTCCGTCCCGGAAGCATCCTGAACCGGGACGGACCGCTCTGGACGGTCAGAGCGTCCAGCAGTTGTTCGTCGCGGGAAGGCCCCGGAACCGCGCTTCGAAGAACGCCAGGGTCGCCGCGAAGTGCGGCGCCGCTCCGCCGACGTGGGTCGGCACCGGAGTCGGAACGAAGTTCACGGTCGCCCCCGACGTGCACCAGCGCTGAGCCAGCCCCTTGCCGACCCGGTACGGGATCACGTCATCGGCGACGGAATGCGTGATCAGCACGGGAGCCCCGGGACGCGCGCGCCCGATGAGCTGATCCGCCAGCATCGTCGAGATCGGCGCCTGCTGGGCAAGCTGCGTGAACGACTGCCCCGAGGAGGACAGATTCGACATCTTCACGTAGCTGTTCTGCGGCAGGTTCCAGACGCAGTGGTTGGAGACCTCCACGGCCTTGGCCTGCCCGGCAGCGTTGAGGAACGACGCCGGGTCGACACCGTAGGAGCTGAACAGCCCGTCCAGCGCGAAGAGCATGAACTCGGCGTACAGGCCGCCGTCCAGCGACGTTCCGACCGCGGTGAGGTCCGCGGGAACGGCTCCGGCGGAGACCCCCTTGATCTGGAGTTCCGGGGCATAGCTCGGGGCGAGTTCGGCCGCGGCCGCCGCGGCCCCGCCACCCTGCGAATACCCGTCGACGCCGATCGGTGACTGCGGGCTCAGCCCGGTCCCCGGAAGGGCGATGGCTGCCCGGGCCATGTCCAGCACGGCGCGGCCCTGGGAGGCGCGGTCCATGTAGGTGTGAATGCCCGCAGTGCCCAGTCCCTCGTAGTCGGTGATCGCGACGGCGTAACCCCGGCTCAGCAGCGTGCCGACGAACACCTCTTCGTACTCCGCCGCGAAGGCCAGCAGACGGGAAGGAGCACACTGGTCAGCAAGGCCCTGCGTGCCGACGGCGAACGAGATCAACGGTCGTTTTCCGGGACCGGACCAGGCGGTCTTGGGAGTGATCACCGTGCCGGTGACACCGACAGGGGCGCCGGTCCGGTTGGTCGTCTTGTACATGATCCGCTGGGACGTGATGAGCGTGCCGCGCAGATTGAGAGGGTCCAGGTGGAAGGGCGCCGGTTCGGCCTTGATGACGGCGCCGTTCTGGGCCGGGAGCTGTGCCGGCGCCTGATAGAACGCGGGCCGGGTCGCGTCACCCGGATCGGTGAGAGGAGCCGCCTGGGCCGGGGCCCCGGGCAACAGCGAGAGGACGGTGAGCAGTGAAACCGCGGCCGCAGTGGCGACGCGGCGGGTCAACGATGTCATGGTGGCCTTTCGGGACGTCTTTGTTCCGTGAATGGCAGGCCCACGAAGCCGTGAACCCAGGGGTAAGGCGCGCTGATAGCTTGAAACCTACTTGTCAGTAACTTGCGGGTCAAGAGTGAGACTGAAATTTCACTTCCAGTTGACCAATCGTCACACGCCTGCGGGCCATTGGGCGGCGGGCAGGATTTCCTTACGGAATGCCTGCAGTCAGCGCTCGATCCAGAACAGAGAGCCACTGCGTCAAGGCGTCGAGATGCGCGTCGTGACCGCCGCCGGGTAGGTCGACCCGACGGGTGTCCGGGCGCCGTCTGATCATCTCGTCTTTTTCGCCGTCCGTGAACATCCCGTTCTCGGCGAAAATAGCGACGGTGGGTACCTTCAGTTGCTCCCACTCCTTCCAACGCGGCACATGGACGTGCTCAATGACACGCTGCATGACGTCCGCATCAAACCGTGGCCGCCATCCTGCCGAGATGGGTTCGAGGTCGGCGATCCAAGCGCGGGCCAGTTCCGAGCTTCCAAGCGCTTCCCGTGCGGTCTCCACATTCGGGAAGACTGGCGGCCAGCTCGCGAAGAATTGCCCGATCCGGACGGCTTCCGAGGGATTTTCATTGCCTCCAGGGTGGCCCTCGAGCATGATCAGGCGGTCGATGAGATCGGGTCTCGCGGCGGCCGTCAGGAATGCCGTATGAGCACCCATGGACTGCCCTGCCACTACGACCGCCTGGCCAGGCGCCAGTTCCTCGATGACCGCGACGACGTCCTGCGCGAACGCATCGCGCGTCAGATCCGCTGGCCTGCGGGTACTCAGGCCATGGCCCCGCTGATCGACTGCCAGCACGCGGAATCGGCCTTTCAAAGAAGCGGCCGTCGGCAGAAATTCACGGGCGCTCCCTGCAAGGCCGTGAAGCAGTATGAGTGTCGGGCCCTCTCCGCCCTGGTCAAAGAGGGAGATGATAGTGCCATCATTCCGGCGGATGGTCTTTCTGACAGCAGTCACGGGTTCAATTATCGTCAGTCCGTCATCGTTGGAGAGGCTGGCGACGACACAGCGCATTAGCATGAGGCCTCATGATCGTGTGGATCAATGGCACCCATGGAGCCGGCAAGACGACGACGGCGGCGCTGGTGCAGCAGCTCATCCCGGGATCTCGGGTATTCGACGCCGAAAAGGTCGGCGAGACGCTCATGGACATCTCCCCCGGCCTCCCCGCCACGGACAACTTCCAGCACTGGCCCCCGTGGCGATCGCTCGTGGTGGAGACGGCCCGTGAGGTGCTCGAATACACGGGCGGCACGTTGATCATCCCGATGACGGTGCTCGTCGAGGCGTACTGGCGCGAGATCAGCTCTGGTCTGGCCGGGTATGGCATCCCGGTGAAGCACGTCGTGCTCCACGCCGATACGGGCACGCTCCGGTCACGCATCGCGGGCGACCTGGTTCTGGGGCCCAACTCGCCGTTCCGGCTGAAGCACCTGGAACCGTACGCCCAAGCCGCCGGCACGTGGCTCCCTCGGGTGGCTGAACTCGTCGACACCACCCACCTCACACCGTCCGAGACGGCGCGCAGGGTCGTGGACGCGGCAGGTCGGTGAGTCCACTGACGACAAAAGGCCGGTCATCCGACCGGCCCTTCATTCGGTGCCCGAGGTGGGACTCGAACCCACACACCTTTCGATACCGCATTTTGAGTGCGGCGCGTCTGCCAATTCCGCCACTCGGGCAGGCACCGAAACGGTCCGCGACATCACGCGGGCCGCATACGCGTGATAACTCTACATGGCGATAGGCTAAGAGCGTCAAATTGCCCATCAGGGCCACTGGCAACGGCGCCATAGACCTGACACTGTTGTCCCCGTTCCCCTCGTTAAAGGAGACCCTGTGAGCGAATCCCCTGCCCAGGACACCACTGAAACCACCACCGGCCCCGCCAAGCGCATCGTGGTCGCCGAGGATGAGACCCTCATCCGCCTCGACATCATCGAGATCCTCCGCGGTGAAGGCTACGACGTCGTCGCCGAAGCCGACAACGGCCAGCGCGCCGTCGAGCTCGCCGAAGAGCACAAGCCGGATCTGGTGATCATGGACGTCAAGATGCCCGTCATGGACGGCATCAGCGCCGCCGAGCAGATCGCGAAGGCCCGGATCGCCCCCGTCGTGCTCCTGACCGCTTTCAGCCAGAAGGAACTCGTCGAGCGCGCCCGCGAGGCCGGCGCCATGGCCTACGTGGTCAAGCCCTTCACCCCGGCGGACCTGATCCCGGCCAT
The DNA here is from genome assembly GCF_029690065.1 of Arthrobacter sp. Y-9. NCBI lineage: Bacteria > Bacillati > Actinomycetota > Actinomycetes > Micrococcales > Micrococcaceae > Arthrobacter > Arthrobacter sp. Y-9. The sequence goes on from NZ_CP121463.1 coordinate 1,850,581, forward strand.
CGAGATCGCGCTGTCCCGCCACGAGGAGATCAAGGCCCTCGAGAAGGAGGTGGTGGACCTCAAGGAGCAGTTCGCCACCCGCAAGCTCGTGGAGCGCGCCAAGAGCCTCCTCACCACCAAGATGGGCCTCTCCGAGCCCGAGGCCTTCCGCTGGATCCAGAAGACCTCCATGGACCGCCGCCTCAGCATGCGCGAAGTCGCGGAGACCATCATCAACCAGGTGAACTGAGCTCCCGCTCAGTCAGCCGACGACGACGGCGGCGCACCCACTCCGGGTGCGCCGCCGTCGTCGTTCTCTCACCGCTGCTGTGCGCACCGCGGCTGCCGAGTCCGCAGGAGAGCCCCCCGGGAACGCCCGAGAGGGCGGCCCATCCGGACCGCCCCCTCGGGGAACGCAGCGAGACGCTACTTCTTTTTCTTCTTCTTGGCGGGCCAGGGGCCGATCGGCTCCCGGCGGCCCTCCTGGCCGGCGCGGCCGGTGTCGGCCAGGTCGCCCACCTTGTGGACCTTGATGGAGTTGGTGGAGCCGGCCTGTCCGGGAGGCGAACCGGCGGCGATCACCACGAGGTCGTCGTCCTGGACCAGTTCCAGATCCGTCAGGAAGGTGTCCACCTGGGCCGTCATGGCGTCGGTGTGGTTCACCATGGGGACCTGGATCGGCTGGATGCCCCAGGTCAGGGCCAGGAAGTTGCGGACCTGGTCCACCGGGGTGAACGCGAAGATCGGCTTCTTCGGGCGCAGACGGGACAGGCGGCGGGCCGAGTCACCGGACTGCGTGAAGGTGCAGATGTACTTGGCGTCGAGCTGGTCGGCGATCTCCACGGCGGCCAGGGTGATGGCGCCGCCACGGGTCTTCGGCTTGGAACCGAGGGCCGGAACGAGATCCAGAGCCTTCTCCTCGGTGTACTCGATGATGCGGGCCATGGTCTTGACCGTCTCGATCGCGTACTTGCCCACGCTGGTCTCACCGGAGAGCATGACGGCGTCGGCGCCATCCAGCACGGCATTGGCGCAGTCGGAGGCCTCAGCACGGGTGGGGCGGGGGTTCTCGATCATGGACTCGAGCACCTGGGTGGCCACGATGACCGGCTTGGCCCAGCGACGGGCTTCGGCGATGGCCTTCTTCTGGACGACCGGCACCTCTTCGAGGGGCAGCTCGACGCCGAGGTCGCCACGGGCCACCATGATCGCGTCGAATGCGTCCACGATGTCGTGCAGCTGGTCCACGGCCTGCGGCTTCTCGATCTTGGCGATGACCGGGATCTTCCGGCCTTCCTCGTCCATGATCTCGTGGACACGGGTGATGTCCGTGGCATCGCGCACGAAGGACAATGCGATCATGTCGACGCCGCGCTGCAGCGCCCAGCGGAGATCGGTCTCGTCCTTCTCGCTCAGGGCGGGGACGTTGACGGCGACACCGGGCAGGTTGATGCCCTTGTTGTTGGACACGTAGCCCGGCACGGTGACCTCGGCGACGACCTTGACCTCGTCGACGCTCACGGCGCGCAGGGCGACCTTGCCGTCGTCGATCAGGAGGGTGTCACCGGGACGGACGTCCTCGGTGAGGCTCTTGAGCGTGGTGGAGCAGATCTCCTTGGTGCCCGGCACGTTCTCCGTGGTGATGGTGAACTGGTCCCCCACCTCCAGGAAGTGCTTCTCATCGTTGACGAACTTGCCCAGACGGATCTTGGGCCCCTGAAGGTCGGCCATGATGCCCACGGCCACACCGAGCATCGACGAAGCCTTGCGGATGTTCTCGTAGTTGACATCGTGCATGGAGTGATCGCCGTGGCTCATGTTCAGGCGGGCCACATTCATGCCCGCCTGGATGACCTCGAGGGCCTTCTCATAGGTGCCCAGGGCGGGGCCGAAAGTGGCCACAATCTTTGCGCGTCTCATATACCTAACCTAGTTCATTGCTTTTTACGGAAGGTTGACTTCTGCTGAAAATCTCGTGCAGGCCTTTGGGCCTAGAGCAGCGAGATGGCTCGATCTGTGGGCGCCACGGGAGCCGGGAGGATGGTGCTCCCGGTCAGGAACCGGTCCACCGATGCCGCGCACGCACGGCCCTCGGCGATCGCCCACACGATCAGTGACTGGCCACGGCCTGCGTCGCCGGCAACGAAGACGCCTTCCGTGCTGGTCATGTACTCGGCGTCGCGGCTGACATTGCCGCGGCCGTCGAACTCCGCCTTGATCTGCTCGGTGATCCCGGCCGGCTCCGCGCCGGTGAATCCGAGGGCGAGGAAGACCAGGTCGGCCGGGATGATCCGCTCGGTGCCGGCCTTGGGAAGGCGCTTGCCGTCCACGAACTCGGTCTCCGCGACCTTGATGCCGGTGAGCTGACCGTTCTCCCCCACGAATTCGACGGTGGACGCGAGGTAGGTGCGTTCACCGCCCTCCTCATGGGCACTGGCCACTTCGAAAAGGGTCGGGAACAGCGGCCACGGCTGGTGAGCGGGGCGCTCGGCCGGGGGCTGCTTGCCGATCGCGAGCGTCGTCACCGACGCCGCCTGCTGGCGGTGCGCGGTTCCGATGCAGTCGGCGCCGGTGTCACCGCCGCCGAGGATGACCACGTGCTTGCCGCGGGCGTCGATGTGGTTCTCCGGCTCCTCCCCCGCGACCACGCGGTTGGACGGCACCAGGTAGTCCATGGCGTAGTGCACGCCGGACAGCTCGCGGCCGGGGATCGGGAGATCACGGGGCGCGGTGGCGCCGGTGGTGACCACGACGGCGTCGTAACGCCGGCGCAGCTGCTCCCACGTGACGTCGACGCCCACGTTGACGCCCGGACGGAAGCGGGTGCCCTCAGCCTTCATCTGCTCCAAACGGCGGTCCAGGTGGTCCTTCTCCATCTTGAAGTCCGGGATGCCGTACCGCAGCAGGCCGCCGATCTTGTCGTCCCGCTCGTACACGGCCACGGTGTGGCCCACCCGGGTGAGCTGCTGCGCGACGGCGAGGCCGGCCGGGCCGGAACCGACCACGGCCACGGTCTTGCCCGTCAGACGGGTCGGCGGCAGGGGCGTGACCCAGCCTTCCTCGAAGGCCTGGTCGATGATCGAGACCTCGACCTGCTTGATCGTCACCGCAGGCTGGTTGATGCCCAGCACGCAGGACGACTCGCAAGGCGCCGGGCACAGCCGACCGGTGAACTCCGGGAAGTTGTTGGTGGCGTGCAGACGTTCGATGGCCTCCTGGCCACGGTCACGCCACACGAGGTCGTTCCATTCGGGAATGAGGTTGCCCAGAGGACAGCCCTGGTGACAGAACGGCACGCCACAGTCCATGCACCGGCCGGCCTGGCTCTTCAGGACGCCCTTCTCCTGCGCCTCGTACACTTCCTTCCAGTCCATGATGCGGACCGGAACGGGGCGGCGAGGCTGGGTCTCGCGTTCGCGGACCTTCAAAAAGCCACGGGGATCAGCCACCGGTTACCTCCAAAATACGGGACCAGACCTCTTCGCCATCCGGGTCGAGACCCTCTTCGAGGGCGTCCAGTCGAGTCTGCAGTACGGCCGCGTAGTCGCGGGGCAGGACCTTGGTCACCCGTGCGGCCGTGTCGTCAAAGTTCTCCAGCAGGCGTGCGGCCAGCTGGGATCCGGTCTCCTCCGCGTGACGCTTGAGCAGGCCGTGCACGATGTCACGGTCCTCGGCGTCCAGCTCCAAGAGCTTGAGTTCGCCGTTCTCCAGCGCATCCTTGTTGACCTTCTCCGGGCGAAGGTCCAGCACGTAGGCCGTGCCGCCGGACATGCCGGCGCCGAAGTTACGGCCGGTGCGTCCCAGGATCAGCGTCTGACCGCCGGTCATGTACTCGCAGCCGTGGTCGCCGATCCCTTCGACCACCGCGGTGGCGCCGGAGTTGCGCACCAGGAAGCGTTCGCCGACCTGACCACGCAGGTAGATCTCGCCGCTCGTGGCGCCGTAGCCGATCACGTTGCCCGCGATCACGTTCCGCTCCGCCGGGAAGACGTTCTGGCGGTCCGGTCGGACGATGATGCGGCCGCCGGACAGGCCCTTGCCGACGTAGTCGTTCGAGTCGCCGTCGAGCCGGAGCGTGATGCCGGCCGGCAGGAAGGCGCCGAGCGACTGACCCGCCGTGCCCGTCAGGGTGATGTCGATCGTGTCCGGGGCGAGGGTGTCCACCCCGAACGTCTTGGTGACCACGTGGCCCAGCATCGTGCCCACCGAACGGTCCGTGTTGACCACGCCGAGCGTGATCTTGACGGGCTCGCGGCGTTCCAGGGCGTCCGCCGAGAGACGGATGAGCTGCTGGTCGAAATGCTGGTCCAGCTCGTGGTTCTGCCCGGTGGTGTTGCGCAGCGGGGCGTCCTCGTCGAAGTCCAGCCCGTTCAGGATCGGATCGAGATCCAGACCGGAGGCCTTCCAGTGGGTGATCGCCGCTTCCTTGTCCAGGTACTCGGAGTGCCCGATCGCCTCGTCGAGGGTCCGGAAGCCGAGCTCGGCGAGGATCTCACGCACCTCCTCCGCCAGGAACTCGAAGAAGTTCACCACGAACTCCGGCTTGCCCGTGAAGCGGGACCGCAGCTCGGGGTTCTGGGTCGCGACACCCACGGGGCAGGTGTCGAGGTGACAGACGCGCATCATGATGCAGCCGGACACCACCAGCGGCGCCGTGGCGAAGCCGTATTCCTCGGCGCCCAGGAGTGCCGCGATGACCACGTCACGTCCGGTCTTGAGCTGACCGTCCACCTGGACGACCACGCGCTCACGCAGGTTGTTCAGCATGAGGGTCTGCTGGGTCTCGGCCAGGCCGAGCTCCCACGGCACACCCGCGTGCTTGAGCGAGTTGAGCGGCGAGGCGCCCGTGCCGCCGTCGTGTCCGGAGACCAGCACGACGTCGGCCTTCGCCTTGGTCACGCCGGACGCCACGGTGCCGATGCCGACCTCGGAGACCAGCTTCACGTGGACGCGGGCGGACGGGTTCGACCGCTTGGCGTCGTAGATCAGCTGTGCGAGGTCCTCGATCGAGTAGATGTCGTGGTGCGGCGGCGGGGAGATGAGCCCGACGCCGGGCGTCGAGTGCCGCGTGCGGGCCACCCAGGGGTACACCTTCTGGGCCATGAGCTGTCCGCCCTCACCCGGCTTGGCGCCCTGGGCCATCTTGATCTGGATGTCGTCGGCGTTGCTCAGGTACAGGCTCGTGACGCCGAAACGACCGGATGCGATCTGCTTGATCGCGGAGCGGCGCTCGGGATCCAGCAGACGGTCCACATCCTCGCCGCCCTCACCCGTGTTGGACTTGGCGCCCAGACGGTTCATGGCGATGGCGAGCGTCTCGTGGGCTTCCTTGGAGATGGAGCCGTAGCTCATGGCGCCGGTGGAGAAACGCTTGACGATCGAGGAGACCGGCTCGACCTCTTCGAGCGGCACGGACGGGCGCAGGCCCTCCTTGAACTTCAGGAGACCGCGGAGCGTCATGAGCTTGCCCGACTGGTCGTCGATGCCGCGCGTGTACTCCTTGAAGATGTCATAGCGGCGCTCCCGCGTGGAGTGCTGCAGCCGGAACACCGTCTCCGGGTTGAACAGGTGCGGTTCGCCGTCGCGGCGCCACTGGTACTCGCCGCCGCCGTTGAGCGGGCTGTGCGGGAGCTCGATGCCCTCTTCCGGGTAGGCGAACCGGTGGCGCGTGAGCACTTCCTGAGCGATCACGTCCAGGCCCACTCCACCCAGCTGCGAGTGGGTGCCGGAGAAGAACTCGTCGACGAGGTCCTGCGAGAGACCCAGGGCCTCGAAGGTCTGCGCGCCGCAGTAGGATGCCACGGTGGAGATGCCCATCTTGGACATGATCTTCAGGACGCCCTTGCCGAGACCCTTGATCAGGTTGTAGACGCCGGTCTCCGGGGTGACGCCGCGCAGTTCGCCGGTGCGGATCAGCTCTTCGACGCTCTCCATGGCGAGGTACGGGTTGACCGCGGAGGCGCCGTAACCGATCAGCACCGCCACATGGTGGACCTCACGGACGTCGCCGGCCTCGACCAGCAGGGCCGTCTTGGTGCGGTTCGCGCTGCGCAGCAGGTGGTGGTGCACGGCGGACAGCAGCAGGAGCGACGGGATCGGCGCCCACTGGGCGTTCGAGTCACGGTCCGAGAGCACCACGTACTGGACGCCACGGTTGATCGCGCTGGAGATCTGCTCGCAGATCTCCTTGATGCGCGTGCGGAGGGCCTGCTCACCGCCCTCGGGACGGTACAGGCCGCGGACCTTGATGGCCACGCGGTCGCCGTCGGCGTTCTCCATGTTCGCGATCTTCGAGAGCTGATCGTTGTTGATCACGGGGTACGGCAGGGCGATCTGCGGCTGACGGATCAGCCCGGTGTCCAGCATGTTGCCATTGGGCCCGACGGCGCAGCGCATAGAGGTCACGAGCTCTTCGCGGATGGCATCCAGCGGAGGGTTGGTCACCTGGGCGAACGACTGCACGAAGTAGTCGAACAGGACGCGGGGACGCTCGGAGAGCACGGCCACCGGGGTGTCGGAGCCCATCGCGCCGAGGGGCTCGGCACCCGTGCGGGCCATGGGCCCGAGGAGGATCTTCAGTTCCTCCGTGGTGTAGCCGAAGGTCCGCTGACGGATGTTGACCGAGGCAGGGGTGTGGACCACGTGCTCGCGCTCGGGGAGGTCGTCCAGCTTGACGAGGTTCTGCTCCACCCATTCGGCCCACGGGTTGGAGGCGGCGATCTCCGCCTTGACCTCCTCATCGGCGATGATGCGCCCTTCGCCGGTGTCGACCAGGAACATCTTGCCCGGGGAGACGCGGCCCTTCTTGACCACCTTCGCCGGCTCGATGTCCAGAACGCCCACCTCGGAGGCGAAGACGATCATGCCGTCCTCGGTGATCCAGTACCGGCCCGGACGCAGGCCGTTGCGGTCCAGCGTCGCGCCGACGAGGTTGCCGTCGGTGAAGGACACCGCGGCGGGGCCGTCCCACGGCTCCATGAGCATGGAGTGGTACTCGTAGAACGCACGGCGGGCCGGGTCCATGGCGGTGTGGTTCTCCCACGCCTCCGGGATCATCATCATGATCGCGTGGCTGATGGGGCGGCCGGACAGCCAGAGGAGCTCGGCGACCTCGTCGAAGGATGCGGAGTCGGAGGCGCCCGGGGTGCAGATCGGGTAGAGATCCTCCGGGGAGTTCCCGAGCAGCGGGCTGGCGAGCTGCGACTGGCGGGCGCGCATCCAGTTCCGGTTGCCCTTCACGGTGTTGATCTCACCGTTGTGGGCGATCGTCCGGAACGGCTGTGCGAGCGGCCAGGACGGGAAGGTGTTGGTCGAGAAGCGCGAGTGGACGATCGCGAGCTTGCTCTTGAACCGGGTGTCCGAGAGGTCCGGGTAGAACGGCTCGAGCTGGGCCGTGGTGAGCATGCCCTTGTAGACGATCGTGCGGCTCGAGAGCGACGGGAAGTAGACACCGAAGCGGTTCTGAGCACGCTTGCGGATGCGCCAGACGCGGCGGTCCAGCTCGTCCCGGCTCAGCTCAGCGCCGTCGGGCGCCGCGAAGAAGGGCTGCGCGAAGAACGGCATGCAGGCGCGGGCCATGGATCCGACCAGCTCCGCGCGGATGGGGACCTCGCGCCAGCCGATGACCGACAGGCCTTCCTCGCCGGCCAGGCCCTCGATGCCCTGACGGGCGGCGTCGGCCTCGCCGGGGACCGCGGGAAGGAAGGCGGTGCCGACGGCGTACTGCCCCTGGGCGGGCAGTTCGAAGTCGAGGACCGCGCGGAAGAACTCGTCCGGGATCTGCGTCAGCAGGCCGGCACCGTCGCCGGTTCCCTCGTCCGCGCCGACGGCGCCTCGGTGTTCCAGGCTGCGCAGTGCATGAAGGGCGTTGGCGACGATGTCGTAGCCCGGCTCACCCCGCAGGGTGGCGATGATGGCGAGGCCACAGGCGTCCTTCTCCTCCTCGGGGCGGTAAAGCCCCGAGGCGGCAGGCTGAGCCGCGAACCGCACGAAAGGGTTCTCCGGCTGCCCGGGGGCTGCCGGATCCACTTCGGGTGCGTGGTGCCGCGTATGAGTCATGACGGAGCGTCCTTCCTCCTGGTCGAGCTGGTGGAGGGGACAACATTGGCCCCAGTCGTTCGCGCGTCATTGTGACGAGCGCAACAAGGCGATTGATACTAGCGATTGTAGGTCACCAGCGGTCACCGAACGAATGGTTACACCCCTCGGAGGGGCGGCATCAGGCCGCCCCCGTCGTGACGGGGCGGGGCCGTGGCTGGATTCAGTTCCGGGATTCCTGGTCGGTGGACGAGGAGGAGGCTTCCGGGCCCGCGGACTGGTGGGTGGCGTCCGCTTCGGGCTGGGCTGCTGCAGGGTCTTCATCGGTTGCAGCATCGCTCGGTGTTGCAGCGACACTACCACGAGGACCACCATCTGAGACGGAACCTTCCGCATCCTGGATGGTAACTTCCGGTTCATGACTGTCGGCCGGCGCTTCGGGCTCCGGTTCGCGACCCTTGAGATAGGGCGTGTCACCCCGCTTTGAGCGCCCGAAACCGGCGATCACGAAGTACAGGAGCGCCGCGATGAGCACGAAGATGCTCGTCCAGACATTGAGACGCGTGGTGATGCCGAAGAGGGTGATGTGCTCGGCGTCGTCGATCCGGAGCAGTTCGATCCAGACGCGGCCCAGGCAGTAGTACGCCGCGTACAGGGCGAAGAGGCGGGCGCGGCGGAAGTGGAACCGGCGGTCCAGCAGCAGGAGAATGCCGACGCCGACCAGGTTCCAGAGGCTCTCGTAGAGGAACGTCGGGTGGAACAGGGTGCCCGGGGCCGCGTCCGCGGGGAAGTTCGGGTTCTGCGGGTCGATCTGCAGGCCCCACGGCAGGTCCGTGGGCGCGCCGAAGAGCTCCTGGTTGAACCAGTTGCCCCAGCGGCCGACCGCCTGGGCGAGGAGCAGGCCGGGCGCCGCCGCGTCCATGAACGCGCTCAGCTTCACCCCGGACCGCCGGCAGCCGATCCACGCGCCGACCGCGCCCAGGACCACCGCGCCCCAGATGCCCAGGCCGCCGCGCCAGATCTGCGGGATCAGACTGAGGTCGCCCGTGCCGTCGAAGTTCGGGCCGAAGTACTGCGCCGGCGAGGAGACCACATGGTAGAGGCGACCCCCGATGATGCCGAACGGGATCGCCCAGATGGCGATGTCCCACAGGCTGCCCTCCGGCGTGCCGCGGCGCTTCCAGCGGACCGCGGTGAGCCAGAGACCCACCACGATGCCGAGCAGGATGCACAGGGCGTACGCCCTGATGCTGAACGGTCCCAGCTCGAACCCCGACCAGCTGGGGCTGGGGATGCTGGCAGGGAGCTGGGTCGCCATCAGGGCGGTCTGCATACCGGGTTCCTATCCGACCGGGGTGAATCCGGTGCTGAGTTCCTGAGTGAGCTGTGCGACGGCGGGGACGCCACCGTCGCGGAGGGCCGAGACCAGGGCGGAGCCCACGATCACGCCGTCGGCATAGGAGGCGATCTCCCGGACGTGTTCGGCACGGGACACGCCCAGCCCGACGCACACGCGTTCCGCTCCGGCGGCGTGGGTGGCCGCCACGAGGCTCTCGGCGAGGTTGCTCACCGCGCCGCGGGCGCCGGTGACGCCCATGACCGAAACGGCGTACACGAAGCCGCGGCTGGCCTGGACCGTCATGCTGAGGCGCTCCGGCGTGGAGGACGGGGCCACCAGGAAGATGCGGTCCAGCGAGTACTTGTCCGACGCGGCGACCCATTCCGCCGCCTCATCGGGGATGAGGTCCGGCGTGACCAGGCCCGCTCCCCCGGCCTCCGCCAGGCGGCGTGCGAATTCATCGACGCCGAGCCGCATGACCGGGTTCCAGTAGGTCATGACCACGACGGCGGCGTCGCTCGCCTCCGTGATGCCCTTGACGACGTCGAAGACGCTCGCCACGTGGAAGCCGTTCGCGAGCGCCTCGGTGGTCGCGGCCTGGATGACCGGGCCGTCCATGACGGGGTCCGAGTACGGGATGCCGATCTCGATGATGTCCGCGCCGTTCTTCGCCAGCGCGATGCCGGCGTCGATGCTCGTCTGGACATCCGGGTATCCGGCGGGCAGGTAGCCGATCAGCGCGGAACGCCCTTCGGCCTTCGCCTTGTCGATGGCGGCCGCGGCCTTGGAGTGGATCATGCCGGGGACTCCTCACCCGTGGTGCTGTGACGTGTGGAAAGCGTGGTGCCGCGGACGTTGCCGTCCTCGTCGAGCATGTCGAACCATTCGGCGGCGGTCTGGACGTCCTTGTCACCGCGGCCCGACAGGTTCACCACGATGATGACCTCGCTGGGGTCCTCCTTGCCCTCGGTCAGCCGCCGGCCGACCTTGATGGCGCCGGCGAGGGCATGGGAGGACTCGATGGCCGGGATGATGCCCTCGGTCTGCGACAGCAGCTTGAAGGCGTCCATCGCCTCGGTGTCCGTGATCGGCTCGTAGGTCACGCGGCCGATGTCGTGCAGGTAGGAGTGCTCCGGGCCCACGCCCGGGTAATCCAGACCTGCGGAGATGGAGTGGGACTCGACCGTCTGGCCGTCCTCGTCCTGCATCAGGTAGGAGCGCGCGCCGTGCAGCACGCCGGGGCGGCCCAGCGTGATGGTCGCCGCGTGCCGACCGGTCTCCACGCCGTCACCGCCGGCCTCGAAGCCGTAGATGGCGACCTCAGGGTCATCGAGGAAGCCGTGGAAGATGCCGATCGCGTTCGAGCCGCCGCCGATGCAGGCACAGACCGCGTCCGGCAGACGGCCGGTCTGGGTCAGGATCTGTTCGCGGGCCTCGTCGCCGATGACCTCGTGGAAGAAACGGACCATGGCCGGGAACGGGTGGGCACCGGCCGCGGTGCCGAGGAGGTAGTGGGTGTTGTCCACATTGGTCACCCAGTCGCGCAGGGCCTCGTTGATGGCATCCTTCAGGGTCTGCGAACCGTTCGTGACGGGGATGACCGTGGCGCCCAGGAGCTGCATGCGGGCCACGTTGAGGGCCTGACGGCGGCAGTCCTCGGCGCCCATGTAGACGACGCACTCCAGGCCCATGAGGGCGGCGGCAGTGGCCGAGGCGACGCCGTGCTGACCCGCGCCGGTCTCGGCGATCACGCGGGTCTTGCCCATGCGCTTGGCCAGCAGGGCCTGCCCCAGCACGTTGTTGATCTTGTGCGAACCGGTGTGGTTGAGGTCTTCGCGCTTGAGGAAGACGCGGGCGCCACCGGCGTGCTCGGAGAAGCGCTTGGCCTCGGTGAGCAGGCTCGGGCGGCCCGAGTAGTTCTTGTTCAGCTCGGAGATCTCCGCGAGGAAATCGGGATCCAGCCGCGCCTTGTTGAAGGTGTCCTCCAGCTCGTCCAGAGCGGCGATGAGCGATTCGGGCATCCAGCGGCCGCCGTACTCACCGAAGTAGGGACCTTCGGCGTGACGCAGAGGGCCGTGGTCCGTGGCGTTGCCGCCACCGGCCTGCTCCGCCTGCCGTCCCGCCAGGAATGCCTCAGCGGGGTCCCCGAAGGCCTGCTCTTCAGCCGCGCCCTGCCCGGGGTTCTGCGATGCGTTCTCCGCCATCGCGCTCACCGTCCTCTGTGTTTCAGTTCGGACCGGCGACGCCGCAGGGGCATCGCCGGGCGTGTTCGTAGAGCTGTTCAGCCGCGCCGGGCCGGCATGGCACGGGTGCCTGCCTCCCGGAAGTCCTGGAGCAGCCGGCGCGGGTCATCGGTGGTGACGAGCGCCTCGCCCACCAGGAGCGCCTGCGCACCCTGGGACGCGTAGTGCACGGCATCCTCGACTCCGCGGACCCCGGACTCCGCCACGGCGATCGCTCCGGCGGGAATGGCCGAGGCCAGACTGCCGAAGACGCCACGGTCGACGTCGAGGGTCTTCAGATTGCGGACGTTGACGCCGATGATGCGCGCCTCCACGGCCGCTGCCCGCTCGATCTCCTCGAGCGTGTGAGTCTCCAGCAGCACGTTCATGCCCAGTTCGTGGGCGAGGTCACTGAAGTCCTTGAGCTGGGCGTCATCGAGAGCGGCGGCGATCAGCAGAATGAGGTCGGCGCCGTGGGCACGGGCCTCCCAGATCTGGTACTCGTCCACCGTGAAGTCCTTGCGGAGCAGCGGCACGTCCACCCGGGCGCGCACCGAATCCAGGTCTGCGAGACTCCCGTTGAAGCGGCGCTGCTCGGTCAGGACCGAGATGACGGAGGCCCCGCCGGAGACGTACTGCTCCGCGAGGGCCGCGGGATCGACGATCCCGGCCAGGTCACCCTTGGAGGGGCTGCGGCGCTTGATCTCCGCGATGACCTTCAGCCCGGCGTCGGACTGACCGCCGCCGAGCGCGGCCCAGGCGTCCCGTGCAGGGGCCGCGGCGCGCGCGGCGTCCTCGATCGCAGCCTGCGACTGCCGGCGGGCCTCAAGGTCTTCGCGGACCCCAGCGATGATGTCGTCGAGGACAGTCACAGATCAGTGGCTGTTCTTGAGCTTGCTGCCGCCGACGCCGTAACCGGCCTTGCGCATGGCGAAGCCGGCCAGGAGGCCGACCACCATGACGCCGATGCCGCCCCAGAAGACGGGCGCGCTGGCCAGGACGAAGGCGATGGACGAAACCAGGGCGCCCACCAGCATGATGGCCACGCAGGTCCAGGCAGCCGGGCTGTTGCCGTGTCCGATCTCGTCCGCGTGGGACTCGGTGGACTGGCTGGCGGAAACAGTGGCTTTGCTCATGGTGATACTCCTCAGGAATGAAACTAACTACATTCTGCCATTGATTGTGCAGGTCCAGGCGCAGCGGAGCCGCTGTGCCCACCTGCCGGACAGGCCTAGCTGGGGTCGTGCCCCTTGCTGAGCTGATCCCAGCTGTCGATCGCGTCCAGCGGCTCGTCGTCGGCGGCCTCGTCGGCTCCGGTGGAGGGGCTCGCGGAGCCCTTCGCGGCCGCACGGGACCGGCCCGCGGCGCCGTCGTATTTCGAGCTGCCCGTCCAATGGCGTGAGGCGAGAACCAGCCACACCGCGCAGAGGATGAGCAGAGCGCCGCAGACCACCGCGATCAGGGGGAAGGACGTCAGGCTGACCTCTGCCGGTCCGTTCGCGACGCCGGTCTGGCGGCTGATCTCGCCCTGCGCCGCGGCGCGGGGGTCGTTCAGCACGGTCAGGCCGGCCGAGACGATCCCGATCCCGGACAGGGCGATCGCCACGGCGACCAGCCACCGGGCGATACGGCCCGCGATGCTGCTGGCGATGGCGCCGGCGACCGCCACCACCGCGAGGGCCGTGACCGCGGTCGCGGCCTTGCTGCCGGCGACGTGGAGATCCGGCATCCTGACACCGCTCTGCGCCAGGACGACATTCACCCAGCTCTGAGTCGTGGTGCCGAAGACGGCGACGGCGCACAGCACCGTCACCAGCACGACGGTGCCCTTACGAGACCAGCGGGGAGCTGCGGTGCGGCTCATCACTGACCTTCCGTGAGCGACGCCGCGAGGCCGGGCTCCGCGTCCCGCAGGGCGGAGGCGAGGTGCGCGGCACGCAGCGGCGCGGCCGCCTTGTTCACCGTCTCCAGCGCTTCGTCCGGCTTGTGCGAATCGGCGACGATGCCACCGCCGGCCTGGACGTACGCCTTGCCGTCCAGCAGGAGCGCCGTGCGGATGGCGATGGCCATGTCCATGTCCCCGGCGAAGTCGAGATACCCGACCACTCCCCCGTAGACGCTGCGCCGGTGCGGCTCCAGCTCGTCCAGCAGGCTCAGCGCACGCGGCTTCGGAGCGCCGGAGAGGGTGCCTGCCGGGAAGGTGGAGGCGAGCACGTCGTAGGCCGTGGAGCCCGGGGCGAGCTGTCCCACCACGGTGGAGACCAGGTGCATGATGTGGCTGAAACGCTCCACTTCCATGAATTGCGTGACGTCCACGGTGCCCGCGGTGCAGACCCTCGAGAGGTCGTTGCGGGACAGGTCCACGAGCATGAGGTGCTCGGCGCGTTCCTTCGTGTCCGCGAGCAGTTCCTCGGCCAGCGCGACGTCGGCGTCATGGGTCTTGCCGCGCGGACGGGATCCGGCGATCGGGTGCGTGATCACCTCGCGGTCCGTGACCGTCACGAGCGCCTCGGGACTGGAGCCGACGATCGCGTACTCACGGCCCTGGGGATCCTCGAAGTTGCAGAGGTACATGTAGGGGCTCGGGTTGCTGTTGCGCAGCATCCGATAGACGTCCAGCGCACTCGACGCGCAGTCCAGCTCGAAGCGCCGCGAGATGACCACCTGGAAGACCTCGCCGTCACGGATGGCCTCCTTGCCGCGGTCGATGGCTTCGAGGTACTGGGCTTCGGGCCAGCGGTGCTGCACCGATTCCTGGTAGTCGCGGCTCGGAGCCAGGGCGGCGATGGCCGGTGCTGCCGGACGCTGCAGGCGCTCGAGCATGGCGTCGAGGCGCGTGACCGCGTCCTGATAAGCCTCGTCCACCCGTTCCGGGCTGTCGTCCATGTTGATGGCGTTCGCCACGAGCAGCACAGAACCGTCCACGTTGTCGTGGACAGCGATGTCGCTCACGAGGTTGAGGGCGAGCTCCGGCAGGTTCAGGTCGTCCTGCGGCGGGTGCACCAGGCGTTCCCAGTGGCGGACGGTCTCCCAGCCCACGAAACCCACCAGGCCCGAGGTCAGCGGCGGCAGATCCGCGTGGCGCTCGGTGCGCAGCGCTTCGAGCGTGAGGCGCAGGGCCTCGGCCGGGTTCCCGGAGGTGGGCACGCCCTGGGGAGGCTGACCCTGCCAGAACGCCTCGCCGTCCCGCGTCGTCAGCGTGGCCCGGCTGTGCGCACCGATGAACGAGTAGCGGCTCCAGGACCCGCCGACCGCGGCGGATTCGAAGAGGAACGTGCCCGGCTTCGCGGCGCCGTCGGCCCCGAGGGCGAGCTTGCGGTAGAGGCTGATCGGCGTCTCCGCGTCGGCCAGGACCTTCAGCGTCACCGAGATCACCCGGTGCTCGCGCGCCAGGGTCCGGAACTCATTCAGGCTGGGGTTCAGGGCGGTGGTCTCCAGCACTAGCGTGCACCTTCCGTCGTCGCGGCGTCTGCGGCCGGATCCTCTGTCTGCTGTTCGTCCTCCCGGGACCCGACGACGGCGGGCAGCTCCCGGCCGTCGAAGCAGGTCCGCGTACCCGTGTGGCAGGCGGCGCCCACCTGGTCGACGCGCACCAGCAGGGCGTCGCCGTCGCAGTCGAGGGCGACGGACTTGACCCACTGCACATGGCCCGAGGTGTCCCCCTTGCGCCAGTACTCCTGCCGCGAGCGGGACCAGAAGGTGACCCGACCCGTGGTGAGCGTGCGGCGGAGCGCTTCGTCGTCCATCCAGCCGAGCATGAGGACTTCTCCGCTGTCATGCTGCTGGATGATGGCCGCCACCAGGCCGTGGTCGTCGCGCTTGAGGCGCGATGCCACGTCAGGGCCGAGCTCGGCGGCCGGCTCAGAGGCTGGGGAAGCGCCGGGAAGAGGGGGAATGGGCTGTTCAGACATCGCGATCCAGTCTAGTACGGCGAGCCGTGCCGCCCCGCCTCCGTCCGGCTCGGTGACGTCACCCGGCGCCGGCCGTCCGACGGCGCGCAACGCCCCGTCTCGCAGTGCGTCATGCGCCGCCGGGAGCCCGCTCTCGTGTTACGTTCACAGTGATGCGTTTTGTGGCCCCCTCCCGAGAATTCCTGGCCGAGACCTTGCTCGCGGCCGGTCCCGACGCGCCCACCCTCTGTGAGGGGTGGAAGACGCGGCACCTGCTGGCGCACCTGCATCTCCGGGAGACCAGCCCCCGTCTCGCCCTGGGCCTCGCGGTCAAGGCTCTGGCGCCCGCCACGGATCAGGCGATCGAGGAGCTCGCGTCGACCCTGGATGACGACGCGTACGTCAAGCTCGTGGAGAAGTTCCGCGCCGGCCCCTCCCGTTTGTCACCGTGGGGCATCCCCGCCTTCGCCGAACTGGCCAATCTCGCGGAATTCTTCGTGCATGCCGAGGACGTCCGCCGCGCCGGGGACCGTTGGGCGCCCCGGGCCCTCGATGACACCTACGCCGAGGCACTCTGGGCGGATCTGGTGAAGCGCGCCGCCCTGCTGTACCGCGGCGTCGACCTGGGCATCGTGCTCGTGCGCCCGAACGGGCCACGCCACGTCGCCCGCCGGGCTCCGGACTCGGTCGCCATCCTGGGCGATCCGGCCGAGCTCATGATGCACGCCTACGGCCGCGCCTCGCATGCGCTCGTGTCCTTCGAGGGCCAGCCCGACGCCGTCGCTCTGCTCCGTTCGGCGACGCTCGGCGCCTGAGGCCGGCCCGGTCTGAGGCGAGCCCGCGCGGCGCTCATGACCTGGCGCGATTCATGACCTGACACGACTCACGAATGGACGAGGGACCCTGCCAGACGGCAGGGTCCCTCCTCTATTCCAGTGGGGCGCTCAGTCCCCGAGGTCAGCGGACCTCGTACCCGGCGTCGCGGATGGCGGTCTTGACCTGGGCGATCATGTCGTCAGGGCCGAAGTGGAACATCGACGCGGCGAGGACGGCGTCCGCACCCGCTTCGATGGCCGGCGGGAAGTGCTCCGGAATCCCGGCCCCGCCCGAGGCGATCAGCGGGATGTTCACGGCGGCCCGCACGGCGCGGATCATCTCGAGATCGAAGCCGTCCTTGGTGCCGTCGGCATCGATCGAGTTCAGCAGGATCTCCCCCACACCCCGGTCGGCGGCTTCCCGCGCCCAGGCGATGGCGTCGATGCCGGTCCCCTGGCGTCCGCCGTGGGTCGTCACTTCGAAGCCCGACGGGGTCGTGCTGTCCGCGCCCTCCGGGACACGGCGCGCGTCCACCGAGAGCACCAGGACCTGGGAGCCGAAGTGCCGGGTGATCTCATCGATCACCTCGGGGCGCGCGACGGCGGCCGTGTTGATGGACGCCTTGTCCGCACCGTAGCGCAGCAGCTTGTCCACCTCGGCCACGCCGCGCACACCACCGCCGACCGTGAGCGGGATGAAGATCTCCTCGGCGGTGCGGCGGACCACGTCGAACGTGGTCTCGCGGTTGCCGGAGCTCGCGGTGACGTCCAGGAACGTCAGCTCGTCCGCACCGGCGCGGTCGTAACGGTGAGCCAGCTCGACCGGGTCTCCGGCGTCGCGAAGGCCTTTGAAGTTGACTCCCTTGACCACGCGGCCGGCGTCGACGTCAAGGCAGGGGATCACGCGGATGGCGACTGCCATGGTTCCTCCTGGGTTCTCGTCCGGTGGCTCAGATGCGGCAAGCGTGGATGCTGCTCACCAGGATGGCGCGGGCGCCCAGGTCGTAGAGCTCGTCCATGACCTGATTGGTGGACTTCTTGAGCACCATCGACCGCACGGCGACCCAGTCGGAGTCACGCAGCGGGGACACCGTGGGAGATTCCAGACCCGGCGTCAGTGCCGCGGCCTCCTCCACCAGGTCCTTGCGGATGTCGTAGTCCACCAGGACGTACTGGCGCGCCACGAGCACGCCCTGCAGACGCCGGATCAGCACCTCGGCGGCGGGGTTGTTCTCCCCCGGCCGGCCGATCAGCACGGCCTGGGACTTGAGGATCGGCTCGCCGAAGATCTCCATGCCGGCGGCCTTCAGGGTGTTCCCGGTCTCGACGACGTCGGCGATCGCGTCGGCGACGCCGAGGCGCACCGAGGACTCGACCGCGCCGTCGAGGCGGACGACCTTGGCGTCGATGCCGAGGTTCGCGAGGTAATCGCGGAGCAGGCCGTCGTAGCTGGTGGCCAGGCGCTTGCCGGCCAGCTGCTCGACGCTCTGGAAGTCGCCGACGGGCCCGGCGAACCGGAAGGTCGACGCGGCGAAACCGAGTTCGAGCATCTCGACCGCGTCCACCTGGGCGTCCAGGAGGAGGTCGCGCCCGGTGATGCCGACGTCCAGCGTGCCCTGCCCCACGTACACCGCGATGTCACGGGGACGGAGGAAGAAGAACTCCACATCATTGTCGGGGTCCACCATGACGAGCTCACGGTTGTCCCGGCGCTGGCGGTAGCCGGCTTCGGCCAGAATCGCCGCGGCGGCTTCGGAAAGGGAACCTTTATTGGGAACTGCTACGCGCAACATATGTCTTCAAGCATCTTTCGTGTCCGGGCCCTCGGCCCGCAGTGGTCTGTGAACTGGAGAGACGTGAGCCGTCCCGTCCCGCAGGAAGGCAGGGCCGGGAACGACGCCAGCCGCCGGGCGCTTGCCGCGCCGAGCGGCTAGAGATGCTTGTAGACGTCTTCGAGGGTCAGGCCTTTGGCAAGCATCAGGACCTGAAGGTGGTACAGGAGCTGGGAGATCTCCTCCGCAGCCGCCTCGTCGGATTCGTATTCCGCCGCCATCCAGACTTCGGCGGCCTCTTCCACAACCTTCTTGCCGATCCCGTGCACGCCCGAATCCAGTTCAGCGACAGTGCGCGAACCTTCGGGCCGGGTTTCGGCTTTTTCGCTCAATTCAGCGAAGAGCGCCTCGAAATTCTTCACGTGTCATACCCTACTGTGAACCGGGCCCCCGGCCCGAAACGGGCCGGGGGCGTTACAGAGCCGACTGGGGTGATCTTCCCCACCCCGCAGACGGATCAGTCCTGCTGGGCGAGCGCGGACCGCAGCGTCAGCGCGGTGGCCACGGCGGCCTCGAGCGCCTCACGGCCCTTGTCCTCGGAGGACCCCGGCAGGCCCGCCCGGTCCAGTGCCTGCTGCTCGTTGTCACAGGTGAGGACGCCGAAGCCGACCGGCACCCCGGTGTTGACCGACACCTGAGTCAGGCCGAGCGTCGCGGACTGGCAGACGTAGTCGAAGTGCGGCGTGCCGCCACGGATCACGACGCCGAGCGCGACCAGGGCGTCGTAGTGCGGCGCCAGACGCGCCGCGGCGACACTGAGTTCGAACGTGCCGGGAACGGTGACCACCGTGACGTCGGTGAGTCCGGCGTCGGCGGCCGCCGCCTGGGCGCCGGCCAGCAGACCGTCCATCACCTCCCGGTGCCAGCTCGCGGCGATGACGGCCACACGCAGCGGCTGCTGCTCCGCGCCGGCGTCGAGGGTGATGGTGGGTGCTCCGTGGCCGCTCATGCGGTGCTCGCTTTCTGTTCGGGCTGGGTGGTCATCAGGAGTTCGCTCCGGGGATCTCCACGTCCGGGACCTCCAGGCTGAGCCGGTGGTCCATGCGGTCCTTCTTGGTCCGGAGGTACCGGAGGTTCTCCTCACGGCTCGGGACCTCGGTGGGGACCATCTCCACCACCCGGACACCGGCTGCCGCGAGACGCTGCTCCTTGTCCGGATTGTTGCTGAGGAGACGGATCTCCGTCAGACCCATCTCCGCGAGGATCTGAGCCGCCGCGTTGTAGCAGCGGGCATCCACAGGCAGGCCGAGCTGCTCGTTGGCCTCCACCGTGTCGAAGCCGGCCTCCTGCAGGGCGTAGGCCTTGATCTTGTTGGCCAGCCCGATCCCGCGGCCTTCCTGCCCGCGCAGGTACAGCAGCGTGCCGCCCTGTTCGCGGATCAGGTTGAGCGCCAGCGCGAGCTGCTCGCCGCAATCGCAGCGGTAGGAGCCGAACACGTCGCCCGTGAGGCATTCGGAATGCAGCCGCACGAGCGGCGCCTGCCCGTCACTGGGCGGGTTGGGGGAACTGACGGCCAGATGTTCCACGCCGGTCGCCTCATCGGTCCAGGCCTGGGCCACGAACTCCCCGAAAGCCGTGGGCAGTTTCACGATGGGCCCCGAGCTGACGGGGTGCTTCCCACTGTGCTGTTCCGGACTCATAGTTCCTCCTCTGATTGCACCATGCTGCGCTCTGTCATCCTGCCTGTCCTGCCTGCTCGCCTCCGGACCGGAGATACGCCGCAAGATCGGCGATGGACACCAGCGGACACCCGTGAGCGGCTGCAAAGTCACGCAGCGCATCCAGGCGCATCATCTCGCCGTCGTCATGGACGATTTCGGCGATCACGCCGGCCTCCTGGACTCCGGCCAGACGGCAGAGGTCCACGGCCGCCTCGGTGTGTCCAGGGCGTTCGAGCACTCCACCCTTAACGGCGCGCAACGGGAAAATATGCCCGGGACGGGTGAGTTCCTCCGGCCGGGTCTGGGCGCTGGCCAGGAGATTCACCGTCAGCGACCGGTCCGTCGCCGAGATGCCGGTGCTCACGCCGACCGCCGCGTCGCAGCTGACGGTGTACGCGGTGCCTTTGGCGTCCTGGTTGACCTCGACCATGGGCGGCAGCTCGAGACGATCCGCCTGCTCCCCCGTCAGCGGCACGCAGATCACGCCGGAGCTGTGCCGGATGGTCCAGCCCATGAGCTGCGGCGTCGAGTGCTGGGCGGCGAAAATGATGTCGCCTTCGTTCTCACGGTCCTCGTCATCCACCACGACGACGGCGCGTCCCGCGGCGATCGCTGCGATGGCGTCCTCGATGGGGTCCAGGCCGTGCGGACCGCTGAGCTGCCCGCTCACCGGCGCTCTCCGTCCAGGAAGGAGAGCAGGCGCTCTGCGTACTTCGCGAGCACGTCGACCTCCAGGTTGACGCCCTCCCCCGGCTTCTTGTCGCCCAGCCCGGTCTCGGCGAGCGTGATCGGGATCAGACCCACTTCGAACCACTGCTCCGGCTCGGTGGCGGGACTGACGGCGGTGACGGTGAGGGACACGCCATCGATCGCGATCGAGCCCTTCTCGGCCACATAACGGGCCAGCGGCGTCGGGATGCTGAAGCGCAGGCGGTCCCAGTTCCCCTGGTTCTCGCGTTCCAGGAGGGCGCCCACGCCATCGACATGGCCCTGCACGACGTGCCCGTCCAGGCGCCCGCCGGCGGGAACGCAGCGTTCGAGATTGACCCGGTCCCCCGGCTCGAGTGAGCCGATCGTGGTCCGGACGAGAGTCTCCCCCATGACGTCGACGTCGATGCGGCCGCCGTCGCGGGACGTGGCGGTCAGGCACACGCCGTTGACCGCGATGGAGCCGCCCAGGTCGAGGTCCGCGGCGAGCGTGGGGACGTCGAGGGTCAGGACGGCGCTGCCGTCCTGCTGCTGGAACGCGGCGACGGTGCCGCGTTCGGCGATGATTCCGGTGAACATGACTATTCCTTAAGACTGCGGCGTGGCCGGCTGAAGATGAAGGCGGAGATCGCGGCCCAGGTGCCGCACGGAGCCGCCGTCCGAGTGATCCCAGTCCCAGGACTGGGCTTCGGCGAGGGTGTGGATGCCCAGCCCGGCCACGGAGTTCTTCCCGGAGCCGAGGAGGGTGGGGGCTTGGTAGATCACGAGTTCGTCGACCAGGCCGGCGCTGAGGAAGGCCCCGATGATCCGGCTGCCGCCCTCGACCATGACGTGGCGGACACCGCGGTCGAAGAGCTCCGCGAGGGCCTCGGCCGGCTCGCGTGTGGCGAGATGGATGGCGCGGCCGTCCTCGCCGAGGATCGCGGCGCCCTCCGGGATCGGGCGCAGTCCCATCACCGCGCGGAGGGGCTGATGCTCGGCGAGCTCACCGTCCGGGGTGCGCGCGGTGAGGCGGGGATCGTCGATCTCCACGGTCCCGGTCCCGACCAGGATCGCGTCGATCCGCTGCCGGATCGCGTGGTTGTCCCGCAGCGACTCCGGACCGGAGATCCACTGGCTGGTCCCGTCCTCCGCCGCGATGCGGGCGTCCAGGGTCTGAGCGATGTGCAGGGTCACGAACGGCCTGCGACCGTCGACGGCGGCGAGCCATCGCGCGTTCAGCGCTCGGGCCTGCTCGGCCTCCAGTCCGCTCTCCACCTGGATTCCCGCGGCGCGCAGTGTCGCCGCGCCTCCTGCGGCGGGATCGTGGGGATCGTCGATCGCGTAGATGACCCGGGCCAGTCCGGCGGCGATGATCGCCTGGGCGCAGGGTCCGGTGCGGCCCTGGTGATTGCAGGGCTCCAGGGTCACGAGGATGGTCCCGCCCGTGACGTCGATGCCGTACTCACGGGCCGTGGCCAGCGCGTCGGCCTCGGCATGTGCGGTGCCGGCTCCTCGGTGGTGCCCGACGCTGAGGACCCTGCCTTCGGGGTCGAGGATCACGGCCCCCACGAGCGGGTTCGCGCCCCGGGGTCCGCCGAGCGCGGCGTCCAGGGCCTGGGCCATCGCGGCCCGTTCGATGTCCGTGAAGGAGGCGCCGCTCACATCATGCCCGCCCACTCAGCGCACCTCCGCCGTGACGGGTGCGCCGTCGTCGTGGGTGTATCCCGGGGGTGCCTGCGCCTCGCGCTTCTGAGCGCGCATCCAGACGAAGAAGCCGACCAGCGTGAAGACGCCGTAGAAGAGGTACATGAAACCACTCGCGTAATACCCGGCGCTGAACAGCAGCGGCACGCCGACGACATCCACGGCCACCCAGATGAGCCAGAACTCGGTCCAGCCCTTGGCCATGCCGAAGGTGGCCAGCAGCGAACCCACGAAGGTCCAGGCGTCCGCCCACACCGGAGGGTAGGAGCCGAGAAGCGAGAAGAGCGGGGTCAGAAGCCCCGTGCCGAGCAGGAGCGCCGCGATGAGCCCGACGCGGGCCCGGCCACCGGCCCAGCGGGGCACGAGGGCCACGCCGTGGCTGTCGGCGTCGCGCTTGCCCTGACGCCAGCGGATCCAGCCGAAGACCGCCACCGCGATGAACATGATCTGGCGGCCGGCCTGTCCCCACAGCGTGGCGGGGGCGGCGGCGCCGAAGACATTGCCCAGGAAGACCGTGAGCAGGAGCAGATTGCCCACGATGCCCACGGGCCAGGCCCAGACGCGGCGGCGCATGCCACCGAGGGCACTCGCCAGACCGAAAACATTACCGAGAACTTCACGTAGCAGAAGCGCCGTCCCACCGACTGGGATCTGCGCTTCGAAGAGCCACCGCAAGAGGTCCATGTCTCACCCTTTCCAGAGAACCGCGGCGGCTCCGGGGGCGACAACAAGGACGCACGGGACAGACCCGTGGCTTGTGTTCGTGCTTCTCCCATCCAGACTTTAACTGTCGGTGCCGGAATTTCACCGGCTCAACCGGCAGACCGATGAAGGTCTGACGGGTCGCGGACTATAACCGCCGGTTCGGACTTTCACCGACCCCGGAGCACGATTGATCAAATTGTGGCTGTTCCCCTCACCGGATGGTGCTGGGAGCAGGATTACATAGTGTCATAAGTCCGGAGGCCGCCGGTTCATTCCCGACGGCCACCGGAAACATTTCGTCAGGAACGCGCGCCGGCCCAGACACTCTCCGCGATCTCGCGCAGCCGCGTGATCGCCCGTTCCGGATCCTCCGCCCCGTAGACCGAGCTGCCCGCCACGAAGACGTTCGCCCCGGCCTCGGCGGCCCGCACGATCGTCTCCTCGGTGACGCCGCCGTCGACCTGCAGCTGCACGGCCGCGCCACTGCCGTCGATCGCCGCACGGGCGCGGCGGATCTTGGGCAGCGTGACATCCAGGAAGCTCTGACCGCCGAAGCCCGGCTCCACGGTCATCACCAGGATCATGTCGAACTCATGGAGCAGGTCCAGGTACGGCTCCACCGGCGTGGCCGGGCGGAGTGCCAGGCCGGCCTTGGCGCCACGGGCCCGCAGCTCACGGGCCAGTTTGATGGGAGCGGTCGCCGCCTCGGCGTGGAACGTGACGGAGGCCAGGCCGGCGTCCGCGAAGCCGGGTGCCCAGCGGTCAGGGTCCTCGATCATCAAGTGGGCGTCCAGTGGGATGGGGCTCACCGCCTGGATCCGGGACGCCACCGGCAGCCCCAGGGTCAGATTCGGCACGAAGTGGTTGTCCATGACGTCCACGTGGACGGCGTCGGCCGCGGCGATCCTGTCCAGCTCCGCCTGAAGATTGACGAAGTCGGCGGACAGGATGCTCGGATTGATGCAACAGCGCATGCGTTCTCCTTCGGAGGGGCTGGACCGCTCAGGCCTGGGCCGCGGCGGGGGTCTTCTTACGGAGCAGCGCCAGGAACATGGCGTCCGTCCCGTGCTGATGGGGCCAGAGCTGGACGTATCCTCCGTGGTCGGCGGACAGCGTTTCTCCCCGGGCCACCCCGTCGATCACGGGGCCCGCGTCGATGAGTTCCAGATCGTCGCGGCGCTTGAGCACGTCATCCACCACCATGCGCGTCTCCGCGAGGTGCGGGGAACACGTCACATAGGCGATCACGCCGCCCGGCCGGGTGGCCTGGATCGCGGAGTCCAGCAGCTGGCGCTGCAGGGGGCCGAGTTCGGTCAGGTCCTTCGGGGTGCGGCGCCACCGGGACTCCGGCCGGCGCCGCAGAGCGCCGAGGCCGGTGCAGGGAACGTCCACGAGGACGCGGTCGAACCGCCCCGGGAGCTTCTCCCCGACATCACGGCCGTCTCCGGTGCGGACCTCCCAGCGTTCCTCGGGGACCGGCTGAAGAGCGCGCCGGACGAGGTCGGCCCGGTGCTGCTGCGCCTCGTTGGCCAGCAGCGACGCATCCGCATCGATCGCCAGGGCGGCGAGCAGGGCGGCCTTGCCACCCGGGCCGGCGCACAGGTCGAGCCAGCGCTCGGGGCCGCCGTCGCCGCCCTCGAGCGGCGCGGCCACCAGGGCGCGGGCCACCAGCTGAGAGCCGACGTCCTGCACGCGCACGACGCCGTCCCGCACCGCCGGGATCCGCCCCAGATCACCGCCTGCCGACAGCCAGGACCCCTCCAGGAGCGGGCCGGGTTCGGCGCCGCTGTCATCGAGATCGTGTGCGGACGCCAGCGATGGGAGGGCGACGAGGTTCACCACCGGGGCCTCATTGTCGGCGGCCAGGAGGTCCTCGATCTCGGCGACATCGTGACCGTGACCCACCAGCGCCTGTCGCAGTGCCCGCACGATCCACGCCGGGTGGGCCTGACGGAGGGCGAGCTGCTCGATGGCATCGGGCGTCCGGGACGAGATCTCGTCCAGCCACTCCTCCAGCGTGTGGGCGCTGACCTTCCGGAGCACCGCATTGACCAGGCCGGACGGGCCGGCGCCGATCACCGCACGCGTCAGACCGACGCTCTCGTCGAGGGCCGCGTGCGCAGGGACCCGCATGCCGAGGAGCTGGTGCGCACCGAGCCTGAGAACGTCGAGCACGGCCGGGTCGAGGTCTTTCAAGGGCCGGTCCACCGATTCGGACAGGATGGCGTCGTAGCTGCCCTGGCCGCGGAGGGTCCCGTAGGCGAGCTCCGTGGCGAAGGCGGCGTCCCGGCGTTCCAGCCGGTGCTCGCGGATGAGACCGGGCAGCACCAGGTTGGCGTAGGCGTCCGCGCCGGAGACCGCACGGAGCACCTCGAAAGCGACCAGACGGGCCGGGTCGGCGCGGCGGGAACGCTGCGAGGGCGCGGCCGAGCTGAACTGCCGGCTCCCTCCGCTGTTGCCGCGATGCCGTTCGCGGCCCTGCGCGTTCCTGCGGCCTCCGTCCCGGCCGCCGCCGGAGCGGCCCGAACCTGAACCGCCCGAGCCTGAACCGCCTCTGGGCTGGGGCGTGCCCCGATGCTGACTCATGCGAAGGTCACTTTCTCCAGGGCGGCCAGGCCACGGGCCCAGTCGCGTGCTGACATCATGCGTTTGCCGCTGGGCTGCACCTCAAGCAGCTCCAGGCCGTGACTGCCGGTGCCGACCACCACGGACTTCCCCACGAGCCGCAGGCTGCCCGGCGCCAGATCCCGGACGTCCGGCCGGAGCGCGAGGGCCCCGATCTTGAAGCGCTGGCCATCGAGTTCGGTCCATGCGCCCGGTTCCGGGGTGACGCCCCGGGCGCGGCGGTGCAAGGACAGAGCCGGCTGGGACCAGTCGAGACGACCGTCCTCCAGCGTGAGTTTGGGGGCGAGCGTCGGAATGCCCTCCTGGGGCCGGGCCTCCGCGCGGCCCGCGGCGATCGCCGACAGCGTCTGGGCGAGCAGGACCGCGCCGCTCACCGCCAGACGCTCGAGGACCACGCCGCTCGTGTCATCGGGCCGGGCCGTCTCGGTCATCGTGCCGAATACCGGACCGGTGTCCAGGCCCGCCTCCAGCTGGAAGGTCGAGGCGCCCAGGACGTCGTCGCCGTTGATGAGGGCGTGCTGAACGGGGGCCGCTCCGCGCCAGGCGGGCAGCAGGGAGAAGTGGAGGTTGATCCAGCCGTGCTCCAGGGCGTCGAGCGCGGACTGCGGCACCAGACCGCCGAAAGCCACGATCGCACCCACCTCCGCGCCGGTCGCCACGATCCGCTCCGTCACCTCCGGGGTGATGCGGGAGGCTTTGATGACCTCGAGCCCGAGCTCTTCGGCACGCTGCGCCACGGGCGAAGGGGTCAGGACGCGCTTCCGGCCGAGCGGGGCATCGGGACGGGTCAGGACACCGACCACCTCGAAGCCGGCCTCGAGCAGCCGGTCGAGGGACGGGACGGCCACCGCCGGTGTTCCGGCGAACAGGACCTTCACAGCGCCTGCCCGAAGGAGCCGCGGCCCTTCGCCGACGACGCCGGCGCCTTGCTGAAGGCGGAGGCCACGGAACCGGCGCGCTGATCCACCGTCGCCCGCTCGGCCGCGGAGTACTCGCCGCTCCGGAGGGTCTTGAGGGCTCGACGCCGTTCCTCACCCGACAGCCGATCGATGAACAGGATGCCGTCCAAGTGGTCCGTCTCGTGCTGGAAGCACCGGGCGAGCATGCCCTCGGCCGTCAGCTCCACCGGATTTCCGTCCCGGTCGATCCCGCGGACCGTGGTCTGCCGGAACCGGCGGACCGGGGCGGAGATGCCGGGCACCGAGAGGCACCCTTCGCGTTCGTCCGGCTGATGATCCTCGCTGTTGACGAGGACGGGATTGATGACATGCCCCTTCACCCCGTCGATGTTGAAGGTGAAGATGCGCTGGCCCACGCCCACCTGGGGCGCGGCGAGGCCCGCGCCGTGCACGTCCTCCATGGTCTCCAGCATGTCGTCCACCAGCTGATGGACGGCCGGTGAGATGTCGGTGACTTCCTCGGCCCGGGTCCTGAGGACCGGGTCGCCGAGAGTCCTGATGCCGAGAACGGCCATGGAGTGGACCTCCTGTATAAGGTGCTGACGGATCATTGCGGCGCCGCGCGCCGCCGTGTCCATTCTACGGACCGGCTCTGAGGGCCGGAGGAACGCCGGTGTGCCGCTGGCGGGACGCCGTTCAGGCCCGCGGAGGGGACAGGGGTAGGAGCGCGGACCGCTCCTGGAGCAGGTCCTGATTGAGCTGCCACACCCTCTTCAAGGCGCAGAACTTCCACCAGTGATGCTTGAGGACCTCGGGATTGGCCCGCTGCGGCCGCACTTCGGTCTCTCCGACCGCCACCGCGATGAGCAGTGGACCGGCGCCGTGCTGCCAGGCCTCCCACTCCCCCAGCTCGGGATCCACCAGGCTCTCCTCCGCCTTCATGCCGGCGACGAGCTGCATGACCACCTTGTCATCCAGCGCCTTGACCTGGCCGTCCCGGGTGGTGCCCTTGGTCTTGTAGTCGATCAGGCAGGTGCGTCCATTGATCTCGGCCACCAGGTCGAGCGTGCCCGCATAGCCGACCTCGTGGTTCCAGACCGTGATCTCGGGGGCGATCGGGCGCACGTCGTACGCCTTCCACCATTCATCGAAGCGGTCGGCGAACGCCTGCTCACCGTGCTGGGCGAGCAGGTCCCGCGCGCCGTCGACGTCGTGCTCACGGTCCAGATGACGCAGCGCCACTTGCTCACAGTACTGATGGACGCGGTCACCACGCTCCGCGGCGGCGTCGCGGTACAGAGCGGCCGCATTGGCAGCGCGCTGCACCGCCTGGCGGAGCTTCGCCGGGCTGTTGAGTGCGGACTGCAGGGTGACGTCCTGGGCCAGGGCGTTCGCCCCCATGTATCCGAACCAGCCGTCCAGACCGTGGGGCTGCTGCGCGATCACCGTGGTGATCGACGGGACGACGGGCTCTTCGCGCGTGCTGCGCGCGTACATACGGCCCGTGCCGGTGGCCCGGGCAAGCATTGGTGCGGTCATGTCTTCACTTTCCCATAACGCGCCGACATCGTTTCCTGCCCTCCGCGTCGCCCCCGGCGTCGGCGGCTCAGAGCCCGGGGACGCGAAAACCCCCGGCCGATCCAGCGTTTCCGCTGGTCAACCGGGGGTGCAAGGGTGGGCGATACTGGGTTCGAACCAGTGACCTCTTCGGTGTGAACGAAGCGCGCTACCACTGCGCCAATCGCCCTTGCGTTCTGCAACGCTTAGAAACTCTAGACCATCATCGAGCGGAACGCCAATTGAGCCTCACGACGCGCGGAAGGCCGCGGGATTTGAACAAACAGCCCTCTGGCCTGTAGAGTTTTTCTTCGTTGGAAAGCGGCCCCAGCCCATAGCGGGACGGGGTGGGAAATCCTTCTGCGGACGTAGCTCAGCTGGTAGAGCACCACCTTGCCAAGGTGGATGTCGCGAGTTCGAATCTCGTCGTCCGCTCGCAGGACACTGTCTGAAGAGAAATCTTCTGCACGGTGGGTTGGCCGAGAGGCGAGGCAGCGGCCTGCAAAGCCGTATACACGGGTTCGAATCCCGTACCCACCTCGGTGAAAACCCTGGTTCCACTTCGGTGGAAAGCTAGGGGCGATTGGCGCAGCGGTAGCGCGCTTCCCTGACACGGAAGAGGTCACTGGTTCGATCCCAGTATCGCCCACGGACACGCAAGTGTTCCACGCGGACGTAGCTCAGCTGGTAGAGCACCACCTTGCCAAGGTGGATGTCGCGAGTTCGAATCTCGTCGTCCGCTCGCAGTGTGGTCATACAGACTGCAACCCGGTACCCGGGCGATTGGCGCAGCGGTAGCGCGCTTCCCTGACACGGAAGAGGTCACTGGTTCGATCCCAGTATCGCCCACGGACACGCAAGTGTTCCACGCGGACGTAGCTCAGCTGGTAGAGCACCACCTTGCCAAGGTGGATGTCGCGAGTTCGAATCTCGTCGTCCGCTCCATCTCTCCTTTGGGCCCTTCCCGGTCAGGATGGAGATCTGAAAGACCACCTTCGGGTGGTCTTTTTCTTTTCCCCTCTTTCCACTATGCTCGTTGATCGAACGGGGCGTCTGGCCCCGCCAACGGAAAGGAGGTGCCTGTGTCTGTCTTTGACGATCTGAAGGGCAAGGCCCAGGATCTGGTCCAGGGCAACGAGCAGGCCATCAAGGATGGCATCGAGAAGGTCGGCGACTTTATCGATGAGAAAACCGGTGGCAAGTTCGCTGGCCAGGTGGACGCAGTCCAGGATGGCGCTTCCAACTTCGTGGACAACCTCGAAGGCAAGGACAACGCCTAGGCCGGAAGCCTGAGGCGCCCAAAGCATTTGTCAAGCGAGGCGCCGGTACTGCCGAGAGGCAGCACCGGCGCTTTGGCATTTAAGGATGCCTTCCGGACGACGGCGACGGCGGGCGGCCGCGGGCGCCGTCAGACCGCGGGTTCGTGTTGC
Source organism: Arthrobacter sp. Y-9 (assembly GCF_029690065.1). NCBI lineage: Bacteria > Bacillati > Actinomycetota > Actinomycetes > Micrococcales > Micrococcaceae > Arthrobacter > Arthrobacter sp. Y-9. The sequence continues at coordinate 1,879,966 of NZ_CP121463.1, forward strand.
TGCGCCTCACGCGCCAGGGCCGTCAGACGGGACACCGCTCGGAAGTACTTCTTCTGGTATCCGCCGGCCATCATCTCCGGGGTGAAGAGCTGGTCGAAGGAGACCCCACTGGCGAGGATCGGCACGTCCTTGTCGTAGAGACGGTCCGCCAGCACCACGAAGCGCAGGGCGACCGCCTGCTCCGTCACCGGGGTGACGCCCTTCCAGACCACGGCCTCCACGCCGTCGAGCAGAGCACGGTAACGGCTCGGGTGCACGCCGGCCAAGTGGGAGATGAGGCTCGGGAAGTCGTCCACCGCCACCGTTTTGCCCTCGAACTCGGCCTTCATGCGGGAGTTCAGCTCATCGGCACGCACCGGCTGGGGCGCCGCCGGCAGACCGCGGTGGCGGAAGTCCTCGCCGTCCACACGGATCACGTCGAACTGATCGGACAGCACCTGGATCTCGCGCTGGAAGTCGACGGCGGCGAAGCGCCCCTCCCCCAGCGAACCCGGCAGGGTGTTGGACGTGGCCGCGAGCTTCACGCCGGCGTCGGCCAGTTCGCGCATGAGGCGCGACATCAGGACGGTGTCGCCCGGATCGTCCAGCTCGAACTCATCGATGCACACGAGTTTGTAACTGCTCAGCGCTTCCACGGTCTTCCGGAAGGAGAGCGCGCCCACCAGATTGGTGTACTCAACGAAGGTGCCGAAGGCCTTCGGCCCGGGGACGGCGTGCCAGAGCGAGGCGAGCAGGTGGGTCTTGCCCACGCCGAATCCGCCGTCGAGATAGATGCCGGCCCGGCCGGCGTCCTTCTTCTTGCCGAAGAGCTTTCCGAACAGCCCTCCCGAGGAGGACGTGCCCACGCCGGCCGCGAACTCCCGCAGGGCCTTCACCGCGGCGGCCTGGCTCGGGTGCGCAGGATCGGGACGGTAGCTGTCGAAGGACACCTCCCCGAAACGGTAGGTGGGAGCGAACCCCGCCAGGATCTCATCGGCTGAGACGGCGGGAGTCCGGGTGGAAAGCTGTTCGATCTGCAAGGGTTCCATTCCTCCAAGGCACGGCAGCCCGGGCGACTGAACCGCAGTGCCCAGGATACCGGGCGTTGGCCCCCGGACGGGGGCGGGCCTTCCCACAGCCCGGGAATATCGACGACGGCGCAGTGTTGCCCCATGTGAACTCTCACCTTCCCTGGGGAGCCGGCGTGGTTAAGGTTGACTCAACGGCACAGTCCCGTCCCCGGGGCACGAGCCGATCCCGTCCCCGAAGAAAGCCAGGCTGACCCATGAGCATCGCCCCTGAAGAGAACGACAAGTTCGCCAGCTACGCACACCCGGAACGCCTGGTGTCCACGGACTGGCTCGCCGAGCAGATCGCCTCCGGCGCCGTCGCGGACGGCCGCCTCGTGGTGGTCGAGTCGGACGAGGACGTCCTGCTGTACGAGACCGGCCACATCCCCGGCGCCGTGAAGATCGACTGGCACACGGACCTCAATGACGAAGTGACCCGCGACTACGTGGACGGCGCCGCCTTCGCCGAGCTCGCCGCCTCCAAGGGGATCTCCCGCGACTCCACCGTCGTCATCTACGGCGACAAGTCGAACTGGTGGGCCGCCTACGCCCTCTGGGTCTTCACCCTGTTCGGTCACGAGGACGTCCGCCTCCTGGACGGCGCCCGCGACAAGTGGATCGCCGAGGGCCGGGAACTCGTCACCGACGTGCCCGCTCCCGCCGCCGGCGACTACCCCGTCGTCGAGCGCGACGACCAGCCCATCCGCGCCTTCAAGGAGGACGTGCTCGCCCACCTCGGCAAGCCCCTCATCGATGTCCGCTCCCCCGAGGAGTACAGCGGCGCCCGCACCCACATGCCGGCCTACCCGGAGGAAGGCGCGCTCCGTGGCGGCCACATCCCCACCGCGGCCTCCGTTCCGTGGGCCCGCGCGGCCGCGGAGGACGGTAGCTTCCGTTCGCGTGAGGAACTGGATGCCATCTACGGCGGCGAAGCCGGACTCACCGCGGGTGACGAGGTCATCGCCTACTGCCGCATCGGCGAGCGGTCCAGCCACACCTGGTTCGCCCTGAAGTACCTGCTGGGCTTCGAGAACGTCCGCAACTACGACGGCTCCTGGACCGAATGGGGCAACGCCGTGCGTGTCCCGATCGTGAAGGGCTCCGAGCGCGGCGAGGTTCCGGCCGGCTTCTGAGCCAGGCGTAGGATTGATGCCCATGAGCAGTCAGCTTCCCTCCGCCCAGCTTCCGCCAGCACTTCCCTCGGCACTGGCCGAGATCGTCGAGGAGTTCCAGGCTCTTGAGGAGCGGGACCGCCTCGAGTTGCTCCTGGAGTTCTCCCGGGGCCTGCCGGAGCTTCCCGCCCGGCTGAAGGATCACCCGGAGCTTCTCGAGCAGGTGGTCGAGTGCCAGTCGCCCCTCTTCCTCACCATCGAGGCGGAGGGCCGCGGGGCGGACGCCCGGATCCAGCTCTTCTTCCAGGCGCCGGCCGAGGCCCCCACCACGCGCGGTTTCGCGGGGGTGCTCCATGAGGGTCTGAACGGCCTCAGCGCGGCGGAGATCCTCGCGGTTCCGGATGATATGCCGGAGCTCCTGGGTCTGACCCGCGCGGTGTCCCCGCTCAGGATGCGCGGCATGACGGCCATGCTCGGAAGGATCAAGCGCAAGGTGACGGCGTACGCGGCGCAGTCCACCGCCGTCGCGCCGTCCTGATCCGGCATGGCCGGCAGGAAACACAGCAACGGGACCCCGGCCACCCTCGCTCTCGAGGCGGCCGGGGTCCCGTTCACGCTGCACACGTACGAGCACGATCCCCGGAACACGAACTTCGGGCTGGAAGCGGCGCAGGCCCTCGGTTTCTCGCCTGACCAGGTGTTCAAGACCCTCATGGTGCAGCTCGCGGACGGCATGGCCGTGGGCATCGTGCCGGTCAGCGGATCCCTCGACCTCAAGGCCGTCGCCGCGGCGTTCGGTCTGAAGAAGGCGTCCATGGCCGACCCGGCCGCGGCCCAGCGCCGCACGGGCTACGTCCTGGGCGGGATCTCACCCCTGGGGCAGCGCACTCCGTCACCCACCGTCCTGGACGACTCGGCGTTCGGTCATGACACGATCCTGGTCTCGGGCGGACGGCGGGGCCTCGACGTCGAGCTCTCACCGGAGGATCTGACCCGCCTCACCGGCGCCGTGCGCGCCACGATCCGCGCCTGAGCGGACGGCCGGCGCCTTCCCGGCCCGGACTCAGACCGCGGCGGACGGCCCCTTGCGCTCCTCCAGCTGAGCGCCGAGCCATTCCCGGACCGTGGATTCCCAGCGCTCCCGGTCCACGTTCCACTCCCGGGTGTGCCCGGCGCGCTCGAACGGCACGAACGTCACCATCTCGGGGTTCTTCGAAGCCAGTTTCTCGGACGGCCCGTAGGGGACGAAGTCGTCGTCGACGCTGTGCAGGATGAGCGTGGGAGTGCGCAGCTCGATCGACCGTGTCACCCAGTCCATGGACTTCAGGTCGACCGGTGCGGACAGGCCCGTCAGACGACGGCCCAGCGGATGGGACAGCATGAACTGCCCGTAGCGCCCCACCTCGGCGGGGATGCGGTTGAGGCGTGCCTGGAAAGCCAGCACGTCCACCCAGTCGATCACCGGCGCGTCCAGCACCAGGGCCCGGATGGCATGCCGGTTGCGAGCCTGGTCCGCGGCCTGGAGGGAGACGGCGCCTCCCATCGACCAGCCGAAGAGGACCACGTCCGTGGCCCCCTGCTCCTGGGCATAGGTGATCGCGGCCTCCACCTCCCGCCACTCGGTGGAACCCAGACCGTACCGGCCGGCGTCGGCGGGAGGGGCGTCGCCGTCATTGCGGTACGAGATGAGAAGGCTCGGCAGCCCGAGCTCCTGAGCCACGGACAGCGCACGCAGCCCCTCCATCCGAGTGGCGCCACGGCCGTGCACCATGATCGCCCAGACGTTCTGCCCGCCGGGCGCCGCATGCTTACGGTGTCCGTCTCCGGGACCGTCCTCCGGCGCCGGGACCTGCCAGGCGGGGAACTCACCGATCTCGTCCTGGAGCAGGACCTCGTCGAAGTCGTATCCGAGGGCGCCGGGATCCGGGTACGTCGCTCCGCCCCAGCGGCCCCAGCGCACCCGGTCCAGGCTGCTGGAGTAGATCTCCTCGATCTCGCGCTGCACCGTGCCCTCCAGGGGCGAATAGGACGTGATGCGGCCGATCCTGGCCAGGCCGGCCTCGCCGTCGAAATGGAAGCTGTAGACGCCCTCGACGGTGTTCTCCGCCGTGGCGCGGAAGATCGCCTCGGGGCCGCGGTCCCCCTGCACGATGGCGAGTAGCTCCTCCCCCTGGCTCTTCACCCTGTCCGGAGTGATGATGCGGCGGGCGAAGTAGGCGGCCAGGGCGGAACTGCCCGCCCCCAGCAACGCCGTCGCCGCCAGGGCCGATGCGACGCCCAGCCCCGCGATCCTGAAGAAACCATGGCCACGTCCCGTGCTGCTCTGTTCTTCCATGACATCCATTCTGCTGGGTGTGGCCGGGAATCTCCTGTACCGGACTAGTCTTGTCACATGATTCAGCCAATCGTCATCCTGACGGAAACCACACTGGACGACTCGGACCGCACGAGCCTGGAGGAACTCCTGGACGGCGGGGAGTTCTCCGCGAAGCTCCTGGTCCAGGCCGACACGCAGCGCCACCTCCTGGTGGACTTCGTCGAGCACCTCTCCCTCCTCGAGTTCGCCGAGGCCTTCCGCGAACTGGGCGCCAAGACGCCGGATGCCGCCGAGGCCCGGCTGGATGCCTCCCAGATCCTGGAGCAGTCGCTGGCCGCTCTGGACGGCCTCTTCCAGGAGATCGATGGAACGGTCGTGGACGAGGGATCCTCCGTCCAGGCCCTCGTGGACGCGGTCAAGGAGACCGGCGCCACCCAGGCGGTCGTCTTCACCACGCCTCACGCGGTGCTGGACACCTTCCACGCCGACCTGGCCAGCAAGGCCCAGCACGCCCTCGGGCTGCCGGTGCTGCATCTCTACGCGGGTTCGGGATTCATCGGGGACTCCTGAGCGTTAACACCTGTGCCGAACAAGTCATCGGAGTGAGGAGCACATCATGGACCGCCCGGGAAACGGCGCAGAAGTCGTCAAGAGTGACCAGGAGTGGCGTCAGGAGCTGACGCCCGAGGAGTATCAGGTGCTCCGCCAGGCCGGCACGGAGCGGGCTTTCACCGGCGAGTACTGGGACACGAAGCAGGAAGGCGTGTACAGCTGCCGCGCCTGCGGCGCCGAGCTGTTCACCAGCTCGGAGAAGTTCGACTCCCATTGCGGGTGGCCGTCCTTCTTCGCCCCGCTCGCGGAGGGCCGCGTCCGGTACCTCCGGGATTCGACGCTGGGCATGGAGCGCGTCGAGGTCCGCTGTGCCAGCTGCGACTCGCATCTGGGGCACGTCTTCGAGGGCGAGGGGTATGACACCCCGACCGACCAGCGGTACTGCATCAACTCGGTCTCGCTGAAGCTGCGCCCGACCGAGTGACGCAGGAAACCACGGCTCGCCGGCCGCCCTGCGCGCTCCGGTGAGTCCGCTGTGAGGGGCGTGAGTCCGCTGCATCGTGTAGCGGACTCACGCCCCTTTTCGCTGGCTCGGCGGTGCGTGTCGAAGCGCCAGAGGAAGCCACTGGATGGAGCTTCCGCCGTCCGTGGGTCTCGGACCGCCAGAGGTCCATCAAGCATAAGAACTGCTGTTGCTACGTTCGAATTTGCATCAGTCATGGTTACTCACGGCTACGCTGAATCCAGAAGTCACCGTGTGGCGGATCACACATGATCCCCCGCACTCCCCCTGGGGGAACAGAGGAAAAGGAGCCTGGCCATGACCGCCACCACCATCGAGACCACCTCCCGCGTCACCGCCGAGCACCCGGCCTGGCAGCGCCTGAAGGCCGCCGTCAGCAGCGTGCAGCCGTTCCAGTCCAAGAACGGCGCCATCGAGGACGCCGAGAACCACGCCGCAGCGGCCACGGCTGTCGACACCGTCGTCGAAGCCGTCGCCGAGCTGGCCCCGCACTTCCCGCACGACGCCGAATACCTCACCCTGCTGCAGAAGGACCTCAAGGCCTGGGCCGCCGCGGGCTTCGGCGAGCCGGACTTCCTCGACTCCCTCATGGCCTTCCAGCCGCAGGAGCACCGCATCGACGGCCTGCAGCACCTGGTCGTCTTCCCGATGTACACCCAGAACGGCAGCACCCAGCGTCTGCTCGAGGCCGTGCTGGTGGACGTCCTCTGGCCCGAGTTCATCTCCGAGCTGGAAGCCGGCGCGTACTCCAACAAGCTGTTCGTGCCGCTGAGCTTCGTCGACTTCACCGCCGGTTACGACACCAACTCCGCCGTGCTCTTCCCCGAGTCCGTGGCCGTCCGCGAGACCCCGGCCTTCACCTGGGGCGCCATCTTCCAGGACCGTGAGGCCGCCCGCTTCCGCCGCGTGCTGAAGGCCGCCGCCGAGATCACCTCGCTGGACCTCCCCGAGGACGCCGCCGAGCTGATCGAGGACCAGCAGCTGACGCAGGAGGCCTTCATCATGTGGGACCTCATCCACGACCGCACCCACATGCGCGGCGACCTGCCGTTCGACCCGTTCATGATCAAGCAGCGCATGCCGTTCTTCCTGTACTCCCTCGAAGAGCTCCGCTGTGACCTCACCGCCTTCCGGGAGTCCGTCCTCGTCGAGAAGGATGAGAACGCGAGCCCCGAGGCCCGCAAGCACGCCAAGCTCGTGCAGTACGCGGTCATCTTCGACCGGATCTTCCGCTTCTCCATCACGGGCTCCCGCGTCCGCAACTACGACGGCCTGGGCGGCCAGCTGCTCTTCGCGTGGATGCACCAGCACCGCGTGCTGCACTGGACCGACGGCAAGATGAGCATCGAGTGGGACAACGTCGCCGACGTCGTCGTGGCCCTGGGTGAGCAGATCGAGGAGCTGTACTGGCGTTCGATCGACCGCCCGAAGGTCGCGCACTGGATCGCCGCCTACGAGATGATCTCCGCCACCGTCACGCCGCACCCGGCCTCCGTGTGGGCCAAGGGTCCCGACGCCCTGCCGCTGACCGGCACCCCGCGCGAGATCACCGACCAGGTCATGGACGACGAGTTCCCGCTCTCCATGTTCTTCGAGGCCCTGGAGAAGAAGATGCGCACCGTCATCGAGTCCACCGCGGGCATCACCGGCGCCACCGCGCTGTCCTGAACCACGGCATCCGGAACGAGAGCCTAGACTCGACATCATGAACAACCTCACCGTTGTCGTCGCCGGCGGCAGCAGCCCTTCCGGGGTTGCTGCCGCCACGGCGTTTTCCCAGGCCGGTCACCGCGTCTACACGATCGGGTCCTCGCCCGACCGCATCAAGGCGGCCGCGGCCGCCTCCACTGAAGCCTCCGGGCACCCCGTCACCCCGCTCGTCTGCGATCTCTCCGACCATGCCGCCGTGGAGCGGCTCGCGGCCGAGATCACGGACGACGCCGGCGGAGTGGACGGCGTGCTGCACCTCGTGGGCGGCTGGCGGGGCGGGACGTCACTGCTGGACCAGAGCGACGAGGACTGGGACTTCCTGCACCGTCAGGCGGTCCAGACCTTGCGCAACACCAGTCGCGCCTTCCTCCCGGCCCTCCTCGCTTCACCGGCCGGCCGGTTCGTCATGGTGGGTTCCACCATCGCCGAACACCCCACGGCCAAGGGCGCCAACTACGCGGCGGCGAAGGCCGCGGCGGAGGCCTGGACCCTCTCGGTGGCGGACGCCTTCCGCACGTCGGAGACCGGCTCTGCCGCCGCCGTCGTGCTCGCGGTGAAATCCCTCGTGGACGAAGCCCAGCGCGCTGCCCACCCCGAACGCAAGTTCCCGGGCTACACGGACGTCACCCAGCTCGCCCAGGCGGCTCTCGGCCTCTTCGGCGAGGACGCGGCGGATCTCAACGGCACGCGCCGGATCCTGCCCGCCTGGAACGCGTGACATCCCTTCTCTCCCACCGACTCACGACAACAGAACAGGAAACTCACGCCGCCATGGCATCCGCACCCCTGCATGACGTCACCAGCCGGGGCTTCGCCTCGGACAACTACTCCGGCGTCCACCCGGAGATCCTGGAAGCCATCGCCCAGGCCAACCACGGGCACCAGATCGCCTATGGCGAGGACCAGTACACCGCCCGGCTCGGCGAGGTCCTGGAGGGCCACTTCGGCGCCGGGATCGAGTTCTACCCGGTCTTCAACGGCACGGGCGCCAATGTGGTGGCGCTCCAGTCGCTCCTCCCCCGCTGGGGCGCGGTGGTGTGCGCCACCACGGCCCACATCAACGTGGACGAGAACGGCGCCCCGGAGCGGATGGGCGGCATCAAGCTGCTCCCCGTCCCCACCGACAACGGCAAGCTGACGCCCGAGCTCATCGACCTGGAGGCCTGGGGCTACGGTGACGAGCACCGTGCCCAGCCCCTGGCCGTCTCCATCACGCAGAGCACCGAACTCGGCACCGTGTACACCCCGGAGGAAGTCCGCGCGATCGCTGATCACGTGCACGCCAAGGGGATGAAGCTCCACATGGACGGCTCCCGCCTGGCCAACGCGGCCGCCACCCTCGGACTGCCGCTGCGTGCCTTCACGCGCGACGCCGGCGTCGACATCCTCTCCTTCGGCGGCACCAAGAACGGCCTGATCTTCGGTGAGATCGTCGTGGCGCTCAACCCGGAGGCCGCGCCTGGCCTGATCTACCTGCGCAAGATGAGCATGCAGCTCGCGTCGAAGATGCGCTTCATGTCGGCGCAGTTCATCGCGCTCCTGGAGGGCGACCTCTGGCTGCGGTCGGCGAGCCACTCCAACGCCATGGCGCAGCGCCTGCGGTCCGCCGTGGAAGGCCTGCCCGGGGTGGAGATCACCCAGGACACCCAGTCCAACGGCGTGTTCGCCATCCTCCCGGAGGGCGTGGCGGACGCGGTGCGTGCGAAGTTCCGCTTCTACGACTGGGACGCCGGCCGCCGTGAGGTGCGCTGGATGTGCTCCTTCGACACCACGGAAGCGGATGTGGACGCCTTCGCCGCCGCCCTGCGCGCGGAGCTCGGCGCCTGACCGGACCCCTCCGATCCGGCGTCATCGCGCCGGATCAGGCGCCGCGGAGCCTCTGAAGAGGCCACCGAGGCGTCAAACTCGCAACGTGCGGGCGTGGCTCAGTCGAGCCGCGCCCGCACGGCAGTATTCTCGTGCCGTGAACGCCAATGCCCCGTTGCCCTCGGGCTTCAACAGAGCACTCTCCTCGCTGAAGGCCGCGCGGTCGCGCGCGGAACTCCGGCTTGAGGAGATCCCCGCTCCGGCACGGCTCGCGCCCTTCGCCGTGGCGCTCGGCGCGGAGATCTCCCCGTCGGCCCTCGGCCCCGGACTCGCGGATGCCGAAGGGCTCGCCGACCTGGCCACCGGCCGCTTCATCCTCCTCCACGATCCGGCCGGATCCGAGGTCTGGGGCGGCGACTTCCGGGTGGTGACGTTCATCCGGGCGCAGATGGACGCCGAGATGGGCAACGACGAACTTCTCGGCACCGTCGCCTGGACGTGGCTCGTCGAAGCGCTGCAGAATCACGGCGCCGACTACCGGTCCGCGGGCGGCACCGCCACACGGGTGCTGTCCGATTCGTTCGGCACGCTCGCCGAGCGCGGCAGCACCATCGACATCGAACTCCGCGCCTCGTGGACGCCGGCGGACTGGCAGGTGCAGAACCATCTCGAGGCCTGGGCCGATATGGTCTGCTCCTTCGCCGGGCTGCCGCCCCTTCCCGAAGGCGTGACGGCGCTTCCCGGGCGGCGTTTTTGAGCCTCCGGCGGCCCCACTCCTGGGCACCGATAAACTGAGAGCACCATGACCCTGAAGAGAAACCTGACCACGGCCGGCGATCCGGCCGCTGACACAGCCTCCCGTGACTTGGACGACCTGGCCCTCGAGGCTCCTGACGTCGTCGAACTGGACACCCCGCGCGAAGGCGTCCCCTTCGTCATCAGCACCGACGCCGGCCTGCAGCGCTGCGCCGCCGCGCTGGCCGCCGGGACCGGCCCCGTCGCCGTCGACGCCGAACGCGCGTCCGGCTTCCGGTACGGCCAGCGCGCCTTCCTGGTGCAGATCCGCCGCGAGGGCGCGGGAACCTGGCTCATCGACCCCGAGCCGTTCGAGGACCTCGAGCCGATCCAGGCCGCGCTCGTGGGCAGCGAGTGGATCCTGCATGCATCCACCCAGGACCTGCCGTGCCTGAGCGAGCTCGGCCTGTGGCCCTCGGCCCTGTTCGACACGGAGCTCGCCGCGCGCCTGGCCGGGCTGCCGCGCGTCGGCCTGGCCGCCGTGATCGAGCAGCTCCTGGGCTTCCGTCTGGCGAAGGAGCACTCGGCCGCGGACTGGTCCACCCGTCCCCTGCCCGAGCCGTGGCTCAAGTACGCCGCGCTCGACGTCGAGGTGCTCATCGAGCTGCGGGAGGAGCTGATCGAGCTCCTGAGCAGCCAGGGCAAACTCGAGTTCGCGCTGGAGGAGTTCCAGGCGATCCTGGACGCCGGCGTCGCGCCGCCACGCAAGGAACCCTGGCGTCGCACCTCCGGCATGCATCAGATCCGCGACCGCCGCCAGCTGGCCGCGGTGCGTCAGCTCTGGCTCGAACGGGAGGACCTGGCGCGCAAGCGCGACGTCGCACCCGGCCGCCTCCTGCCGGATTCCGCGCTCATCGCCGCGGCCCGCGCCATGCCCACCACGGTGCCGCAGCTGATCGCCACCCGCGGTTTCGACGGCCGCGCGGCGCAGCGAGAGGCGCCCCGCTGGCTCAGGGCCCTGATGTCCGCCCGGGACACCGAGGATCTTCCCCCGCTGCACCTGCCGACCAACGCCCCGCCTCCCCCGCGCGCCTGGGCGGACAAGGACCCCGTGGCCGCCGCCCGGCTGGCCACGGCCCGCCAGGCGCTCACCGACCTCGCCGCCGAGTGGGATATGCCCGTCGAGAACCTGCTCACGCCGGATCACCTGCGCCGTCTCATGTGGCGTCCGCCCACGGAGCTGAGTGCGGAGAGCGTCGACGCCGCCCTCGCGGAGCTGGGCGCGCGCTCCTGGCAGCGGAAGCTCACGGTGCCCCTGCTGCTGGAGGCGCTGCTGAACCCCCGGCCGGAGTCCCCGGCCGCCTGACGACACCCCCGGACACCCCTTGCCCCAACAAGTTACTGGCGAGTAACATGTCGTTGAACGCGTCCGGCGCCCGCCGGACACCAGCGTGTCGCCCGCTCGGCGGGCGTTGAACTCAACGAGGAGCAAGCGTGAGCCGCATCCGCAAAGGCCTGGCCGGCCGCGATGTCGTCTTTGTCGACGGCATCCGCACACCGTTCGGCAAGGCAGGAGACAAGGGCATCTATGCCGAGACCCGTGCCGACGACCTGGTGGTCAAGTGCATCCGTGAACTGATGCGACGCAATCCGGGCCTCCCGGCCGAGCGCGTGGATGAGGTGGCCATCGCCGCCACCACGCAGACCGGCGACCAGGGCCTGACCATCGGGCGCACCGCGGCACTGCTCGCGGGCCTGCCCCAGTCCGTGCCGGGCTTCGCCATCGACCGCATGTGCGCCGGCGCCCTGACCGCCGTGACCACGACCGGCTCCGGCATCGCCTCGGGCGCGTACGACGTCGTCATCGCGGGCGGCGTGGAGCACATGGGCCACCACCCGATGGGCGTCGGCGCCGATCCCAACCCGCGCTTCCTCGCCGAGCGGATCGTCGATCCCGCCGCCTTGAACATGGGCAACACCGCCGAGAACCTCCATGACCGGTTCCCCGCCATCACCAAGGAGCGCGCCGACGCCTACGCCGTCGCCTCGCAGCGGAAGGTCGCCGAAGCCTACGAGAGCGGCGACATCCAGGCCGGCCTCGTCCCGGTGGCGAGCAAGAAGGCCGGCGCCGGCTGGACCCTGAACACCGTGGACGAGCCGCCCCGGCCCGGCACCACGCTCGAAGACCTCGAAGGTCTGCGCACCCCCTTCCGCCCGCACGGCCGCGTCACCGCGGGCAATGCCGCCGGTCTGAACGACGGCGCGACGGCGGCCCTGCTCGCCGATGCGGGCACCGCCGAGGAGCTGGGCCTGCCGGTCCGCATGCGCATGGTCTCCTACGCCTTCGCCGGCGTGGAGCCGAGCGTCATGGGCTACGGCCCCGTCCCGTCCACCCTCAAGGCCCTCGAGAAGGCCGGGCTGAGCATCGAGGACATCGGGCTCTTCGAGATCAACGAGGCGTTCGCGGTGCAGGTCCTGAGCTTCCTGGACTACTTCGGCATCGCCGACGACGATCCCCGCGTCAACCGCTTCGGCGGCGCGATCGCGCTGGGCCACCCCCTCGCCTCCTCGGGCGTACGGCTGATGAACCAGCTCGCCCGCCAGTTCGAGCAGGACCCGAGCGTCCGCTACGGCATCACCACCATGTGCATCGGCCTCGGCATGGGCGGCACGATCATCTGGGAGAACCCCCACCACCCCGACTACGGAACCGACGCACAGGCAGGAGAGGCAGCATGAGTCTCGACGATTTCACGGAACTCGCAGGGCTCTTCAGCACGGAGACGGTGACCCACTCGCTGGTTCAGGACGTGCCCCTGCCCGGCATCGGCACGCTGGCGCTCGTGACCCTGGACAACGGGCTCGACCACCGCAAGCCCACCACGCTCGGCCCGAACACGCTCCTCGAGCTCGGACACACCCTCGAATCCCTCGCGGAGCGTGCCTCCAAGGGTGAGATCCAGGCCGTGGGCATCACGGGGAAGCCGTACTTCCTGGTGGCCGGCGCCGACCTCACCGCGGTCTCCGCCATCTCCAAGCCGGAGCACGGCCTGGCGATGGCCCAGCTGGGTCACGAGGTGTACGGACTCCTGCGGAACCTGCCGGTGCCGAGCTTCGCGTTCATCAACGGCCTTGCCCTGGGTGGCGGTCTCGAGATCGCCCTTCAGTCCACGTACCGCACGGTCAGCGCCTCCGCAGGCGCCCTCGGCCTCCCCGAGGCCTTCCTGGGCCTCGTCCCGGGCTGGGGCGGCGTCTATCTCCTGCCGCGCCTGATCGGGCCGGAGAACGCCGTCAAGGTGATGATCGAGAACCCGCTGAACAACAACCGGACGCTCAGCGGCAAGCAGGCCCTCGAGCTCGGCGTCGCGGACGCCCTCTTCGACGCCGCCGACTTCCTGGAGCAGTCCCTCTCCTGGGCCGCCCGGGTGCTCAGCGGCGAGGTCACGCCGGAGCGCACGCACGCCGTCGACGCCTCGGATCCGCAGGTGGCCGAGCGCTGGCAGGCGGCGGTCGACGCCGGGCGCGCCTTCGTGAGCCGTAAGATCTCCGACGCGGCCCCGGCCCCCGGCAAGGTCCTCGACCTGCTCGAGGCCAACCGCACCCAGACGCAGGAGGAGTCCGCCGCGGCCGAGTGCGAGGCGCTGGCCGGGCTCATGCAGACCGGCGAGTTCCGGTCCACGGTCTACGCGTTCCTCGACCTCGTGCAGAAGCGGGCCAAGCGTCCGGCCGGCGCACCGGACGCGAAGCTGGCCCGCCCCGTCACCAAGGTGGGCGTGGTCGGCGCCGGTCTCATGGCGGGCCAGCTCGCCCTGCTCTTCGCCAAGCAGCTCAAGGTGCCTGTCGTCATGACGGACATCGACCAGGAGCGCGTGGATCGCGGCGTCTCCTACATCCACGGCGAAGTGGACAAGCTGCAGGCCAAGGGCCGGATGTCCGCCGACGCGGCCAACCGGACCAAGGCACTCATCACGGGCGCCGTGGACAAGCAGGCGTTCGCCGACGCCGACTTCGTGATCGAAGCGGTGTTCGAGGAGCTTTCCGTCAAGAAGCAGGTGTTCGCGGAAGTCGAGGCGATCGTCTCCCCCGAGTGCATCCTGGCCACCAACACCTCCAGTCTGTCCGTCACGGAGATGGCGCGGGATCTGGAGCACCCGGAGCGGCTCGTCGGCTTCCACTTCTTCAATCCGGTGGCGGTCATGCCGCTGCTGGAGATCGTGCGGGCGCCGAAGACCTCGGACGAGACCCTGGCCACGGCGTTCCAGCTGGCCAAGAACTTGAAGAAGAGCGCCGTGCTCGTCAAGGACGCCGCCGCCTTCGTGGTGAACCGTGTCCTGCTGCGCCTCATGGGCGAAGTGACGGCCGCCTTCGACGAGGGCACCCCGGCCGACATCGCGGACAACGCCCTGCGCCCCATGGGCCTGCCGATGACGCCGTTCACCCTGGGCGCCATGGTCGGCCTGCCGGTCGCGCAGCACGTGCAGGAATCCCTGCACGCGGCCTTCGGCGACCGCTTCACGGTTTCGGCCAACCTCCAGGCCCTGATCGACAACGGCGTGAAGGGCCTCTGGGCCCCCACCGACGACGGCGGCCAGGAGATCCCGGAGCGCGTGCTGGCCCTGATGACGTTCGGCAACAGCCCGTCGACGTCGGAAGAGGTCCTCACGCGCACCCAGGACGCCCTGGCGGAGGAGATCGGCCTCATGCTCGAAGAGGGTGTGGTCGCGGGTCCCGAGGACATCGACCTCTGCATGATCCTCGGCGCCGGCTGGCCCATGTTCCTGGGCGGCATCACGCCGTACCTGGACCGGGTGGGCGCCTCCGAGCGGGTCAACGGCAAGCGGTTCCACGCGGCGTGAGCCACGCACCCTGAGCCGCGGCCTGAGCCGCGCGGACGAAGGAGACCACGACGAAGGGGACGGCACCAGCGGGTGCCGTCCCCTTCGTCGTCGCGCTGCCCGGTGTGCTTGCCCTCAGGCTCTCACCCGGCCCCCACGTGCGATCGACTGCTCCACAGGATTCCGTTCCAGGGAGATTTCACCCGGAAAAGGAATCCTATGGAGCAGTCGATGAGGTGTACTGGGCCGTGAGAGGCGCCGAGATCAGCAGAGGCTAGAAGAGCGCCACCTTGGGCACGGGCGGGAAGATCTCGTCGAGGACGGCCAGATCCTCCGGGCTCAGTCGCGCTTCGACCGCCCGAGCGTTCTGCTGGATCTGCTCGACCTTGGTCGCGCCGGCGATCACGCTGCTGACGGGCTCCTGGGCCAGGAGCCACGCGAAGGCCACCTCGACCTCAGTGAGACCGCGTTCCCGGGCGAATTCCGAGTACTTGGCCATCTGCTCCCAGTCAGCGTCGCGCACCATGTTCTGGCGCGTGTGGCTGAGGCGGGAGCCCTCGGGCACGCGGTCCGGCGCGTACTTGCCGGTGAGGAAGCCGTTGGCGAGCGGGAAGTACGGCAGGACCCCGAGTCCGTAGGCCCGGGCGGCCGGTAGGACTTCGAGTTCGGCTCGGCGGTCCAGCAGGTTGTAGTGGTTCTGACTCGAGATGAACCGCTCGGTGCCGAGCGAGTGCGCCAGGAATTCCGCCTCGGCGATCTGCCAGCCGGCACGGTTCGAGTGCCCGATGTACCGGACCTTACCGGCGGTCACGAGGTCATCGAGGGCGCGGAGCGTCTCCTCGACGGGGGTCCCGTCGTCCGGGGTGTGGAACTGGTACAGGTCGATCCAGTCGGTGCCGAGACGTCGCAGGGACGCCTCCACGGCGTTGACGATGTAGCGGCGCGAGCCACGGGCGCCGAAGTCCGCGCCGTTGGCGCCGTTCATGTCCATGCCGAACTTGGTCGCCAGGACCACCTCGGAGCGCCGGTCGCCCAGGGCCTTGCCCAGCATCTCCTCGCTGAGGCCCGGAGTCGCGCCGTAGACGTCCGCGACGTCGAAAAGCGTGACTCCCGCGTCCAGCGCCGCATGGATGACGGTGTCCGTGCCTTCCTGGGTGAAACTCGGCGTGTTCGGCCGGCCGAGGTTGTTGCACCCCAGGCCGATGGTGGAGACGACGAGTCCGGATGTTCCCAATCTGCGGTATTCAGTCATACAGCCAGCCTATCGAATGCTCCTGGCAGCGCTCAGGCCCCTCCGGACACACCGGAAGGGCCGGAGCGGAGGCACGGAGGACTCAGAGGCTGAAGGGCGCTCCGGGTCCCGCCGGGTGGCGGCGCTTGAGAGCCTCGGGCTCCGAGTACGGCGCGACGCCGACGGTCAGCTTGGTCGGATCCAGGTCGGCTTCGCGTGCCACCGACACCACCGCCTTGACCGCTTTGGACGGCTCAGGCGAGACCAGGAAGATGTTGAGCTTGCCGTTCGCGATGGTGCTCCGGTCCACCACGCCCAGGCCGCGCCACGCGAAGTGGCCGGTCAGCGCGGCGACGGCGGAGCGCTCCAGGTAGCGGTCGCGTTCAGTGCCGTCTTTCGTCTTCAGCGCGAACTGGGCGACGACCCAGTGCTGCTCCTCGACGGGGATCTCGGCGAAGCCGTCCTCCGCGCACTGCGCGCTGAAAGCCTCCAGCAGCGCGACGGCGGCCTCATCCGACTCGACGGACTGCACGTCGTCCTTGCTCACATGGCCGACGACGCCGTGGTTGACCACGACCACGCCTTCCTCCTGCTCGTACCAGGCTTCGCGGAAGCTGAGGACGCCGTCCTCGTCACGCCGGTAGGCGCGCAGCAGTTCATTCATCGTTCTCTCCGTCTTCTGGGATCCAGTCATCGTGCCATTCACCGGTCCGGGTGGCCTCCAGCCCGCGGGCCAGCCAGGTGTCGGCCACGCCCGCGAAAGGCCCCTGCCGGCCCTCCAGGGCGGCCAGGACGTCGCGGCTGGAGCTCTCCGTCGTCTCCACCAGCCAGTCCGGGTAGTCCATGGTGACGCGCCGCTCGGCGAACTCGTCCTCGTCGTCGAGGTGGCTCGTGCCGTCGGCGAAGAGGATGACGTCCAGATCCATGTCCACCACGTGGAACTCGGTCACCTCCGGCCGGATGCGCTTGAACTCGTGCCCGACCGCCATGTCCACGTAGACGCGGAAGTCACCCGGGTGATCCTCGTCGTAGAAGGTCGCGACCCACTCGCCCGCACGGGGCACCAGCAGAACGTTGTGGCTCCGGGTGTAGAACGCCGCGCCGGGCCGGGAGCAGAACTCGCCCTTGGCCTGGTACACCCACCAGCCGTGCTCGTCCTCCCCGAGGTACCGGCCCGGCACCACCCAGTGCGCGGTGCCGTCCCATTTGCGGTTGCGGGCCACGACCAGCTCACCGGGAGCCACCTCGAGCGGCTCCCGGACGGATCCGGCCGTCACAGTGCGGGAATGCTTCCCGTGCTGGGCGCCTGCTGACCCGGGAGGGGGCGCGCGAAGGGGACCTTCGTGCCGAGAACCTGCGCGACGACGTCGTGCGTCACCTGCTGCGCCGTCAGGCCGACGCGCTCGAGAACTTCGCCGCGCGTGCCGTGCGCGAGGAACTCCGCCGGAAGCCCGACCTCGTTCAGCGCCGTGTCGACGCCGGCGGCCCGCATCTCCTGGCGGATCCTGGACCCGACGCCGCCCGCGCGGACGCCGTCCTCCAGGCACACGACCAGCCGGTGGCGCGCGGCGAGGGCGATGATCGAGCGGGGCACGGGAAGCACCCAGCGGGGGTCGACCACGGTGGACGTGATGCCATGAGCGGCGAGCCGCTCCCCCACCTCGAGCGTCAGCTCGCTCAGGGCGCCGACCGAGATGAGCAGCACATCGTTCTCCAGCTGCCCGTCCTCGGGCCGGGCGAGCACGTCCACGCCGTCCTTGAGACGCTCCACGGCGTTGACCTCGGGACCCACCGCGCCCTTGGAAAAGCGGACCACGCTGGGCGCGTCGTCGATCGCGACGGCTTCCCGCAGCTCTTCCTGAAGCCGGCTCGCATCGCGGGGTGCCGCGAGGTGCAGGCCCGGCACGGTCTGGACCATGGCCATGTCCCACATGCCGTGGTGGCTGGGTCCATCGGGACCGGTGACGCCCGCACGGTCAAGCACCAGGGTCACCCCGGCCTTGTGCAGGGCGACATCCATCAGCAGCTGGTCGAAGGCACGGTTCAGGAAAGTCGCATACACGGCGACCACGGGGTGCAGGCCGCCGAAAGCCAGTCCGGCCGCCATGGTGACGGCGTGCTGCTCGGCGATGCCGACATCGATCACGCGATCAGGGTGGCGGGCCGCCATCTCGCTGAGGCCCACGGGGATCAGCATGGCGCCGGTGATGCCGACGATGTCGTCCCGCTCATCCGCGATCGCGGCGATCTCCTCGCCGAAGACACTCGTCCAGGACCGGGCGCCGCCACTGGAAGTCGGCAGGCCGGTCTCCGGGTCGATGACGCCGACGGCGTGGAACTGATCCGCCTCGTCCGCGCGGGCTGGCGCATAGCCGCGGCCCTTCTCGGTGATCGTGTGCACCAGCACCGGTCCGCCGAAGTTACGGGCCAGGCGCAGCGCCTCCTCGACGGCGGCCTCGTCATGGCCGTCCACGGGTCCGATGTACTTCAGACCCAGATCCTCGAACATGCCCTGGGGCGCCCACCAGTCCTTCACGCCCTTCTTCGCGGCGTGCAGGCTCTTGTAGGTGAACTGGCCGACGGGGCCGCCCTCCTGCAGACGGGACTTCCACCAGTTCATGGCGCCCTCGTAGCCGGGCTTGGCGCGCCAGGCGTCGATCGTGGGACGCAGCGAGGCGAGATAGTCGGCGAAACCGCCGACGGTCGGAGCATAGGAGCGGCCGTTGTCGTTGACGACGATGACCACCTTGCGGTCCTTGTCGGCCGCGATGTTGTTCAGGGCCTCCCAGGCCATGCCGCCGGTCAGGGCACCGTCGCCGATCACGGCGACCGTGTAGCGGTCGGTCTCCCCGCGCAGCTTCCGGGCGCGGGAGATGCCGTCCGCCCAGGACAGGGAGGAGGATGCGTGCGAGGACTCGACGATGTCGTGTTCGGATTCGCCGCGGTCCGGGTAACCAGAGAGACCGCCTTGCTGCCGGAGCGTGGCGAAGTCCTGCCGCCCGGTGAGCAGTTTGTGCACATACGACTGGTGCCCGGTGTCGAAGACGATGGAGTCGACGGGCGAATCGAAGACCCGGTGCAGCGCGATGGTCAGCTCCACGACGCCCAGATTGGGACCGAGATGTCCACCCGTCTGCGAGACGTTGCTGATCAGGAACTCGCGGATCTCCGCCGCGAGGGGCTCCAGCTGGTCCTGATTCAGCCGCTGCAGATCATGCGGTTCCCGGATACCTTCCAAGATGCCCAAGGGCCCTCCTTCTCCCGCCGGTTGTGCTCTCCCACTTTACCGCCTCCCCGGGCGAGGAGACGCCGCGACTTCGCCGGAAACGGAAGACCCCGACCCCGTGAGCGGGCAGGGTCATCGACGGCGCCGAACGCGCCAGGTAGCCCCGAGGCCGACTCCGGCACGCACCGCCGCGCGCCTCGCCCGGCCGGATCCAGCAGCGGAAACGGCCTTGACACGTAGTTGAGTTAAGTCATAATTGAGTGTACTCAGTTATTGATTCCCGGAAGGACCCAGGCCATGCGAGCGTTCACCGTCACCAGATACCAGGAGCCACTGCGCGAAGCCGACGTCGCCGAGCCGTCCCTCGGCGACCACGACCTCCTCGTGGGGGTGCAGGCAGCCGGCCTCAACCAGCTGGACGAGAAGATCCGGCTCGGCGAGTTCAAGCAGCTCCTCCCGTACAAGCTCCCGTTGGTCCTCGGCCACGACCTCGCCGGGACCGTCCTCCGGGTCGGCGCCGAGGTGCGCGGCTTCAAGCCCGGCGATCAGGTCTACTCCCGTCCCCGCGATGGCCGCATCGGCACGTTCGCCGAACGCATCGCCGTCAGCGAGGAGGACGTGGCGCTGAAGCCCGCATCGCTGAGCATGGAAGAGGCCGGCTCACTGCCACTCGTGGCGCTGACCGCCTGGCAGGCGCTGGTGGAGCGGGGCGACGTGAAGCCGGGGCAGAAGGTTCTCATCCATGCCGGCGCCGGTGGGGTCGGCTCGATCGCCATCCAGCTTGCCAAGCATCTCGGCGCGACCGTCGCCACCACGGCGAGCGGCGCCAACGCCGATTTCGTCCGCGGCCTCGGGGCGGACGTCGTGATCGACTACCGCACCCAGGACTTCGAACAGCTTCTGAGCGGATACGACCTGGTGCTGGACAGCCTGGGCGGAGAGAACCTGCAGAAGTCGCTGCGCATCCTCCGGCCCGGCGGGAAGGCGATCGGGATCTCCGGCCCGCCCGATCCGGCGTTCGCCCGCGAAGCCGGCCTCAACCCGGTGGTGCGCCTAGCGATCGCCGGGCTCAGCGCCGGGATCCGCAGACAGGCGAAGAAGCTCGGCGTCAGCTACGAATTCCTCTTCATGCGCGCCAGTGGTGAGCAGTTGCGCCGGATCAGCGCATTGGTCGATGACGGCGTGCTGCGCCCGGTGGTTGGAGAGGTCTTCGGCTTCGACCAGGCCCCGCAGGCGCTGGAATCCCTCGCCAAGGGCGGCCTCCGCGGCAAAGCGGTCGTCACGCTGGCCGACCGGCCCCTGCCCACCACCGACCCTTCAATTGAGACGGCGTCATGAACCACATCGACTCACAGAACGGATCGGGCGCGGCAGACGAACCCCAGGTCATCTCGTATGCGATGGCACCAACCCGGACAGTCACCGCCGGCGGCGTCACGTACGCCTACCGGGAGCTCGGACCGAAGGAAGGCATCCCGGTCGTGTTCTTCGTGCACCTCGCGGGAACCCTGGACAACTGGGACCCCCGGATCATCGATCCGATCGCGGCGAACCGCCACGTCATCACGTTCGATCAGCCCGGCGTCGGCGCCTCCACGGGACAGGTGGCCCGCAGCATCGAGGCGATGGCAGACGACGCCTACACCTTCATCCGGGCACTTGGTTTCACCACGATCGACGTCTTCTCCTTTTCGATGGGCGGCATGATCGCCCAGGACCTGGCCCTCAAGCATCCCGGCCTCATCCGCAGGCTGGTGCTGACGGGCACCGGGCCGCGCGGAGGCAAGAACATGGACAAGGTCGTCGGCACCACCTACCGGGACATCCTCCGCGCCGCACTGACCAGATCAGATCCCAAGGAGTTCCTGTTCTTCAACCGCGACGCCGCAGGAAAGCAGGCCGCGAAGGCGTTCTTGAAGCGCCTGCAGGAGCGCACGGCCGACCGGGACAAGCCGGCCAGCACCCGGGCGCTCAGGGTGCAGCTCAAGGCCATCCAGCGGTTCGGCCGCTCCGCGCCGTCGGACCTGTCGAAGCTCACCCAGCCCACCTTGATCGCGAACGGCGACAACGACCGCATGGTGCCGTCCGCCCTCTCCTGGGACCTTCACCACCGCATCAAGGGATCCGAGCTGATCATCCACCCCGGTTCCGGCCACGGCGGCATCTTCCAGTTCCACGCCGAGTTCGTTCCCGCCGCCGTCGAATTCCTGGGCGATTGACCCTCCCGCGCACCGCACAGCCCCGCGCCGTCTCCGGGGATATAGTCAACACCGAGTACGGTCAGTTTTTTCTTGGGAGGAGCCGCCATGCCTGTCGCGCCCCAGCCGCTCGGACGACGCGAGCGGAACAAGCAGCAGAAGCTCGATCGCATCACCGCCGCGGCCGCCGAACTGTTCGCCGAACACGGAGTCGATGATGTCACGACGCAGCAGATCGCCGACAAGGCCGACATCGGCACCGGCACCCTGTTCCTCTATGCCAGGACGAAGGGAGAGCTCCTCCTGCTCGTCCAGAACGCCCACTATGCCGAAGCGCTCGAGCGCGGCCGGACTGATGCAGAAGCGGCCTCGGAGACCCTCGACGCGGTGATGTGCATCGTGCGTCCCATCGTGGAATGCAACCGCGTCCAGGTCGACAACGGGCGCACCTACCTGCGGGAGATGGTCTTCGGGGACCCGGCCGAGCCGCACCACGCCGAGGCCCTGTCCATCGTCGCGCAGACCGAGGAGGCCATCGCCGACGTCCTGGCCCGAGAGGAGCCTGCCGGACTCTCGGAGGCCGCGACCAGGGCCCACATCATCTCGGCGATCATGTTCCTCGGCATGGCGGCAAGCGAGAACGCCGCGCTGAGCACGGAGGCGATCGTGCAGGACATCAAGACTCAGATCAGCGTTCTGCTGCCCACCACGTGACCCGGTGACGCGAATGCCCCGTCAGGCCGAAGCCTGACGGGGCATTCGCGGTGGATCCTGGAGTGACGGTGAGTCAGCTACCAGGGCCTCCGGCCTCCGAGCCGATCAGCTCAGGAACCGCTGATCTGGCGCAGCACGTACTGGAGGATGCCACCGTTGCGGTAGTAGTCAGCCTCACCGGGGGTGTCGATGCGGACGACGGCGTCGAAGGACGTGCTCGTGCCGTCCTCCTTGGTGGCCGTGACCTTCAGGGTCTTCGGCGTCACGCCTTCGTTCAGCTGGGTCACGCCCGAGATCGAGAACGTCTCGGTGCCGTCCAGGCCCAGGGTCGCAGCGTTCTCGCCCTCCGGGAACTGGAGCGGCAGGACGCCCATGCCGATCAGGTTCGAGCGGTGGATGCGCTCGAAGCTCTCGGTGATGACGGCCTTGACGCCCAGCAGCGCGGTGCCCTTGGCAGCCCAGTCACGGCTGGAGCCGGAACCGTACTCCTTGCCGCCCAGGACCACCAGCGGGGTGCCCGCTTCGCGGTAGTTCTGCGCGGCGTCGTAGACGTAGGCCTGCGGGCCGTCGGGCTGGGTGAAGTCGCGGGTGAAGCCACCCTCGACGCCGGCGCCGTCGTTGAAGTCGGCGAGCAGCTGGTTCTTGATGCGGATGTTCGCGAACGTGCCGCGGATCATCACCTCGTGGTTGCCACGACGGGAACCGTAGGAGTTGAAGTCCTTGCGCTCCACCCCGTTGGCCAGCAGGTACTGGCCGGCCGGGGTGTCCGACTTGAAGGAACCGGCCGGGGAGATGTGGTCCGTGGTGACGGAATCGCCCAGCTTGAGGAGCACGCGGGCGCCCTCGATGTCCGTGACGGGATCCGGCTGCGCCTTCATGCCCTCGAAGTACGGGGGCTTCCGGACGTAGGTGGAATCCTCGGCCCAGGCGAAGGTGTCACCGGCGGGGGTGTCGAGAGCCTTCCAGCGATCGTCGCCCTCGAAGACGCCTTCGTAGCCCTTGGCGAACATGCCCTCGTCGATGGAGGAGTCGATGACTTCCTGGACCTCGACCGGGTTCGGCCAGATGTCCTTGAGGAACACGTCGTTGCCCTGCTCATCCTGACCCAGCGGATCGACGTCGAAGTCGAAGTCCATGGTGCCGGCCAGAGCGTAGGCGATGACCAGCGGCGGGGAGGCCAGGTAGTTCATCTTGACGTCCGGGTTGATGCGGCCCTCGAAGTTGCGGTTGCCTGAGAGGACGGCGGTGACGGAGAGGTCGTTGGCCTGGATGGCCTCGGAGATCTCCGGCTCGAGCGGGCCCGAGTTGCCGATGCAGGTGGCGCAGCCGTAGCCGACGATGTAGAAG
Organism: Arthrobacter sp. Y-9; assembly: GCF_029690065.1. NCBI lineage: Bacteria > Bacillati > Actinomycetota > Actinomycetes > Micrococcales > Micrococcaceae > Arthrobacter > Arthrobacter sp. Y-9. The sequence goes on from NZ_CP121463.1 coordinate 1,903,321, forward strand.
CCGAGCTTCTCCAGGTACGGCGTCAGGCCTGACTTCTCGTAGTAGTCCGTGACGACCTTCGAGCCCGGGGCGACAGAGGTCTTGACCCACGGCTTGGCCGTGAGGCCCTTCTCCACGGCGTTGCGGGCCAGCAGAGCGGCGGCCAGCATCACGGACGGGTTCGAGGTGTTGGTGCAGGAGGTGATCGAGGCGATCGACACCGCGCCGTGGTCCAGCTCGAAGCTGCGGCCGTCGGCGGTCTGGACGGTGACGGGCTTGGACGGACGTCCGTCGGCGCCGTTGGCGGCGGAAGCCACCACCGTGACCTCGTTGTCCTCGGTCATGTGGGAGTCCGGCGAGAAGGACGGGGAGTCGGAGGCCGGGAAAGACTCGTCCAGCGCCTCGTCCACGCTGCCGTCGGCGAGCGTGACGTAGTTGTGGATGTCCTTGCGGAACTGCTCCTTGGCGTCCGTGAGCTCGATACGGTCCTGAGGACGCTTCGGGCCGGAGATGGACGGCACCACGGTGGACAGGTCCAGCTCGAGGTACTCGGAGAAGCGCAGCTCGCGGGACGGGTCGTGCCAGAGGCCCTGCTCCTTGGTGTACGCCTCCACCAGGGCGACGTTCTCCTCGCTGCGGCCGGTAAGGCGCAGGTAGTCGAGGGTGACGTCGTCGATCGGGAACATGGCGGCCGTGGAGCCGAACTCCGGGCTCATGTTGCCGATCGTGGCGCGGTTGGCGAGCGGCACGGCCGCGACGCCTTCACCGTAGAACTCGACGAACTTGCCGACGACGCCGTGCTTGCGCAGCATCTCGGTGATGGTCAGCACCACGTCGGTGGCGGTGGCGCCGGCCGGGATGGAGCCGGAGAGCTTGAAGCCCACGACGCGCGGGATGAGCATGGAGACGGGCTGGCCGAGCATCGCCGCTTCGGCCTCGATGCCGCCGACACCCCAGCCGAGCACACCCAGGCCGTTGACCATGGTGGTGTGGGAGTCGGTGCCCACACAGGTGTCCGGGTAAGCGCGCAGCTTGCCGTCCACCTCACGGGTCATGATGGTGCGGGCCAGGTACTCGATGTTGACCTGGTGCACGATACCGGTTCCCGGCGGGACGACCTTGAAGTCGTCGAAAGCGGTCTGGCCCCAGCGCAGGAACTGGTACCGCTCCCCATTGCGCTGGTACTCGATCTCCATGTTCCGCTCGAGCGCGCCGGCGTTGCCGAACGCGTCGATCTGCACGGAGTGGTCGATGACCATCTCGGCCGGCGCCAGCGGGTTGACGCGCTTCGGGTCACCGCCCAGGTCCTTCACGGCCTCGCGCATGGTGGCCAGGTCGACCACACACGGCACGCCGGTGAAGTCCTGCATGATCACGCGGGCGGGGGTGAACTGGATTTCCGTGTCGGGCTCGGCTGCCGGATCCCAGGCGGCCAGGGCGCGGACATGGTCGGCGGTGATGTTGGCACCGTCCTCGGTCCGGAGCAGATTCTCCAGAAGGACTTTCAAGCTGTAGGGAAGGCTTTCCGCGCCTTCCACAGAGTTCAGCCGGAAGATTTCGTAATCGGTGCCTTTGACGTTCAGTACGCCCTTGGAACCGAAGCTGTCCACAGTGCTCATATAGCAGGACTCCTCTCGCAACACTTTCATCTTTGTCGCGTCACAGAACGCATGCTAGTTAGGTCTGCCTAACCGCTCGTGACTGGCGCGCCAGCCGCCTGATACCTCACTGACCGGCGATGTTGACCATCCACGTGACGCCGAACCGGTCCACGACCATGCCGAAGGTGTCGCCCCAGATCTGCCGTTCGAGCGGCATGACCACCTGTCCGCCCTCGGAGAGCGCCTCCCAGTAGCCCTGCAGTTCCGCTGCGTCATCACCGGAGAGGCTGACCGAGAAACCGGCGTGTCCCGTGAACTGCATCTGGTTCGGCGTGTCCGCCGCCATCAGCGTGTAGCCGGCCGGGGTCTTGAGCAGGGCGTGCATGATCTTGTCAGCCTCGGCCGGATCGTCCGACGCGTGGAACTCACCGAAGGTGTTGAGCGTCAGCTCACCGCCGAGCGCACCCTGGTAGAACTCCATGGCCTGCCGGGCGTTGTCCTGGAAGTTCAGATACGGGTTGAGGTTCGAGGACATGACGGGCTCCTTTCGCGGCGCCGCCATGGCGCCCCACGGTCAAGCTACACCCGGTGTCAGCACCCCGCAATGGTCCCGGACGTCAGCCCTTCGGCAGGAGCAGGCCGACCGTCTCGAGGTGATGCGTGTGGGGGTACAGATCGAAAGCCCGCAGTCCGGCGAGCTCCCAGCCCTGGCCATCGAAGAACTTCACATCGCGGGCGAACGACGCCGGATCGCAGGACACGTAGGCGATCGCGCGGGGACCGGACTCCACCAGCTGCTGGACGACCGTCCGGCCGGCGCCCGCACGCGGCGGGTCCAGCACGACGGCGTCGAGCCGCCGGGGCCTCTGCCGCAGCACGCGCTCGACCTTCCCCTGGACGATCTCGACATGCCGCTGACCGTGGAAGTTCTTCCGCGCGTCCCGGCTCGTGCCCGGAGCGCCCTCCACCGACAGCACGGCGCCGCTCTCGCCGACGGCCGCGGCCAGGGGGGCGGTGAAAAGGCCAGCGCCCGCATAGAGATCGGCGACGGAGGCGCCTTCACGGAGGAAGCCACCCTCACCCAGGAAGCCGGTGACGGCGTCCATGAGCGTCTGCGGCGCACGGCGGTGGATCTGCCAGAACCCTTCGCCCGTCACGCGGTACTCGAAGCCGTTCACGCTCTCGCGCACCCATGAGCGGCCCCGCCAGCGCAGCAGCTGCTTGCTCGCCGGATCCATGACGGCCACGGAGACGCCGTCCGGGATCTGCGCGACGGCGCGATTGAGGGCCTTGCCCTGCTCCTTCTCCCCCAGCGCCTCCTCGGGCCAGAGGATCACGAGGGGCTGCGAGCCGTTCGCCGGTGCGGCCACCTCGACGCGGGTGACGCCCTTCCAGTGGTGGTCCCACAGGCCGAGATCAACGATCGCTTCGGAGGCGAGCGGCATGGAGTCGACGGGCAGCACCTCCTCCGAGCGGTGAGCGTGCATGCCCAGGCGGCCGTCCGCCGTCACCGCGAAGGCCATCCTGGTCCGCCAGTGCAGGCCCTGACCGGCGTCGTCCTCCACGGCCTCCACCACGGTGCTCCGCTCCAGACCCGCCAGGCGCTGAAGCTGCTCAGCGAGGACCGCCTCCTTGAGGCGCCGCTGCGCGGGCAGGGTCGCGTGGCCGAACTCGGCGCCGCCCAGGGGCTGCGCCGAGGTCCGCGCGGCGTGGAGGGCGGACGCCTGCCGCCATGGATGCTCCTGACGGTCGGGAGACGCGTCCAGGACCTCGACGACGTCGCCACGCCAGAAGCGGGCGTCCGGCGCCGACTCGGTCAGGCGGACCCGCACCTGCTCCCCCGGCAGACCGTGACGGACGAACACCACGCGCGAGTCGTGGCGGGCCACCGTGTGGCCGCCGTGCGCGACGGGCCCCAGGGTGAGAGTGACGGTCTGCTCTGCGGAGTGTGGATTCACCTGAGTTCCTGCAATTGCTGGGCTTCCTTGGACGATTTGAGCTGCCAGGGCACGCTGGCCACCATCACTCCGGGTTCGAAGTGCAGACGGGTCTTGATGCGCAGGGCGGTCTGGTTGTGCACCAGTTGCTCCCACCACTTGCCGACCACGTACTCAGGGATGTAGACGACGATCAGATCTCGCGGCGAGTCCTTCCGCATGTTCTTCACGTAATCGATGATCGGCGTGACCGTTTCGCGGTAGGGGCTTGCCAGGACGGTCAGCGGGACCGGGATGTCGAGCTTCTCCCAGTCCTCCACGGTCCGGGCCGTCTCCTCGGGGCTGATGTCCACGATCACGGCGTCGAGCTTCCACGGCCGGGAGGCGCGGGCATACGCGAGAGCCCGCAGCACCGGCTTCCGGACATGAGAGACGAGCAGGACGGCGTGCACCCGGGACGGCAGGGCCCTCGGAGCGGAATCCTCGTCCACGGCCAGTTCCTTGGCGACGTTGTCGTAGTGCGCGCGGATGCTCCACATGATGAGGAACAGCACCAGCATGGCGAGCAGGGCGATCCAGGCTCCCTGTTCGAACTTGGTGATGAGCACGATGGTCAGCACCAGCGCGGTCATGCCGAAGCCCAGCATGTTGATCGTGCGGGACTTCATGAGCCGGAGCCGCGTGGCCTTGTCCCGGACCTTCTTGAGCTCACGGCCCCAGTGCCGGACCATGCCGAGCTGGCTCGCCGTGAAGGAGATGAACACACCCACGATGTAGAGCTGGATCAGCTTGGTGACGTCGGCGTTGAAGGCCAGGATGAGGACCAGCGCGCCCGCGGCGAGAGCCAGCACGCCGTTGCTGTACGCGAGGCGATCACCACGGGTCTTGAGCTGGCGCGGCAGGTAACCGTCCTGCGCGAGGATCGAGCCGAGGACCGGGAAGCCGTTGAACGCCGTGTTCGAGGCGAACACCAGGATGACGCCCGTGGCCGCCACGATGATGTAGAAGGGGATGGATCCCGCGCCGAACACGGTCTGGGCGATCTGGCTGATCGCTGGGTTCTGGATGTATCCCTCGGGAAGCGGCTTGCCGTCCTTCAGGAACTCCGTGGCGGGGTCCAGCACGATGTGGACCTTGGTGGCGTTGGCCAGGAAGAGGATGCCCGCGAGCATGGTCGTCGCGATGACCCCCAGCAGGAGCAGCGTGGTGGCCGCGTTCTTGCTCTTGGGCTTCTGGAAGTTGGGGACGCCGTTGCTGATCGCCTCCACACCGGTCAGGGCCGCGGCACCCGAGGAGAAGGCCCGCAGCAGGAGGAACGCCCCGGCCAGGCCGACCAGGCCCTGGTCGAAGTGGCTCTCCGGGACGATCTCGAACGCGGCAGACTCGGCCAGTCCCAGCGTGCCCGTGGCGGCCTGGATGGCGCCCACGAGTGACATGCCGATGATGGCCGCCATGAAGATGTAGGTGGGCAGGGCGAAGACCGAGCCGGCTTCCTTGATGCCGCGCAGATTGACCAGCGCCAGCACCACGACGCCGAGCGTCGCGATCAGGGCCTGGCTCCCGTGCAGGGACGGCACGGCCGTGGCCAGGTAGTTGGCGGCGGAGGACATGGATACGGCCACGGTGAGGACGTAATCCACCAGGAGCGCCGACGCGACGGTCAGACCCGCGAACTTGCCGAGATTCACATTCGCGATCTCGTAGTCGCCACCGCCGGAGGGGTAGGCGTGCACGTTCTGGCGGTAAGACGCCACCACGGTCATCAGGACGACGGCGACCGCCAGCCCGACCCACGGGGACAGCGCGACGGCGGAGACCCCGGCCAGCGCCAGGGTCAGGAGGATCTCATCGGGGGCGTACGCCACGGAGGACAGGGCGTCCGAGGCGAAAACCGGCAATGCGATGCGCTTGGGAAGCAGGGTATGGGCCAGACGGTCGTTGCGGAACGGCCGGCCGACGATCACCCGCTTGACCGCATTCAGAAGTGACAGCACCTGACTACGGTAGTCTGCGCGGTGCCCCTGTGTCATGACGGACCGAAATCTCCCGGCCTCCGCGGCACGGATGACGCCCCGCCCCGGATACAGTGGTGTTCTGATCCGGACGGATGCGCACCCGCCATCCGCAGAATTGAAGGAATGGTTCGTGGCGCATTTCGTCATCATGGGCTGTGGCCGTGTGGGCGCGACCCTGGCCCACACACTGGAGGACTCCGGCCACAGCGTGGCCATCATCGACCAGGACGAGCGGGCCTTCCGTCGCCTGCGGAACGGCTTCCAGGGCCGCAAGGTCACCGGCGTCGGCTTCGACCGCGACACCCTGCGCCATGCCGGAGTGGAGGAGGCCTACGCCTTCGCCGCCGTCTCCAGTGGTGACAACTCCAACATCCTCGCCACCCGTGTGGCCCGAGAGACCTTCCACGTCCCCCACGTCGTGGCCCGCATCTACGACCCGGGACGCGCCGAGATCTATCAGCGGCTCGGCATCCCCACCGTGGCCGCGGTGAAGTGGAGTGCCGATCAGGTGCTGCGCCGCATCCTGCCGGAACAGTCCATCACCGGCGATTTCCGTGAGCCGTCCGGGCGTCTGGTCCTGACCGAGCTCGCCGTGGATCACGGGTGGGAGGGCCGCCCGCTGAGCGCGCTGGAGGAAGCCGCCGAGATCCGCGTGGCATACCTGACCCGCTTCGGGGAAGGCACCATGGTCCAGCCCGATTCGCGATTCCAGGAGGGCGACAGCCTGCACGCCATCGTGCCCGTGAACCGTCTTGAGGCCGTGACCCGGATCCTCTCCAAGGCACCCGTGAAGGAAGCAGAGTGAAAGTCGTGATCGTCGGCGCGGGAAGCGTCGGAAGCTCCATCGCCCGGGAACTCCTGGGCCACAGCCACGAAGTGCTGCTGATCGACCTCAAGCCCGAGGTGATCGGCCGCAGCGGGTTGCGCGGCGCGCACTGGCTGGTGGGCGACGCTTGCGAGCTCAGCGTCCTCAAGGAGGCCCGCCTGGACGACGCCGACGTGGTGGTCTCCGCCTCGGGCGATGACAAGGTGAACCTCGTGGTCTCCCTGCTGGCCAAGACCGAGTTCGGCGTGGGCCGGACGGTCGGCCGCGTGAACAACCCGAAGAACGGCTGGATGTTCGACGACTCCTGGGGCGTGGACGTCGCGGTCAACACCCCGCAGCTCATGACGGCCCTCGTGGAGGAGGCGGTGGAGATCGGCGACGTGGTCCGCCTCCTGACGCTCCAGACGGGCGTCTCCTCCCTGGTCGAGTTCACCGTGCCGCACGACGCCTCGTTCATCGGATCCACCGTGGGCGACATCGACTGGCCGCAGGACGCGACGCTCGTGGCCATCCTCCGCGATCAGGCTCCCATCACCCCGAGCCGTGACGACGTCATCGAAGGCGGGGACGAGCTCTTCTTCGTCACGACCCTCGCGGCCGAGGACGAACTCCGCCAGCTCCTCTCGGCGGCCCATACGGGTGAGCCGGCCCCGGAGCCCGCTGCGGCGCCCCAGTACGACGACGGCTTCGACGGCTGAGCGGAGCACCCCCTCCGGACACGACGACGGCGGGGCGCGGCGAACATTCGCCGCGCCCCGCCGTCGTCGTGTCGGACCGCCGTGTCGGGGAACGGTCAGGACTCCTGCGCGCGCTCCTCGACGGGAGCCGCGGGCCTGCTGAGCAGCCACGCGAGCCACAGCCCGAGCACGTACAGCGGTGTCCCCATGATCAGGCGCGTCGTGCCCAGGGCGGTGAGGCCGGCGTCGCCCATGAAGTACAGCGGAAGCTGGACCGCCAGGCGCAGGCCGAAGATCGCGATGATGACCCAGGTCGCGAGGGTGTAGCGCTTGAGACGCGCCGGGTCCTGTCGCCAGTGGACACCCTCGTTCCGCAGGAAGCCGAACAGGAGCCCGGCCAGCGGCCACTTCACGATGATGGAGACGAGAAGCGCCAGGAGGTAGCCGCCGTTCGTGAAGAACCCGGGCACGTAGAAGTCGGATGCCTTGCCCGTGCTCTGGGCGACCCACGCCGAGATCGCGACACCCACCACGCCGGCCAGCGCCATGGTGAGCTTCTGCTTCTGGATCAGGCGGAGAACGGCGAACACCGCGCTCACGCCCAGGGCCACGCCCAGACCCCAGCCGAGCGATTCCGTGACGGTGTACAGGACCAGGAACACCAGGCCCGGCAGGATGCTCTCGCAGATTCCCTGCCAGCCGCCGGCGGTGCGGAGCAGATCGACCCGGCCGTCCTCATGGTGATGGACGCCGGCAGCGGCGGCCACACTTCGGGCCAGGTCCTGCTTGTCGGGGCCCGGGTTCCCAGTGCCCGAATCGCCAGGCAGGGGGGTCGCCTGAGGGGAGCCGGGCACGGGCGGGCCGGGCTCACTGATGTTCCGGTCCTCAGTGGTCATCGCTTGATGGCCTTTCCAGCCGTGACGCTCCCGGCCCGGAGTGGCCCGGGCCGGGTATGTTTTCGGCTCAATGTTCTCGAGTCAGTGTTCCCGACTCAGTGTTCGCCGGCCGAGATGATCTCGTAGCCGGGGTTGATGATCGTGGCCAGGCCGCTCCTCGAGGTGAGCATGCCGCGGACGCGCAGCGTGGAACCGGGCTCGATGCCGCCGACCGACCGGCGGCCCAGCCACAGCAGCCGGATGTCCGCCACCGAGCGGTCCCCCGGGGGAACCGGAAGGTCAGGCCCGCTCACTTCTCCCAGACGCGCCGTGAAGCGTGGCTTGCTGGTCTTGGGTTCCAGCGTGACCGAGGAGATCCGGCCCACCCATTCACCACGGACCCGCGCGACGGGTCCGTGGCCGGGGATGTTCGGTTCCGTCATGGGGATCAGCCGATCTCGGTGATCTCGGGCCCTCGTTCGGGAGCCTGGAGGGACGGCCTGCCGTCCTCGGCCTGCGGAGCCTCCGTGGGCGCCTTCGGCATGGTGAGCGGCAGCAGCTCCCGCGGGGGCATCGGGCTGTCGCCGCGCACGACCACGAGGGCCCGGAAGAGCTCCTCCAGTTCCGTGGCCGCTTCCCGCTGGATGGCCGCGGGACCGCTGAAGACGCCGCGCAGGAACCAGCGCGGGCCGTCGACGCCGACGAACCGGGCCACGCGGTAGCCGGCCGTGCCGTCCGGGGCTTCCGCCGGGACACTCGCGATGAGTTCCGAACCGAGGGTGCCCTCGAGCTCGTCGATCTGTCCGCCCTGGCTGCGCACGGACTCGGCGATCTGCTCGCGGATCTCGGGCCACAGCCCCTCGGAACGAGGAGCGGCGAACGCCTGGACCTGCACGGAGGAATCGCCGATGTCCAGGGACACCGCGATGACCCGCTGGCTGGACTCCTCCACTTCGAGCCGGAGCTCCAGACCGGGCCGCGGCGAGACGAGGATCGCCCCGAGATCGAGGTATTCCTCGCGGTCCTCGATCTCGTGGACGTCGAAGGGCCCGCTCGTGGAGCGGCCTTCCGTGTCCTGCTCCTCGATCACGGACTCACTGGGGGTGAGGACTTCATCGGATTCACGCTGGGACTTGCGGGACCTACCGAATAGCATGCGGGGTTCTCCTCAGTGGCTTCGTATCAAGGGCGCCGTGGTGCCGTGGTTGTGGGGGTGCGTTCAGACTTGCGCACCGGCGAAACCGCCGGTGGATCCGAAACCGCCAGCGCCGCGGACCGAGTCCGGCAGCTCACTCACGGCGACGAAACGGGCGTGTTCTACGCGCTGAATCACCATCTGTGCGATTCTATCGCCGCGGCGCAGGTCGATCGCGTGCTCACGGTCCGTGTTGATCAGGGTGACGGCGATTTCCCCGCGGTAGCCCGCATCCACGGTGCCGGGTGCGTTGACGATGCTCAGCCCCTGCTTGGTGGCCAGGCCGGACCGGGGGTGGATCAGGGCCACGTAGCCGAACGGCAGGGCGATGGAGACGCCGGTCGGAACCAGCCGCCTCTCCCCCGGCTCCAGGTGCACGTCCACCCGGGCCCGCAGATCGGCTCCGGCGTCGCCCGGCTGGGCGTACGACGGCGGCTCGAGCCCGTCGTCGAGCATGCGGAGTTCAACATCAAGAGTGTGCGGTTGGGGTTCAGTCACGGGATCAAGCCTAGTACGGCCGCCTGGCCGCCGGCTCACCGCGCCTGGCCTCCCACAGGGCCGGCCAGGCGCGCGGAATGCGTGAGGAAAGCGCGTCCGGGAGGCGCCCGCCTGAGGGACCGGGCCGAGATGAAATGCCCAGGGAAAGGTGCCAAGCTAGTGTCATGCCCTCCACGAACACCGGTCCTGCCATGCCCTCGGACGCCTCCACCACCCCTGCGCTCTTCAGCGAGCGGCTCTGGCCCGGGCTCGGCGCCTGGATCATCGTGGCAGTCCTGTCCCTCGCCGGGATCCTCGTCCTCGCCCCGATCGGGATCGGGTACGGCATCGCCGCGGCAGTGGTGATCTTCCTCCTCGCGGGCGGCGCGCTGTACCTGAACACGCCGCGCATCGAGGTGACGGCCACCGAGTTCCGCGCGGGCAAAGCCGTGATCGACCGCGCCTTCCTCGGCGAGGTGGAGGCCTTCAGCCGCGATGAAGCCTTCCAGGAGCGTGGCCCCCGCCTCAACGGCCTGGCCTTCCTCTGCATCCGCGGCTGGGTGGACCCGGTGGTCCGGGTCGAGATCACCGACCCCGAGGACGAGACGCCGTACTGGCTCGTCTCCACGCGCCGCCCCCAGCAGCTCGTCGCCGCGCTGTCGTCCTGAACGATGCCTTCCGCCCGCTGACTTCCTGATTCCGGCGGGATCCACGTGCGATCCGCCGCGCACTCCCGTCAACGGCGAAGGGCCGGTGCCTGTGCACCGGCCCTTCGCCGTTGGTGAGGACTCCAGCGCCCGTCCGGCGGGCGCCGTCGTGCTGTGTGTCAGCCTTCCGGGTGTCAGCCTTCGCAGTCGACGCAGTAGGCCAGACCGTCCTTTTCGCGGGCGATCTGGGAACGATGCCGCACCAGGAAACAGGACGCGCAGGTGAACTCGTCCGACTGCTCCGGAAGGACGGTGACCTGGAGTTCTTCGTGGGACAGATCCGCCCCGGGCAATTCGAAGGAATCGGCGAGGTCCGCCTCATCCTCGTCCACCACGGCAGAGGTGCCGTCCGCACGGTGCGTGGTCTTCAAGGCTTCCAGGGACTCGTTCGCCCGGTCTTCCTCGGTCTTGCGGGGCGCATCGTAATCGGTGGCCATGTGGTGTTGTTTCCCCCTTATGAGAAATCGGGAAGCCACCCTCGAGTGGCAGGAACTACAGCGTCAACGTCGAGAGGGCGGATTTTGTGCCCGAGCCGAGGCACGCGCCCGATTCTGGCGGAGATCCGGCCTTAAAGCCAGTCAATACGGGGGAAATTTCGCGGCACGCCCTCCAGGCTGACCCCGATGCCGCCCCGGAGATGGCAGAGTTTCGATTGACGGCAACGCACACATGGAGGTATCAGGATGCAGGAGCTGCGGCTTCTCGGAGTTCACGACGACGGTGATCGCCTCTTGCTCAGCGACTCCAGCGGAGAACGTTACGAGCTTCCTCTCGATGAGGCGCTGCGCCGCGCCATCGCCCGCGCGGCCGCCCGGCCCAGCGCCCGGAGCGGTTCCGCTCCCAGCCTCAGCCCCCGCGACATCCAGGCCCGCATCCGGGCCGGCGCCACCGCGGCCGAGGTCGCCGAGGAGTCCGGACTGCCCCTGGCCAGCGTGGAACGCTACGAAGGCCCCGTGCTGGCCGAACGCGCCCATGTGGCGGACCAGGCCCGCGGCGTGGAGGTTCCGGGTCATCTCGACGACGGCGAGGGCTACCGCAGCGCTTTCGGTCAGGACCGCGCGTTCCTGGGCGAGATGGTCGAGCACCGTCTCAAGCAGCTCGGCGTCTCCGTCGACGGCCTGAGCTGGGATTCCAAGAAGGTGTCGCACGGTCTGTGGGAGGTCACGGCCGACTTCGACATCCCGGAATCGCTCGGTGGTCAGCTCGGCGAGGAGCCCCCGGCCCGCTGGACCTACTCCCCGCTCACCAAGACCCTTCAGAACGCCAATCGCTGGGCGCAGCACCTCAGCGAGCTCGAACCCCTGCCGCTCCACGTGGACAGCCCGTGGGGCAGCCGCCGTCTCTCCGCCGTCCGGGATCACCCGTTCGACGTGGAGGCCGACGCCGTCGAACAGCCCGCTCCCGAGGATCTCCTGAGCGACTCCGAAAGCCTCGTGGACCTCCTGAACTCCCGCCGCGGTCAGCGCCTCGGAGTGGATGAGGACAGCGACGACACGCTCGCCCTTCTGCTGTCGCAGGGCATCCCCGCCGCGCATCCCCGCCCCTCCGAGGTGGACGAGGATGAAGACGACGCCCCGGCCGCGGAGGCTCCGCGTCTGCGCCTGGCCCTGCCGGAAGAGGATGACGCCGACGACGACGGCATCTCGCTGTCCGAAGGCGTGAGCACCCACACCCGCGAGATCCGCGTGGTGCCCCCGGCGGAACGGAACGCCCGGAAGGGCAGCCCGAGCCTGGCCGATGAGATCTTCGCCAATGCCACGGAGGAGGAAGCCGAGGCCGGCGAACGCACTCCCCTGCGGCAGCGTTCGGTCCTGCGCGGTGCGAGCTTCCATAAGGATCCCGAGGACTTCGCGCGGGCCGAGGCGGAACGCCGTCAGCGGGAAGAGGATGCCCGCCGCGAGGACGAGGCTCAGAAGGGCGCCCGTTCCGCGAAGGACGACGCCACCGACTCGGAGAACAAGACCCCGGAGAAGCCGGCGAAGCGGCGCAGTGTCCCCAGCTGGGACGAGATCGTCTTCGGCACCAAGGGCGACGGCTGACGGCAGGTCACCTACCGGTCGCTCGACGTCGGCCGCGACGGCCTGTCAGGAGCAACCCGTCAGAGCAGCCTGTCAGGAACGGCGCCGTCCGGTCCCGCCACGGCTCCCGGCCTTCGGGCCGGTCGCCAGAAAACTGAGCAAGGGCACTTCCCGCTCGGCCTTGGTCAGCGAGCCGTGCTGACCGATCATCTCCATGGCCTCGCGCCGCACCCTGCGGAGATCGAAGAACGCCACCTGCTCCCGGGCCAGGATCAGCACATCGCCGATCCTCGGCAGCACCTCATCCCGGACGGGACCGAAGTAGCCGTCACGAACGGCCTGTTCCTTCTCCAGCACCCAGATGCGGTCACCGAAGCGTGACTCCCACGCCTCCCGCAGGACCGCGGGATCCCTGCCCTCCTCCAGGTGCAGATGCAGCATCCGTGGTTCGCCGGCGGTGTGCCGGACGCCCTCGATCAGCTCCGGAACGGCCGAGAAATCGATGCGGCCACTCCTCGGCACGTCGACCATGCCGTGATCGGCCGAGACGAGGACACGCGTGTCCAGTGGGAGCCGGGCGGCGAGCTGCCGGAGGGTGAAGTCCACCTCCTCGAGCGCGGCCAGGAACTCCGGGGAGTCCACGCCGTACTTGTGCCCGGCCTTGTCCACGTCGTTGAGATAGAAGTACACCAGGCCCGGCTTCTGGAGGATGTCCACGGCCGCGCCGATCCGGCCCGCCAGCGTGCCCGAACCATGGAACTCGGTGCCGCGCAGGGCGGCGGTGGTCATGGCGGAGGACGCGAAGCGCGGGATGCTGACCGTGTGCACCGGGACCTGAGAGGACGCCTGCTCGAACACGGTGGGCAGGGGCTGCCAGCGCTCGGGGTCGACCCGCGCGTCCCAATTGCCGAGCTGGTTGACGACCTTGCCCTGGTCCGGGTCCAGCACGTCGTAGCCGACCATGCCGTGCTGCCCGGGCGCGGCGCCCGTGCCGAGACTGGCGAGCGAACTGGCCGTGGTGGTCGGGAAGGCGGCGTCCAGACGGACCGGGAGGCCGGAGCCGCCGGCCTGGACCAGCGATCGCATGAACGGCACATGAGCCGCGTAGCGTTTGAGCACCTGCGCGCCCATCCCGTCCACGAGCACCAGGCAGACTCGGCTCGCGGTGGGGATCTTCAGGGTGTTGGGCAGCGTGGTGGCACCTGCCGCGGAGGCCGCGCTGCTGAGAAGGTCGGCGATGCTGCGGCGCCCGTACGCCGGGGCCTGCGGGGGCGCCGTCGTCGTCGCGTCCGTCACTGGCGGTGGCTGCTGCGGGAACCGAGGCGACCCGAGAGCGCCGCCAGGCCGCGGGCCGGCTTCCGGACCGGCGCGTGCGGTGCGGACTCGCCGCGCGGGGCGGGGGCCGTCTGGGTCTCGGGGAGATCGCCGACACGCTGGCCGGTGCTCGCGGAGCGGAGGGAATGCGCGAAGCTGCGGGCCTGCTTGAGCGACTTGGGGCCATCGGCCTCGGCGCTGACGCGCAGCACGATGTCCTCGGCGCTGCTGGTGCCGTTCAGCCCGTGGTCGGCCTCGCACTGCGGATCGCCGCAGGTGGCGGGCATGAGGTCCAGACGACGGCCGCCGGACCAGGCGATGGACAGGGTCAGTTCGCGCGGCTGTTCCTTGCCGCTGTACTCCTGGGGCTGCGCGTAGACGAAGCCGAGCACCACGCTGCGGATCTGGTGGAGGGGCACGGTCTCCGTGGAGACCTGGGCCATGACCTGCTCCCCCTTGTCATCGAGCTGGTGATCGTCCACATGGACCACCACCAGGACGTCATGGGTGAGCACGAGCGCCGTGACATGACGGCGCACCTCGGCGCGGTCGAAATGGGTCTCCAGGTGCACCAGCTGCTGCAGCGGGACCTGTCCGTCCAGGGCGTCCTGGATGACGTCCATGACCAGTCGCGGATAGAAACCCGCCCGGTCCACGGAGGCCCGGAGATCACTCAAGGGATGTGCTTTTGAGGCGCTGCTGGGCTGGCTCATGGGATCCATTTTCCCATGATCCGGCCGGTCCACGCGAATGCATCCCCGCGCGACGCCGTCCGCCGTAGCTCATTGGTTGCGCAGAGCCCTCCGCGCACTGTCGGTGCGCTGCGCCGCATTGGCGATGTGCACGGTGGCCGAGAGGACATTCAGCCCCTCCTGCCCGACGAGCACCGGGGTGAACTCCAGGAGGGCGATCTCCGGGTGGTTGTCCTTCAGCTCGGCGACGCGGTGGAGCAGCCCGGCCAGCGCCTCGATGTCCATCGCGGGCAGACCTTCATAACCGGTCAGTTTCACCGCCGCTTTGGGGGCGTGCACGAAGTCCCGCGCCTCCTCGTCGCTGAGCGGCGGGACCCGGTAGGCCCAGTCGTCCAGGAGCTTGACCGCGTCTCCGGCCAGACCGTACGCCACCACGGGACCCAGCAACGGATCCTCGATCGCCCGCACGGTGCAGGCCTGGCCCACGCCCGCCATCGACTGCACTTCCAGGTCCGTCGCCCCGTACACGGCCAGCACGTCCTTCATCTGCTCGATGTTCCGGGCCAAGGACTCGCGGTCCTGGATGTTGAGACGGACGCCCCCGAGATCCAGCCGGTGCCGGAGCGCCGGGCTGAGGGTCTTCAGCGCCACGGGCCAGCCGAGCTCCTCGGCCGCTTCCTGCGCCTCCGCCACGGTGCTGAACGGCCGGGACGGCAGGACCCGGATGCCGTAGGAGTCCAGGAGTGCTTCCAGCCGCTTCTGGTCGAGGGCGACGAGCTGGGGTCCGTGCACCGGCCGCAGCCATTCCGCCAGGAGCGCCGCCGCCTGATCCCGGGACTCCCGGCAGCTCGCGTCGCCCGTCATGTCGGGGGCTGCTTCGGCGGACAGTTCGCGGTCCCTCCAGCGCACATAGCCCGCGACGGCGGCCAGCGCGGCGAGTGCCGCCCCGGGGCTTTCGAAAGCGGGCAGTCCGCGCCGGCCGTCCGGAGTGCCGCCGAGCACGCCGCTCTCCCGCTGGGCAGGGTCGAAGTTCCCCGGGAAGACCGCCACGAGGGGCTTCTCCCCCTCCCGGGCCAGGGACGCGAGGCAGTCCACGAGCGCGTCGTGGTCGAGCCCGAGCGACGGGAGCACGGTCACCACGATGCTGTCCACCGCGGCGTCCTCCTGGAGCGCCGCGACCTCGCGCCGCAGCCGGACCAGCGCGGCGGACTGGCCACCGTCAAGGGAGAGGGTGCCGTGCACGGCGGCGATGCTCAGGCCGTGCCCTTCCGCGGTGTCGGCCACGATCCGGGCCAGGTTCAGCGAATTGGAGAGAATCCCCACGCGGCCGCCCCGCGCCAGAGGCTGCGCCTCCACGAGCTGCGCGACATCCAGCAGTTCCTCCATGGTCCCCACCCGGATGACCCCGGCCTGCCGCAGCATGGCGTCCAGGGCACGCGCCGGAGCCTGGGTGGTCCTGACGGCGTGGCCGGGCGGCAGGCGAAGTCCGATGGTCTCCGGCTTCGCCACGATCACCGGCTTGCTCCGGGCCAGTCGGCGCGCGATCCGCGAGAACTTGCGGGGGTTGCCGAACGACTCCAGGAACAGGCCCACGGCGCGCGTGCGTGGATCATCCTCCCAGTACTGCATGACGTCGTTGCCGGAGACGTCGGCACGGTTGCCCGCGGAGACGAAGCTGGAGATGCCGACCGCTCGCCGCTGCGCCGTGGCATACAGCGAGATCCCGACGGCGGCCGACTGGCTGAACAGCCCGAGCCCACCCGGGGCCGGCATGCCCGGCGCCATCGAGACGTTCAGGGCCACGGCGGGATCGCTGTTGATGAGCCCCAGGGACGCCGGACCGATCACGCGCATGCCGGCCGCCCGGGCCTGGCGCACGATCTCGTTCTGGCGCGCGAGGCCCCGCTCGCCGTCGTCGGCGAATCCGGCGGTGATGATCAGCACGCCCCGCACCCCGGCGGCGCCGCATTCGGCCACCACGCCCGGGACCTCGTCGTAGGGCACCGCGATGACGGCCAGGTCCACGGGTCCCGGGACCTCCGTGATGCTGCCGTAGCTCAGGCCGCCGCCCACCTCCAGGGCCGAAGGATTGACCGCGTAGACGGTGCCGGTGAAACCGCCCTCGACCAGGTGGACCATGATCTCGTGGCCGATCTTGCCCCAGTGCCGGCTCGCGCCGATCACCGCCACGGACGCGGGCGCCAGGAGCTCCTGCACGCTGCGGGCCTCCGCGCGATGCTCGCGGGACTCCATCACGGCCCGGGATTTCACGGTGGGGTCGATGTCGAAGCCCACCAGGATCACCCCGTCCTCGAGCTGGCGCTGCACCTCGTACCCGGCATCGGCGAACACGCTGAGCATCTTGCGGTTCTCCGGCAGGACCTCCGCCGTGAACCTCCGGATGCCGTTCTCCAGCGCCGCCGCGGCGAGGTGCTCCAGCAGGATCGAGCCGAGCCCCCGGCCCTGATGCCGGTCCGAGATGTTGAAGGCCACCTCCGCCTCGCGGGTCCCGTCCAGACGGTCGTACCGGGCGATGCCGACGATCTCCCCGGCGATCGTGATCACGAGGGCGACGCGGTCCCGGTGGTCCACCTCGGTGAAGCGCTTGAGCTCACTGCGGCTGAGCTTGGCCTTGTAGCTGAAGAAGCGCAGATAGATGGACGACTGCGACTGGGCCTGGTGGAAGGACTGCACCGCTTCGGCGTCAGAGGGGGCGATGGGCCGGATGTGACCGGTGCCTCCGTCCCGCAGCACGACATCGGCCTCCCAGTAGTCCGGATATCCAGCAAGTTCAGCCGCGCGCGCCATAAGCTTTAGAGTAGTCGTCGCGCCACCGGGGCGCGCCGCAGCACACCACGAGGTCTTTCGTAAATCCATGGCGCGACGCACCAGTAGCCGGGGAGCCCAGCCCCTAGAACCGTTCACTGAGAACATCGTCGAGATCGACGTCACCACGGAGATGGAGACGTCCTTCCTCGAGTACGCCTATTCGGTGATCTACTCCCGCGCCCTCCCGGACGCCCGGGACGGCATGAAGCCGGTGCAGCGGCGCATCCTCTACATGATGAGCGACATGGGCCTCCGCCCGGACAAGGGGCACGTCAAGAGCGCCCGTGTGGTCGGCGAGGTCATGGGCAAGCTCCACCCGCACGGCGACACCGCCATCTACGACGCCATGGTCCGCATGGCCCAGGACTTCTCCCTGCGTCTGCCGCTCATCGACGGCCACGGCAACTTCGGCTCGCTCGACGACGGCCCCGCCGCCCCGCGTTACACCGAGGCCCGGCCCGCTCCCGCCGCCCTGGCGATGACCGGGAACCTGGACGAGGACGTCGTCGACTTCGTCCCGAACTACGACAACACCATCCAGCAGCCGGAGGTCCTGCCGTCGGCGTTCCCGAACCTGCTGGTCAACGGCGCTTCCGGCATCGCCGTGGGCATGGCCACGAACATGGCGCCCCACAACCTGGTGGAGGTCATCGCGGCCGCCCGGCACCTCCTGGAGCACCCGGACGCCACGCTCGAGACGATCATGGGCTTCATCCCCGGTCCGGACCTGCCCGGCGGCGGACGGATCGTGGGCCTGGACGGCATCCGGGACGCCTACGCCACCGGCCGCGGCAGTTTCAAGACGCGCGCCAAGGTCACCGTGGAGCAGCTCTCCGCCCGGCGCACCGGTCTCGTCGTCACCGAGCTGCCGTACATGGTCGGCCCTGAAAAGGTCATCGAGAAGATCAAGGATGCCGTCAACGCGAAGAAGCTGGCCGGCATCAGCGATCTGGTGGACCTCACGGACCGCCAGAACGGCCTGCGGCTGGTCATCGAGCTGAAGAACGGCTTCAATCCGCAGGCCGTCCTGCAGCAGCTGTACCGGCTCACGCCGCTGGAGGACTCCTTCGGCATCAACAACGTGACGCTCGTGGACGGTCAGCCGCGCACTCTGGGCCTGATGGAGCTCCTGCACGTCTACCTGGGGCACCGCCTCGACGTGGTCCGCCGGCGCACCGCCTTCCGGCTCGGCAAGAAGAAGGACCGCCTCCACCTGGTGGAAGGCCTCCTGATCGCGATCGTCGACATCGACGAGGTCATCCAGATCATCCGGTCCAGTGACGAGGCCGCCGTGGCCCGTGAGCGCCTCATGTCGATCTACGACCTCTCCGAGGCTCAGGCCAACTACATCCTGGAACTGCGGCTCCGCCAGCTGACCAAGTACTCGCTGATCGAGCTCGAGAAGGAGCGGGACGAACTCCGCCGGCAGATCGCCGAGCTCGAGGAGATCCTCGCCTCGGACACCCGGCTGCGCGAAGTCGTCTCCTCCGAACTGGCTGAAGTCGCCGAACAGTACGGCACGCCGCGCCGCACGGTCCTGCTGGAGAAGGAGGATGTCCCGGTCAAGGCTCTCGCGGCCCCCGCGGGCAAGAAGGCCGCGGCCCAGCAGCTGCCTCTGGAGATCGCGGATGAGCCCTGCTGGGTGGTCCTCAGCGCCTCCGGCGTCGTGGCCCGCACCGATTCGGCCGAACCGCTGGCGGATCCGGGCAACCGTGCCAAGCACGACGTGCTCGTCTCCACCGTCCGCACCACCGCCCGCGGTGAACTGGGCGCGGTCACCGACCGGGGCCGCATGCTGCGGATCCAGGCCATGGACCTGCCGGTCGTGCCCATGCCGGGCGGGGCGCCGAACCTCGCGACGAGCGTGCCGGTCAAGGAGTTCCTCCCCCTGCCTAAGGGCGAGAGCGTCATCGGCATCGTCCCGCTCAACGAGGTCGTCGCGCTCGGTACCGCGCAGGGCGTCGTGAAGCGTCTGCAGCCGGACTACCCGCTCAACCGCGAGGACTGGGAGGCGATCACCCTCAAGGACAAGGACCGGGTGCTCGCCATCGCCCCCGCGCCGGATGACGCGGAGCTGGTCTTCGTCACACGGTCCAGCCAGCTGCTCCGGATGGGCGCCACCGCCGTGCGGCCTCAGGGCCGCCTCGCGGGCGGCATGGCGGGCATCAAACTGGCCGACGACGACGAGGCGATCTTCTTCGGCGTCGTCGCCGCGGGCGACCCAGCCGCCGTCGTGGTCACCATCGCCGGATCGTCCGACGCGCTGCCAGGCACCAACCCGGGCGCCGCGAAGGTGACGGAGTTCTCGGAGTTCCCGGTCAAGGGCCGAGCCACCGGTGGCGTCCGGGCCCACCGGTTCCTGAAGGGCGAGGACCGCCTGCTCCTGGCCTGGGCCGGACATGGGCCCGCACGGGCGTCAAGCGCCGCGGGTGTGGCGCGGTCCCTGCCGCAGGAGCACGGCCGTCGCGACGGTTCCGGAGTGCCCCTGAGCCAGTCCGTGGATCTGATCGGACCGAGCCTGGGCTGAGACCACCGGCCCAGGTCGGTCCAGGCCGGCGCCGGTCTGCCGGCAGACCGGGCCGAATTATGCTGGACCCATGGCGATTGAACCGGATGTGAAGGACTGGACCTGGGTGATCGAGCGGATCTGCCCCGAATGCGGCTTCGACCCCGGGGACGTCACCCCTGCGGGCGTGGCCCGGGAGATCCGGTCGCACCCGGCCCGCTGGGAGGCGGTGCTGGTGCGCCCTGACGTCACCGTCCGGCCGGACGAGTCCACCTGGTCCCCCCTGGAGTACGCCGCTCATGTGCGGGACGTGCTCGAGCTCTTCCGGGAGCGCCTGCATCTCATGCTCGGCCGGGACGGGGTGGAGTTCGCCAACTGGGACCAGGACGCCACCGCCGTGGCGAAGGAGTACCGGCAGGAGAGCCCGCGACGGGTCGCACACCAGATCGCGGAAGAGACCGAGCTGACCGCCCGCGCCTTCGACGAGGTGCCGGAGGAACTGCTCGGGCACCGCGGCGTGCGCAGCAACGGCTCCCAGTTCACGGTGGCGTCGCTGTCCACCTACTTCCTGCACGACGTGGTGCACCACCTGCACGACGTCACGGCGTAGCGGGGACCGCCTTCTCCCAGACGGGGGCGCGGTTCACCACGCGGTAGCCCAGGCCCTCGTACAGCGCGAGCGCCCCGGTGCCATTGCCGGAGTCCATGTCGAGCGCCGCGGTCGTCATCCCGTCCGCCGCGTAGCGCCGCAGGGCCTCCTCCAGGAGATGGCGTGCAAGGCCCCGCCCACGGTGGTCCGGGTGCACGCCGAGCAGCTCCGTGTAACCTTCCACGCGGCCGTGCAGCCGCTCGATCTCGGGGTCATGGCTGCCCAGGTGATACGCCACGGGCGAGCCGGTGGACGTCTCCCGCACCACGAAGCTCCAGTCCCTCCGGACCTCGGGGTTGCCCACCCGCCGGGCCCAGGACTCCTCGCTCCGGGGCGCGCTCCCCCAATGGCCGGCGAAAGCTAGGTTGTGGAGGACCCGGGTCGCCTCGTCCAGGTCCGGCGTCCACTCCAGGAGCTCGTAGCCCAGTGCGATCGGGCGGGCCGGAGGCAGTTCGTCCAGACCGCGGTGCATCTCGTTGAACCAGCGCACGATCGCGAAGCCCTCGGACTCCAACAGCCTCGCGGGGCCCTGGACATGGTCCTCATGCTGGGCCCGGAGCGCCACACCGGGCAGCCCGAGGTCCGCGGCGAGGCGCCCAGCCCGCTCCTGCTGCCAGCGGAGAAGTTCCCTCCCGATACCTCGTCGGAGCCAGGCGGGATCCACGCCGCCTTCGGTGCGCACGACGCCGCCGTCCCCCACGGCGGTGACCCGGCCGTGGGCGCGGGGCACGCCGTCGTCGTCAAAGGCCAGGATGGCGTCCGAGACCGCGTCGTGCAGCTCGAAGAACGTCTCCACGTCCTCGGCCTTCTCAAACCACGTGTGCCGCTCCGCCTCGGCGATCCGTGCCACGAGCCGCGCCCAGGCCGGAATGTCGGTCCGCTGCGGGGCGCGGACCCGGAGTCCCCCGAATTCCTCAGTCATCGGCACAGCCTATCCCGGGAGCGCCTGACACCTCCCACGGTCAGGCGCGGCGCGTCGGGCCGCCTACGGGTTCCCACGCTCCCAGATCCAGCCGGCACGGAAGGCGCGACAGATCCTCGGTGCGGTGCGAGACGACCACGAGCGTCTCCCCGTCCAGCGAGGTGACGAGGTCGCCCAGCAGCGCATCCGCAGCCTCCGCGTCCAGATGGGCGGTCGGCTCGTCGAGCAGCAGGACGTTGGAGCCGGCCAGCAGGGTCCTCGCCACGGCGAGACGCTGGCGCTGGCCGCCGGACAGGAAGCTCCCGCCCGGCCCGATGCGCGTGTCGAGACCGTCCGGCATGCTCCGGACGGCGTCGGCGAGACCCACCCGGTCAAGGCTCGCCCACAGGGCGTCCTCCCCGGCCGCGTCATCCCGGGAACGCGCCAGCGCCAGGTTGCCCCGGACGGTCGAGTCGAAGACATGGGACTCCTGAGGGCACCACGCGAGGTGCCCTCGCACGGTGATCGTCCCGTGCTCGGGCGGCAGGAAACCCAGCAGCGCGGCGAGCAGCGTGGACTTGCCGCTGCCGGACGGTCCGGAGATCCCCAGGGCCCGGCCCGGCGCGGCGGCTCCACTGAGCCCGGTGAAGACGGCGTCCGAGTCCGGCCAGGCGACCGACAGGTCCTCGAACGACAGCCCGCTGGGCGTCGCCGCAGACTCCACGAGCCGGGTTCCCCGTGTCTCCCGGACAGGTTCCGGGGCGGTGGCCGCCGTCAGCCGCTCCTCCAGACGGCGGAGGGCGGGCTTGAGGCGGCTCGCGGAGAGGTGCGCCTGGAAGGGCTCCTGCAGCGCGAGCAGCATGAAGGCCACCACCGCCGTGCGTTCTGCCAGCTCCTGCCCGGTCCCGAGCGCCACCGACTGCACGACGACGGCGGCGGCCCCCGCGGCGCACGCCGCGACGGTGAGAGCCAGCCCGGACCCTTCGGCCCACGCCGCACGACGTGCGGCCTGCACCATGGCGCCGGAGAGACGTCCCGCCTGCGCGACGACCCGCCCGCTGAGGCCGTTCCCCCGTACGTCCTTCCAGGACTGCAGTGCGGAGGCGACCCAGTGCAGGAGCGCCGACTTGCTCTCCAGCACGGCGCGGCTCGACCGCCGGTCGGCCCGGACGGCCACGGCCGGAGCCACGACCAGCCCGATCACGCTGACGAGGAGCGTCACGGGAAGTGCGGCCGGCAGGACGAAGGCCGTCGCGGCCACGGCCAGCACGGCGGTTCCCACGGCGATCCACCGGGGCGCCAGGACCCGCGGGAGGATGTCGCGGTATTCGTCGACGTCGGCCACGACGGTGTCGAGGACGTTGCCGCCCTGCATGACGCGCCGGATGCCAAGGGCCCGCCCGGAGAGACCTTCCCACACGCGGCCCCGCAGGTCCGTGGTCACGCGGAAGACGGCGTCGTGCATCACGAGCCGGTCGCAGTACCGCAGGACCGCCCGTCCGATGCCGAAGAACCGCACTCCGACGATCGCCGCCATGAGGTAGAGGATGGGCGGCTGGGAGCTCGCCCGGACGATCAGCCAGCCGGACAGCGCCGCAAGGGCGATCGAGAACAGCTGAGCCAGGACACCCAGCGCCGCGGCTCGCACCAGCCGCCAGCGGGAGCCGGAGAGCAGCGACACCGACGTTCCAGAGGCGGGCGAGACCGCGCTCTCCGCGTCGGAAGCCGCGGACTCCGCGGCCCCGGAGGATGCCGTCGCTCCGCCGTCGCCGCCCACCGTGGCCGCTGCGGCGCGCGTCGCCGCCTCGGCGTCCGCAGTGGGAACGACACCGCCACGGACGGGCACCGACTCCTCCGCCAGCGCGAGCGTCGCGGGTTCGTGGCTGACCAGGAGCACGGGAAGCACTCCGGACAGCTCACGGAGGGAGGCACGGACCGTCTCGGCGCGGACAGGGTCCAGGTGAGCCGTGGGTTCGTCCACGAGGAGCACCTCGGCGCCGAGTTCCGCGAGCAGAAAGGCCCGTGCGAGAGCCACCCGTCGTTGCTCCCCCGGGCTGAGATCGGCGATCCGGAGATCCGCCAGTTCGTCAGCGGCCGCCCGACGCGCACTTCGCGCCAGCAGCTCCGGCGTCGCCTGGTCGCCGGCCCAGAAGGCCAGTTCGTCGCGCACCCGTTCCTCGAGGAACTCGGGATGCTGCGGAGCATAGGCCACGGCGAGTCCGCCGGTTTCCTCCGGACCGGAGGAAACCGGAGACTCTTCCCTCAGGCGCAGGACCGTGCCCACGGACTCCGCGCCGGGTTCCAGCGTTCCCGCCAGAGCCGAGAGCAGGGTGCTCTTGCCGCAGCCGCTCGGACCCGTGAGGGCGGTGATCGTCCCCGGCCGGAGCGTGGTGGTCACGGGCCCCAGGGTGATCCCGCGGGACGGGAAGGTCACCGCCAGGCCTTCAAGCCCGAGCCCGGGACCTGCCGCGGACGCGACGCTCTCGATCTGAAGCCGGCGCGGCTCCGGCGCGTCCAGGACGTCATCCACCGCTTCCAGGGCGAGCTTTCCGTCCTCACTCGCGTGGTAGGCGGCGCCCATGGACCGCAGCGCCTGGTAGCACTCGGGCGCCAGAATGAGGGCCAGCAGGCCGGCCTCGAGCGGCATCTCCCCATGCACCAGACGCACGCCGATCGTCACGGCCACAAGCGCCACGGAAATCGTGGCGATGAGTTCCAGGGCCAGGGCGGACAGGAAGGCGACCCGCAGGGTGGCCATGGACTCCCGGCGGTGCTGCTCGCCGACCGCTTCCAGCGCCGAACGCTGCTCCTTCGAACGGCCGAGGCCCAGGAGCACGGGCAGCCCGCGCGCGAGTTCCACCAGATGCGAGGAGAGGACGTCGAGCGAACGGTACGCCTTCTCCAGGTTCTCCTGGCTGTGGCGTCCGATCAGGATCATGAACAGCGGCACCAGGGGGATCGTCAGCACGATGATCAGGGCGCTCAGCCAATCGGCGAACAGGATCCTCGCGCCCACGAGCAACGGCACCGTGGCGCAGTTGACCAGGCTGGGCAAGAACTCGGTGTAGTAGCGGTCCAGCTCATCGAGCCGACGGGTCGCGAGCAAGGCGTCGGCTCCCCGTCCGGTGGACCCCGCGGGCCGGCGCCCGCCGAGGAGGGCGGCGAGCAGACGGGTCCGCAGGCTCTCCTTCACCTCGACGACGGCGGCCCGCGCGGCGACCGACTGGCCCCATGCCGAAGCGGCACGGAGCAGCGCCCCCAGCAGCCCGCCGCCGACCAGCGGGACGAGCGCCCCGGCGTCGGCGGCCCGCCCCGCGGCGACCATGGCGATCCCGCCCGCCAGCGCCTGGGCCAGCAGCACCAGCCCCAGGGCGTTGACGGCCCCGAGCAGCCCCATCACATAGACGGGGCCCTTCGGCCCGGGCGGGAACGGTGACTTCGTGGTCCGCGCCATGCGTCAGGACTGCCTGGTGAGGGCGCGCTGCAGGACGGCCGGCAGCACCGTGTGGGACTGTGGGATCAGCTCCGCGCTGATCCGACGGCGGAACACCCAGTACGTCCACGCCTGGTAGGCGATGACGAGCGGCAGGCCGATGCACGCGACCACCGTCATGAGACCCAGCGTGTAGTCGCTGGAGGAGGCGTTCGAGATGGTCAGGTTGAAGGCCGGATCCAGCGTGGACGGGAGGACCACGGGGTACACGGCGGAGAAGATCGCCGCCGTCCCGCTCGCCAGGAAGGCGCCGAGGAGGATGAAGGCCTTCCCCTCCAGAGCCTTGCGGGCCAGGAGCCAGGCGCAGACCGCCGCGACCACGGCCAGGCCGGTGAGGGCCCAGCTCCACCACTTGCCGTGCTGGAACTGCACCAGTAGGACCCAGCCGGCGATCGGGAGGAGGCCCACGGGCAGCCAGCGGGTCAGCCAGCGCCGCGCGCGGTGCCGGATCTCGCCGTCGGTCTTGAGCATGAGGAACGCGAGGGCGTGCACCAGCGCGAACAGCACGACGGCGAATCCGCCGAGGATCGCGGGAGGCGTCAGCCAGGCGAACGGTCCGCCGACGCGGTCGCCGTTGGCGTTCAGCGGCAGACCCGTCGTGCTCAGGGCCAGCGCCGCCCCGACGCCGAACGCGGCCACGAAGGAACCCAGGGCGATCGCCCAGTCCCACGTGGTGCGCCAGCGGTCCGTGTTGAGCTTGCCGCGGTACTCGAAGGCCACGGCGCGGAAGATCAGACCCAGCAGGACCAGCAGCAGCGGAAGGTAGAGCGCAGAGAAAAGGGACGCGTACCAGTTCGGGAAGGCCGCGAACGTGGCGCCGCCGGCCGTCAGGAGCCACACCTCATTGCCGTCCCACACCGGGCCGACCGTGTTGAGGAGGACGCGGCGCTCCTTGTCATTCCGGGCGAAGAGCTTCATGAGCATCCCGACGCCGAGGTCGAAGCCCTCCAGGAAGAGGTAGCCGGTCCAGAGGACGGCGATGGCGATGAACCAGATGGTGGGCAGGGTTTCCATGCTGTCTCTCCTCTCAGTAGGCGAAGGCCAGGACGTCGGTCTCCGGCTGGGAGCCTCCGCGTCCGTCCTCGTCCGGGGTGTCGTCGTCGTGGTGGGCGAGCTCCGGCATGGCCGAGGCCACCCCGCCGCGGATGTACGTGGTCAGCAGCTTGATCTCGACCACCATCAGCACCGCGTAGACCGTGGTCAGGGCGATGAGCGAGGTCAGGATCTCCCCCGCCGAGACCCCCGGCGACACCGCCGCGGCCGTGTACATGAACACGGGGTCGATGCCGTTCATATCGGGGTTCGGCGCGACCACGAAGGGCTGCCGTCCCATCTCCGTGAAGATCCAGCCGGCGGCATTGGCGCCGAACGGCGCCAGGATCCCGAACACGGCCAGGCGCATGAGCCAGCGGCTCGCGGGCACGGTCCCCCGCCGGGTCAGCCACAGCGCGACGACGGCGGCCAGTGCAGCCAGTCCTCCGAACCCGATCATCATCCGGAAGCCCCAGTAGGTGACCTCCATGACCGGCACGTACTGGATCTCCTTGCCCGCGCGGTCGCCGAGCTTCGGATCGTTCGGCAGGTGGGTGCCGTACTTCTCCTGGTACTCCGGCACCAGGGTGTTCACGCCTTTGACCTCGGTGGTGAAGTCGCCCTTGGCCAGGAAGGAGAGGAGTCCGGGGACCTCGATCACCGCGACGATGTTGGAGCAGTCCTTCGACCCGAGGTCTCCGACGCTGAGCACGGAGAACTGGGTGCCGTCGTGGCAGGCGGCCTCGGCGGCGGCCATCTTCATGGGCTGCTGTTCGAACATGAGCTTGCCCTGCAGGTCACCCGTGATCGACGTGCCGGCGAAGGAGATGGCGGCCACGATGGCGCCGATGCGGAGCGAGCGCAGCCAGACGGTGTGGTCGGTCTTGTCCCGGCCCGGGACGGAGCGGGCCTCGCCCACCACCACGCGGCCCGAGGCGTCGACGGTGTCGATGCCGTCGGTGCGGCGCCGCCACAGGTGGTACCAGGCGATGCCCAGGAGGAATCCGCCGGCGACGGCGAGTGCGCCCATGATGGTGTGGCTGAAGGCCACGACCGCGGTGTTGTTCGTGAACACCGCCCAGGCGTCCACCATGCGTCCGCGCCCGTCCTCCAGCGTCACACCCACCGGGTGCTGCATCCAGCTGTTGGCCACGATGATGAAGTACGCGGAGATGACGGAGCCGATCACGGCGATCCAGAGGCAGGCGAGGTGGACGCCCTTCTTCAGCTGCTTCCAGCCGAAGATCCAGAGCCCCAGGAAGGTCGACTCCACGAAAAACGCCAGCAGCGCTTCCATGGCGAGCGGGGCACCGAACACGTCACCGACGAAGCGGCTGTATTCGCTCCACGCCATGCCGAACTGGAACTCCTGCACGATGCCGGTGGCCACGCCCATGATGAAGTTGATGAGGAAGAGCTTCCCCCAGAACTTGGTCATGCGCAGGTACTCGGCCTTGCCGGTGCGATACCAGAGCGTCTGCATGAAGGCCACCACGAGGCCGAGGCCGATCGTGAGCGGCACCATCATGAAGTGATAGACGGTGGTGATGCCGAATTGCCACCGTGCGACTTCCAAGGCGTCCATGGATTCCCCATTCCCTCGTCGAGGCACAACTTCTACGTTTCGTAGAAAACCTTCTTCTACAGAGTGTAGAACAAAAAGGACCGTGACGCCGCCGCACGTGACACGCGAGACAGAGGCTTCTACTGAACGTAGAAAAACGGGCCGAAACACGATAGATTGAGAGCTGCGCACCCACCGGGGACACCCGTCCCCCGAGGGTCATCATCAGCATTACAGAGGAGATGGACGCTTTCAATGGCAAGCCTCGGGGATCTTGAGCGATCCGTCATGGACCTGCTGTGGGCCGGAACGGAGGCCACTACGGCCAACGACCTGCGTGATCAGCTCGCCAGCACCGACGCGGCCAGCGGAGGCAAGGAGCTCGCCGTGACCACGGTGCTCACCGTGCTGTCCCGGCTGGAGAAGAAGGGCCTGGTGGCCCGCGAACGCGGAACCCGCCCGCATCGCTACCGCGCCGTCTCCACGCGCGCCGAACACACCGCCGAGCTGATGCGGGAAGTCCTGGGCTCAGCCCCGGACCGCGAAGCCGTCCTGGCGACGTTCGTCGGTTCCGTCAGCCCCGCTGAAGCCGACGCCCTCCGTCGCCTGCTCGGCGTGGACCCCTCCTCGGACCTCCCCTCCAGCAGCTGAGGCATGCGGTGCTGATCACCGCCTGGTTCCTGGCGGTCCTCGCGATCATCCTCGCCTGGCCGGCACCGGTGCTTCTGGCCCGGAGTTCCTGGCCGTCCCGCTCGCCCTTCGCCGCACTGGTGCTCTGGCAGGCCATCGGCCTCGCGGGTGGACTCTCCATGATCGGCGCCATGCTCTGTTACGGGCTCTCCCCGCTCGGGGATAATCTGGTCGCGGGATTGCACGCCCTGATCCTGGTGATGCTCGGCAGCCAGTCCACCGAAGGACTCGGCTTCTGGCACGCCTTCGCGCTCTCGACCGCCGGCGTGCTGACCGTGCACCTGCTCTTCACCCTGTTGCTCACCTACTTACGGATCAGCACCGAACGACGCCGGCACCGTGAGCTCCTGGGCATCCTCAGCCACCCGCATGGCGACTCCGGCACCGTGGTCATCCCGCACGCGGCGCCCGTGGCCTACTGCCTTCCCGGCGGAGCCCGCTCCATCACCGTGCTCTCCGACTCGCTCATGGAGGCTCTGGACGAGCGCGAACTCTCCGCGGTCCTGGCCCACGAGGGAAGCCACCTGACGCAGCGGCACCACCTGCTGCTCTGGGCTTTCGCCGCCTGGCGGGCGGCCCTCCCCTGGCTCCCCACCACCCGCGTCGCCCAGCGTGCGGTGAACGAGCTGCTGGAAATGCTGGCCGACGACGACGCCTTGAAAGTCACTGACGCCGGCACGCTCGTGCGCGCGGTCGCCGTCGTCGCGGAGGGTCAGCAGCCACGGCGCACCGCCCTGGACGCCGACACGGCCCTGGCCGGCGATGACGCCGCGGTGTCCGCCACGACGGTGGCCCGCGTGAAGCGGCTGCTCAACGGCGCTCCCGCCCTCCCGGCCGCGCAACGGGGCCTGGTCCTGGCGTCCTCGGTTCTGCTGCTTCTGGTGCCGACAGCCCTCCTGATTGTCCCGGGCATCGTCCACCTCTAGGGCGGCTCAGCCTCGAGAACGGGGGCGCCGGCAACACCGCGCCGAGTCAGGCGTCGATGCGCTCCCGGTCGAGGTGCTGCGCGCCGGCCACGATGAAGTCCTTGCGCGGCGCCACCTCCGAGCCCATGAGCAGTTCGAACACGCGCTCGGCGCTCTCCGCGCTGTCGATGCTGACGCGGCGCAGCGTGCGGTGCCGCGGGTCCATGGTGGTCTCCGCCAACTGATCGGCGTCCATCTCACCGAGACCCTTGTACCGCTGGATGGGCTCCTTGTACCGCTTGCCTTCCGCCTGGAGACGGTCCAGGAGCGTGTGTAGTTCCTGCTCCGAGTAGGTGTAGATGATCTCGTTGGCCTTCGACCCGGAGTTCACCACCTCCACCCGGTGCAGCGGCGGCACGGCGGCATAGACGCGGCCCGCTTCCACGAGAGGCCGCATGTAGCGGTAGAAGAGCGTGAGCAGCAGGGTGCGGATGTGGGCGCCGTCGACGTCGGCGTCGGTCATCAGGACGACCTTGCCGTAGCGCGCGGCGTCCAGGTCGAAGCTCCGGCCCGAGCCCGCCCCCACCACCTGGATCAGGGCGGCGCATTCGGCATTGGAGAGCATGTCGCCCACCGACGCCTTCTGCACGTTCAGGATCTTGCCGCGGATGGGCAGCAGCGCCTGGAAATCCGAGGAACGGGCCAGCTTCGCCGTGCCGAGCGCGGAGTCACCCTCCACGATGAACAGTTCGGAGCGGTCCACGTCGCTGCTGCGGCAGTCCGCGAGCTTGCTCGGCATCGTCGAGGACTCCAGCGCGTTCTTCCGGCGCTGGGTTTCCTTGTGCACCCGCGCCGAGACGCGGGACTTCATCTCATTGACGACCTTCTCCAGCAGGAGGGCCGCCTGGGCCTTGTCATTGCGGTTGGTGGAGGTCAGCCGCGAGGTGATCTCCTTCTCCACCACGCGGGAGACGATGGCGCGCACCGCGGGCGTGCCGAGGATCTCCTTGGTCTGACCCTCGAACTGCGGTTCGGCGAGGCGGACGGTCAGCACGGCGGTGAGGCCGGCCATCACATCGTCCTTCTCGACCTTGTCGTTGCCGGCCTTCAGCTTGCGGGCATTGGCCTCGACCTGCTTGCGGAAGGTCTTCAGCAGCGCCTGCTCGAAGCCGGCCAGGTGCGTGCCGCCCTTGGGGGTGGCGATGATG
Organism: Arthrobacter sp. Y-9; assembly: GCF_029690065.1. NCBI lineage: Bacteria > Bacillati > Actinomycetota > Actinomycetes > Micrococcales > Micrococcaceae > Arthrobacter > Arthrobacter sp. Y-9. The sequence goes on from NZ_CP121463.1 coordinate 1,933,411, forward strand.
TTGACGAAGCTGCGCACCGTGGTGTCGTAGCCGATCCCCCAGCGCAGGGCGATGTCCACCTCGCAGTGGCGCTCCACCTCGGCCAGCTGGCTGTGGCCGTGATCGTCCAGGACCGGGACCGTCTCCTTGAAGGTGCCGGAGCCGTTCAGGCGCCAGATGTCGGTGACCGCGGAGTCCGCTGCCAGGAACTCGGCGAACTCCGAGATGCCGCCGTCGTGGTGGAAGACCTCTTCATAGGGGCCGTCCGCGCCGGGCGTCCCGGCGAGCCGGCGCTCATCCCGGACGGTGATCTTGAGGCCGGGGACCAGGAAGGAGGTCTGCCGCGCACGTCCGGTGAGTTCGTCGTACAGGAACTTCGCGTCCGGGGTGAAGATCTGACGGTCCGCCCAGTAGCGGATCCGGGTGCCGGTGACGCCGCGCTTCGCCTTGCCGACCACGTCGAGCGTGGAGTTCTCCAGGAACGGGACGAACTTCGCGTCCGGCTTGGGCTTGCCGCTGCCGTCCTCGAAGCGGCCGGGCTCGCCTCGCCGGAACGACATCTGGTAGGTCTTGCTGCCGCGGTCCACCTGGACGTCCAGCCGGGCGGACAGCGCGTTCACCACGGAGGCGCCCACGCCGTGCAGACCGCCCGAGGCGTTGTAGGAGCCGCCGCCGAACTTGCCGCCGGCGTGCAGCTTCGTGAACACGACCTCGACGCCGGTGAGCCCGGTCTTCGGCTCGATGTCCACGGGGATGCCGCGGCCGTCGTCGTGCACCTCCACGGAGTTGTCCGCGTGCAGGATGACCTTGATGTCGTGACCGTACCCGGCGAGGGCTTCATCGACCGCGTTGTCGATGATCTCCCAGAGACAGTGCATGAGGCCACGGGAATCGTTGGATCCGATGTACATGCCCGGGCGCTTGCGGACGGCTTCCAGCCCTTCCAGAACGGAGAGGTGCCGGGCGTTGTATTCCGAACTCGGTGACACGGGTGGTGGACTCCTTTGGGGCCTGAAGACGCTCTTTTCAGGGTAGCGGCAACGGCCCCCCTCCCCGCGCAGGCGCACCGTGAGAGGCGCCACCGCGGGGCGCCCGACTACGCGCAGAGCGAAAGAGACCGAATTGTGGCATGGTTCGGGCCTGTCCGCTGGTTATATAGACGTACAGAACTTTCGAAGGAGGCCCCGATGTCAACAGCAATTGCGGAACGTACGCTCAACGCGGCTGACCGTTGCGACCGTTGCGGCGCCCAGGCATTTGTCCGGGTGGTGCTTGAGGCCTCTGGCGGAGAGCTTCTCTTCTGCGGGCACCACGCCCGTGCGGTCGAAGCGACCCTGAAGCCACTGAGCCGTGAATGGCACGACGAGACCTCCCGCCTCCTGGAGAAGGAAGTGGTCGTCGACTAAGACTCATCGAGTCCGTCACAGCGGAAGTGCCCGGTCCTCTCGAGGGGCCGGGCACTTCCGTGTTCCGGGCGCCGAGCACGAGGCCGGGCAGACACACGAAGCTGACACACGGAGGGCCGGCGGCGGGGAGTTCTCCCCGCCGCCGGCCCTCCGCCTCATCAGCCGGTCAGGACTCCGGTCCGCTCAACGGTTCCACGGTTCCGTGGAAGTGCCGCCGGGCGCTGCGCTGATTCCACGCCTGGAATTCCGTGCCGGCCCACTCGCCATCCTTTTCGTCGTCGCGGATCCCGACGGCGACCGTGGCCGGCAGGTACACCGGCGCCTCGAAGGTGACGTGCCAGCGGATCCCGGCGTCGCTGTCATGGCCGGACTCGGCCAGCGCCCGGGCCACGGAGTACATCCCGTGCGCGATCGAGGTCTTCATCCCGAGCGCCTTGGCGCTGAGCGAGCTGAGGTGGATGGGGTTGTAGTCGCCGGACACCCCGGCATAGTCCCGGCCCGTGTCCACACCCAGCCGCCAGAGTCCCGTGGGCACCGGCGGGCGGAAGTCCTCCCGCTCGGAAGCCGGCACGGCGGTGTCGACGCCGGGAAGGAAGACCCCCTTGGCCAAGTACCGCGAGGTGCCACGCCACAGGAGATCCCCGGTGCCGGCGTCGAGCACGTCCGCCACCATGTCCACCAGGGTCCCGGAGCGATGAGCCCGCAGGCCCTCCGCATGGGCGCGCACGGTGAGGCGGGCGCCGAACGGGATCGGGGCGTGGTGCTCCACCGTGTTCTCCAGGTGGACCAGCCCGAGCAGCGGCAACGGGAAATCGTCACGGGTCATGACGCTCATCGCCACCGGGAACGCCAGCGTGTGGACGTACGCGGACGGCAGCTCCGTGCGCACCGTCCCGTGGACGAGACGCTGGAAAGCGGTGACATGGTCGATGTCCACGGTCACCGACGGCACCTCGTGCACGGCACGCGGCACGGTGACGGGCTGGTCCTTCTTCAGCAGCCTCTGCTTCGCCGCGGCGCCGGCGGCGTTGAGGTAGAGCTTGGCCAGCGACGGCATCTCCTGCAGGATCACCGTCTGCTCGCCGCTCATGCGCCCACCAGATTCTGTCCGCAGACCCGCAGCACCTCGCCGTTGACACCACCGGCGGCATCGCTCGCGAGGAAGGCGATCGCCTCCGCGACGTCGCCGGGTTGCCCGCCCTGCTGAAGCGAGTTCAGGCGGCGCGCCACCTCGCGGGTGGCGAAGGGGATGCGCGCCGTCATCTCGGTCTCGATGAAGCCGGGCGCCACGGCGTTGATGGTTCCGCCGAGACGGGCCATGCTCGCCGCGGTCGCCTGCACCATGCCGATCACGGCCGCCTTGGACGCGCCGTAGTTGGTCTGGCCACGGTTGCCGGCGATGCCGGAGGTGGAGGCCAGGCTTACGATGCGCGGGCGGTCGCTGAACAGCTCCGAGGCGAGGAACGCCTCGTTCATGCGCAGCTGCGAGGCGATGTTGACAGCGACGACGCTGTCCCAGCGCGCGGGGTCCATGTTGGCCAGGAGCTTGTCCCGGGTGATGCCCGCGTTGTGCACGACGATGTCCAGACGCCCGAAGCGCTCCTCGGCCAGGGCCAGGATCTTCGACGCGGCGTCCGGAGCGGTGATGTCCGCCTGCAGGGCGATGCCGCCCACGCGGTTCGCCACCTGCGCCAGCTGCTCCCCCGCCGCCGGGACGTCCACCAGGATGGTGCGCGCGCCGTCGCGGCTGAGGGTCGTGGCGATCGCGGCGCCGATGCCCCGCGCGGCGCCCGTCACGACGGCGACCCGTCCTTCGAGGGGCCGCTCGCCTCCGTCCGGCACGGCCGGCGAGTCGCTGATCTCGAGGAACTGGCCGTCCACGAAGGCCGAGCGCGCCGACAGGAAGAAGCGGAGCGCGCCGAGCGCTGCCGGGCTGTCCGCGGGGACGTCCTCTTCCAGCACCAGACCGTTGGCGGTCGCCCCGGCCCGGAGCTCCTTGGCCAGGGACCGGACGAAGCCGTCCACGGCACGGCGGGCCGCCGACGTCGCCGGGTCACTCGCCGTACGAGGTTCCCGCGAGAGGGTGACCACGCGCGCCGAGGGGCGGAGCTGACGCAGCAGCTGTCCCGCTTCCAGCACGGGCGCCGAGAGGTCCGACGGGTGGGTCAGGGCGTCGAGAACCAGGACGAGCGCGGCGAGCTTCTCCGAGCCGCCCACGGACCGCCGGACGTCCAGGCCCCAGCCCAGCAGTTCGGAAGCCACCCCGTCGGCGCCGGCGCCACGGCCGAGAATCACCACGGGACCCTCGAGGAGAGGCTGGCCCGGGGTGTAGCGGCGCAGCACCGCCGGCTGGGGCAGCCCCAGCTTCCGGGCGAGGTCGCGGCCGAAGCCGCGGCTGACGAATTCGGTGTACTTGTCTGCCATGTTCCGTTCCTGCCGCTCAGTATGCTTCGAGGATCGCGACGACGCCCTGACCGCCGGCCGCGCAGACCGAGACCAGGCCGCGTGCCGGACGGCCGTCCACCTGGCCCTTCTCGTGCAGCGCCTTGGCGAGGGTGGCGACGATGCGGCCGCCGGTGGCCGCGAAGGGGTGGCCCGCCGCCAGCGAGGAGCCGTTGACGTTGAACTTGGCACGGTCGATCGCGCCGAGCGGCGCGTCCAGGCCGAGGCGGTCACGGCAGAACTCCGGATCCTCCCAGGCCGCGAGGGTGCTCAGGACCGTCCCGGCGAAGGCCTCATGGATCTCGAAGAAGTCGATGTCGTCGAAGGTCAAGCCCTGACGGGCCAGCATCCGCGGCACGGCGTACGCCGGGGCCATGAGGAGGCCTTCCTTGCCATGCACGAAGTCGACCGCGGCGGCCTCCCCGTCCAGCACGGTGGCGAGCTTGGGCAGGTCGTGCTCATCGGCCCACTCCTCCGAGGCGAGGAGCACGGCGGAGGCGCCGTCCGTGAGGGGCGTCGAGTTGCCGGCGGTCATGGTCGCCGGGGTGGGCAGGCTCTTGCCGAACACGGGAGAGAGCTTGGCGAGCTTCTCCAGCGAGGTGTCCGCGCGAAGGTTCGAGTCACGGCTCAGGCCGCGGTAGGCGGTGACGAGGTCTTCGAAGAAGCCGCGGTCGTAGGCGGCCGCCAGGTTCTTGTGGCTGGCCAGCGCGAGTTCGTCCTGCGCTTCACGCGTGATGCCCCACTCCGCCGTCGTGATGGCCTGGTGCTCGCCCATGGACAGTCCCGTGCGCGGCTCACCGGTGCCGGGAGCGTTGGGCGCGAGGTCCTTGGGACGCAGCTTGGAGAGCGCCTTGAGCTTCTGCTGAGCGGTCTTGGCGCGGTTCAGTTCCAGCAGGATCCGGCGGAGTCCCTCGCTCACGGCGATCGGGGCGTCCGACGCCGAGTCGACGCCACCGGCGATGGCCGAGTCGATCTGGCCGAGCTTGATCTTGTTGGCGAGTCCCAGCACGGTCTCCAGTCCGGTGGCGCAGGCCTGCTGAAGGTCATAGGCGGGGGTGTCGGGAGCGAGAGCCGAACCCAGCACCGCTTCGCGGGTCAGATTGAAATCACGGGAGTGCTTCAGCACGGCCCCGGCGGCCACCTCGCCGACACGCTCACCCTGCAGTCCGAACCGCGCCACGAGGCCATCGAGCGCCGCGGTCAGCATGTCCTGATTGGAGGCGGTGGCGTACGCGCCATTGGCGCGGGCGAAGGGGATGCGATTGCCGCCGACGACGACGGCCTTCCGTACGGTGGTCATGTTCCGCTCCGTTCTGCACGGGCGGCTTTCCGGCGCCCGTGCGGCAGGGTTTTCAATCGAAGAGTTACTGATACCCAGCGTACCTGATACGCTGGGTATCGTGAACCCCGTCACACAGCAGCGCGCCGCGTCCCGGCAGCCTTTCCCGGCAGAACCCGAGGCGCCCGGCGACGACGAATCCCCCGCCAGCACGGACGGCCGTGCCGCCCGCTGGCAGCACCATCGCCTTCAACGCCGTGCGGAGCTGATCCGGTCGGCCCGCCGGGCGGTCCACCGCCTCGGGCCGGAAGCCTCCATGGAGGACATCGCCTCCTCCGCCGGGACCTCCAAGTCCGTGTTCTATCGCTACTTCGGCGACAAGTCCGGCTTGCAGCAGGCCGTCGGAGAAGTGGTCCTGGACCGCATGCAGGCGAGGATCCGCGAAGCCGTCCAGGAAGCGACCTCTCCCGCCGAGGGCCTTTTCGCCATGGTCAACGCCTATCTCCAGATGGCCGAGACCTCCCCCAACGTCTACGCGTTCGTGACGCAGCGGAGCAGCGGCGAGAGTGACGGACCCGGCCCCGCGCAGGACGCCACCTTCGGGCACTTCCTCAACGCGGTGACCGACATGATCGCCCAGCCCATGGAGGAGCTCCTGGCCGAGCCCGGCGCACTGCTGGACTACTGGCCCCGCGCGGCCATCGGGCTCGTGCGGGCCGCCGGTGAACAGTGGCTCCTGAGCCCGGCCGGCCCCCAGCGGCCCAGCCAGGCGGAGATGGCGACCACGCTCACCTCCTGGCTCGTCGACGGCGTCCGGCCCATGGTCGCGGCGCCCGGCACCACAGACCAATCCCTCGAATCCAGGCACGCGGGCTCCGCACCCGGGCCTGCCCCGACCACCGGAAAGGAAGAGCACCATGACTGAAGCACTCCAGAACGTGCGCCGCAGTGAGAAGCAGGATGCCGGTAAGGAACCCCGGGTGGATGTCGCGCTCCTGGGCGAGCGTCTCCTCGGCACCTGGGCGGAGGTCCGCCGTGAAGCGCGGGCCCTGGCCGGCAAGGAGGAGTTCCACAAGATCGAAGGCATCACCCACGTGGAGCACCGCGCACGGGTGTTCGAGCAGCTGAAGGGACTCGTGGACCACGGCGCCGTGCACCGCGCCTTCCCCGCGCGGTTCGGCGGCTCCGACGACCACGGCGGGAACATCGCCGGCTTCGAGGAACTGGTGACCGCCGATCCCTCGCTGCAGATCAAGGCCGGCGTCCAGTGGGGCCTGTTCGGAGCTGCGGTGCTGCACCTCGGCACCGAGAAGCACCACGAGAAGTGGCTGCCGTCCATCATGTCCCTCGAGACGCCCGGCGCGTTCGCCATGACGGAGATGGGCCACGGCTCGGACGTCGCGAGCATCGGTACCACGGCCACCTACGACCCCGCCACGGAAGAGTTCGTGATCAACACGCCGTTCAAGGCGGCCTGGAAGGACTACCTCGGCAACGCCGCCAAGGACGGCATCGCCGCCGTGGTCTTCGCCCAGCTGATCACCCAGGGTGTCAATCACGGGGTGCACGCCTTCTACGTCCCGATCCGTGACGCCGAGACCAAGGAGTTCCTGCCCGGCATCGGCGGCGAGGACGACGGCGTCAAGGGCGGCCTCAACGGCATCGACAACGGCCGGCTGCACTTCAGCCAGGTGCGGATCCCCCGCGAGAATCTGCTCAACCGCTACGGCGACGTCGCCGCCGACGGCACCTACACCTCCCCCATTGCGAGCCCCGGCCGCCGTTTCTTCACCATGCTCGGAACTCTGGTGCAGGGCCGTGTCTCCCTGGACGGCGCGAGCGTCGCCGCCAGCAAGATCGCGCTGGCGTCGGCCATCCGCTACGCGAGCCAGCGCCGCCAGTTCAACGCCGGCTCCCCCGTGGATGAAGAGGTCCTCCTGGACTACCAGCGCCACCAGCGCCGGCTCTTCACCCGGCTCGCCACCACCTACGCGGCGAGCTTCGCCCACGAGCAGCTGCTCGAGAAGTTCGACGCCGTGTTCTCCGGCAAGCAGGACACGGACGAGGACCGCCAGGACCTGGAGACCCTCGCCGCCGCGCTCAAGCCGCTCAGCACCTGGCACGCTCTGGACACCCTCCAGGAGTGCCGCGAAGCCTGCGGTGGCGCCGGATTCCTGATCGAGAACCGTTTCGCCTCGCTCCGCGCGGACCTCGACGTCTACGCGACGTTCGAGGGTGACAACACCGTGCTGCTCCAGCTCGTGGCCAAGCGCCTGCTGGCCGATTACGCCAAGGAGTTCCGGAACGTCGACTTCGGCGTCATGGCGCGCTTCGTCGCGGCGCAGGCGTCCGACGTCGCGCTCAACCGGACCGGTCTGCGCCAGGTGGCACAGTTCGTGGCCGACACCGGCTTGCCGCAGAAGTCCGCCCTGGCGCTCAAGGACGAGGAGAGCCAGCGGAGTCTGCTGACCAGCCGCGTCCAGAGCATGGTCGCCGAGGTCGGCGCCGCACTCAAGGGTGCGAACAAGCTCCCGCAGGCCAAGGCCGCCGCCCTCTTCAACGAGCACCAGGACCAGCTGATCGAGGCGGCTCGCGCGCATGCCGAGCTGCTGCAGTGGGAGGCCTTCACCGAGGGCCTGCGCACCATCGAGGACGCCGGCACCCGCGAGGTCCTGACCTGGGTCCGCGATCTGTTCGGCCTCTCGCTGATCGAGAAACACCTCTCCTGGTACCTGATGAACGGCCGCCTGTCGATGCAGCGTGCCCGCACCGTCGGCGACTACATCAACCGCCTGCTGGTCCGCCTCCGCCCCCACGCCCTGGATCTGGTGGACGCGTTCGGCTACGGCCAGGAGCACATCCGCTCCACCGTGGGCAGTGGCGCCGAGCTGATCCGTCAGGACGAGGCACGGGCGTACTACCGCACCCTCCGGGCCTCCGGAGACGCTCCGGTGGATGAGAAGGTCCTCCTGGAGCGCGCCAAGAGGAAGTAATCCGGCATGCGAAAGCCCCCTGCACCGTGCGGCGCAGGGGGCTTTCGCGTCACCGTCAGCTCTGGTCGCCGCCCTGGGGCAGCACCGAGCGGTAGACGTCGAGAGTGGTCTGGGCGATCGAATCCCAGGAGAAGTTCTCCTCGGCGCGACGGCGCCCCGCCTGACCCATCGCGTGGGCCCGCTGGGGATCCGAGACCACCTCATGGAGGGCGGCCGCGAAATCATCGACGAACTTCTGCGGGTCCAGGGGCGTCCCCGTGCCGTCCGTGACCTGTTCCAGCGGCACCAGAAGACCGGTTTCGCCATGCGCCACCACCTCGGGGATGCCACCGGTCGCACTCGCGACGACGGCGGCGCCACACGCCATGGCCTCCAGGTTGACGATGCCCAGGGGCTCGTAGATGGACGGGCAGGCGAACGCCGTCGCGTGGCTGAGCACCTGGATGAGCTCACGGCGCGGGAGCATGCGTTCGATGAGCACGACGCCGTCCCGCTCGGCCTGGAGTCCTGCGATCAGTTCAGCGGTCTCGGCCGCGAGTTCCGGGGTGTCCGCCGCGCCGAGGCACAGGACGAGCTGGACGTCCGCGGGAAGCTGCTGAGCCGCCCGCAGCAGATACGGGACGCCCTTCTGGCGCGTGTTGCGGCCGACGAAGACCACGCTGGGACGCGAGGGGTCGATGCCGAGGGCGCGGACGGCGTCGTCGTTCTCATCGCGCTCCCAGAGGGAGACGTCGATGCCGTTGTGGACCACGCGCACCTTGGCCGGGTCGACGTTCGGGTAGCAGCGCAGGATGTCCTGGCGCATGCCTTCGGAGACCGCGATGATGGCGGCCGCGGCCTCATAGGAGGTCTGCTCCACCCACGAGCTGAGGCGGTAGCCACCACCCAGCTGCTCCGCCTTCCACGGCCGGAGCGGCTCCAGGCTGTGGGCGCTGAGGACGTGCGGGATGCCGTGCAGCAGGGAGGCCAGGTGGCCGGCCATATTGGCATACCAGGTGTGGGAGTGGACCAGGTCCGCGCCGGCGACATCCGGCACGATGCTCAGGTCGACGCCGAGGGTCTGGACCGCGGGATTGGCGTCCTTCAGTTCCACGGGGGTCTCGTAGGTGCTGACCGTGGCGCCGTGGAAGTCGGCGTCGCGGGGCGCGCCGAAGGCGTGAACCCGCAGGTCGACGTGCGAAGCGAGGACGCGACTCAGCTCGGCAACGTGCACTCCGGCGCCGCCGTAAATATCCGGCGGAAATTCTTTGGAAACAATATCGATTCGCACGTTTACAACGTAGTCCCAAGTGCCCAACTGATCTAGTGTGAAAGCTGTTCGGTGGTCTACATGACGGCCGTCACACTCGGAACGTACGCAGGAGTACCCATATGGCACTGAAAAAAGTCCTTGCAATAGTCCTGGCCGGCGGAGAGGGCAACCGGCTCATGCCGCTCACGGCTGACCGGGCCAAACCCGCGGTGCCGTTCGCCGGAAGTTACCGACTGATTGACTTTGCTTTGTCAAACCTCGTGAACTCCGGTTATTTCAAGATCGTGGTGCTCACGCAGTACAAGTCCCACAGCCTTGACCGGCACATTTCCGAGACGTGGCGTCTGTCCACCCAGTTGCAGAATTATGTGGCCTCGGTGCCGGCTCAGCAGCGTATCGGCAAGAGCTGGTTCCTCGGCAGTGCCAACGCCATCTACCAGTCGCTGAACCTGATCCACGACGCACAGCCGGACATCGTGGTCGTGGTCGGCGCGGACCATGTGTACCGCATGGACTTCCAGCAGATGGTGGCGCAGCACGTGGCCAGCGGCGCCAAGGCGACGGTCGCCGCCGTCCGTCAGCCGCTCGAGATGGCCAACCAGTTCGGCGTGATCGAGGTGGACCAGGAGGACGCCTCCAAGATCTCCGCCTTCGTGGAGAAGCCCGCCAGCACCCCGGGTCTGGCCGCCGCGCCGGATCAGTTCCTCGCCTCCATGGGCAACTACGTGTTCGACGCCGACGCCCTGGTGGAGGCCCTCACGCTCGACGCCGAGCGCACCGACACCAAGCACGACATGGGCGGGGACATCATCCCGTACTTCGTCTCCCGCGGCGAGGCCGGCGTGTACGACTTCACCACCAACCAGATCCCGGGCTCCACCGAACGGGACCGCACTTACTGGCGCGACGTGGGCACCATCGACTCGTTCTACGACGCCCACATGGACCTCATCTCCCCCGTGCCGGTGTTCAACCTCTACAACCGCGACTGGCCCATCTTCACCCGCCAGACCATCTCCCCGCCGGCCAAGTTCGTCAAGGGCCGCAACAACACGGTCGGCACCGCCCTGGACTCGATCGTGGCCAACGGCGTGGTGGTGTCCGGCGGCATCGTGGAGGGCTCGGTGCTCTCCAACGACGCCTACATCGAGGCGGGTGCCCGTGTGCTGGATTCCGTGCTGATGGACAACGTCTACGTGGGCGAAGGCGCGATCGTGCGCCGGGCCATCCTGGACAAGAACGTCCGGATCCCGAAGGGCGCCACCATCGGCGTCGACCGAGAGCTGGACGAGGCCCGTGGTTTCAAGGTCACCGAGTCCGGGATCACGGTGCTGTCCAAGGGGCAGCCGGTTCCGGAGCCGGATGAGGACGAGCTCGCCCTGTCCCGGAGCCTGCGGGGCACCGTCCCGGAGAGCGTGAAGGCCGCCGTCGAGGAGTACGACGAGCTGAAGGCGGCCATCGACAAGGTGTCCCTGGTCCAGACCGAGACCACGGAGACCGCGTCGGATGAGGATGTGGACTCCGCTGAGGACGCCGCCGCAGAGGTGACCGCGGACGCGAAGAGCTCATAGCGCTCAGCGCACGGAATTCACCCTGAGCGACGGCGGTCCGGCCCGGGCCGCCGTCGTTCGCGTTCCGAGCAGTGGGCCGCGCCCACTAAAATAGGGGAAATGACCACCCCCGAACTCACACCGGATGAGATCGAAGCCTGCCTCAAAGTCCTCAACACGATCCACGTCTATGACGAAGAGGATCCGGACTACATCGCCGTCCGCCGGGCCACCGGCAAGATGTTCAAGGCCGTGAAGCGGCACCGGCGCAACGAGAAGCGCGACGCGATCGCCGAGGCGGATCGCGCAGTCATGGCGCTCACCGCAACCGCCGCCCCGGACCGGATCGACGACGAGACCCGTGGCAACAAGCTCTCGAGTTCGGCGACGGGTGAGATCGCGGGTCACCTCATCCGGTCGCGCCCCTGCTACATCTGCAAGCAGCACTACACCCAGGTGGATGCGTTCTACCACCAGCTCTGCCCGGACTGCGCCGCCATGAGCCACGCCAAGCGGGACGCACGCACCGACCTCACGGGACGCCGGGCACTGTTGACGGGCGGCCGCGCGAAGATCGGCATGTACATCGCATTGCGGCTGCTGCGCGACGGCGCCCACACGACGATCACCACCCGTTTCCCCAAGGACGCGGCGCGCCGCTTCGCCGCCATGGAGGACAGCGCCGAGTGGCTGCACCGCCTGCGGATCGTGGGCATCGACCTGCGAGATCCCTCCCAGGTCCTGGCCCTCACCGACTCCGTGGCCGCCGCCGGGCCGCTCGACATCATCATCAACAACGCGGCCCAGACCGTGCGCCGCTCCGGCAACGCCTACCAGCCGCTCGTCGAGGCCGAGGACGAGCCCCTGCCCGCCGCCCTGCAGGAGGGCAACGGCGGTCCGGAACTGGTGACCTTCGGGCACGCCCATGACAAGCACCCCCTGGCCCTGGCCTCCAGCGTCCTGGAGCACCCCGTGCTGGCGGGCGACGCCATCACGTCGCTCGCGCTCTCGACGGGCTCCGCGTCGCTCGACCGGATCGCTGCCGGCACCGCGATCGACGCCGGCGGCCTGGTCCCGGACCTCGCCACGATCAACTCCTGGACCCAGGTGGTGGACCAGGTGGACCCGCTGGAGATGCTGGAGGTCCAGCTCTGCAACGTGACCGCGCCCTTCCTGCTGGTCAGCCGCCTGCGGGACGCCATGCGGCGGTCCACCGCTCGGCGCAAGTACGTGGTCAACGTGAGCGCCATGGAGGGTCAGTTCTCCCGCGCTTACAAGGGGCCGGGTCACCCGCACACCAACATGGCGAAGGCGTCCCTGAACATGATGACCCGGACGAGCGCCGGCGAGATGTTCGAAAGCGATCAGATCCTCATGACCGCCGTGGACACCGGCTGGATCACGGACGAGCGCCCGCACTACACCAAGGTCCGGCTCATGGACGAGGGCTTCCACGCTCCCCTGGACCTGGTGGACGGCGCGGCCCGGGTCTACGACCCGATCGTGATGGGAGAGGCGGGCGAAGATCAGTACGGGGTCTTCCTGAAGGACTACAAGCCCTCCCCCTGGTGAGCAGCACACGCTGACGAAGAGGCGGCGGCAGGCCGGTGAAGGCGCCACTTCACCGGCCGTGACCGCCTCACATGGTTAAATGTTCGGGTGCAAAACCAGAATCTGAAACGCCTCGAGGCGCAGGACCGCTCCGCCGCGGTGAAGACCCTCAGCTATGACGTGACCCTGGACGTCCGCGACGCCGAGAATCCCGACGTCGCCTGGTTCCCCAGCGAAAGCGTCATCACCTTCGAGGCGAGCCCCGGCGGCTCCACGTTCCTGGACTTCATCGGGGACAGCGTTCAGGCCGTCTTCCTGAACGGCAAGAAGCTGCCCGTGGACGAGGTGGTCGAGGGCAGCCGGATCCGCCTGGACGGCCTCCGGGAGCTCAACCAGGTGACGGTCCTGGCCCGCGCACTCTACAGCCGCTCCGGCGAAGGTCTGCACCGTTACGTGGACCCCGCGGACGGCAAGACCTACCTGTACACCCAGTACGAACCCGCCGATGCACGGCGCGTGTTCGCGAACTTCGAGCAGCCCGATCTGAAGGCCCGTTACACTTTCCACGTCACGGCCCCGGCACACTGGCACGTCGCGTCGAACGGTGCCGAGACGGCCCGCACCCCGCTGGCCAGTGACCCACGGGCCGCACGCTGGGACTTCGCAGAAACCCTCCCCCTGAGCACCTACATCACCGCCGTGCTCGCGGGGCCGTACTTCACGGCCGAGGACAGCTGGACCGGCACGGATGCCGACGGCGAACCACTCGTGGTTCCGCTCGCGCTGTACTGCCGCGCCTCCCTGGCGGACTCCTTCGACACGGAGACGCTGTTCGCCCAGACCAAGCGCGGCCTGGACTTCTTCTCCGAGCTTTTCGACTACCCCTACCCCTGGGGGAAGTACGACCAGGCGTTCGTGCCCGAGTACAACCTCGGTGCCATGGAGAACCCCGGCCTGGTCACGTTCACCGAAGAGTACGTCTTCGCGTCGAAGGCCACGCAGGCCCAGTACGAGCAGCGCGCCAACACCCTGCTCCACGAGATGGCGCACATGTGGTTCGGCGACCTCGTGACCATGCAGTGGTGGGACGATCTGTGGCTCAAGGAGTCCTTCGCGGACTTCATGGGCACCCTCGGCGTCGACCGTGCGAGTGACTTCACGACCTCCTGGGTGAACTTCGCCAACCAGCGCAAGGCCTGGGCCTATGTCCAGGATCAGCTGCCCACCACGCACCCCGTGGTCGCGGACATCCCCGATCTGGAAGCCGCCAAGCAGAACTTCGACGGCATCACCTACGCCAAGGGCGCCGCAGTGCTCAAGCAGCTGGTGGCGTATGTGGGCTTCGACGCCTTCGTCGAAGGCGCCCGCAGCTACTTCAAGCGTCACGAGTTCGGCAACACCACGCTGGCCGATCTGCTCCACGAACTGGACGCCGCGTCCGGCAAGGAACTCGCGTCCTGGTCTCAGGCGTGGCTGGAGACCTCCGGCATCTCGACGCTGCGTCTCGAGATCCAGGACGACGACGGCGTCATCACCGCCGCGGGCATCGTCCAGGACGCGATCGACCCGATCACCGGAGCCGCCGCGCTGCGCCCGCACCGTCTGCGTCTCGGCCTGTACGAGCCGGACGCCACGGGACGCCTGGTCCGCACCGAGGTGCTGGACCTGGACGTCGACGGCGCCGAAACGGAGGTCGAGGCCCTGACCGGCCGCGCCCGGCCCGCGCTGGCCCTGCTGAACGACGACGACCTGAGCTACGCCAAGATCCGCCTGGACGACGTCTCCTACGAGACCGTCACCGGGCAGCTCGACCTCCTGGATGACCCCATGGCACGGGCGCTGGCCTGGAACGCCGTGTGGAGCGCCACCAGGGACGGCCAGCGACCGGCCGAGGAGTACCTCCGCATGGCGATGCGCTTCGCTCACACGGAGAACACGATCGGCGTCCTTCAGTCGGTGCTGAGCAACGCCGTCTTCGCGGTCAACCACTACGTGCCGGCCGATGGCCGCGACGCGCTGCGGGACGAACTGACGCGGACCGCCGTCGCGCGCCTCCAGGACGCCGAACCCGGCTCGGATGCTCAGCTCGCGTGGGCGCGGTGCGTCATGGCACTCAGCCTGCACAGCGGCGAGGCCCTTCACTTGATCACCGGCCTGCTGGGCGGTGGCCGCCAGGTGGACGGGCTGGTCCTCGACACCAAGCTCCGCTGGGCCGCCCTCCAGGCCCTGGCCGCTCATGGGCGACTGGACCGGCCCGCCCTCGACGCGGAACTGGCCCGCGAAGACAACGCGGACGCCCGCGCCGGGCACGCCCTGGCCGTCGCGGCCCGGCCCACCGCCGAGGCCAAGGCCGAGGCCTGGGCCGCGTGCGGCCCGGACACCGAGCTCTCCAACCGCAACTTCAGCGCGACGATCGCCGGCTTCATGACCGGTTCCGGCAAGCTCCTGGCACCGTATGTGGAGCCGTACTTCGAGCGTCTGACGAGCGTGTGGGGTTCGATGAGCATCGGCATGGCGAGCCGCCTGGTCCTCGGGTTCTTCCCGGATGCCCAGGATCTGGCCCCCGGTCAGGCACCGGCCGAGCACCCCGTGGTCGTGCAGTGCGACCAGTGGCTCGCCGCTCACGAGGACGCACCGCGCGCACTCCGCCGCCTCATCCTCGAGGAGCGGGACAAGCTGGTGCGTTCCCTGAGGGCCCAGGCGGCGGGCTCGCAGGCCTGACCGTCTCCGGCTGAGAACGCAAGGAGGGGCCCGCGGACGATCCGCCGGGCCCCTCCTTGCGTTTCACGGCTCAGCTGAGCAGCTGCAACGGGATCTCGCGTTCGACGGCGGAACCGGCGTCGAGCTCCACGCGGAAGGCCTGGCTGCCCGGGCGCTCCGCGAAGCCGCCACTCAGCTCGCCGTCCCGGAAGAGCAGGGCGGCGTAGTCGTCGACCGCGTAGCCCGAGGGCAGGGACCCCTCAGCGACCCAGCCCAGGTACCGCTCACGGCGTCCCGGCTCGCCGCGGTAGTGCGGGCAGGCGCTCCCGCGCAGCAGGCCGAGCCCATCGCTCAGGGGCGCCAGAGGGCCGAAGGAGTCGGTTGACGAGGCCTCGTACCAGCAGTTCATCCCGGCACTGATGCCGGCCAGCACGGCGCCTTGCGCCGCGGCCTGCGCCATCAGCTCCGAGACGTCGTGTCGTCTCCACAGTTCCAGCAGGTTCACGGTGGAACCGCCACCCACATAGACCACGTCCTGGTCGAGGAGCATGGCCGGGTCGGTGTAACCCCACGGGTCCCGGCAGAAGAGCGAGAGCACGGACGTCGTCACGCGCCCGCGGAAGGCGTCCTCGAAGCGCCGGATGTAGCCGCCGTCGTCGCCGCTCGCGGTCGGCACGAAGCAGACTTTCGGCCGGGACGAGCCGCTCAGGGCGAGGATCTGATCATCGATCAGCGAGGCGCCGTCCTCGGACATGGAGAACCCGCCACCGCCGAGCGTCACGATGGTGCCCCTCATGGCACGCGGTGCAGCCACTCGGGCGTGGAGAACTTGCTCGCGGCGAGCTCGCGTGCGGCCGCCAGCTCGGCGTCGCTGAGTTCGGCGCGCACGGCGCCGTAGCGTTCGGCGAAGACGTCCATCATCACGTCGATGATCGCCAGCCGGTCCAGGCCCGCCTGACGCTTCAGTGGATCCACACGCTTCTTCGCGCTCCGGGTGCCCTTGTCCGAGAGCTTCTCCTGCCCGATCCGCAGGACCTCCACCATCTTGTCAGCGTCGATGTCGTAGCTCATGGTCACGTGGTGCAGCATGCCGCCGTTGGCGAGCCTCTTCTGGGCCGCCCCGCCGATCTTGCCCTGGTCCGTGGCGATGTCGTTGAGAGGGACGTAGCGGGCTTTCACGCCCACCCGTTCGAGCGCCTCGATGACCCAGGCGTCCAGGAAGGCATACGACGCTTCGAAACTCTGGCCGTCCACGAGGCTCTGCGGCAGGTACAGGGAGTAGGTGATGCAGTTGCCGCCCTCCATGAACATCGCCCCGCCGCCGCTGATGCGGCGCACCACGTTGACGTGGTGACGGGCGACGCCCTCGGGGTTCAGCTCATTGCGGTACGACTGGAAGCTGCCGATGACGACGGCGGTCTCCTCCCAGTCCCAGAAGCGCAGCGCGGGACGGCGCTCCCCAGCCCCGACGGCCCGGGTGAGCACTTCGTCGAGGGCGACGTTCACCTCGGTGGGCAGGACGCCGGGGCCGATCACCTCCCACTCGTGATCCCGCCAGGTGCTGGCCAGGCCCAGGGCTCGCCGGACGGCCGTGGCGACCGATTCCGGGCTGAACCCGAAGAGCTGCGCGTTGACCGGCAGCGCGTCTTTGATCCGGCCCGCGAGGACGCTGGAGGGAGAGTCCGCGGGCGAGCCCTCCAGGGCGGCGTTGATGGCGTCCAGGGCCTCATCCGGCTCCAGGAAGAAGTCACCGCTGATGGAGACGTCCGCCAGTTTTCCGTCGCTCACCTCCAGGTCCGCGACGACCAGTTTTCCTCCGGGAACCTTGAACTCACCATGACGCTTCGGCATGTTCTCCAGCCTATCGCCCTGGGCAGACGCTTGATGGAGCCTGACCGTCAGCGCCGCTTGCCCGTTAACGCCGGAAGGGGCCACAGCCGAGCTGTGACCCCTTCCGGGAAGGCAAGGAGATTACTTCTTGCCGAAGCCCTTGAAGCGAGCGTTGAAGCGCTCCACGCGGCCGGCGGAGTCCATGATGCGCTGCTTGCCCGTGTAGAACGGGTGCGACTCAGAGGAGACTTCCACGTCGATGACGGGGTAGGTGTTGCCGTCTTCCCACTCGATGGTCTTCGAGGAGGTCGCGGTGGAGCGGGTCAGGAACTTGACGCCGGAAGCCAGATCGTTGAAAACGATGGCCTGGTACTTCGGGTGGATATCAGACTTCATCTTGGGGCCTTTGTTCGCGCCACTGGATTTTGCCAGCAGCAGGGATGATTCGGTGGCCATGACGGCCAGCTGTCAACTCTACAGCATCGGCCGCCACCCGGGCCAACCGGAGAGGTCAGTTGATGATCTCCGCACGCTCGTCCGCGCGGATCGCCGCGAGCCGGTCGCGCCAGCCCTGAAGCGCCTCCGGCGTCAGGCGCGTCCAATCGGTCACTTCGCCGAGGATCCGGAGGGGCTCCGCGCTGCGGTACGAGCGGGTGGGGTTGCCGGGGAACTTCTTGTCCGTGACGTTCGGATCGTTCTCGAAGTCGCCGGTCGGTTCCACGAGATACACCCGCGGTTCGCCCTCACCCGCGGCGAGTTCGGCGGCCAGCCCAGCCCCGTCCCGCAGCGCGGTGAAGTAGATGTGGTTCATCACGATCTCCGGCTTGTAATTGGACCGGAACCCCGCCGTGAGAAGATCTCCGGCCTTCAGATCGGCCTTGGTGCCGTGGTAGAACGGCCCCTCATCCAGTGCTTCGCTCATGACACCACGGTAGCAACGGGGACCATGTCCCGCACCGGCTGTCAGCGCGCCCGCAGCTCCCAGAACGCGACGGCGGACGCCGCCGCCACGTTGAGCGAGTCCACACCGGGCCGCATGGGGATCTCCACCGCGACGTCGGCGGCCTCGAGGGCCTCGGCCGTCACGCCGGCCCCCTCGGTCCCGAGGATCAGGGCGAGCCGTTCCGGGCTGCGCGCCGCGAGGGCGTCGATGGTCAGGGACTCCGGGGTGAGCTCCATGGCCGCCACCGTGAAGCCCGCCGCCTGCAGCTCCCCGATCCCCTCGGGCCAGGAGTCCAACCGGGCCCACGGCACCTGGAAGACCGTGCCCATGCTCACGCGGATCGACCGGCGGTACAGCGGGTCGGCGCACCGTGGCGTCACCAGCACCGCGTCGATGCCCAGGCCGGCGGCGCTGCGGAACATGGCCCCGAGATTGGTGTGGTCCGTGATGTCCTCCAGCACGGCGACCCGCCGCGCGCCGTCGAGCACCTCCCGCAGCGCACGAGGCGCGGGCCGCTCCATGGCGGCCAGGGCGCCCCGGTGGAGGTGGAAGCCGGTGATCTCCTCCAGGACCGCGGACTCCCCCACGTACGCCGGGACGTCGGGGAACTGTTCGAGGACGTCGGCGAGATCCTTGATCCACTTCTCCGTGAGGAAGAAGGACCGGGGCCGGTGACCTGCGGCGATGGCCCGCCGCACCACGCGGGACGACTCGGCGATGTAGAGGCCACGCTCGGGTTCGGTCTTCAGGCGCAGCTGGACGTCGGTGAGGTTGCGGTAGTCGGCGATCCGGGGATCGGAGGCGTTCTCAAGGGCGATGAAGGGCACCCAAGGATTATGCCAGCAGCTTGCCCAGCATCACGGCCAGGGCCACGAGGCCCAGCACCACGATCACGGTGCGGAGCACCACGGGCTTGAGCTTCTGCCCGATCTTCGCGCCCAGCAGACCGCCGATCAGGGACGAGACCGCGATGAGCGCGACCACGGGCCAACTGATCCGGTCGAAGGCGAACAGCAGATAGGAGACCGCCGCGACGACGTTGACCGCGAGGACGAGGAAGTTCTTCATCGCGTTGGCCTGCTGCATGGTGCCGGTCATGAAGACCCCGAGGATGCCCACCAGCAGCACGCCCTGCGCGGCCACGAAGTAGCCTCCGTAGACGCCCGCCAGGAACACCAGGATCAGGAGCAGGACTCCGTGGTTCTTGTCCTTGAGGGCATTGCCGGGGACCTGCTCGCGGTTCCGGACCCAGCGCTGCAGCCGGGGCTGGAAGACCACCAGGAGGAGTGCGCACACGATCAGCACCGGGGCGACGTACTGGAACACCTCCTCCGGGAGGTGCAGCAGGAGGTAGGCGCCGGTGACCCCGCCGAGCAGTGAGGCCGGCATCAGAGTGGCCAGCGACCGCCAGCGGCCCTGCAGCTGCTTGCGGTACCCGAGGGCGCCGGAGACGTTGCCGGCGATCAGGCCCATGGCGTTGCTGATGGACGCCGTCACGGGAGCCGTTCCCAGCGCGACCAGCACGGGGAAGGTCACGAGAGTGCCCGAGCCCACCACCGTGTTGATGGTCCCGGCCCAGATGCCCGCGAGGAAGATCAGCGCGCCGTGCAGCCACTCCATGACGGGCGGCTCCTAGGCGCGGGCGCGGGCGGTGTACCGTCCGGCGTCGTGCCTGACGGTCAGCGGCAGGCCGAAGGTGGCGCTGAGGTGTTCCTCAGTCAGCACGTCGGCGATCGGACCGGCGGTCACCACCTCGCCATCACGCAGCAGCAGAGCGTGCGTGAACGACGGCGGGACCTCCTCCAGGTGATGCGTCACCAGGATGGTCACCGGGGACATCGGGTCGGCGGCGAGCTTGGACAGCTCGGCGACGAGCTCCTCGCGTCCGCCGAGATCCAGGCCGGCGCCGGGCTCGTCGAGGAGGAGCAGCTCGGGGTCGGTCATGAGGGCGCGCGCGATCTGGGTGCGCTTCCGTTCGCCTTCGCTCAGCGTGGCGAACTGCCGGTTGAGAAGGGGCCCCATGCCCCAGGCGTTCAGGAGCCGGAAGGCGCGGCGCTCATCGGCCCGTTCGTAGCCCTCACGCCAGCGGCCGGTCACGCCGTAGGCGGCGGTGACCACCACGTTCAGGACGGTCTCGTCCTCCGGGATGTGGTTGGCCAGGGCGGCCGAGGAGAGTCCGATCCGGGGGCGCAGTTCGAAGACGTCCACGCGTCCGAGGCGCTCGTCGAGGATGTCCACGGCGCCGTCGCTCGGGTGCATCCGCGCACCCGCCAGCTGGAGCAGCGTGGTCTTGCCCGCGCCGTTCGGGCCGAGCACCACCCACCGCTCGCCGTCGTTGACCTGCCAGGAAACATCGTTCAGAAGTGTTTTCCGGCCCCGGCGCACCGAGACATGGCTCAACTGGAGGACTTCACTCATGACATAAAACCCTAGGGTAAAAGTGGGTTCCATGGATAACCGCAACGCTGGCTACCATGGCTGAATGCAGTCACACTTCTCCGCCCTCGCCTATGCCCCGGAACTGTCCGCCTCAGCCTTGCAGGAGGCGTCCGCCGTCCTCGCACGGCACGGAGCGGTGGACGGCGAGTGGCGGCCCCTCGGCGCGGAGGGGTTTCAGGCGGCCGAACTGACCGTGGTGGCCCCGGCCGACGCGGACGCCGCCTCGGTCGTGCCGGAGCAGTGGCTCGTCTCGGCCCGTGAGGCGCTGGCCGAGGCCGGCCTGAGCATCGACGTGGCCGTCGTGCCCTCCGCGCTCCGCCAGGCCGAGCGGAAATTCCTCATCATGGACGTCGACTCGACCCTCATCCAGCAGGAGGTCATCGAGCTGATCGCCGCCCACGCCGGCAAGGAGGCCGAAGTGGCCGCGGTGACCGAGGCGGCCATGCGAGGCGAGCTCGACTTCGCGGCGAGTCTCCACCAGCGCGTGGCTCAGCTGGCCGGCCTGCCCGAGACCGTCTTCGACGAGGTCCGCCAGGCCGTGCGGCTCAGCGTGGGGGCGCAGCGTCTCGTGGACGCCTTCCATGGCGCCGGGCACCGGGTGGCCGTGGTCTCGGGCGGCTTCAACCAGATCCTGGGGCCGCTGGCCGAAGAACTGGGTCTCGACTTCTGGCTTGCCAACGACCTGGAGGTCCAGGACGGCCTGCTGACCGGCCGTGTCACCGGCGACGTGGTGGACCGCGCCACGAAGGCCAGCCGCCTCCGCGAGTGGGCCCAGGCCTCCGGCGTGCCGCTCGAGGCCGCGATCGCGGTCGGCGACGGCGCCAACGACCTGGACATGCTCGCGACGGCGGGCCTCGGCGTCGCGTTCAACGCGAAGCCCGCGGTGCAGGCCGCCGCGGACGCCGCCATCAACGTCCCGAACCTGGACGCCGTGGCGGTCCTGGCGGGCGTGCCGCTGGCCTGACCCGGACTCCCGTCAGACGCACGACGGCGGCCACTCCCCTGAGGGGTGCGGCCGCCGTCGTCGTGTCCGGGGTGGGCGCTACTTCTGGAAGTGCTCCGCGCCGCCGGCGTACTCGGTGTGGCCCGTGGGGACGTCGGCCGTCACCATGCGGGCGACCTCGACGCCGAACTCCTCGACCGTGAACAGCTTGCCGGCCTCGGCGCGGCGCTCGGCGATCGCGCCGGGACGGGCGCGGTCCAGCAGGGTGGCCGTGACGGTGCCCTCGATCATGTCGCCGGAGATGACCACGAAGCTGATGCCCTTGGCCTCGAGCGCCGGGATGAACTCGCGCAGTGCGGTCTCGCCCGCACGCTTGCTGCGCGCGACCGGCTCGTACTCCGGCATGGTGGGCACGGTGTCGATGAAGTGGGCCTGGTGGCTCGTGACGAAGACCACGCGGGAACCGGCCGGCATGACGGCCGTGGCGGTCTCGAGCATCTTGACCTGGGCGTCGCGGTTGAGGCGCAGCGCGTAGTCCTCGCCGAGGCCCGTCTCCATGCCGCCGGAGGCGTTCAGCACGAGGATATCGAGGCCGCCGAAGTTCTCCTGCGCGGCGGAGACCAGAGCCTGCGCGCCGTCCTCGGTGGTCAGGTCGGCAGCGACGGCCACGGCACGGCCGCCGGCCTCGGTGATCTGCTGCACCACCTTGTTGGCGCGGGGCGCCTTCTGACGGTAGTTGACCACGACGGCCGCACCCTCGCCGGCGAGGATCTTGGCGACCTCGGCCCCGATGCCGCGGGAAGAGCCCGTGACGATGGCGGTCTTGTTGTCCAGAGTTCCCATAAGTGCTCCTTGGAATCAGGGAAGAAAAATCAGGGGGAACCGCGTCAAGCGGAAGAGATCAGGGGTCAGTGACCCATGCCCAGGCCACCGTCCACGGGGATGACGGCGCCGGAGATGTAAGCGGCTTCATCGCTGGAGATCCAGCGGACCACACGCGCCACTTCCTCGGCCTCGGCAAAGCGGCCGGCCGGGATGGTGGAGAGGTAGTTCTTCTGGGTCTCCTCGGGGAGCTCGGCCGTCATGTCCGTGTTGATGAAGCCGGGAGCCACGACGTTCGCCGTGATGCCGCGGGAGCCGAGTTCGCGGGTCAGCGAGCGGGCCATGCCGACCAGGCCGGACTTGGAGGCCGAGTAGTTGATCTGCCCGGGCGAGCCGTACAGGCCGACCACGGAGGAGATGAACACCACACGGCCCTTGCGCAGGCGGATCATGCCCTTGATGGCGCGCTTGAGCACGCGGAAGGAGCCGGTGAGGTTGGTGTCGAGCACGGAGGTGAAGTCGTCCTCGCTCATGCGGAGCAGCAGCGTGTCCTTGGTGATGCCGGCGTTGGCGACCAGCACCTCCACGGGACCGTGCGCCTCTTCCACCTGCTTGAACGCGGCATCGAGGGAGGCCTCGTCAGTGACGTCCGCCTGGACGCCGAGGATCCCCTCCGGCAGTTCCGTGGCGGTCCGGTACGTCACCGCGACCTTGTCACCATTGGCCAGGAATTCCTGGGCGATGGCCAGTCCGATGCCCCGGTTTCCGCCGGTGACCAGGACGCTGCGGCCCGTGGTGCTCTGCTCGCTCATGCACGCTCTCGCTTCCATACTCATCATTCGATGATTCGACACTCATCCATCGAAACGTCATTCGATACGGATTGCATCCTATCGGTCCGCTCGTTTTTGGGCTCATGGCACACGGTGCGAGAATGGATGTGAAGCATATTGGAGCGTGAGTGAGAACCGTGACGAATCAGCAAGGCGGAGGCCGGCATCCCCGGTCGGCCCAGAACGCCGAGGTCGTGAGCATCACCGACGCCGGTGCCGCGCATTCTGATGAGATCCGCTCCCGGATGATCAAGTACGCCGTCGCCATGGGCATCCGCATGGTCTGCCTCGGGCTCCTGTTCGTGCTGGACGGCTGGTTCAAGCTCATCGCCGTGGCCGGCGCCGTCTTCCTTCCGTGGTTCGCGGTGATCATCGCCAATGGCGGCGACAAGGCGGAAACCCCCAGCGACCACCTGATCGGCACACCCCTGCAGGCCGCCCTCCCGGCCGAAGCCACGGAACCCGGCGACGGCATCCCGGACGGCGCAGGCAGCTCCCCGGGCGAGGACGGGGACGCGGGCCTGATCATCCAGGGCGAGATCGTCGAGCAGGACCCATCGGCCGGACCGTCCGCCCAGCGCAAGCCGCATCCGGGGGACGCCGCATGAGCTTCTTCGACGCGCTGAGCCAGGCCGGCCCGGGCCGGAGCGCTCAGGCCGCCCCCGAGGCCATCTGCTCCCGCAAGGGCTGCCGCGCTCCCGCCGCCTGGCAGGTGCTCTGGAACAATCCGAAGATCCACACGCCGGAACGCCGGAAGATCTGGCTCGCCTGCCCGGAGCACCGCGACTGGCTGGAGGACTACCTCCGCCAGCGATCCTTCTGGAAAGAGACGGAGCCGTTCGATTCCCGTCCCGAACCGACTGCGGACCCCGACACGCCAGGAGCACCGGCCTAGATGTACCGTTTCCTCTTCTCCCGACGCTGGATGGGGTACTTCGTCCTGGCCATCGTCTTCGCGATCGCCTGTGTGCTCCTGGGCCGCTGGCAGATGGACCGCCGGGCCGAGACCCAGGCCAACATCAACCGGATCGTCACCAACTACAACTCCGCTCCGGTCGCCTTCAGCGAGGCGAAGCCGCTGTTCGAGCACATGGACACCGCCCGCGAGTGGTCGCAGGTGAAACTCCACGGAACTTACCTGCCGCAGGACCAGCTGATCGTGCGGAACCGGACGCTCAACGGGCAGCCCGGGTATCAGGTGCTGGTGCCGTTCCGGGTCGATTCCGGAGACACCGTGATCGTGGACCGCGGCTTCCTCCCCATCGGGAACAAGGAGAACGGACGGCCGGACTCGATTCCCGACGCACCCCGCGGCGACGTGACCGTGGTCGTGCGGCTGCGGCCGTCGGAGCCGGCCCTGGACCGCGGCGCACCGTCCGGCCAGATCGCCTCGATCGACCTCAACCAGTACGCAGGCCAGGTGAAGTACCCCCTGCTCACGGGCGCCTACGGCCGTATGGCGTCGGAGTCCCCCGCCCCCGCCGTGGCCCCGATGCAGCTCCCGATGCCCGCCACGGACGAGGGCACGCACCTCTCGTACTCACTCCAGTGGTTCGCCTTCGGCGTGCTCATGATCCTCGGCTTCGGCTATGCGGCCCGTCAGCAGGCCAAGAACGACGCCCTGGATGCGGAGGACGCCGAGCTCGCGCGAGCCGCCGCGGCGGCCGGTGAGACGCCCGACGACGGCGGCCCGGGCACCGGCGAGCCCGGCGCGGAGTCCGCGACAGGCGCCGGCGCCGTGCCGCCGTCGTCGCACACCGCCGCGAAGTACTGGCGTCAGAACCGTAAGAAGGCCGAGCGCAAGACCGCCGAGCGCCGTGCCGCGGGACGCCGCAGCGCCGAGGACGAGGAAGACGCGATCCTCGACGCGCAGGGTTTCAAGTAAGCGGCGCTTCAGGCAGCCTCAGGGCGCGCGGGCCAGGGATTGAAGCCCGACCTGTCATCTGACCGCAGGAGACCGGCGTAGCTCAGGTCGTAGATGGTTCCGAGCCGGTCGGCCGCTTCACGGCGGAGGCCCTCCCACCGGAATCCGAGCTTTCGGGCGACGCCCGCGGACGCCACGTTGTCGGCAACCGCTTCCCACCCCAGACGCCGCAGGTGCAGACCGTCGGGTGCGGGTGCGAAGGCGTAGTCGACCACCCGGGCCGCGGCTTCCGTCATCAAGCCCTGGCCACGCACCTCGGAATCAAGCCAATACCCGAGTTCGGCAGATCCCGCCTCGATCCGTGACAGCGAGACCAGGCCCAGTAATTCGTTATGGTCCTTGGCGTAGATCCCCCACGCCAGTCCGGTTCCCGACGCCCATCCCGCAGGGATGATCTCCGTGACGAACGCCTTGGCGTCTTCGAGCCGGTAGGGATGCGGCACCGTGGTGAAAGCGACGATCTCGGGGTCCTCGCAGATCGACAGAACCCGATCCACGTCCGCCACCGACGGGCAACGGAGGATCAGGCGTTCTGTCGTCAGGGTCACGCCCTCCATGGGGCAAGCCTAGCGGCGCCCGGCGGCGCGCTCCGGCCTGGACGGAAACTCAGGCGAGCGTGATCAGGTCCAGGTAGTCCGCGTTCCAGAGGTCCTCGACACCGTCCGGGAGCAGCACGACGCGCTCCGGGTTGAGAGCCTCGACCGCGCCCTCATCGTGCGAGACCAGCACGACGGCGCCCTGGTAGTTGGCGAGGGCGCCGAGGATCTCGGCGCGGCTGGCCGGGTCCAGGTTGTTGGTGGGCTCATCGAGCAGCAGCACGTTGGCGCTGGACGCCACGATGGTCGCCAGGGCCAGACGCGTCTTCTCGCCACCGGAGAGAACACCGGCCGGCTTGTCGACGTCGTCACCCACGAACAGGAACGAGCCGAGGATGCTGCGCACCTCGGTGTCGGTCATGTGCTGGGGAGCCGCGGAGCGCATGTTCTCGAGGACCGTCCGGTCGTGGTCGAGCGTCTCGTGCTCCTGGGCGTAGTAGCCGATCTTGAGCCCGTGGCCGGCGATGACCTCGCCCGTGTCCGGCGCGTCGACGCCCGCGAGCATGCGCAGCAGCGTCGTCTTGCCGGCGCCGTTGAGGCCGAGCACCACGACGCGGGAGCCGCGGTCGATGGCCAGGTCCACGTCCGTGAAGATCTCGAGCGAGCCGTAGGACTTGCTCAGACCCTCCGCGGTCAGCGGGGTCTTGCCGCAGGGCGCGGGCTCCGGGAAGCGCAGCGCGGCCACGCGGTCCGCGGCGCGCACGTCCTCCAGGCCGCCCAGCATCCGCTCGGCGCGCTTGATCATGTTCTGCGCGGCCGTGGCCTTGGAGGCCTTGGCGCGCATCTTGTTGGCCTGATCGAGCAGGACGGAGGCCTTCTTCTCGGCATTCGCACGCTCACGACGGCGGGCACGCTCGTCCGTCTCGCGCTGCTGGAGGTAACGCTTCCAGCCCATGTTGTAGTAGTCGATCGTCGAGCGGTTCGCATCGAGGTGGTAGACCTTGTTGACGGTCGCCTCGAGGAGCTCCACATCGTGGCTGATCACGATCAGGCCGCCCTGATGGCTCTTGAGGAAGTCCCGCAGCCAGGCGATCGAGTCGGCGTCGAGGTGGTTGGTGGGCTCATCCAGCAGCATGGTGTCCGCCCCGGAGAACAGGATGCGCGCCAGCTCCACGCGACGGCGCTGACCACCGGAGAGCGTCTTGAGCGGCTGGTTGAGGATGCGCTCGGGCAGGGCCAGGTTCGCGGAGATCGTGGCGGCCTCGGACTCGGCGGCGTATCCACCGCCGGCCAGGAACTCGGCTTCCAGACGGTCGTAGCGGTTCATGGCCTTGCGGTGCACGGCCTCGTCCTCGCTGGCCATCTCCTCCTGCGCCTTCTTGAGCTTGCGCGTGATGACATCCAGGCCACGGGCGGAGAGGATCCGGTCCCGGGCGAGCTGCTCCATGTCCGGCGTGCGGGGATCCTGCGGCAAGTAGCCGATCTCCCCGGCCCTCGTCACGGTGCCACCGGCCGGAACACCCTCGCCTGCGAGGACGCGGGTCAGGGTGGTCTTGCCGGCGCCATTGCGGCCGACCAGACCGATCTTGTCACCCTTGTCGATGCGGAATGTCACCTGGTCCATGAGCAGGCGCGCGCCAGCGCGCAATTCGAGGTCTTGGACGCTGATCACGAGAGTGCCTTCCGAAGGGTGCGTGGGAGTGGCCGATTCGGTGTCCACGGCGGACACGACACACCAGAAGTGCGGGAGGGGCCTCATCGATTCTACCGGCTCCCGTCTGGCGCCTTCACGCCATCGCCATGCACCCGGTCGGCGGGCCTTGTGGAACCCCACCACGCACCCACGCTTCCCTTGGAGGAAGCCCACAAAAACGGCCCGTTTCCGCGGTCCTAAGGTGGACCGCATGGCACAGCTGAAAGAGGAAACCGTGACCGAGCAGACGCCCCTCCCCGCAGGAGGCACCCGATCCACCGAGCGCTGGGGAGCGCGCGATCTGGCCCTCGTGGCCGTCTTCGCCGCCCTGGTCGCCGCGTCCGCGCTGGTTCCCGGCATCAGCATCGGGGGCGTCGGTGTGCCGATCACCATCCAGACTCTGGCGGTGGTGCTCACGGGCCTGGTCCTCGGAGGGCCGCGGGCGATCGCCGCCGTCGGTCTCTACGTGGTGCTGGGTCTGGCAGGACTGCCGATCTTCTCCCAGGGGCGCGCGGGACTCGGCGTCCTGGCCGGCCCCTCGGCCGGTTACATCATCGCGTTCCCGCTCGTCGCGGGTCTGGCCGGCTTCCTGGCCACCCGCGTGCTGCGCAAGCGTCTCAAGCCCCGGACCCTGTGGTTCTTCCTGGCCGCCTTCGGGAGCAGCCTGCTCCTGACGCACACCCTCGGCCCGCTGGGCATCATGATCAACGGGCGCACGTCCCTGTCCGCCGCGTTCCTGGCGGATCTGGCCTTCTACCCGGGCGACATCCTGAAGAACCTGGTGGCGGCACCTCTGGCGGTCGCCCTGCACCGGGCGTTCCCCGACATCCTGCTGCGCCGCGCCCTCGCCCAGGGCGCCCCTGCCCCGGCGTCCGCCGAGCAGCGCTGAGCGGAGACCGCGGTTCCATGAGCGCCATCGAACTGCGCGACGTCGTCGTCCGGATCGCCGCCGACGACGAGCGCCCGGCCCGCGCCATCCTCGACGTGCCGCATCTGGACCTCGAGGAGCGCCGCATCGGCGTGCTCGGCGCCAACGGCTCGGGCAAGTCCACGCTGCTCCGCCTCCTGAACGGCCTGCAGGAGCCGAGTTCCGGGACGGTGACCGTCCATGGCCGGGACACCCGGCGGGAAGGCCGCGCGGTCCGCGCCGAGGTGGGCTTCGTGTTCACGGACCCCCTCAGCCAATTGGTGATGCCCACCGGCCGCGAAGATCTGGAGCTCTCCTTGCGCCGCACGGTGCCCCGCAAGGACCGCCGCGCGCGGGCCGAGGAGATCCTCAGCCGCTTCGGCCTGCTCCCTCTCGCGGATCAGAGTGTCTACGAACTCTCCGGCGGTGAACGCCAGCTCATGGCACTGGCGAGCGTCCTCGCGGTGGAGCCCCGAGTCCTGGTCCTCGACGAGCCGTCCACCCTCCTGGACCTCCGCAACCGCGAACTCCTGCGCCGGACGCTGACCGGACTGCCGCAGCAGATCGTGCTCGCCACCCACGATCTGGAACTCGTCCTGGACATGGAGCGGGTGCTGGTGGTCGAGAACGCGCAGGTGGTGTTCGACGGCGGCGCCGCGGACGCCGTCGCGCACTACCGCCGCCTCTGCCTGGCCGAGCGCTCATGAGCACCGCGCGCTATCCCCTGGGCGATTACGTGCCCGGGGACTCGTGGCTGCACCGCTCGCCTCTCGGGCTGAAGTTCCTCGGTGTGGTGCTCCTGGGGCTGGGCACGTTCTGGCTCAAGTCCTGGGTGGCTTCGCTCGCCGTCCTGGCCGTCATGATCCTGCTCTTCGCGTCGGCCCGGCTCGGTGGCCGGCGGCTGGTCCGTCTGCTGGCCGGGCCGGCTCCGCTGCTGCTCGCCGTCCTGGCGTTCCAGTGGTGGCAGCTGGGGCCCGCGCAGGCCGTGAGCATCGTCGCGAATGTCTACGCCTGCATCGTGGCGGCCTCCCTCCTCACCCTGACAACGCCCGTTCCCGCTCTGCTGGACGGCGTGGTGTCCGCGGCTCGGCCCCTGAAGCGCTGGGGCGTCGATCCGGAACGGCTGGCACTGGTCATCGCGATCACGCTGCGCAGCATCCCTTACCTCATCGGCACGTTCTCCACGGTGCGCGACGCGGCGCGCGCCCGGGGTCTGGAACGGAATCCACGCGCTCGCGCCATGCCCGTGCTCATCGCCTCCGTGGCGTACGCCCAGAGGACGGGTGACGCCCTCGCGGCCCGCGGACTGGCCGATGCGGCCCTGGACTCCCCCGATTCCTGAACGCTCCGGCTTCCTCAACGCTCCGGCTGCCTGGACGCCCTCATTCCTGAACGTCAGCCATGAATTCCATCGTCTGACGAATGATTTTCAACTGATTCCGTTGCTTAATCGGCAAATTTGCCACAGAATCGGACTATGAGCCGTGGAAAGAACGCCCTTCAGCTCGATGACACGTCGAAGCGACTGGTGGAACTCCTGCAGGAAGACGGACGCCGGTCCTATGCGGATCTCGGCAAGGCCGTCGGCCTGAGCGAGGCCGCCGCGCGGCAGCGGGTGCAGAAGCTCATGGACGCCGGGGTCATGCAGATCGTGGCCGTCACCGACCCCATGAGTCTGGGATTCCACCGGGTGACCATGATCGGGGTGAAGACCACGGGTGACACACGCCGCGTGGCCGACACGCTGGCTCAGCTCCCGGCGGTCTCCTATCTGGTGCTCAGCGCCGGGTCGTTCGACATCCTCGCCGAACTGGTGTGCGAGGACGACTCAGACCTGATCGACCTGCTGAACAGCGAGATCAGGACCATCGACGGCGTGGCATCCACGGAGACGTTCGTCTATCTCGAACTCCGGAAACAGAAATACGGTTGGGGAACACGATGAGAACACCATTCAGCCCTGAGGGACCGCACAACACCGCAGCATTGCAGGAGAAGGCGGCCAAGCACCTCTGGCCCCACTTCACCTCCCGCAAGGTGCTCAATGACGGCATCCCGATCGTCACGCGCGGCGAAGGGCACCACATCTACGACGCCGACGGGCGGAAGTACATCGACGGCCTCTCGGGCCTGTTCGTAGTCAACGCCGGTCACGGACGTCAGCGGATCGTCGACGCCGCCGCGCGGCAGATGAAGCAGCTGGACTTCATGCCGATCTGGTCCTACGGCCACCCGGCGGCCATCGAGCTCTCCGAACGGCTCGCCTCCTACGCACCCGGCGAGATGAACAAGGTCTTCTTCACCACCGGCGGCGGCGAAGCCGTGGAGTCCGCGTTCAAGCTGGCCAAGCACTACTGGAAGCTGCGCGGCAAGCCGATGAAGCACAAGGTGATCTCCCGAGCGGTCGCCTACCACGGCACACCGCAAGGCGCCCTCGCAATCACCGGCATCCCGGACATGAAGAAGTTCTACGAACCGCTCACGCCCGGCGGCCACCGTGTGCCGAACACCAACTTCTACCGCGCCGGCGAGATGGGCGCCCCGAGCGACGACCTCGAGGCGTTCGGCCAGTGGGCCGCGAACCGGATCGAGGAGGCCATCCTCTTCGAGGGCCCGGACACCGTGGCCGCCGTGTTCCTCGAGCCGGTCCAGAACTCCGGCGGCTGCTTCCCGCCGCCGCCCGGCTACTTCCAGCGCGTCCGCGAGATCTGCGATCAGTACGACGTGCTCCTGGTCAGCGATGAGGTCATCTGCGCCTACGGCCGGGTGGGCGACTTCTTCGCTTCCAAGGCCCTCGGCTACGAGCCGGACATCATCACGTCCGCCAAGGGCATCACCTCGGGGTACGTCCCGCTGGGCGCCATGATCGTGGCGGACAAGGTGTCCGAGCCGTTCAACTCCGTGGAGAACACCTTCTATCACGGCTTCACCTTCGCCGGTCACCCCGCTGCCGCCGCGGCCGCGCTGGAGAACCTCGACATCTTCGAGGAGGAGGATCTCAACGGCCGGGTCCGGGAGAACTCCCCGCTCTTCCGCGCGGAACTCGAAAAGCTCCTGGACCTCGACATCGTGGGCGACGTCCGCGGCGAGGGCTACTTCTTCGGCATCGAACTGGTCAAGGACAAGGCCACCCGTGAGACGTTCAACGCGGAGGAGTCGGACCGGCTGCTGCGGGACTACCTCTCCCCCGCCCTCTGGGAGGCCGGACTGTACTGCCGCGCCGACGACCGCGGCGACCCCGTCATCCAGCTCGCGCCGCCGCTGACCATCGGCCCGGCCGAGTTCCGTGAGATCGAGGGCATCCTGCGCTCCGTGCTCCAGGACGCCTCCGCCAAGATCTGACACGTCACGGGATTCGGTTCCGGGAACGCCATCGGGCCGTGGGCGCCGGCTGAAGAGCCGTCGCCCACGGCCCGAGGCGTGTCAGAAACCTCGCCTCAGACGGGAAGGCGGGGCACCCGGGGGTCGCCGTCGAGGATCCAGTCGCGCAGCAAGGCGCGGCTGACCTTCCCGCGGGCGGTCAGCGGCACTTCCCGCAGTTCGTGGAACGCCTCGGGCAGCATGCGCGGATCCACGAGGTCGGCCAGCCCCATCCGGAGCTGGCCCTCACCGAGACCGCGGTGGCCCGTCCTCACCGCGGCGATGAGACGCTCACCGCGGAGCGGATCGTCGACGCCGGTGACCAGGGCGAATTCGACGCCGGGCAGAGTGCCGAGGGCCTTCTCGATCTCCTGGGGGTGGATCACGAGTCCCCCGGACTCGATCATGTCCGAAGCCCTCCCCAGGAAGTGGAGCTCACCGTCGCGGAGGAAACCCTGATCGTGGACGGTCGCCCAGTCGCCGATGCGGACGAAATCCTTCTGATCGCCCCACAGGTAGCCGTCCCCCACCATGCCGCTGCGCACCGCGATCGACCCGGTCTGACCGTCAGGCAAGGGATCGCCATCAGGGTCGAGGATCGCCACCGAGACGCCCGGGAACGGACGGCCCACGCTCGTGGAGGCCAGGAGATGTCCCGTCAGCGGGTCCTTCGGAGACAGGCGGGAACCGCTGACGAAGCTCAGCTCCTGGGCGCCGTAGTATTCGTGGATCCGCGCCGCCGAGGCCCAGCGACGGGCCGCTTCGAGAGTCCGCGGGTCCAGTTTGGCGCCGGCCACCACGATGCTGCGCAGCGAGGTGGCGTCGGAGCCGGCCAGGATGCCTCGCTCGGCCAGCTCCCGCAGCATCGACGGCACGAGCACGAGCCGTGTCACGCCGTCGTGCTCCACGGCATCATGCACGGCGTCCACGTCGAAGGACTGCAGGGTCCGGAACTCCGCCCCGGCGTGGAGGCATTCGGACAGCGCATACAGCCCGAGGCCCGAGGACAGCGGCCCCGGAGCCAGGGTGATCTCGTCCCGGGTGAGCCCGAAGAACTCCGTGGAGGAGACGAATGACGCCTGCCAGGACGCCCTGGTCCTGACGATCGCCTTCGGCAGGCTCGCCGTGCCCGACGTCAGGGCGAGCAGGAAGGGAGTGTCCGCCGGACCGTCCGCCAGTTCACCTCCCCGCAGAGCCGCATGATGCACGACGACGGTCTCCCGGCTCGACGTGCCAGGAACCGCGGCGCGGCCCCGGTCGGCGTGGGTGGCGAGGGCATCCGGCGCACCCCAGTGGGCGGCCACTTCCTCACGGATCCGGGCCGAGAGGTCGTCCGGAAGCGCGGCGTCGAGCACCACGCACCGTCGGGTGCCGCTCACCCCCGCGACCCAGCGGAGGATGAACTCGAGGGAGTTGGGTTCCTGGAGAAGGGTGTAGCCGCCGTCGGGAACACCGGTCAGAAGGGCGGCTGCACCAGAGCGCAGTTCCTCCCAGGTCAGGGCGTCGTGGCCGATGCGCACGGCCTGCCGGCGCGGGGATTCCTGTGCCCAGGCATCGAGGCGGGAGAGGAAGGGCACGGAAGGATTTTACCGGTCTGCGGCTCCGCCCGCGCGCTACTCTGGGGGCATGAGTTTCAACGAAGGCAGTCAGCTCGATTCCTCCCAGGTGGAGGACCGCCGAGGCATGAGCACCGGGGTCAAGGTGGGCGGCGGCATCGGTGGCGGTCTGCTGATCCTGGTCCTGACCCTGTTGGGGGTCAACACCTCGCTCCTCGATGACCTCACGGGTGGCGCCCAGCAGCCGCCCGCCCAGACCCAGTCCGCAGGCCAGAGCGGCGTCTCGCAGTGCCGCACCGGCGCGCAGGCGAACCAGCAGCTGGCCTGTCGGATCACCGGCACGGTGAACAGCCTCAACGACTTCTGGCCCGACTACCTGCGGCAGTACGGGAAGCAGTACCCGCGTCCCAAGACGGTCCTCTTCACGCAGCGCACTCAGAGCGGCTGCGGCCCCGCGACCACCGAGGTGGGACCGTTCTACTGCCCTGCCGACCGGACCGCGTACTTCGACCCCGGGTTCTTCCAGGAACTCGTGACCCAGTTCGGATCGTCCGGCGGTCCCCTGGCGCAGGAGTACGTGGTGGCCCACGAGTTCGGGCACCACGTCCAGAACATCCTGGGGACCATCGACTACGCCCAGCGCGATCCCCAGGGCCCGCAGTCCGGCGGCGTCCGGGTGGAGCTGCAGGCCGATTGCTTCGCCGGCATCTGGGCACACTACGCCAGCAGCCAGCCCACGGCCTCCGGCGGGCAGCCCTTCCTCAAGCCGCTCACGCAGACCGACATCCGGGACGCTCTCTCCGCCGCGTCCTCCGTGGGCGATGACCGGATCCAGAAAGCCGCCACGGGCCGGGTGAGCCCCGAATCCTGGACGCACGGTTCGAGTGCTCAGCGCCAGAAGTGGTTCCTCGCGGGGTACCAGTCCGGCGATCTGAACAAGTGCGACACCTTCTCCGGGCGGGTCTGACGGAACGTGGGCGCCGCTGACCCTCAGCGGTTCGCCTCGGTGGCATCCCTCGGCGGAGAGATGGGCAGCACTCCCCATGGACCACCCGCATCCCTGAATCTATAGTCAGTGGAGAAACCCGGACATCGCTCCGGGACGGAAGATCGTCAGGGCGCCAGGCCCCGGCCATCAGCAGGCGAGCACAGGGGGATGACGATGAGCGGTGGCTTCTACGGAGCCGATGTCCAGGAGCTGAGGAAGCTGGCCACCAAGGTCCAGACCTCGGGGAAGGCACTGGAGTCACAGGCCCGCATGCTGTCCTCGGCGGTCGGCTCGGTCTCCTGGCCGGGCCCGGACGGCAAGAGGTTCCGCCAGCTGTGGGACTCGGAGCACTCTCAGGCCATGAACCGGGCGGCAGGCTTTCTCGCCACTGCGGCGAAATCCCTCCAGCTCAATGCCGACGAACAGGAACGCAGCAGCGCCGCGTCGGGAGGCACCGGTGGCGGCGCGCCGGGCGGGACCGCCGGAGGCACTCAGGGCACACCCTCGGTCAGCGACCTGAGCGGGAAGTCCCCGGCCGAGATCCAGACGTGGTGGAAGGGCTTGAGCGAGGCGCAGCAGCAGGACTTCATCCGTCAGCACCCCGTGGAGGCCGGAAACACGAACGGGATTCCCTTCGACGCCCGCGTCAAGGCCAATGAGATCAACGCCCAGAACCGGCTCGACTGGCTGAAGAACCATGATCCTGAGCCCAAGATCAACCCGTGGCTGACCATCGGAGGAAAGCCCTACATCGATCAGGTCGCCAAGGACCATGAAGCCTGGGCGCTGCGCCAGAGCGGGATCCCGTATCTGCAGTCCGTCGTCGATGGAAAGGTCCATCTGGCGGCCTACGACCCGGCCCACTCCTCGATCGTGGAGATGATCGGCGACTACAACAGCGACACGAAGCACGTGATCACCTACGTGCCCGGCACCACCACCAACGAGTCGTCCTTCTATAACGGCGGCGTTCAGGACATGGCCAAGTATCTGGTCCAGACCGACTCCAGCAAGTCCACCGTGGCCTTCGTGTACAAAGGCACCGAGTTCCCCGATGGCGGATTCGTCGAAGCGTTCCTGCAGGAGGCCAAGAGCGACGAGTTCGTCGCGAAGACCGCGCCAACACTGGCCGCCTTCCAGAACGCGGTGGACCTCGAAAAGCCGAGTGGCGCGGAGACCGTGGGCATGGGTCACAGCTGGGGCCTGCGGAACGTCACCGGTTCGGAATTAAACGGCGCGCACTATGACAAGGTGATCGCCCTCTCCGGCGCCGCCATGCCTCCCGGCTGGTCGCCGGACGCAAACACCCACTATTCGAGCTACACGTACCCGGACGTGCTCCAGATCGCCGAACACGCGGGGGTGGTCGGAGACAATTACCCCATGAAGGATCCTGCCTTCGACCGCCACGTGTATTCATCCCCGGGAGGAACCACCGGCTTGGACATCATCAACGATCACAGCCTCATCGCCACCACCGGCGCGGACAACCAGAGCGCACTGCGTGACATCCAGAAGAAGATCTACGGATGACCCGGCAGCACACCCCCGGCCGAGCCCCGCTTCTTCTGCCGGGCATCGCCCTAGCCCTCATTCTCACCGCCTGCGGAACACCTGGAGGAAAGCCGACCATGGACAAGCCCACGCTCGAAGGAGCCAAGAAAACCGTGCTCTCGCTCGAACGCACGATCCTGGACTCCGTGCCCAGCGGCTCTCAGGGCACGCGGTTCCTCAACGAGAAGTCCAGCCTCATGGCGTGCCAGGGTGAGCAGAAGCTCTGGTCCGGAGCGGGCGAGGTCACCTTGGTCGGCCAGCCTGACAAGGCGGCGATCCTGGCCACGGTGAAGTCCGAGTTCGGCGGCAAGGACGGCTGGACACTGACGGACAAGACCGACGACGACGGGCAGTCCGCTGTCGATCTGCTCCACCGCGACGGCACCCATCTGATCGTGGGCTTCTCCGCACACCCTGACCGGCTGCGTGTCGACGCGTTCAGCACGTGCTTCGACTTCCCGGAATACAAGTACGGCGAGGAATACTGAGCACCCAGTCACCGCACAACGGAGGCGGCCGTCCCGGACTCCGGGGCGGCCGCCGTCGCGCTGTGTCAGTGAGCCTGTGTCAGGAGGCGGCGTTGCCGGCCGGCGTCAGTGCCCGGCGTCGTGCCAGCTGTGGCCCTCGCCCACCTGGACGTCGAGCGGCACGGTCAGTTCAGCCGCGTTGCCCATCTCACGGATGACCAGCTGCTCGACCTGTTCGCGCTCACCCTCGGCCACTTCCAGGACGAGTTCGTCATGGACCTGGAGCAGCAGACGGGACTTGAGGCCCTCCTCCTGAAGCGCCCGTGCGACGCCGAGCATGGCCCGCTTGATGATGTCCGCGGCAGAACCCTGGATCGGCGAGTTGAGGGCCACGCGCTCGGCGATCTCCCGCAGGTGCCGATCGGTGCTGGTCAGGTCCGGCAGGTACCGGCGCCGGCCCTCGATGGTGGCCGTGTAGCCATCCTGACGGGCCTGCTCGACGACGCCCCGCAGGTAGTCGCGCACGGCTCCGAAGCGGTCGAAGTAGTCCTTCATGAGCGTCCGCGCCTCGTCCACCGAGATCTCCAGCTGCTTGGAGAGCCCGAAGCTCGTCAGGCCGTACGCGAGGCCGTAGGACATGGCCTTCACCTTGGAGCGCATGGCGCTCGTGACGTCCTCCGGAGCCACGCCGAAGATGTGCGAGCCGACGTAGCGGTGCAGGTCCTCGCCGTCGCGGTACGCCTGGATCAGCCCGGCGTCCTCGGAGAGGTGCGCCATGATGCGCATTTCGATCTGGGAGTAGTCGGCGGCGAGAAGGCACTCGTACCCCTCGGAGACCTCGAAGAGATCACGGACCCGTCGGCCCTCCTCGCTGCGGACCGGGATGTTCTGCAGGTTCGGGTTGTTGCTGGAGATACGCCCCGTGGCCGCGACGTTCTGGGCGTACGTGGTGTGGATGCGGCCATCCTCCGCCACGGACTTGTACAGGGTCTCCACCATCTGGCGCAGCTTGGAGGCCTCCCGGTGGGCCATGAGCTGCACCAGGAACTCGTGACCGGTCTTCTCCAGCAGGTTCTTCAGGCTGGCGGCGTCCGTGGTGTAGCCGGACTTGATCTTCTTGGTCTTCGGCAGGGCCAGTTCCTCGAAGAGCACTGTCTGCAGCTGCTTGGGCGAGCCGAGGTTCACCTCGTGGCCGATCGCGGCGTACGCGCCCTGCTGGGCGATCTCCACCTGGCGGGCCAGGTCGTCGAGCTGTTCCTGCATCTTCTCCCGGGACACCGCGATGCCCGCGATCTCCATGTCGGCCAGGACACGGGCCACGGGGAGCTCGAGTGTGAGCAGCAGCTGATCCGCCTGGCGCTCCACGAGCAGCGGGGCGAGGTGGTCACTCAGCGCGCGCACGGCCGCCGCTTCCCGCACCAGCGCCTCGGCGCGTGCCTGCGCGGCGGTGCCGTCGACGTCGAGACCCAGATCCAGCTGCCCCGCAGGGACCACCGGCGCCGACTCCAGCGTGATCTTGAGGTGGTGCTGCACCAGCTCGGCCAGCTCGTAGTTCCGGCGGTCGGGCTGGATCAGGTAACCGGAGATCGATGTGTCATCGACGACGCCTTCCAGCGTCAGGCCACGGGCATGCAGCGCCTTGAAGGCTTCCTTGTACTCATGGATCGCCTTCTCCTGGCCGCTGTCCGCGAGCCACGCGGCGAGCACGCTCTCCGTAGCGGCGTCGAGTTCCGTCAGGTCCAGGTACCTCGCGGATTCGCCGCGCAGAATCGCGACGGCGCTGGCCTCCTGACCGATCCCTCCGGGCACCGAGGCGACGGCCAGAGCGGCCGGGACGCCGCCCGTGTCGCCGGCCAGGAACGTGGTCAGAGACTCCGCATCGGCCCCGATCTCGAACGGCGGCAGCTCGACGCCCTCATGCTGGACGCCCTCGGTGTCCTCACCGTAGAGCGCGAACAGGCGCGTGCGCAGCGTCCTGAACTCGAGCGCGTCGAAGAGCTCCTCCACCGCGTCCTGGTCGGGACGCGGCGCGGCCAGCTCGTCCAGGGCGACGTCCAGATCCAGGTCCGTCAGCAGACGGTTGAGGCGACGGTTGCGCTTGACGTCCTCGATGTGGGCGCGCAGGGCATCTCCCACCTTGCCGCCGATGCTGTCCAGGTTCTCCAGAATGCCCGGAAGGCCGCCGTACAGGTTGATCCATTTCGCCGCGGTCTTGGGGCCGACGCCGGGCACGCCGGGGAGGTTGTCCGCGGTCTCCCCCACGAGCGCCGCCAGATCCGAATACTGCTCGGGACCGACGAAGTACTTCTCCCGGACCGCGTCCGCATCCATGCGGGGGATGTCCGAGACGCCCTTCTTCGGGTACAGGACGAAGACGTTGTCCGTGATCAGCTGGAAGGCGTCACGGTCACCCGAGACCAGGAGGACCTCCCAGCCCGCCTCCTCACCCTGGGCGGCGAGGGTCGCGAGGATGTCATCCGCCTCGTACCCGGGCATGCGCAGGGTCTTGATGCCCCAGGCGCCCATCACCTGGTCGATCAGATCGATCTGGCCGCGGAACTCCTCGGGAGTGGCGTTGCGTCCGCCCTTGTACCCGTCGTACTCCTTCTTGCGGAACGTGGTGTCATCCGAGACGTCGAAGGCGACCGCCACGTGGGTGGGCTGCTGGTCCTTGATCAGGTTGATGAGCATGGACGTGAAACCGTGCACGGCATTGGTGTGCTGTCCGGTGGACGTGGCGAAGTTGTCCGCGGGAAGGGCGAAGAACGCCCGGAAGGCCATGGAATGCCCGTCCAGCACGAGGAGCCGGTTCCGGGTTCCCTCGGAGGTCTGCTCCGCCGGTGCCGGAGCAGTGGACTCGGGGGCGTCGGACGGACCGGTGGACGTGGTTGCAGCTACCGCGCTCTGGGATGTTTCACTCACCCTGCCAGCGTAGTGGCACGTCCGGACATTTTCACCCGGGCCGATGCTGAGACGGAAGGCACACAGCGGCTCAGGTGGCGGGTTTGAGCGCGTACCGGAGTTCCAGGACGTTGCCCACGGCTGCGCTCTCCAGCAGTTCGAGGTGCCGCAGGCCGCCGGTGAGGGGCAGGATGCGCTTCCCCGAACCCAGGATGACCGGCATGACCGTGAGGATGAGCTCGTCGAGATGCCCGGCCGCGGCGAACTGCGCCGCCAGCTCACCGCCGCCCATGACCCAGACGTCCTTGTCCCCGGCGTCGCGCAGGAAATCCGGGACGAACTCTTCGACATCCCCGCGGATGAGCGTGACATCGCCGCCCGGGTAGACGGGCATCTCGTGATGGGTGAACACCCAGACGGGCGTGCCGCTGTACGGCCATTCGCCCTCGAAATGATCAAGGATCCACTGGTAGGTGGTGCCGCCCATGACGAGGCAGCCGACGCCGGCGTAGAACTCCTCGATCCGCCCCTCGGACCCCGTCTCCTCGGCGTTCAGCAGCCAGTCGAGCGAATCGGTTTCGGTGGCGATGAAGCCGTCCAGGGACACTGCGGTGAAGTACTGGAATTTCCCCATACCTCACCCTAGCCCGACGACGCCGGGCCCGTCGCGGGCGACCGCCCGGAGAAGTGCCGGCCTGCGGCAGTGCCTACTTACTGAAGTACGGGACGATCAGGTAGATCCCGAACAGGACCGCGACGCCGCAGGCGCCGAAGCACAGGTACGCCAGTGACCGCGCGAGGCGGGGCGACTTCTGCTCGGCGTCGGCCGCGATGGCCGTCAGGCGCACGCCCAGCGAATACAGCACCACCAGGATGACGGCGGAGACGAGCGTGGCGCCCGCGACCTGCAGCAGTTCCAACCACTTCATTCCTGGACCTCGTTGTTCGTCGCCTTGGAGGCCTTGGAAGCCTTCTTCTTTTTCTGGAAGCGGACGGCCGTGCCGGCCTCTTCGACCTCGACCGCGTTCGCATGGCTCACATGCGACTTGCGGGAGTAGACGAACATGGCGACGATCGTGCCGATGCCGACCGCGATCGCGATGGCGGTGCCGACCGGGCCGGTCCCTACCAGCAGCGCGGTGAGGGCGCCGACGACGGCGGCCGCGGGAAGCGTGAAGAGCCAACCGGTGGCGATCTTGCCCACCATGCCCCAGCGCACCGTGGTGCCTTTACGGCCCAGTCCGGAGCCGATCACCGAGCCGGACGCCACCTGCGTGGTGGACAGTGCGAAGCCGAGGTGCGAGGACGCCAGGATGGCGGCGGCCGTGCTGGTCTCCGCGGAGAAGCCCTGGGCGGGCTTCACTTCGGTCAGACCGGAGCCCATGGTCCGGATGATGCGCCAACCGCCGGAGTACGTGCCGATGGCGATGGCGAGGGCACAGGCCGCGATGACCCAGAACTCCGGACCGGAACCGGCCGGCTGCGTGCCGCTGGCGATCAGGACCAGGGTGATGATGCCCATGGTCTTCTGCGCGTCGTTGGTGCCGTGTGCCAGGGCGACCAGGCTGGACGTGAAGATCTGTCCGGTGCGGAAGCCGCCGCGCTTCTGAGTGAGCTTGTCGCCGGTCTCGGGGTCATGCCGCGAGGTCAGCGCATAGGCCAGACGGGTGCAGATGTACGCGACGCCGCCGGCGATGACCGGGGCGAAGACCGCCGGAAGGATGACCTTCAGCATCACCGTGTCGAAATTGACCGAGTACACGCCGATGCCGACCACGGCCGCGCCGATGAGGCCGCCGAACAGGGCGTGTGAGGAACTCGACGGCAGGCCCTTGAGCCAGGTGAACATGTTCCAGAGGATCGCGCCCATCAGGCCGGCGAAGATGATCTCCGGGGTGATGTGCACTCCATCCGAGCCTTCCCGGATGATCCCGCCGGAGACGGTCTTGGCGACCTCCGTGGAGAGGAAGGCTCCCACCAGATTCAGCGCCGCGGCGAGGGCGACGGCCGTCTTGGGTTTGATGGCACCGGTGGCGATGGGGGTCGCCATGGCATTCGCGGTGTCGTGGAAACCATTTGTGAAATCGAAGAACAGAGCCAGCACAATAACCAGCGCTGCCATGAAGGTGACGTCCACCCGGGCCCAATCTGTATGTCGTGAGTCAGCCGCAGCGCGCAGGGACGCCACATCGCTATGTTAAGGGCAGTTGACGGAAGCATGAAAATCCGGTGAACCACCGGCGCGCTCAGCCCTGGCGTTCCTCAGCGGCCCGCTGGCGGGACGGGTCCAGCGCTGCCGCGATCTGACGCTCCAGCGCCGAGAACGCGGTCTGCGGGACGGCGAGAAGTCCGTCGAGTTCTTTGCGGACCCGCCGGTAGGCGGCCTGGCGCTCCGGTGCCGTGGATCCGGGGTCTACGGCGATGTTGAGCAGCTGCCGCGCGCGGGACAGGCGTTCGCGCTCCTCCGGCGAGAACGCCGCGTCCTTCACCCTGTGCGCGTTGCGCTCGGCGACGTCGAACGCATGGCCGTAGGCGAGCACGGCGTCGCGGTAGGCGTCGAGGTCCTCGCGGCTCAATTCCTCTTGACCCACCGGCCGCAGGGAGTCCGCACGACGCTTGGCCTTGAGGTACTCCACGGTCAGGGGCTCCCGGACGTCGCTCATGCCGGGGACGTCGATCATCTTCGCCACGTCCAGCTCGTATTCGAGCCAGCGGGCGTTGACGGCGTCGTGATCAGCCAGGAGCCGCGAGACGTCCTGAACCGGCGACGGCGCGGCTTTCCCGTCCTCGATCCCGGGCTCGGGCGTGCCGGACTCCGCCGCTTGTGGTTCGCCGCCTCCGCTCGGCTCCGGAGGAAGGCCTGCCCTGAGCCGCTCCAGTTCCATGCGACGGCGATGACGGACCTCTCCCGCCTTCGAGAAACGGTGCCACCATCCGCCGGCGACCGCGCTGAGCGGGAAGATGAGCCACCAGTAGGCGGGGATGTGCTCCCAGAAGGAATCCATCCTCACACGCTACCGGAGCCGACGTATGCTCAGAAGCATGGCCCGCTATTTCGACATCCACCCCCTGGACCCTCAGCCCCGCCTCGTGCAGCAGGTGGTGCAGATCATCCGCGACGGCGGTCTGGTGGCCTACCCGACCGACTCCTGTTACGCGCTCGGCGCCGCCCTCGGCAATCAGGAGGCGCTCAACCGCATCCGCCAGATCCGGCACCTGGATGACAAGCACCACTTCACCCTGGTCTGCAGCAGCTTCGCCCAGATGGGCCAGCTCGTGAACATCGGCAATGACGCCTTCCGCGACATCAAGGCGGTGACCCCGGGCAGCTACACCTTCATCCTGCCGGCCACCAAGGAGGTGCCGCGCCGCCTCCTGCAGCCCAAGAAGAAGACCGTGGGCGTGCGTATCCCGGACCATCGCGTGACGCAGGCGATTCTCGAGGAGCTCGGCGAGCCGCTCCTGTCCTCCACCTTGCTGCTGCCCGGTCAGGAGACCCCCATGGTCGAGGGCTGGGAGATCAAGGAGGAGCTGGACCACCAGGTGGACGCCGTGATCGACGCCGGTGAATGCGGCGCGGAGCCCACCACGGTGATCGACTACTCGAGCGGCTACCCGGAGATCGCCCGCTACGGCATGGGCGATCCGTCCCGCTTCGAATAGCCCGCGGCCGTCGTTGCCCCGCGAGGGAACAGTTGAGGCCCCGACACGGCGTGTTTCACGGCATCAATTGTT
Source organism: Arthrobacter sp. Y-9 (assembly GCF_029690065.1). Classification (NCBI taxonomy): domain Bacteria; kingdom Bacillati; phylum Actinomycetota; class Actinomycetes; order Micrococcales; family Micrococcaceae; genus Arthrobacter; species Arthrobacter sp. Y-9. The sequence continues at coordinate 1,975,994 of NZ_CP121463.1, forward strand.
CCGTCGCGGGCAGGCAGTGACGTTCACATACCCCGCCGCAGGGCCGCAGGGCTTCTCATCCCCGTCCGGGATCATATACAATCCTGGGCAACCGAACTGAGATCTCCATCACACGATGGACGCCTCTGATCAACGGATGGGAATCATGATGCACGCTCCCGCACACGGCGCCGCCGGACAGCCTGTCAGTTTTCAGCGCAGCCACGACTTCGAAGCCTTCCGGGAGAGTGTCTCGTCCTCCTTCGTCCCCTTGAAGGTGTCCGGCCCGGAGCACGGGGTGTTCTTCAGCAGCATCCGCTCCGCCTCGGCCCTGGACTTCCACCTGACCGAGCTCACGGCTGGCGGACATCAGGTGGAACGGACCCCGGAGCTGATCCGGCAGGGCGGCGATGACTACTACAAGGTCAGCCTCGTCCTGGCGGGGTCGAGCCTGCTGATCCAGGACTCGCGCGAAGTGTTCCTCCAGCCCGGCGACCTGGCGGTCTACGACACCTCCCGGCCGTATTCCGTGATCTCCGAGGAGCAGACCCGGGTGCTCGTGGCCATGTTCCCGAAGTCCACCTTCGAGCTCCCCGAATCCCAGATCCACCAGATCTCCGCCGTCAACCTCGCCGCTCCGGGGCAGCTCGGCAGCCTCGCCGCCGCGCTCCTGGCCAAAGTGTCCACGAGTCTCGACCAGCTCTCGGGCCCCTTCGGCGTACGGATCGCCAACTCCTGTCTGGACGTCCTCGCCACCGCGTTCGCCGGGTCGCTCGGCGCCCAGCGCCCCGTCGTCGACCCGCGGGAGAAGCTGCTGGCCGACATCCACGCGTACATCGAGCGCAACCTCGCCTCACCGGACCTGACCCCGGGTTCCATCGCGGCGGCCCATTACATCTCCACTCGGCATCTGCACGGGCTCTTCCACTCCCAGGGCGTGACGGTGTCCGCCTGGATCCGTCAGCAGCGCCTCGCCCGGTGCCAGCGCGAACTCTCCGATCCGTTCCTCGTAAACCGCTCGGTCGCCTCCATCGCGGCCTCGTGGGGGTTCCCGGACCCGGCCCACTTCAGCCGCACCTTCAAGTCGACGTTCGGGGAGAGCCCGCGCGACTTCCGGATGCGCTTCGCCGCCTGACGCCGGACGGCGGCGGGTGCGCCGCCGCCGTCGTGCGCTGCGAAATAGGCCGGGAGAGCACAGTGTTGGCCGAGAGAGCACAGGCCTTGACCATGCCTGAAGCCTTCACTCCCCCGTCCCCCCGCACCACCTAGCGTGGGAGGGACAGTGGGCGCCGGCCGGACCGGCGCCCGGCATCGCGGAAGGACCACTTGATGGCACACGGGCACACGGACACCACTCTTCACACCCACGGGGAACGGACCACGGAGCCACGCGAGGTGGCGCATCCGTTGGACCCGCTCACGGCGGAGGAGATCGCCCGGGTCCGGGCCGTGCTGGACGACGCCGGGCTGCTGGGAGCCACGGTCCGCGTGCCACAGCTCCTGCCGCTGGCGCCCGAGGCCGCCTGGCTGGATCGCTGGCAGGCGGGCGCGGCCCTGGAACGACGCGTCGAGGTGGTGCTCCTGGATGTCGCCACGGGCGAGGCCACCCGGGCCGTCGTCCTGCTCAGCGAGCCGGGGTCGGACGAGGTGGGCATCGTGGAGTCGGTCCGCACGATCGACACGGACACCGAAGGCCAGCCGCAGTACCTCTTCGAGGAGTACGACCGCGTGGAACGGATCGTCAAAGACGACCCGTCCTGGCAGGCCGCCATGGAACGCCGCGGGCTTGGAGACCGCCGGGAACTCGCGTTCTGCGCGCCCCTGGCCCCGGGCCACTTCGGCCGTGAAGATGAGAGCGGCACGCGGGTCATCCGGTCCCTCACCTTCCTCCGCGACCACGAGGGCGACAGCCCCTGGGCCCACCCCGTCGAGGGGCTGGTGGTCCACATCGACCTCACCCGCGAGCGCGTGATCCGCGTGGAGGACGAGGGGGACGTGCCCGTGCCCGAGGGCTCGGGCGACTACTCGCTCTCCGCCTGGGGCCCGGCCCGCGAGAGCCTCAAGCCGATCGAGATCACCCAGCCGGAGGGCCCGAGCTTCCAGGTGGACGGCTCGAAGGTGACGTGGGAGAACTGGTCGTTCCGGGTGGGGTTCAATGCCCGGGAGGGTCTGGTGCTCAACGCCCTGACCTTCCGGGACGGTACGCGGGAGCGCAGCGTCCTGCGCCGGGCCAGTGTCCCCGAGATGGTGGTGCCGTACGGCGACACGGCGATCGGGCGGTACTGGATCAGCTACTTCGACGCCGGCGAGTACCTCCTGGGAAAGAACGCCAACGCGCTCACCCTCGGCTGCGACTGTCTCGGCGTGATCCACTACTTCGATCAGTTCGTGGCGGACGATCACGGGCACCCCGTGAAGATCCCGCACGCCGTGTGCATGCACGAGGAGGACTACGGGATCCTCTGGAAGCACACGGACACGGAGGGCAACACGGAGGTCCGCCGCTCCCGCCGTCTGGTCATCTCCTACTTCTCCACCATCGGCAACTACGACTACGGCTTCTTCTGGTACCTGTACCTGGACGGGACGATCCAGCTGGAGGCGAAGGCCACCGGGATCGTGTTCGCGGGGGCGGGCCATCCCGGCGCCGAGAATCCGCACGCCCCCGAGGTGGCCCCGGGTGTCTTCGCCCCGGTGCATCAGCACCTGTTCTGCGCCCGTCTGGAGACCGCGGTGGACACGCCGGAGAACTCGCTCTACGAGGTCGAGGTGCGCGGCGTCCCCACCGGTCCGTCCAACCCGTACGGCAACGCCTTCACCTGGGAGGAACGGCTCCTGCCCACGGAGTCGACCGCCCGCAGGAAGGCGGACCCTGCAGTGGGACGCGTCTGGGAGGTCCGGAGCGGCTCCGCCACGAACGCCGTGGGCCGTCCCACCGCGTACCGGCTCCACCCGCACACGGGGCCGGTCCTCATGGCCCAGCCGGAGGCGACCGTGTTCCAGCGGGCGACCTTCGCCACGGAACACCTGTGGGCGACACCGCTCCGCAGCGAGGAGCGGTTCCCGGCGGGTGACTTCCCGAACGCGAACCCGGGCGGCGCGGGGCTCCCGGCCTGGACGGCGGCCGACCGGCCCCTGGAGGACGAACGTCTGGTCCTCTGGCACGTCTTCGGTCCCACGCACGTCCCGCGCACCGAGGACTGGCCGATCATGCCCGTGGACTACTCGGGTTTCAGCCTCAAGCCGCACGGTTTCCTGGACCGGAACCCTGCCCTCGATCTCGCGGACGGCGCCACGAGCGCCGGCGCCGGGTGCTGCGGCGGCGCGCAGGCCTGCACCTGCCACTGACCGTGGCGCGCGACGACGGCGGGCCGGCCGCCGTCGTCGTGCCCCGTCCGGTGATCATGCGCTGCCGGACAAGGCGCGCACGCTGGGAGCCGATGACCGACAGGGCGCCCGGTCCTAACGTGAGGGAAGCACCGTCCATCAGGAGGAGGAACCATGGAACAGTACGAGGAACTGCTGAACGCCGTCCAGGCCGGTGACGGCGGGCGGGAGATCCGCGACGTCGCCACCGGAGAGGTCATCGGCCGTGCGCCGGTGGAGGGCGTGGAGGACCTTGAGGCGGCGATCACCCGGGCGACGGCGGCGCAGCCGGCCTGGGACGCGCTCGGCCACGAGGAACGGAGCCGACTGCTCCACGCGGCCGCCGACGCGGTCGAAGCCCACGCCGAGGCCCTGGCCCGCCTCCTGTCCCGCGAACAGGGCAAGCCGCTGGACGGCCCGAACGCCCGCTTCGAGGTGGGCGCCTGCTCCGCCTGGCTGCGCGCGGCGGCGGACACGTTGCTCGAACCGCAGGTGCTGGTGGACGATGAGAGCGGCCGGGCGGAGCTGCACTATCGTGCGCTCGGGCTCGTCGCGGCGATCGGTCCGTGGAACTGGCCGCTCATGATCGCGGTCTGGCAGTTCGCCCCGGCGCTGCGGATGGGCAACGCGGTGATCGTCAAGCCGTCCGAGTACACGCCGCTGAGCGTCCTGGCGCTCGTGCACGTGGTGAACTCCGTGCTTCCCGGCGGCGTCCTGGAAGTGATCAGCGGCGACCGCGAGGTCAGCGCCGCGCTCGCGGAACACCCCGCCATCAGCAAGGTCATGTTCACGGGTTCCACCAAGACCGGCAGCTCGATCATCCGCAGCTCGGCGGACACCATCAAGCGCCTGACCCTGGAGCTGGGCGGGAACGACGCCGGGATCGTCCTGGACGACGTCGATCCAGCCGCCATCGCGGAGGACCTCTTCTGGGGCGCCTTCATCAACACCGGCCAGACCTGCGCGGCTCTCAAGCGGCTCTACGTCCACTCCTCGGTCCACGACGCCGTGGTCCGCGAGCTGGCCGCCGTCGCCGCCCGTACACCCATGGGCCCGGGGCTGGAAGAGGGCAATCTGCTCGGGCCGGTGCAGAACGAGGCGCAGTTCCGGATCGTTGAACGGCTGGTGGACTCCGCGAAAGCCTCCGGGGCGACGCTCGCCACCGGCGGAACTCCTCTAGGCGGAACGTTCTTCCCCATCACGATCGTCACCGACATCGCCGACGACGCCGACCTGGTCCAGGAGGAGCAGTTCGGTCCGGCGCTGCCCGTGATCCGCTTCGACGACGTGGAGGACGCCATCGCCATGGCGAACGCCGCGTCCGTGGGCCTCGGCGCGTCCGTGTGGTCCTCCGACCGGGACCGCGCCCTGGAGCTGGCCTCACGGCTCCAGGCCGGGACCGTCTGGGTCAACAGCCACGGCGGCCTGCACCCGATGGTGCCGTTCGGCGGCGTGAAGCAGTCCGGCTACGGCCTGGAGTTCGGCGTCGAGGGTCTCAAGGCCGTCGCCGCGAGCCAGGTCATCAGGAGCTGACACCCGGCGCCGGAGCATGCCGGCCATGCGAAAGCCCCCGGAAGGATTCCTTCCGGGGGCTTTCGCGTGCGGCTCACGCCGCGGGGTCAAGCCGGGTCGGACACCGTCGGACGGAACCGGACGGATCCGGCTCAGACGAAGTTGAGATTCTCCGGGTGCACCGTCATGGACACCAGGCGGCCGTGAGCGCCGAAGGTGAAGTGGGTCGGGACCTCACCGGTCTCGTCGAGGCCGAAGAGCACACCGTGCGAGCGGATGGCCGAGGCGTCCCGGTGGTCGGCGATCGTCACCGAGGCGCAGGGGATGACGTTCTCGCGCCATGCGAAGACGTAGATGCCCGGCCGCACCTGCCACACCGAGTTCTCGTCGGTGTCGGCCAGACCCTTCTCCGGTCCGGCGAGGCACTGCCAGGTGTACCACTGCTCGGAGAGGTAGATGTGCTCGTAAGCGTGCTCGGGGCTGTAGTCCCACACGACACGGCGGCCGATCAGGGACGACGTCGGGGCGGGCGCCGCGCCGCGCACCTCGGCGCCCGCGATCACCGCGGGGCCGAAGTCGTGCCGCACGCGCGTGGCGCCGGCCGGACGGTCCTCGTCAAGGATCGTGCTGAGCACGCTCAGAGCGCGCCCGTCGCGGAGGTCCAGCACCAGGGAGACGGCCTGATCCGGACGGAAGCGGTGATGGAACTGGACGAAGTAGAGCCCGTCGTCCACCAGGAAGGCCTCGTAGGCGTCCGTGCCCTGATGAGCCTCCAGGGAGTCCCCCGGGCCGGGCTGGTAGTCCCAGGACACCTCGCTGTCGGTGAACTCATGGGTGACGCTCGTGCCGCGCTCATCGGTCACCACGACCACCTGGCCGGCCAGGCCGGTGTCATGCGGGGCCTTGTTGGCGTCGAACCCCGGGGCGAGACCGTCCAGGGGAAGCCAGGTCGAGGTGTCGGAGAGCGAGGGGCCCGGAATCGTGCCGTGTTCCGTCATGATGCTCCTTGAAACTGCCGTGCTGATTACAGCGTGTCCATGCCCGGCGGGCTGCCGGGCCTGCCTTCAGTCTGCTCCCGCCGTCCGCGCATTCCCATGGGTGTCCGCGCCCTGCACTTGCCCAGGCGCGAAGAGCCGTGCGGCCACTTGCCCGGGCGGGCATGGCAATAGCCGCTCAGCGCAGGCCCTGGCGCTCTCCTCGCCCGCAGAGTTCAGGATGAGATCCATGAACTCGACGACTTCGCCCTCCGCGGCCCTCTCCCCCGAGGCGCATCCGTGAACGCCGGGCTGAGCGGCCGGATCGCGGTGGTGACCGGCGCTGCGAGCGGCATCGGCCGCGCGGTGTGTGCCGCGCTCCTGGACGAAGGCTGCTCGGTGGCAGGTCTGGACCGCGACCAGGCCGGTCTGGACCGTGCCGCCCAGGAGTTCGCGGCGTCGCCGCTGCCGGCGCCCGACGACGGCGCTCCCGCACCCGCGGCCGGCTTCGTGCCGCTGTGCCTGGATCTCTGCGACGAGACCGCGGTCCAGGCGGCGTTCGCTTCTCTGGCCGCACGCTTCGGCTCACTGGATCTCCTGGTCTCGTGCGCCGGGGTCTCCGGGCCGGTCGGCACACCCCTGGGGGACACGGACCTGCGGGAGTGGCGGATGGTGCTCGACGTCAACCTCCTGGCCCCGTTCCTGGTGCTCAAGCACGCCCTGCCGCTGCTGCGCGAGGGGCGGCAGCCCGCCGTCGTGCTCCTGGCGAGTGACTCGGCCGTCGTCGCGGCGCCCGGCATGGCACCCTACTGCGCGTCCAAGGCCGGGCTGGTGCAGCTGGGGCGCGCGGCGGCGGTCGAGTGGGCCGGGCACGGCATCCGGGTCAACTCCCTCTGCCCTTCCGTGGTGGACACCCCGATGAGCCGGACCGATCTGGAGAAACCCGCCGGCTTCGCGGACGCCGCCTTCCCGGTGCAGAGCCCCGAGCAGGTGGCACAGCAGGTGCTGTTCCTCCTGTCTCCGCGGTCGGGTCCGGTCAACGGGACCACTGTGCTCAGCGACTTCGCCTACAGCGCCCGCAGCGCCTTCCCGGCCTGACACGGCCTTCCCCACCTGAATCTGGAGGACACCTTGCTTTGGAGGACATCATGACCACCGCTCCCGCGACGAACACAGCACCCGAGACCCCGTCACAGGTCGTCCTGATCACGGGCGGCGGCACCGGCATCGGCGCCGCGATCGCCCGAGCCTTCGCTACGGCGGGTGCGACCGTGATCGTGGCGGGCCGCCGCGCGGAGCCCTTGCAGACGATTGCGGAGGACATCAACGGCACGGCGCTCGTCCTGGACGCCTCCGACGCGGCCTCGGCCCAGGACGCCGTCGCCGAGATCATCCGTCGGCACGGACGGCTGGACGTCCTGGTGGCGAACGCAGGAGGCCACGGTTTCTCCTCCGCCCTCGACACCGACGACGCCGCCTGGGACGCCGCCCTGCGCGCCAATCTGAACACCGCCTTCGTCACGGCCCGGGCCTGCCTTCCGGAACTGATCCGCAGCTCGGGCCGGATCGTGGTGATGTCCTCCCTCGCCGGGCTCTTCGCCGGGCCCTCGGTGGTCGGCTACACCACGGGAAAGCACGCCTTGATCGGCCTGACCCGCAGCCTCGCCCGCGACTACGGCCCCCAGGGCGTCCGCGTCAACGCGATCTGTCCCGGCTGGGTGCGGACCCCCATGGCGGACACTGAGATGGACGAATTCGCGGCCCAGGCGGGCATCGCCTCCCGGGAGGACGCCTACCGGACCGTGACCCGCAACGTCCCCCTCGGCCGTCCCGCGGAACCCGAGGAGATCGCCTCGATCGCACTGTTCCTCGGGTCCTCCGCCTCCTCGTACATGACCGGCGCCGTGATCGTGGCCGACGGCGGCGCGCACGTGGTGGACGTGCCCACGATCGCTTTCGCCGACGCCGGTCTCTGACCGGTCGCCCTTCCCCATCCCCTCGCATCCGCTTCATCGTCAAGGAGACACAGCGTGGAAAAACCCTCAGCCTCGACAAACCCGGCGCCAGCCGGATCGGCCTCCGGACTCAAACGCGGCACGCTCGGCACTGCCGGTGTCGTGTTCCTGGTGCTCGCCGCCGTCGCCCCGCTCACCGGCACGGTGGTGGTGGCCTCCCTCGCGATCGCCCTCGGCAACGGCGGAGGCACACCCTTCGCGTTCCTCGTGATCGCCGCCCTCTTCCTGATCTTCGCCGTCGGCTACGCCCAGATGTCCCGCGTGCTGGTCAACGCCGGAGGCTTCTACGCCTTCGTGCTCAAGGGCCTCGGCCGGACCGGCGGCCTTGTGGCGGGACTCATCGCCACGCTGGGCTACAACTTCTTCGTGGTCGGCACCATCGGGACCAGCGGCTTCTTCATGCAGACGATCATCGCCCAGCTGACCGGCCTCGACGTGCACTGGTATGTGTGGGGTCTGCTGTCCATCGTGGCGTCCTTCCTCCTGGCCCGGCGCGGCATCGACATCAGCTCCGCGGTGCTCGGCATCGCCCTGGTGCTGGAGACCCTGGTGCTCGTGGTGTTCGACATCTCCGTCCTGGTCCGCACCGGCTTCAGCGTGGAGGCCTTCTCCCCGGACGCGATCTTCTCCGGATCACTGCCCATCGGGCTCCTGCTCGCAGCGACGGCGTTCCTCGGGTTCGAGGCGACCAGTCTCTTCGGGGAGGAGGCCAAGAACCCCTCCCGCACGGTCCCCCGTGCCACGTACATCGCGGTGAGCATCATCGGCGTGGTCTTCGCCCTGACCAGCTGGGCCGTGGTGAGCGCCACGGGCGTCGCGCAGGCTCAGAGCGCCTCTCAGGAACACCTCGAATCCGGCGACCTGCTCTTCAGCCTGGCCGGGCAGTACCTCGGGGATCCGCTCGTGAAGGTCATGATGGTCCTGCTGCTCGTGAGCTTGTTCGCGGCGATGCTGGCCTTCCACAATTCGGCGGCCCGCTATCTCTACGCCCTGGGCCGCGCCCGGGTGTTCCCCTACGCCCTGTCCCGCACCAACGCGGGAGGGTCCCCGGTGGTGGCCTGTGTCGTGCAGGCGGTGTTCGCCGTCGTCGTGGCGGGGGCGTTCGCCCTGGCCGGCCTCGACCCGATCACCTCACTGGTGCCGAGCATGATCGGATTCGGCACGCTCTGCATCATGGTGCTCCAGGTGCTCGCAGCCCTCGCGATCATCATCCACTTCCGGCGGCAGCGGGACCCCAGGATCGGCCGCACCTTCGTGGCGCCGCTCGTCGCCATGCTGGGTCTGGGGACGATCGTGGTGCTGGCGATCATCAACTTCGACATCGTGGCCGGCTCGGACGCCCTGGCCGTGCGGCTCCTGCCGCTCCTGCTGGTGGTGGCCGTCGTCGGCGGGCTGATCCTCGGGCCGTATCTGAAGCGCAAGCGGCCCCAGGTGTACGCGGCCCTGGCCGAGGACATGGACAAGGCCGGTCTGGATGACGCGGCGGAACCCGAGCCGCTCCCCTCCCCAGCCGCCTGATTACGCGCCCACCTGATCACCGGCCACGTGATCATGCGAGGGAACAACTGATGCCCGGATACGCGCCGTGTCCGGGCATCAGCTGTTCTTTCGCGACGGACGGGAGGTGCGCGCCGTCAGTTCTGGTTGCTGAAGGCGGCGTCGAAGGACTGGGAGCTGGGCTCGAAGTCGAAACGCTTGAGGGCCGCCAGCGCCTCGGGCGCACCCTGCAGCCGGTCCATCCCGGCGTCCTCCCACTCGACCGAGATGGGACCGTCGTAGCCGATGGCCGTGAGCGCGCGGAACGAGTCCTCCCACGGAACGTCCCCGCGTCCGGCCGAGACGAAGTCCCAGCCGCGGTGCGGATCGCCCCAGGCCAGGTGCGAGGAGAGGATGCCCGCGCGTCCGTTGCCCATCCGCATCCGGGTGTCCTTGCAGTCCACGTGGTAGATCCGGTCCGCGAAATCCGTGATGAAGGAGACCGGGTCGATGCCCTGCCACATCATGTGGGACGGGTCCCAGTTCAGCCCGAACGCCTCGCGGTGCCCGATCGCCTCCAGCGCCCGCTGCGTGGACCAGTAGTCGTAGGCGATCTCGCTCGGGTGGACCTCATGGGCGAAGCGCACCCCGCACTCGTCGAACACGTCGAGGATGGGGTTCCAACGGTCCGCGAAGTCCTGGTAGCCGGCGTCGATGACCTCGGCCGGGACCGGCGGGAACATCGCCACGTACTGCCAGATCTTGGACCCCGTGAACCCGACCACGGTCTTCACGCCGAGCTTCTTCGCGAGCCGTGCGGTGTTCTTCAGCTCCTCGGCCGCGCGCTGCCGCACGCCTTCCGGGTCGCCGTCGCCCCACACCGCACTGCCGACGATCGCCTGATGCCGGAAGTCGATCGGGTCATCGCACACGGCCTGGCCCTTGAGGTGGTTCGAGATGGCCCACAGCTTCAGGCCGTGCTTCTCGAGGATCCCGAGCCGCTCGGCGATGTACTCGTCATCGTCCCAGCGGGCCGCGTCGAGATGCTCACCGGAGACGGCGATCTCCAGTCCGTCGTAGCCCCAGCCGGCGGCCAGCCCGGCCACCTCGTCCAGGGTCAGATCGGCCCACTGGCCGGTGAAGAGGGTGAAAGGTCGTGCCATGGCTCAGGCCTCCTGTGTGGCTGGGGATGCGGGAAGAAGATCGACGACGGCGCCACGCGCCTCGGCGGACCGGGCAGCGGCGTCCAGCACGGCCTGCACCTGGAGCCCGTCCGCGAACGACGGGGACGGGGTGCCGCCGTCCCGGATCGCGACGAGGAAATCGCGCACCTGGTGCGTGAAGGTGTGCTCCCAGCCGATCACGTGACCCTGGGGCCACCACGCCGAGACGTAGGGGTGTTCCGGCTCCGTGACGAGGATCGTCCGGAAGCCCTGTTCCTCGACAGGGTCGGCGCCGTCCAGGAACTGCAGTTCGTTCGGGCGTTCCAGATCGAACGCCAGGGCGCCCGCGCTGCCGTAGACCTCGATCCGCAGCGCGTTCTTCCGGCCGAACGCCATGCGCGACGCTTCCACCGAGGCGACCGCGCCGCCGTCGAGCGCCAGGGTCAGCCAGGCAGCGTCGTCCACCGTGACGTCCTCCAGGCCGTCCGGGGCGGGACGCCGCGGCACGAACGTCTCCAGGCGGGCCGAGACACCGGTCACGGCGTGGCCGGTGAGGAACTGGACCTGGTCGATCGCGTGGCTGGCGATGTCGCCGAGGGCGCCACTGCCGGCCGTTTCGCGGCGGAGCCGCCAGGACATGGGCGCCTGCTCGTCGGCGAGCCAGTCCTGAAGGTAGGAGGCCCGCACCTGGCGGATCTCCCCCAGACGGCCGTCGCCGATCAGGTGCCGGGCGTAGGCGAGTGCCGGCACGCGACGGTAGTTGAAGCCGATCATCGACTTCACGCCGCGGCCGGCGGCCCGAGCCGCCGCCTCGACCATGGCCCGCGACTCCTCGAGGGTGTTGGAGAGCGGCTTCTCGACCAGGACGTGCTTGCCGGCCTCCAGCGCGGCGATGGCGATCTCCGCGTGGGTCCAGCCGGGCGTGCAGATGTCCACGACGTCGATGTCCGGCCGCGCGATCACCTCACGCCAGTCGGTGGCCGACTCCTGCCAGCCGAACCTCGCGGCGGCCTCCGCCACCTGGGCGCCGTCCCGGCCCACCAGGACCTTGCGCTCGAACGCGGGCACGTCGAAGAACGAGGCCACGTTCCGCCACGCCTGCGAATGCGCCTTCCCCATGAAGGCGTAGCCGATGGCCGCGACGCCCAGAGGCCGGGTCTCCCCGCTCATGCGGTCCCCTCCAGGGTGGCCGCGAGCGGATCCCAGTCCTCGGGCAGTGGCACGGAGGGCTCCGCGGAGCTCTCCACCGTGAGGAATTCCCCGCGTTCCACGGAGTCGGAGATGGCGATCATGGTGTCCAGCACGTGGAAGGCCAGCTCGCCCGTGGCCCGGTGCGGCACCCCGGCGCGGATCGAGCGGGCGAGGTCCAGCACGCCCATGCCGCGCCCCTGCGCCGCCCCGCTCGCGGGAATGACGGTCCAGTCGTCCTCGCCGGGGCGGATCAGCTGCAGCTCGCCGTCGAAGTTGTTGGGGTCGGGGATCAGCAGCGTGGCCTCGGTGCCCGTGACTTCGACGTAGCCGGTCCGGACGTGAGGCGACTGGAAGCTGAAGACGCTGTGCGAGGACGCACCGCCCTCGAACTGGATCTGGGCGCTGACGTGGGTGGGGACCTCGACGTCGAAGGTCTCGCCGGCCAGAGGCCCGGTCGCCACTGTGCGCCGCGTCAGCGACGCCGAACCCATCGCGGCGACCCTGCGGGCGCTGCCGAAGGTCTGGACGAGGGCTGTCACGTAGTACGGACCCATGTCGAACAATGGTCCGGCGCCCCGCTGGAAGAGGAACGCCGGGTTCGGGTGCCAGCGGTCCGGCCCGGGGTACTGCATGACGGTCTGCGCGGTGAGAGGCGTGCCGATGTCGCCGCGTTCGATCACACGGCGCGCCGTCTGAAGTCCGGCGCCGAGGAAGGTGTCCGGCGCACAGCCGACCCGTACCCCCGCGGCGGCCGCCGCCTCCAGCACCTCCCGGCCGCTCTCCCGGTCCAGGGCGAGCGGCTTCTCGCTCCACACGTGCTTCCCTGCGCGGATCGCCTGCAGCGCGACGTCGGCGTGCACGGCCGGGATGGTGAGGTTGACGATGATCTCGACGTGCGGGTGCCCCAGCGCCAGTTCGGGCGTGCCGTGCTCCGCGATCCCGTACTCCTCGGCACGGGCCCTGGCCGCCTCCGGATACAGGTCCGTGATGGCGACGACCCGGACGTCCGGGAAGACCGTGAGATTGTCCAGGTACTGCTTGCTGATGTTCCCGGCGCCGATGAGCGCGACGCCGACCGGGCCGCGGCTCACGCGCCCGCCTCGGAGGGGGCGCCGCTGTCCGGTCGGCCGGCATCGAGGTAGGCCAGAGAGGCGGCGAGACCCTCGAAGATGTCGCCCGTGTAATCGTCGAATTCCACGACGCCCACTTCGAGCCCCGGGACCGCGTCGATGACGTCCCAGATGTTCACGTCACCCTGACCGGCCGGGAGCTGGGAGGCGGTGATCTCCGCCATCCGCTCGGGGTCGAAGCCGTCGCCGGGCAGCACGGTGATGGGACCGTCCTTGAGGTGCACGGCGACCACGCGGTCGCCGAGGCGGCGGAGGAAGGCGGCGGGATCCTGGCCGCCGGCGGCCACCCAGTAAGCGTCCACCTCCAGCACGACCTCGGGATCGAGGAGTCCCGCGAAGAACTCGAGAGCCGTGACGCCCTCCAGGGTGGACCCGATCTCCCAGTAGTGGTTGTGATAACCCACGCGGATGCCGTATTCGGCGCCCTTCTTCGCGGCGGCGTTCAGTCGCTCCGCGATGTCCCGCACGCTCCCGGCGTCCTGCCACTGCGCCGGTTCGACGAAGGGGTCGATGACGGTGCCGATGCCGAGCTCACGGGCCGCCGTGAAGATCTCGTCCTGGTCCGCGGACAGCAGTGAGGCGTGCCCGGTGGGCGCCGCCAGCCCGTTCTCCCGCAGGGCCGGGCCGAGCTGCGCGGCCAGCTCGGCGAAGCCGTACGGCTCCACCTGGGTGAACCCCAGCTCGGCGAGGCGCCGGAGCGTCCCCGGAAGATCATGGCTGAGCGCGTCGCGGACGCTGTAGAGCTGCACGGAGTAGGACATGAGTGGGGCACCCCTTCTGACTGCTGGTGGACAGGCTGTGACATGGGTCATCCTCGGCCCAGGCTACGCCCCACGCTAAGGGCCACTTATGACGGAAGTCAAGCAAAAGTAGCTACCCATTCGCGGTAAAGTGCCGGCGCTGATGCTGTCCTGTGCTATGTCTTATGCATGATGAGTAGTTCTCCCGCCGCACCCGGCGCCGCGGATCCCACCGCCCCGAGCGGTCCCGGCCAGCTCTTCCAGCTGCTCCGGGACGGCAAGGCGCGCACGCGCGCGGAGATCATGGACCTCACGGGACTCGCCCGGACCACCGTGGTCGCACGCCTCGAGGCACTCCTCGGCGCGGGCCTGATCGAGGCCGCCGGCGAGGCCGCCTCCTCGGGCGGCAGGCCGCCGTCGCGCTTCGCCTTCCGCGCCTCCCGCCGGATCGTCCTGGCCGGGGACATAGGCGGCGTCCACGCGACGGTCGCCGTCGCAGACCTGGGCGGGACCATCCTGGCGCGCCATTCGGAGCCGCGGGACATCGCTGACGGCCCGGAATCCACCCTCGCCTGGCTGGCCGCCACCGGGCGGGAGCTTCTGGCAGGCCTAGGCCGGGACGAACAGGAACTCGCCGGGATCGGCGTCGGCCTGCCCGGTCCCGTGGAGCACGAGACCGGACGTCCCGTGAACCCGCCGATCATGCCCGGCTGGGACGGCTTCGACGTGCCCGCACGCCTGGCGCAGGAGTGGCAGGTGCCGGTCCTGGTGGACAACGACGTCAACATCATGGCCCTCGGCGAACAGCACACGCACTGGAGCGAACACCGTGAATTCCTCTTCGTGAAGCTGGCCACGGGCGTCGGTTCGGGCATCATCGCCGGAGGCCGGCTCCAGCGCGGCGCGGACGGCACGAGCGGCGACATCGGCCACGTCCGGGTGCCCGACGGCGAGGACGTCCCCTGCCGCTGCGGCAACACCGGGTGCCTCGAGGCAGTGGCCTCCGGGCCCGCGTTGGCCGCGAAACTGCGCCTCCAGGGCCTGGACGCCGACCGCGGCTCCGACGTGGTCGCCCTCGCGGCCCGCGGCGAAGTGGCCGCCATCCACGCCCTGCGGCAGGCCGGGCGGGACCTCGGTGAAGTCCTCGCGTTCTGCGTCAACGTGCTGAACCCGTCCGTGATCGTGGTCGGCGGCACGCTCGCGCAGGCCGGGGATCCCCTCATGGCCGGCGCGCGGGAGGCCGTCTACCGGCGGTCCCAGCCGCTCGCCACACGTCATCTGAGGATCGAACCGTCCCGCGCGGGAGCCGATGCCGGCATTCTGGGCGCGAGCCGCCTCGTGATCGAGCACCTCCTCTCCCCCGAGTCCGTCGAGGCGGCGATCACCGGCGCCTGAGCGCCGCCGGGATGCGCAAGCGCTGATGTGCAAGCGCTGACGTGCAAGCGCTGACGCAAAACCCTTGACGCGCCGGGCGGCGCGTGAAAATCTGCTCTTGGCTTCTTGCGCGTTACTTATGACTTCTTTTGTGCAAAAGTCCTCTCGAAAGTCTCGGGAACCACCCCACACCACCACTCCGAAAGGAACCCCTGTGACTCAGGAATCCACCCGGCCGGACGCTGATCAGCAGCTGAGGGTCGGCGTCGTCGGCATCGGCTGGGCCGGCCAGCAGCACCTGGAGGCGTACTCCCGGATCCCCGGCGTCCGCGTGGTGGCGCTGGCCGCCATGGAGGCCGAACCCCTGGCGAAGCTCCAGGCGGAGTATGACGTCCCCGCGACGTACGCCCGCTGGGAGGACATGCTCGACGCCGGCGGTCTCGACGCCATCAGCGTCGCCGTGCCCACCTTCCTGCACGCGCCCATCGCCGTGGCGGCCCTGGAACGCGGTCTTCACGTGCTCAGCGAGAAGCCGCTGGCCAAGGATGCCGTCGAGGGCCAGGCCATGGTCGATGCCGCGCGTCGCGCCGGTCGGGTGCTGGACGTGGCATTCAACCACCGCCGCCGCGGCGACATCGGCGCCCTGAAGACGGTCATCGACTCCGGCGAGATCGGCCGGCCGTACTACGCCAAGGCGGCATGGCTCCGCCGCAAGGGCATCCCCACCCTGGGCAGCTGGTTCACCAACCCGGCGCTGGCCGGCGGAGGACCCCTCGTGGACATCGGCGTGCACGTCCTCGACTACTCGCTGCACCTGCTCGGCGAACCCACGGTCGTCTCGGTCAGCGCCACGACGCACTCCGAACTCGGCCCACGCGGCCTGGGCGGGAACGGGAGCTACCGGGCCACGTCCACCGAGCACCGTTTCGAAGTGGAGGACTTCTCCTCCGCCTTCCTCCGGCTGGAGGGTGGCGGCGCGCTCCTCATCGAGGCCGGCTGGGCCAGCTACCGCAACCCCGACGACGAGATCAACTTCCTCGTGTACGGCACCGACGGCGGCGCCGAGCTCCGGGTGGCCGGCGAACCGATGCCGGAAGCCGGGCACCTGACCGTCTACAAGGACACCGGTGAAGCGAGCGCCGACTACGCCCCGGCGATCGGCCCCAACGGGATGCACCAGCAGGTGGTGGAGGACTTCGTCTCCGCGGTCCGCTCCGGCCCCGAAGAATGGGCCCGGCACGACGGCTCCGTCGCCCTGGGCCGTGCCCGCATCATCGACGCCGCCTACCGTTCCGCCCGCGAGAACCGGGAGGTTCAGCTCTGATGTCCCGTCCCCTGCGCATCCTGGTGTGGAACGAAGGCGTCCACGAATCCCTCAACGAACCCGCCCACATCGGCGAGATCTACCCCGACGGCATGCACGGCGCGATCGCCGACGGCCTCCGGGACCTCCTGCCCGGCGCCGAAGTGTCCACGGCCACGCTGGCATCCGCGCCGGACCACGGCCTGACCGAGGAGGTCCTCGCGGCCACCGATGTGCTCCTGTGGTGGGGCCATATGGCGCACGCCGAGGTGGACGACGCCGTGGTGGAGCGCGTGCAGCGGCATGTCCTGGGCGGCATGGGTCTGCTCGTGCTGCACTCGGGGCACTTCTCGAAGATCTTCATCAAGCTCCTGGGCACCAGCTGCTCCCTCGCGTGGCGCAACGACGGGGAGCGGGAACTGGTGTGGAATGTGAAGCCGTCCCACCCGATCTCCGAGGGCGTGGCGAATCCGATCATCATCCCGGAGCAGGAGATGTACGGCGAACTGTTCGACATCCCGGATCCGGACGACCTGATCTTCATCAGCTCCTTCGCCGGGGGCGAGGTGTTCCGCTCCGGCGTCACCTTCACCCGCGGCAAGGGCCGGATCTTCTACTTCAGCCCGGGTGATCAGGAGTACCCGGTCTACCACCACCCCGAGGTCCGCAAGGTGCTGGCCAACGGCGTGCGGTGGGCGGCGCAGCCCGGTCTGGAGCGGCGTGAGCCCGGCGTTCAGAACCTCCAGAGCGGCTGGTACGAGGCGATCCCTGCGGTCTGACCGCGGCTGGGCCGCACACCACGAAGGGCCGGTCACCGAGAGGTGACCGGCCCTTCGCCGTCGTCGTCGTCGGGAAGTCCCGGGACGAGTCCGCCGGGGAGGCGCTGTGCCCTGAAGGAGTTGTGCCCTGAAGAGAGCTCCGTCAGGACACGAACACCCACAGGAGGCTCGCCATGCCGAAGCCGACCACCGAGAGCACGGTCTCCAGCACGGTCCAGGTCTTCAGCGTGTCCTTGACGGACATGTTGAAGTACTTGGAGATGATCCAGAACCCGCCGTCGTTGACGTGGCTGGCGATGATGGAGCCGGACGAGATGGCCATGACCAGCAGGGCCAGCTGCGGCTGCGAGTACTGGCCGGAGGTCAGCGCCGGGGCGAGGATGCCGCCCGTGGTCACGATCGCCACGGTCGCGGAGCCCTGGGCGATGCGCATGCCACAGGCGATCACATACGCGGACACGATGAGCGGCAGACCCGCCTCGGACAGCGAGGTGGCGACGGCCTTGCCCACGCCGGTGGCGGCGAGCACGGCGCCGAAGAACGCGCCGGAGCCGACGACCAGCAGGATCATGCCCACCGGGCGCAGCGAGGAGGAGCTGAGCTCGGACAGGTCCTTGGACGTCATGCCGTTGCGGATGCCCAGGAGCCACATCGCCAGCAGCACGGCGACCGTGAGCGCGATGGCCGGGTTGCCGAAGAAGATCAGCACGTCCCGGAAGCCTCCTGCCGGGAGGAACACGTTGCCGAAGGTCGCGCCCAGGATGAGGATCATGGGCAGGCCGATGGTCAGAGCGACGACGCCGATGTGCGGCTCGCGCCCCTTGGCCTCCTCGGCTTCGGGCACGATCCGGTCCTCGGGGACGTTCACCATGACCCGCTTGCCGATCCAGGTGCCCCAGAGCATGCCGGAGACGAACCAGGCGGGGATGCCGCAGGCGAGGCCCATGATGATGATCCAGCCGAGTTCCACGTGGAAGAGGCCGGCCGCGGCCACCGGACCCGGGTGGGGCGGCAGGAACGCATGGGTCACGGAGAGACCGGCCAGGAGCGGCAGCGCGTAGAGCGCGAGCGACTTGCCGCCGCGGACCGCGGCCACGTAAACGAGCGGCGCCAGGACGAAGATGCCGATGTCGAAGAACACGGGGATGCCGAGCACGAAGCCCGTGATGCCCATGGCGAGCGGGGTGCCCTTCTCGCCGAACACCTTCACGAGCCGGCCGAGCAGCACTTCCGCACCGCCGGAGCGTTCCAGGATGGCGCCCAGGACCGTGCCCAGGCCGATGATCAGGGTGATGTGACCGAGGATCCCGGCGAAGCCCTTTTCAATGAGGGCGTCGCTGCTCTTGATGGGTGACCCCACCAATTGCTCGACCGTCACACCGCCCACGAGGGCCACGAGCACGCCGGTGCCGACGAGGGCGATGAAGGGTTCGACCTTCACCTTGATGATGAGGAAAAGCAGGAGGGCGATGCCCACGCCTGCCAGCAGGAGCAATCCTGCTGTGTCGTGGCGCAGCCACGACAGGAATCCATCCATGTTCTCTCCTTTGAGCTGATCGCCGCCGGGGTCCGGGGCGCGGATGATCTATTGGGGGGTCAGGGTGATGTCAGGGGGACGGAGTTTCAGAGCCCGGTATCTCAGAGGGCCTGGACGAATGCCTTGGCGCGAGCGGCGATGTCGTCCCAGTCCCCGGCATCGACGGCGGCGGGCGGCACCACGGAGGTTCCGCAGCAGACGGCCAGCGCGCCGGCGTCGAGGTACCCGCGGGCGTTCCCGGCGTCCACGCCGCCGGACGGCAGAAGCTTGATCCCGGGGAACGGTCCCTGCAGGTCCTTCAGGTACTGGGGGCCGAGCTGGCGGGCCGGGAAGATCTTCACGATCTCCGAGCCGAGGTCCAGGGCCGTGGCCACTTCGGTGGGTGTCATGGCGCCCAGGCTGATGGGCACCCCGGCCTCCCGCGCGACGGCGGCCACGTCCGGACGCAGGCCCGGCGTGACGAGGAACTGAGCGCCGGCGTCGATGGCCTCGCGCGCCTGCGCTGCGGTCATCACGGTGCCCACGCCGACGACGGCGCCGTGGTCGCCCGCGGTCTCGGCGGCACGGCGGAGGTGCCGGGTGACGTCCGGGGTGGTGAAGGTCAGTTCCAAGGTGCGGATGCCGCCCTTGGCCAGGGCTTCCGCGAGGCGCGCGGCGTCCGGGATGGCCTTGGCACGGACCACGGCCAGGGTGCGGTCCTCCGCGAGAATCCGTTCGAGCTCCGAGTTGTTCATCGCTGTGCTGCTGTTCCTTCCGGGGTTCGGCGGAGCGCGCGGCCCGCGCGGGCTCCGGTGGGCCGGCCGCCGGCGATGGCCGCCGTGCCGTTGACGAAGACGTAGTGGATGCCTTCGGCAGCCTGACGCGGCTGCTCGAAGGTGGCGGTGTCCCGGACGGTCTCCGGATCGAAGAGCACCAGGTCCGCCGCGTAGCCCTCGCGGATCAGGCCCCGGCGGTCCAGCCGGAGCCGCGCCGCAGGCCGGCCGCTCAGGTGGTGCACGGTCTCCTCCAAGCTGAGCAGTCCGAGCTCCCGGCAGTAGTGGCCGAGGTAGCGGGGGAACGTGCCCCAGGCGCGCGGGTGGGGCTTGCCGCCCACCAGGAGCCCGTCGCTGCCGCCCGTGTGGGTACGGTGCACCATGATGGCGCGGACGTTCTCCTCGTGGCCGACGTGCTGGAGGATGCCCGTGCCACAGCGGTCCTCGAGCAGGATCCCGGCGAAGACGTCGAACGGCTCCCGGCCCTCCTCCTGCGCGATCTGTTCGATGGTGCGGCCCACGAAGCCGGCCAGCGCCTGATTCTGCACGCCGCTGATCTCCAGGGTGTCCCATTCGGCGACGACACCGTGGCAGCCGTCGGATCCGTAGATCTCCACGTTCTCGCGGATCCTCGCGCGGGTCTCCGGATCACGCAGCCGGTCCAGCGTCGCGTCCGTGCCGCCCGCGGAGGCCCAGCTCGGCAGGATCGCGGACAGCGTCGTGGCGCCGGGGAGGTACGGGTACGTGTCCAGGGTGATGTCCACGCCGTCGTCGAGCGCCGCATCGATCACGGCGAGGAGTTCGCCCGCCCGGCCCTTGTTCTCCGCGAAGTTCATGGTGGCGTGGGAGAGGTGCAGGGCGCAGCCGGTGTCGCGGCTGAGGCCGATCATCTCGGCGTACGCGTCGAGCGCTCCCTTCCCGTACGAGCGGTGATGTGGAGCGTAGAAACCGCCCAGCTCACCCACTGTGCGGCACAGCGCGCCGAGTTCCTCGGTGGTCGCGTACATGCCCGGCGTGTAGGTCAGCCCGGAGGACATCCCGACGGCGCCCTCCTCCATCGCGGTCCGGACCACCTCACGCATGCGCGCGACATCGTCCGGGGTCGCCTCGCCCTCGTCGAAGCCCATGACGAGCGCCCGGACGGTGCCCTGGGGCACGAGGTAGGCGGCATTCGTGGCGATGCGGCCGCCGTCGGCGTCCGGCCGGTCCAGCCGGTCCAGGTACTCCCGCACGGACCGCCAGTCCCAGTCGAAGTCCTCGGGATTGTCGTTCCATCCGGCGATCTTCTGACGGACCCCGGCGAGCGTGGGATCATCCACCGGGGCATAAGACAGGCCGTCCTGGCCCAGGAGCTCCGTGGTGACACCCTGGCTGAGCTTGGCGTAGTGGTCCGGCGTGACCAGGAGCTGCAGATCCGAATGGGCGTGCATGTCGATGAACCCGGGGCTCAGGACCAGCCCGTCGCCCTCGATGATCTCGCAGCCGGGCTCCACGTGGCCACGAAGCTCACCGGGACCGCCGATGCGGGCGATCACCTCGCCCTGGATCAGGACGTCCGCGGCCCGCCGAGGCTCGCCGGTGCCGTCCACGAGGGTGACGTTCGCGAAGAGGATCTGGGAATCGGTGTTCTGTGCAGACATCATCGCTCCTAGAAGAAGGTCCGCACGGCGCCGACCACGGCGGGCGCGGCGGCGTCCCGGGTGGAATCGAGCACGGGGATCACGGTCCACTTGTCCAGGGCCGTGCACGGGTGGGAGAGGCCCAGGCGGATCACGTCTCCGGGCTTGAGATCCGCCGTTTCGGGGAACCGCAGGAAGGCGTGCTGGTCGTTGACGGCCGTGATCTCGGCGCCGACCAGGGGCACACCCGGCTCACCGAGGCCGGGGCTCAGGAACTGCGGGACGGGAAGACCCTCATCGAAGGGCAGATCACGCTTGCCGCCTTCGAGGATGGCGAGGCCCGGCTCAGGCTGGGACACCACGCGCACCCAGGCATGCATGGCGGACCGGAACGACTCCGGTCCGTCCGGATCCTGGCGGGAGAACGGTGAGATGCCACGGTAGAAACCGTCGTCGTGGACGATGTAGGCGCCGCTGCGGATCACCACGTCCACCCGCGGCGTGCCGTTTTCACCGCTCGTGCGGACCGGCCCGAGCACGTCCACGACGTCGTCGAAGTAGGCGCTGCCTCCCGCGGTGACCAACAGCTCGTCCGCGTCGTAGTGCCCTTCGGCCAGCAGCGCTTCGTGCAGCGCGACGACGTCGGCGAGGTAGCCGCGCACGGCGGCCAGGCCGGCGTCGTCCGCCGTATGGGCGAGCGCGCCTTCGTAGCCTCCCACGCCGACCAGTCGGAGGCGTGGCGACGCGTGCACCGCGCGGGCGATGGCCAGGGCCTCCTCGTGGCTGCGGGCTCCGGTCCGGCCGCCGTGGCCACCGCGTTCGACGATGACGTCCAGGGTTCCGTTCCCGGCGAGGCCCTCCCCGGCCAGCTCGCGGTCCAGCTGGGCGACAGTGTCCGGCGAGTCCACCCACGAGACGATCCGGGCGCCGTCGGCGGCCTGCTCCGCGGCCCAGCGGATCGCCTGCGGGTCGGTGAGGCTGTTGGCGAGCATGAGGCGGGTGAACCCGAAGTGGCGGGCCACCCGGAGCTGCGCGGCGTTGGCGAGCGTGATGCCCCAGGCGCCCAGGTCCATCTGCCGTGCCCACAGCTCGGGCGACATGGTGGTCTTCCCATGCGGGGCGAGCAGAATGCCGCGTTCCTCGCACCACGCGGCGAGCAGCCGGGCATTGAAGTCGAGGGCATCGCGGTCGAGGGTGAGCAGCGGGGTCTGGAGGCGGTCGAGTCCGCGGCCTCCGAAGTCGGCGAGGCGGAGACCGTGCAGGGCCGCAGGCACGGCCTTGTGCCGGAAATCGAGGATCTCCTCCCCCAGGCTCCGGACCCGGTCCGGGTCGTACGTGGTCTCGCTCACTGTGCACCTCGTCATCGTGGTCGCCCCCTGGCCCTCACGGTGTGAGGAAGCCGAAGAGTCTTGCGTTGCGTATTTTGCAATCGGTATTGCAAAATGTCTGCCTTCATGTTTAGCATTGAGCCGGGGCCGCGTCAACGGATGCGGCCGGAATCGTGTGAGCAGACCGTCGCAAAGGAGCCGAGATGCCACGAGCCATCTGCCTGGGAGAGACCATGGCGATGCTGACCCCGGGCGGCAACGGGAATCTGGAGACCGCGGACACGCTGCATCTCGGGGTGGGCGGTGCGGAGTCGAATGTCGCGCTGGGCCTCGCGGCGATGGGGCTGGATACGGCCTGGATCAGCCGGGTCGGCGACGACGGCTTCGGACGGCGCATCCTGCGCGAACTCGAGCGGCACCGCGTGCGGACCGACGGCGTCCAGCTCGACCCCGAACGCCGCACGGGCCTCTACGTCAAGGTTCCCGGCGACGCCGGCACCGGCTCGGCGATGCTGTACTACCGCAGCGGCTCAGCGGCGTCGGCGATGGACCCGAGCCTGCTGGAGGATCCCGCCGTCGCGGCCCTGCTCGACGGCGCCGACCTCATCCACCTGAGCGGCATCACCGCCGCTCTCGGAGACTCGTGCCGCGACCTGCTGCTGGCCTTGCTCTCCCGGCCCCGCGACCGGCAGCTGATCAGCTTCGACGTCAACTGGCGCCCCGCCCTGTGGGAGGGCCGCGACCCGTCGGTCCTCCGCCGCCTGGCCAATCTGGCGGACATCGTCCTCATGGGCAAGGACGAGGCTCTGCTCGCCTTCGGCACCCAGGACGAACGGGAACTCAGGGCCCTCCTCCCCGACCCGGCGGTGCTGGTCCTCAAGAACGAGGCGATCAGCGCGATCGCCCTGGGGCACGACGGCGAACGCTGGGAAGTCCCGGCGCTCCACGTCGAGGTGGTGGAGCCGGTGGGTGCCGGCGACTCCTTCGCCGCCGGCTACCTGAGCGGCGTGGTGTCCGGACTGGAACAGCCACTGAGCCTGCGCCGCGGACATGTCGCCGCCGCCTGCACCCTCACGGTCCACGGCGACCGGGGGCCGCTTCCGGACGACGAGGATCTCGACCGCATCCTGCGCTGCCCCGAGGGCGAGTGGGACGCCATCACCGTGGCTCACGGCCGGTTCCTGGTGGGACAGTCATGAGCCAGAGTCTGGTGCGCGCGCTGGATCTGCTGTCCGCGCTGGCCGCCGGCCCCGCCACCCTCGACGAACTCGCGTCCACGGCCGACGTTCACAAGACCACCGTGATGCGACTGCTGCACAGCCTGGAGGACCGGAGGTTCGTGGTCCGGGACGCCCAGCAGCGCTACCGCCTCGGCTCGAAGCTTTTCGAACTCTCCAGCCTGGCCCTGGAGCAGCGGGACATCCGCAGTTCCGCCCACCCCTACTTGGCGAAGCTCAACGAGGCCACCGGGCACACCATCCACCTCGCCGCTCCCGAGGGGCAGGACATCGTCTACATCGACAAGCTCGAGTCCCGGCATCCGGTGCGCATGTACTCCCGGATCGGCCTGACCGCCGCGCTGCACGCCGCCGCGGTGTCCAAGGTGATCTTCGCGGACCTGCCCCTCGAGCAGCGGAAGACCCTGGCCGACAGCCTCGAGTACCGCCGGTACACGGACAACACCATCACGGGCCCGGACGCTTTCCTGCGCGAGCTGGAGCAGGTGGCGGGCCAGGGCTGGGCGCTCGACGGCGAAGAGTTCGAGGAGTTCGTGCACTGTGTCGCAGCGCCCATCCGGGATGCGAGCGGCCGGGTGGTCGCGGCCGTCTCCTGCTCGGTTCCCACCGTCATGCTCGACCGCGAAGGCCTCCTGGGCCTGCTGCCCGCACTCCGGGAATGCACCGACGCCGTGTCGGCCGAGCTCGGCTACACGAAGCGGTGACCACTCCACGGCCGGTCTGACCGGCCTCCACCAGCTCTTTCTTCCATCAGCACTTCCCTCAGCATCACATCAGATCAGCATCGAAAGGAATCACCATGAGCTCCAAGGAAATCGTCTTCACGGAGAACGCACCGGCACCGGCCCACACCTTCTCCCAGGGGGTGAAGAAGGGCGGCCTGTTCCAGGTCTCCGGCCAGGGCCCGATGGATCCCGAGACCAACCAGTACATCGGCGACGGCGATGTCCGCGTCCAGACCCGTCGCACCCTGGAGAACGTCAAGGCCATCCTCGAGGCCGGCGGCTCCTCCGTGGAGGACGTCGTGATGTTCCGCGTGTACCTGACCACCCGCGACGACTTCTCCGCCATGAACGAGGTCTACGGCGAGTTCATCCAGGAGAACGTCCCGAGCGGCCAGCTTCCCAGCCGCACCACCGTGTTCGTGGACCTGCCCCACGAGGTCATGCTGGTCGAGATCGACGCCCTCGCCGTCACGGCCTGAGCACGACGAACGCCGTCCGGCGCCTGATCCCTCAGGCGAACCGCCGGGCAGCACGAAGGCCCGGAGCGGACAACCGCTCCGGGCCTTCGGCATCCCCTGACGCGCGTCAGCGCTGGATCGTTCAGCCGCGGGTCCTCAGCCCTCGGCCGCCCGGCGTTCCAGCAGCGCGCGGGTGCGGAACGGCATGGTCGCCTCGAGCGACACCGCCGTGCTCGACCGGACGACTCCCGGCACCGCGACCATCGCCTGCGTGACCCGGTTCAGATCCGAGGTGTCCCGCGCCACCACCTTGACCAGGAAGTCCGCGTCGCCGGTCGTCTTGTGGATCTCCACCACCTCGGGGATCTCCTGGACGCTCCGCACCGCCGTCGCGCTGTCCGCCTGAGCGATCGCGAGGGAGACGAAGGCGACCAGACCGTAGCCGAGGGCGGACGGCGGCACCCGCTGGGTGAAGCCGAGCAGGAGCCCCTGGCGGTTCATCCGCTGCACCCGGGCGTGCACCGTATTGCGGGAAACCCCCACCAGCTGAGCGAGCCGCAGCACGGAAGCACCCGGCTCCTCGTCCTGGGCGAGCAGGATGCGGGCGTCGAGCGCGTCCAGTCCGTGAGGGTCATTCATCGTGGATCACTCCTTCTCTTGTCAGAATTGCAGGTGTTTCGGTTATTTTCTAGGCATCCATCCCAGCAAAAGGGACCGAGCTTGCGCGGATGTCCCAGCGTTCCGAGAATTCTCTCATGACCATCATGCAGGCCCGTCGTCCGCAGGACGTCTCTCCAGCCCGTCCGGACTCCCCCGTCACTCCATCCGACGCGACTCCTTCCCTCATTCCGGAGACCACCCGGCACGGACTGGCCGAGGACCTGCTCGGGCTCATCACGGGAACCTTCATCGCCTCCCTCGGTCTGTACCTCCTGCACAGCAGCGGGACGGTGACCGGTGGGACGGCGGGGCTGTCGCTCCTGCTCAGCTACGCTGTCGGCGCCCCGTTCGGCGTGGTCTTCCTGATCGTCAACGCCCCGTTCTTCGCCCTCGCGGCCTGGAAGAAGGGCTGGAACTTCACCCTCCGGACCATCGTGTGCGCCCTCGCCGTCTCGGCGCTCACCTCCCTGCACCCCCTGGCCCTCGGCGAGATCCACTTGAACCCCGTCTACGGAGCACTGGCCGGCAATCTGCTCTCCGGCGTCGGGCTGCTCATCCTGTTCCGGCACAAGGCCAGCCTGGGCGGATTCAACATCCTGGCGCTGCTCATCCAGGAGCGCATCGGCTGGCGGGCCGGTTACGTGCTCATGGTGGCCGACATCCTCGTGATCCTCGGTGCCCTCACCGTGGTCCCCTGGAACCTGGTCCTGCTGTCGGCCGCCGGCGCGATCGTCCTGAACATCATCCTGGCGTTCAACCACCGCCCGGGCCGCTACACGGGGATCTGAGCGCCGTCGTCGTCGGGGCGGTCGGTTCGAAGCAGCTTCAGCCCACGGACGGGCGTCGCACCCGGCGCGCCAGGGCCGCGACGGCCCACACCACGAGGAAGGACGCGACCAGGAGAAGGCCTGCGTCACCGAGATCGATCGAGGCCAGGAACCCGGTGACGGGATCCGCCAGCCCCAGGAGCTCCCGGAAGAGCGCCCCGAGCGTGATGGTGGCGACGAACAGTGCCGAGACGGCGGACATCCCGGTCACCACCAGGTTGAAGCGGAGCCGTTGCAGGGGCTGGGCGAGCGCGTTCCGGTAGAGCGTCATCATCGCGGCGCCGTTGGCCGTGTCGAAGAGGGTCATCGCGGCCGAGAACGCGAACGGCATGGCCAGCAGCGCGACGGCGGGCACCCCGGCCAGGACGGCCGACGCGGAGGTCACGAGCAGGCCGACCGTGGTGGCGGTGTCGAAGCCGAGCCCGAACAGGAACCCCACCGCATACAGGTGGCGCGGCGCCTGCACGGCCTTCAGCGGCGCGGCCACCAGGCGCGCCGCCAGGCCGCGCGGTTCGAGATCCTGGGTGCTGACCGGACGGCCCTCCCGCAGCAGCCGTGCCGTCCGGGCCGTGCCGAAGAAGGCGCCCGAATTGAAGAGGCCGAGCGTCAGGAGGAAGAACCCGGACACGGCCGCCCCCGTGCAGGACAGCACGACGTTCGCGGTGCTGCCCTCGGCGAAGAGCTGCTGCATGGAGCCCACCCCCAGCACCAGGAGCGCGCAGGCCAGGACCACCACGGTGCAATGCCCCAGGCTGAACGCCAGGCCGACGCCGGTGTGATACCTGCCTTGCGCGGCGAACCGGCGGCTGGAATTGTCGATGGCCGCGATGTGGTCCCAGTCGTAGGAGTGCTTCACGCCGGCCAGGTACGCCACCGCGCACAGGCCCAGGGCGGCGCCGGACTGCGGCCCGGCGGCGGCGAGAAGGAACGCCCCGGCCAGGAGGTGCAGGACGAGGACCACGGCTGCGGCCCGGAGGGTCTTGTGTCGCATCTCGGTACTTCCTCAGGTCTGTGGTTGCGGCGGTCGGGGTCTTCCGTGGTCGGTGTGCGCCGTCAGTATTTGCGAAGGTCGACGGGCGGCTGCCCATGCCATTCCCGGCGCATCCAGTCCAGTGTCCGGTGGAGGACGGCTTCCGCGGACTGGGTGCTGCCGGTCAGGGCTCGCAGGACGAAACCCGGCACGGCCAGGCGGGTGATCCCCAGCAGTGCGCCGGACGACGCCGACGGCAGCAGGACGCCGAGCTCCTCGCGGAGCCGCTGCACGGCGTCGTCGTCCGCGCGGGGGTCGACCACGAGCAGCGTCGCGAGGTGCGAGTGCCCGCCGAGCATGAGACGGGCCGTGCCGCCCTGGTCCGGGTGTAGCAGGAGGTTGTCGGAGACCGCGAGCCGGTCACCGACATGGACACGGGTGCGCAGGGACACCTCGTCGAAGCGGAACGGCGTGCCGTCGGGCGCCCAGCCATGCGTGACGGTCTCCGCGAGGGCGAGCGACGCCGACGGATGCATCCGCACCTCGGTGTCCTGGTGGTAGCTGGCGGCCTGATAGGCGATCAGCGCGTCCGGGACGGATTCGAGGCGTGCACCGGCGTCCAGGCGGAACACCTGGCTCGACCGGGCGGGCCCCTGGGGTGTGCGGTAGACCTTCGTCGCCGATTGCGTGGTCAGCAGGAGCGAGGTGTCCGCGCCCAGCTCCGCGCCGAGCACGTACCGGTCCCCGCCCAGGTAGCCGCCGCCCGGGTTGATGGCGGTGACAAGGACCTGCTCGGCCTGCCCAAGCTGCTCGGCCTGCCCAGTCTGCCCGGTCTGCTCCACTGTCCTCCGAGCGGCGGGCCGGGCCCGGTCCCCCGGATGGAGCGGCCGGAGCATCCGGAGCGCGCCGGAGTGGAACTGCCCGGCGACCACGGAGCGGCCGTTCCGGGCCTCGAGCCGGAGTCGCAGCTCGCCCGTGGGCTCGGCCGGGCCGGACCCGGCAGCCCCGGGCGCCACCGTCGTCACGGTCACGCGAGGTCCGTCATGAGCACATCCCGGCGGATCCAGTTCAGCACGTAATCCAGGCCGTCGTCGGTCTTGAGGTTGGTGAAACAGAACGGGCGGTCTCCGCGGAACGACCGCGAATCGCTCTCCATGACCGCCAGATCCGCGCCCACGTGCGGCGCCAGGTCGGTCTTGTTGATGACGAGCAGATCCGACTTGATCATGCCCTGCCCGGCCTTGCGCGGGATCTTCTCCCCCTGTGCCACGTCGATGACATAGACGGAGAAGTCCACGAGTTCCGGGCTGAAAGTGGCCGAGAGGTTGTCGCCGCCCGATTCGACGAAGATCAGCTCCAGGCCGGGGTGGCGTTCCTTCAGATCCTCGATCGCGGCCGTGTTCATGGAGGTGTCCTCGCGGATGGCGGTGTGCGGGCAGCCGCCGGTCTCCACGCCGACGATCCGGTCCTCCGGGAGCACGCCGTTGCGCGCCAGGATCTTGGCGTCCTCGATCGTGTAGATGTCGTTCGTGATGGCGGCCATCGAGAAGTCGTCGATGAGCGCACGGGTCACGCGCTCCACCAACTGGGTCTTCCCGGCGCCCACGGGGCCGCCGATGCCGATGATCACGGGATCGTTCATGGTCTGCTCCTCAACTGGCGAACATGCGCGCACGCTGGTGCTCGTGCCGCATCTGATGGATTTCAAGGGCGGGCGCTGCAGCGCCGAAATGCCGCTCCTCGGCGGTCCTGGACCGTTCGACGGCGGCGGGCACCCGGGCGCGCACCCCCGCCAGGACACGCTGCCCGGAGAGCTGGCCCAGCGGGATCGCCCGCACCGCGTTGTAGGCGAGGGAGGTCAGCGCCGCCGAAAGGTGCGCCTCCACGACGGTGTCCTCGTCGAAGCCGAGCCCGTGCGCCGCGAGGGCGAACGCCAGGACGAAGTGGCCCTGGCAGTCTCCCGCGGCCACCGCGTCGGCGTAGGCGTCCACGGCCGTCGACGGGAACGACTCCCGGGCGATCTCCAGCAGGCGGCGGCCCATGCGCAGGCTCGCCTCCCGGAGCTGGCGTGGGATGAGCAGCGCGCCGAGTTCGGCGTCGAGGTCCTGAAGACCCTCAAGAGCCGCTCCGCCGGGGTGGTCCCCCAGCTCAGCCGCGAACCGGCAGGCCTGGCGCACCGCGATGGCGTCCGTGAACGTCAGCTGGGTGCTGAGGTACCCCTCCAGCCAGGCCAGCAGGGTGTGCTCGTCCGTCACCTCGCCGCTGTCCAGGTACGGTTCCAGGCCGAAGGAATGGCTGAACGCACCGGTCGGCAGGGCCGAATCGGTGAGCTGGAGGAGTGCCGCGAGGCTGGGGGCCGGACGGCTCATCAGTGGGTGTGCTCCGCGTGGCGGAACGGCACGGCCATGACCCGTTCCTGACGGCTGTACGGCACGTGATGGTGGTTCAGGAAGTCCTCCACGGTGTGGTCGTACTGGCACACCATGACGTCGGCTGCATAGTCCGAGGCCGGCCCGAAGAACTGCGCCTGCAGGTGGCGGTTGCCGAGCGAGTGGGCCGTGAACAGCGCCTCACCGATGCTCCGCGGCGCGATCACCAGCACGTCGCTGGCCTCCACGGCCACCACGACGGCGTTCCCCTCCTCCGCGAACAGCACGTCGCCGTCGCGCAGATCGGGTGAGCCGGCCGGCAGCCGGATTCCGAGCTCGCGGCCGTGGTCACTGGTCACGCGCTGAATCCGCTTGGCCAGGTCCGCCACGGGAAGGGTGACCTTCTCGCGGTGGCCGGCCGGGAAGGGGTGGTCCTCGTCATGGATGTTGCCGAGGATGCTGGTCACGATCATGGTCGACTCTTTCTCCGGGTCCGGTCCGGAACGGCTATCAGAACAGGAAGTACCGCTGGCCCAGAGGCACGGTGTCCACGGGATCGCAGGTCACGGCCTCACCGTCCACCCGCACTTCATAGGTCTGCGGATCGACCTCCAGCCGCGGCGTCTCGCCGTTGAACGGCAGATCCTGTTTCCGCAGCGTGCGGATGCCGTGCACCGGGCGGATGACTTTCCTCAGCCCCAGCGAGGCGGCCACGCCGGCGTCCACGGCCGCCTGCGAGAGGAAGGTGATCGAGGAGGCCTGCACGCTGCCCCCATACGCGCCGAAGGCCATGCGGAGGGTCTGCGGCTGCGGCGTGGGGATCGAGGCGTTCGGGTCGCCCATCACGGAGTTGGCGATCGTGCCGCCCTTGAGGACCAGGTCCGGCTTCACACCGAAGAACGCCGGATCCCAGAGGACCAGGTCCGCGAATTTGCCCACTTCGACGCTGCCCACCGAGTCCGCGATGCCCTGCGCGATGGCGGGATTGATCGTGTACTTGGCGACGTACCGCTTGATGCGGAAGTTGTCCGAATCCGTGCCGGCGTCCGGCGCCGTCGTGCTGCCGTCGGGATTCAGGTGACCTCGCTGGGCCTTCATCTTGTCCGCCAGCTGCCAGGTGCGGGTCACCACTTCCCCCACGCGGCCCATGGCCTGGGAATCGCTCGACATGATCGAGAACACGCCGAGATCATGGAGCACGTCCTCCGCCGCGATGGTCTCGGGCCGGATGCGGGAATCGGCGAACGCGACATCCTCGGGGATCGATGGGCTCAGGTGGTGGCACACCATGAGCATGTCCAGGTGTTCCTCCGCCGTGTTGCGGGTGAAGGGGATGGTCGGGTTGGTCGAAGCCGGCAGGACATTGGGCTGAGCCGCGATGGCGATGATGTCCGGCGCGTGACCGCCTCCGGCGCCCTCCGTGTGGAAGGTGTGGATCACCCGGTCCCCGATGGCCGCGACCGTGTCCTCCAGGAAGCCGCATTCGTTCAGGGTGTCCGTGTGGATGGCGACCTGCACGTCGTACTCGTCCGCGACCTGCAGCGCCCTGTCGATCGAGGAGTGTGTGGCGCCCCAGTCCTCGTGGATCTTGAGGCCGATGGCGCCCGCGCGGATCTGCTCCGCGAGAGGTTCGGTGCTGCTGGCATGCCCCTTGCCGAGCAGGCCGATGTTCATCGGGAACGCCTCCGCGGCCTGGAGCATCCGGGCGATGTGCCAGGCGCCGGGCGTGACCGTGGTGGCCTTGGTGCCCTCGGCCGGTCCCGTGCCGCCGCCGATCATCGTGGTCACGCCGGACGCCAGAGCGGTGGGGATCTGATCCGGGGAGATGAAGTGGATGTGGGTGTCGATGCCGCCCGCGGTGAGGATCTTGCGTTCCCCCGCGATGATCTCGGTGGAGGACCCGACCACGATGTCCACGCCGTCCTGGATGAGCGGGTTCCCGGCCTTGCCGATCGCCTGGATGTGGCCGTCGCGCAGCGCGACGTCTGCTTTGTAGATCCCGCTGTGGTCCACGATGAGCGCGTTGGTGATGACCGTGTCCGGCACGTCGCCGCCGTCGCGTGTCACCTGGCCGTTCTGTCCCATGCCGTCGCGCAGCACCTTGCCGCCCCCGAACACCACTTCCTCGCCGTAGACGGTCAGGTCCCGCTCCACCTCGGCGAACAGCCCGGTGTCACCGAGGCGGACGCGGTCACCGGTGGTGGGCCCGTAGAGCTGCGCGTACTGCGTGCGCGGGATGGCGAGATTCGGCAGGCCGCCTTCCGCTTCCTCGGCCGACGACGACGGCGCCGCCCCCGCACCGTCGTTCGCGGCCACCGCGTCATCCAACGGGCCCTCGGTCAGTCCGCGGAGACCGTACACCTCGCGCGCTCCGGCGAGCGGGACGAGCCGCACGGTCTTGGTGTCCCCCGGCTCGAAGCGCACCGCCGTGCCGGCCGGGATGTCGAGCCGGAGCCCGTGTGCCGCCTGCCGGTCGAAGTCGAGGCCGCGGTTGGTCTCGGCGAAGTGGAAATGCGACCCGACCTGGACCGGCCGGTCGCCCGTGTTGGTGACGGCGAGCTCGGTGACGGGACGGCCCGCGTTGAGCGTGATGTCGCCATCCGCCACCAGGGTCTCGCCGGGCGTGAAGGACGGGGCGGACGCGATGCTGTTCTCGATGCTCATGGCTCGGCCTAACGGATCGGTTCGTGGACGGTGACGAGCTTGGTGCCGTCGGGGAAGGTGGCCTCGATCTGGACGTCGTGGATCATCTCCGGCACCCCGTCCATGACGTCCTCGCGACGGAGGATCGTGGCTCCCCAGGACATCAGTTCCGCCACCGAGCGGCCGTCCCGCGCCCCTTCGATCAGTTCGTAGCTGAGGATGGCGATCGCTTCGGGATAGTTGAGTTTCAGCCCGCGCGCCTGTCTGCGCCGCGCCAGATCGGCGGCGACCACGATCATCAGTTTTTCCTGCTCACGTGGGGAAAGACGCATGGGGAGGCTCCTGCGGACTGGAGTGGCGGCTCAGGGCTCCGGCACTCTCGGGGTGGGGGAATTTGATCGTACGACCACACGCGGCGGATCTGTTTCATGGGGCAACAGAACCGTGGCGTGTCGCTGTTTGTTACCGAGGGACCCTCGGCCGTCGCCCTCTCACCGCGGATCGGCAGGCAGGACGTGCGCGCCGCTGCGGTCCGTCGCGAGAGCGAGCGAGGACACATAGCGGATCTCGCCCTCCGGCCCGTCCACAGCGGAGCGGATCATGTCCGGGCGTTCGAACTCCAGCCCCGTGACGTGGCACAGCAGCGTCTCCCCGGAGGGGTTGCCGTGCTCGTCGAACATCGGTAGGTCGACTCCGTCGTCGGCCCGGCGCAGGTAGTACCTGCCGCGGGTCAGGACGGCCATGAGCGGGGTGGCGATGAACGCGACCAGGACGGCGACCACGGGCGAGAACGGCTGGATCGCCGTACCGAAGGCCCCGAAGAAGACCGCGATCGAGAGGCCCGCCGAAAGGATCATCGAGACGAAGCCCACCGGGTTGATCGCGTAGAGCATGCCGCGGCGGAACTCCGGGACCTTCGGGGAGATCTTCAGGACGTACTTGTTGATGCCGATGTCCGTGGCGACCGTGACCACCCAGGCCATGGCGCAGTTCGCGTAGAAGCCGAGAATCGCGTTGAGGAAGGAGAACATGTCAGCCTCCATCAGAACCAGGGCGATGCCCACGTTGACCACCACGAACACGAGCCGTCCCGGGTAGCGGCGGGTGAGCCGCGTGAAGGAGTTGGTCCAGGCCAGCGAGCCGGAGTACGCGTTGGTCACGTTGATCTTGATCTGGGAGATGACCACGAGGACCACCGCGAGCGTCATGGCGAGCCACGGCGGCATCATCTCGCGGTAGACGCCGAGGAACTGATGCACCGGCTCATTCGCCGTCGCCGACGCCGCCGGGTCGAGCCGCGCGACAAGGTACACCGCGATGAACAGGCCGACCGCCTGCTTGATCGCGCCGAACACCACCCAGCCCGGACCGGCCAGGATCACGGCGCGCCACCAGGAGCGGCTGTTCTCCGGCGTCTTGGGCGGCATGAAGCGCAGGTAGTCGATCTGCTCGGCGATCTGCGCCATGAGCGAGAGGCACACACCGGCGGCGAGCATGGCCGAGGCGAGATCCACCCCGCCCTGTCCCGAGGTGCCCTGGTAGCTGAGGAAGGCGCCGAGCGAATCCGGGTGCGCCGCCACGAGGTACACGAGCGGCACCACCATGAGCAGGAGCCACAGCGGGGTGGTCCAGACCTGCAGCTTCGCCAGGGCGTTCATGCCGAAGATGACGAGCGGGATGATCAGCACGGAGGAGATCAGATAGCCCAGCCAGCGCGGGATGCCGAGGCCCAGCTCGAGACCCTGGGCCATGATCGAGCCTTCGAGGGCGAAGAAGATGAAGGTGAAGACGGCGAAGATGACGTTGGTCAGGATGGAGCCGTAGTAGCCGAAGCCGGAGCCACGGGTGATGAGGTCCAGGTCGATATTGTAGCGGGCCGCGTAGTAGGCCAGCGGGAAGCCGGTCACGAAGATGATCACAGCCGCGATCGCGATGCCGAGCAGCGCGTTCACCGTGCCGTACGCCATGCCGATGTTGGCGCCGATCGCGAAGTCCGCCAGGTAGGCGATGCCTCCCAGCGCACTGGTCGCGACGACGCCGACGCCCCACTTCCGGTACGAGCGCGGCGCGAAGCGGAGGGTGTAGTCCTCGAGGCTCTCGCGGGTCGCCGCCTGGGCGGCGGCGTCCTGCGAGGATGCCTGCTGAGATGGTGGGGTCTGGGGTGTGGTGAGGGTGTCCTGCGTCAAGAGCGGCCTCCTGGTGATCGGATGAGGTTCCTGCGCAGCACGCTACGGAGCCGCCATGCCCCCGCGATGACGCTGGTGTTTCGGCGAGGTATCGACGTGTGTCGGCGGGGTAAATCCGTGTTTCGGCGACATTTCGCAGAAGCCGGGCCGAAGCCGGCCCGCATCACTTGCCTGTGAATCAGATCACGTGTATCTTCAACTTTTGTGGTCCTCTGAGGCCGCGAAGGATTGTCACCCGGGATGAACCGGGGCAAGACCTAGGAAACACCCCTCTGGGTGGGTCCTAGGTCTTTTGTCGTTTCCGGGCCAGTGCGGGCACGGAAACAGGAAGAAAGGACCTACCATGGCATCGGTCGATTACAGGTCGCTGGCCGCCGACATCCTGCGGGAGGTCGGCGGGGAGGACAATGTGTCCAGCGCCGTGCACTGCGCCACCCGCCTGCGCCTGCGCCTCAAGGACGAGGGCAAGGCGGACACGGCCGCCATCGAGAAGCTCCCCGGCGTCATCACCGTGATGAAGGCCGGCGGCCAGTACCAAGTGGTCATCGGCAACGACGTCCCCACCGTGTACGCGGAGCTGAGCCGGATCACGCGCTTCGGCTCCGAAGACGCGGGCGCCGGGAGCGATGCTCCCGCGCAGGGCAATCTGTTCAACCGCTTCATCGACATGGTCTCCGGGATCTTCACGCCGATGCTGTGGCCACTGGCAGGATCGGGCCTCTTCAAAGCCTTCCTCACCATGGCCACCACCTTCGGCTGGATCAAGGCCACCGACCAGAGCTACATCATCCTGGCCGCGGCCGCCGATGCGCTCTTCTATTTCCTGCCCATCTTCCTCGCCGTGACCGCGGCCCGCCGCTTCAAGGCGAACCAGTTCACGGCCATGGCGATCGCCGGGGCCCTCGTCTACCCGACCATCGTCGCCCTCGCGGCCGAGGGAAAGCCTGTCGCGTTCGCCGGGATCCCGGTCGTGATGATGAACTACACCAGCTCGGTCATCCCGATCCTCGTGGCGGTCTGGCTGCTCGGCTACCTCGAGCGCTTCCTGCTGAAGATCCTCCCCTCGGCCGTCCGCAACTTCCTGGTCCCGCTCCTCTGCATCGCGATCATGGTCCCGTTGACCCTCATGACGGTCGGCCCGGTCACCACCTTCATCTCGGCCGGCATCTCGAACGGCGTCTCGGCGATCTTCGGCTTCGCCCCCTGGCTGGCGGGCGCCATCATGGGCGGCCTCTGGCAGGTCTTCGTCCTCTTCGGCCTGCACTGGGGCTTCGTCCCGCTCATGGCCACCGATCTCGCGACCCTGCACTACTCGATCATGTTCGGTCCGGTGGTCCCGGCCGTGCTCGCCCAGGCAGCCTCGATGCTCGCCGTCGCCCTCCGCAGCCGGAGCGCCAAGCGCCGGGCCGTGGCCGCGCCCGCCGCCCTGTCCGGATTCCTCGCCGGTGTCACCGAGCCGGGCATCTACGGCGTCAACCTTCCTCTGAAGAAGCCGTTCTACTTCGGCATCGCGGGCGGCGCCGTCGGCGGTGCGATCGCGGGCATGGGCGGCAGCGCGGCCACGGCGTTCGTGTTCCCGTCCCTGCTCTCCCTTCCCGCCTTCTCCCAGGTCGGCAGCTTCGCCGTCCTCATGCTGGGCGTCCTGGCCGCGGTCCTCATCGCCTTCCTCCTCACCTTCTTCTTCGGTCCCCGCGAACAGGCCGACGACGACGCCGCCACCGCCGCGCAGGAACCGGCCGGCCCCGCCGTGGCCGCCGACGGGAACATCACCGTCCTGGCCCCCGTCACCGGGGCGGTCGTCGCCCTGGCCGACGTCCCGGACAAGGTCTTCGCCTCGGGCGCGATGGGTGCGGGCCTCGGCATCGTCCCCGAAGAGGACCGGGTCTACTCCCCCGTCGCCGGCACCGTCCAGGCCGTCATGAAGACCGGCCACGCGTACGGCATCAAGTCGGACGACGGCGTCGAGGTGCTGGTGCACATCGGCATCGACACCGTGCAGATGAAGGGCGAGGGCTTCGTCTCCGCCGTGTCGCGCGGCGATCGCGTCGAGGCCGGCACCCTGCTCGCCACCGTCGACCGCGCCAAGGTCCTGGAGGCCGGCTACGACACCACCACCCTCATGGTGGTCACCAACACCAAGGACCTCACCGCCGTCGTGCCGCTCGCCCAGGGCCGCCTGACGCATGGGGTGCCGGCGCTCGACGTCGAACTCTGATCCGGTCCCGAAAAGAAGACAAGGAGCACCAGCATGAGCAACACCGTGACCCGGCCCGCGACCGGCCCCTTCCCGGAGGGCTTCCTCTGGGGCGGCGCAACCGCCGCGAACCAGGTGGAGGGGGCCTACGCCGAGGGCGGCAAGGGGCTGTCCATCCAGGACGTCATGCCGCACGGCATCACCACACCCCCGACCGAGGGACCCACGCCGGACAACCTGAAGCAGGTCGCCGTGGATTCGTATCACCGGTACGCGGAGGACATCGCGCTCTTCGCCGAGATGGGGTTCAAGGTCTACCGCTTCTCCGTCGCGTGGAGCCGCATCTTCCCACTCGGCGACGAGGCCGAGCCGAATGAGGAGGGCCTCGCCTACTACGGCCGCGTCCTGGACGAGCTGGAGAAGCACGGCATCGAGCCCCTCGTGACCATCAGCCACTACGAGACCCCGTTGCACCTCGCGCGGCAGTACGGCGGCTGGACCAATCGGGAGCTGATCGGGTTCTACGAGCGGTACTGCCGGGTGCTGTTCGAGCGCTTCGGCGCACGCGCAAAGTACTGGCTCACGTTCAATGAGATCAACTCGGTCATCCACGAGCCGTTCATGTCCGGCGGCATCCCGACGCCCCGCGAGGAACTGACGGACTCCGATCTCTACCAGGCCATCCACCACGAGCTCGTGGCGTCCGCCCGGGTGACGCGCCTGGCCCGCGAGATCATGCCGGAGGCCAAGGTCGGCTGCATGATCCTCGCACTCCCGGTGTATCCGCTCACGCCCGCCCCGGCCGACGTCGTGAAGGCGATGGACACCGCTCACGCCAGCTACGCGTTCGGTGACATCCACTGCCGCGGTGAGTACCCGGGCTACCTCCTGCGCTTCTTCCGGGACAACGGCATCGAGCTGGAGATCACCGAACAGGACCGGGAGGACCTGCGGAACACGGTCGACTTCGTCTCCTTCAGCTACTACATGAGCATCTGTGAGACCGCCGATCCGGACCACCACGTCCAGGGACCCGGCAACATCATGGGCGGAGTGCCCAACCCGACCCTCGAGGCCTCCGAGTGGGGCTGGCAGATCGACCCGCAGGGCCTGCGCGTCGTGCTGAACGACTACTGGGAGCGCTGGCAGAAGCCGCTCTTCATCGTGGAGAACGGTCTGGGCGCCAAGGATCAGCTGGTCGAGGTGGACGGCGCGAAGACCGTGGAGGACGACTACCGGATCCGTTACCTGAACGATCACCTCGTGCAGGTGCGCGAGGCGATCGCCGACGGCGCGCAGGTGCTCGGGTACACCACGTGGGGCTGCATCGACATCGTCAGCGCCTCCACGGCGCAGCTGAGCAAGCGCTACGGGTTCATCTACGTGGACCGCAACGACGACGGCTCGGGCACCCTGGAGCGCTACCGGAAGAAGTCCTTCGGCTGGTACCGGGACGTGATCGCCGCCAACGGCGCCAACCTCGCCTGACCTCTTCCGCATCCCTGCCGTGTGGCGGGACCGCCCGGTCCCGCCACACGGCCGTATCCTCTCCCCAGGAGCTCTTCCGGGACGTTCCGACCGATTCCGACAGACAGGCAGCACCCATCGTGGAGATCCTCCGCGTTTTCAACAACAACGTCGTCCTGGCCCGCAACGACGCGGGGCAGGAGACCATCCTGACCGGCCGGGGCCTCGGGTTCCAGGCCAAACCGGGCCAGCAGGTGGATCCGGCCAAGGTGATCCGGGTCTTCGTGCCGGAGAACGGCCGCGACCCCGACAACTTCGGGGCCGTGGTGGCCGCGATCCCGCCCGAACATCTGCTGCTGGCCGATCAGGCGCTCAAGGCCGTGTCCGCCGAGTTCAGCGACGCCGTGGGATCGACGCTCCTGGTGGCCCTGGCGGATCACCTGAGCTTCGCCATCAAGCGCGTCCGGCAGGGCATCCGGCTCGAGTATCCGCTGCGCTCCGAGGTCCTGCATCTCTACCCTCACGAGTTCCGTATGGCCCGCCGGACCGTGGAGCACGTCAACGCAGCCCTTGAGGTGAGCCTCCCGGAGGAGGAGTCCGTGGCGGTGGCGCTGCACCTGGTCAACGCGGGATTCTCCACCGGCAATCTCGCCTACACCTACCGTATGACGGGCGTGCTGACCCAGTTGTTCGAGGTCATGGAGACCGCCTACGGGCGCCCGTTCGACCGCGACTCGGTGAACGCCGCCCGCTTCATCACCCACCTGCGGTACTTCTTCGTGCGGGCCCACTCCGGGCGACAGCTCAACGAAGGCAATGACAAGCTGTTCACGGCGATCCGGGAGGCCTACCCGGCGGATTACGCCACCGCCGTGAAGCTCCAGTCCGTGCTGGAACTCCGGCTGGATCAGGAGCTCACGGACGACGAG
The DNA here is from genome assembly GCF_029690065.1 of Arthrobacter sp. Y-9. NCBI lineage: Bacteria > Bacillati > Actinomycetota > Actinomycetes > Micrococcales > Micrococcaceae > Arthrobacter > Arthrobacter sp. Y-9. The sequence continues at coordinate 2,014,898 of NZ_CP121463.1, forward strand.
GTCGCCTACCTCACCCTGCACCTGGCCCGGATGGCGGACGACTCCCGCGGCTGAACTCCCGCTGCCGAACGGGCGGGGCCGAGCGGGACTGGCTGGTCGGGTTTGCCGGGCGGGACCGGCGGGCCCGGCCAGGCGTCAGCCCAGCAGGCCGAGTTCCGCCAGCGCGCGGGCCACACCGTGCTCCGCGGGACCGGCCGTCATGCGGTCCGACACCGCCACCAGGTCCGGGGCCGCACCCTCGACGGCGATCCCGATCCCCGCGTACTCCAGCATCTCCAGGTCGTTGGCGCTGTCGCCGATCGCGATGATGTCCTCACGGACCAGTCCGAGATGGTCCTGGACCACCTGGATGCCCACCGCCTTGTGGGTTCCCGCGACGAAGATCTCCCCCGCGGTGTCGCCGAGCGCCGACAGCGAGCTGGGCACGAGTCCCACCTCGGGGCCCAGTTCGGCGATCACCTGGGTCAGCGGGGTGTCCGAGGCGAAGCAGGAGACCTTCGCGAAGGAGGTGCCGCGCAGGTCATCGGCGTACCGCATGGGGCCGAGGATGTCCGCCGCCGGATCCACCGTGGCGCTGTGACGCCCCGGGCTCGTCTCCCGGCCGGCGAAGATGGGGGCCAGGACCTCGCGGAGCCGCTGATCCACCCCGTGGCGGCCGTGCAGGGCGTGCGGAGCTTCCAGGATGTACGCGGCGTGGTGGGCGTCGAGCGCCTCGATCACGCGATCCGCCAGACCCTGCTCGAACCGGGTGTCCCGGAGGGTCTCACCACCCACATCCACGCGGGCGCCGGCACCGGAGACGACGCCGTCGAAGCCGGGGTCGAGGATGCGGTCCGCGATCATCGCGAGGGGCCGTCCGGTGCAGAGGAACACCTTGTGGCCGACGCTCCGCGCCAGCTGAACCGCCTCGACATGTGCGTCCGGCACCAGGCCGTGGTCCGCGTAGGTGCCGTCGATGTCCAGGAAGACGGCGCGAGGACGGAAGGGCTGCTGGCTGGTCACGCGGGATCTCCTCGGGTTGATGTCGGCCCTTCCGATCCTATCGGCCGGGCACCCCTTCCGCGGGCCGGAGACCACCTGGTGGACACGACGACGGCGACCCCCGCCGGGCCCTGCGCCGGCACCCGGGGCGGCGGCGCCGTCGTCGTCCGTCACGAGGCGACGGCGCCTCCGCGGGGCTCAGCCGAGCGGGCTCCCCAGGAGTCCCCAGGACGGTTCGGGCTCGATCCCGAGGAGGGACAGGATGTGCGGGTGGACGTCCGCATGGTCCACGTCGGCGCGCTGCCCGGGTCCGCCGAGGCCCGGGCCAGCGGCGCACATCCAGGCCGTGCGTTCCTCGTCGCTGTCGCCGCCGTGGTGCCCGGCGTCGCGATGACCGTGATCGGTCAGGACGATCACGGTCCAGTCCTCGTCCCCACGGGTGGGACGCTGTTCGATCGCGGCGAGCATGACCCCGATCTGCTCGTCGCAGCGTTCGATCGCCTCCTGGTAGCGGGGCGTGACCCCCTCGTGGTGCCCGACCATGTCGACCAGGAGCAGATAGGCGAACGTGACCGTCGGCGCGTCGTGGAGCAGCGTGCGCGCCACCCGGGACGTGACCGCCTCGTCCATGACCTCGATGACGTCCAGCTCCCCCTCCTCAGAGTCCACCGGCAGGCCGGGCCGGTAGCCGCCCGGCGCGAAGACCGGACCCCCGGCGGACTCCGTCACGAGGGGTCCCCAGGCGGCCGCGGCGAACGTGGTGGCTCCGGGCACGTGCTCCCGCACACGGCTCAGGAAGTCCGGGTACTCCTCCAGCCGATGGCCCGCGAGCTGATTGTCCCGGATGCCGTGGAGGTCCGAGTAGACGCCGCTCGCGACCGTGGACCACACCGGCCCGGAGATGGTGGGGTTGCGCTCGTCGACGCGCACCGGCGCCAGGAACCCCTGCCCTGCCAGCGCGTCGAGATGCGGGGTGTGGGCTTTCAAGAGGCTGTCGTGACGGCAGCCGTCCACGCCGATCACCAGGATGTGCTGCTTCTTCGCTGCGGGCATGTCGTCTGCCGCCTTTCGGTGTGCTGGTGGTGCCGCCGGGGCTGGACCCGGCGCGGGGCGTGACGGAGCCACGCCCACTCTCGCAGGCCGGACGCCGGACCTCAAGGAGGCCCGGCGTCCGGCAGGCTCGGTGGCTGAGACCGGTGGTTGAGACCGGGTCAGCGTGTCGAGATCTCGCTGACCGCCAGATTGCCCCACGTCAGGTTGGCCGCCTTGACGACCAGCCGGATCTTGCCCGTCGTCACGGCGGACGGCAGCTGGACCGTCTTCCGTTCAACGGCAGCGGAGTTCCCGGTCCAGCTCAGCTGAGTATTGGAGACCTGCGTGACCCAGGCGGCGCCGTCCCAGCTCTGCACGTCGACGGTCTTGATGCCCTGGCCCGCGCCGAAGATGGTCGCCAGTTCCACGGCCTTCACGCTCCGCGGATTCGCGAACTCCAGGGTGATGTTCCCGGGGAACCGGACCCCGCTGGACGGGCTCGCCCAGGGGGTCAGATCGCTGCCGTCGGCGATGGCGGCGGGCACGGTGGACTGACCGTTGCCGAAGCTCGTCGTCACCGTCGGCGCCGCCTCGTTCAGGCCCGCGCCCGCGGTCGACTGCACCGCGCCGAGGTCCGCCATGCCCGAGGGTAGCAGCGTGCCGCGGACGTCCCGGCCGCCGTCGAACGGGATGTCCAGTCCCTGCGCGGTGACGGGCGATCCCGCCGTCGGGGCGTACCCGGCCAGGTCGTTGATCGAGGTGGCCGCACCCGGCGCGCTCAGACCCGCGGTCCCACTGAGGGCCGCACGTTCGCGGGCCGGGATCGGTCCGCTCTGGTAGAAGTTGCGGTCGTAGGTCACCGCGGCGGAGTCGCGGTAGGCGAGGCCCGCGCCGTTGTAGATGATGTTGTTGCGGAAGCTGACGTTGGAGACCGAGGTGTTCCAGACCTTGACCATGCTGAATTCGGCGCGGTCCGGGTTGTTGGCGATGAACGGCGTCAACGGGGTCCAGATGGTGTTGTTGTAGATGTCGATGTTCTTCGCGTTCGTGGACAGCGCGAAGATCTGATTGCCGTCGCCCTGGCTCACGTTGTAGCGGATGGTCGCCTCCGCGGGACCTGTGCCGGTGGAGACGGCGATGAAGAAGCCGCCCTCGTTGTCGTGGCTGTAGTTGTACTGCACCAGGCTGCGGTGCACGGAGGCGTCGGCGTCGAAGCCGTTGCCATCGCTCGCCAGGCCCCAGTACTTGGTGCCGGACACCTCGTTGTACTCGACCACCGTGTCATCGGCGCCGGCCCACCAGATGCCGACGTTGCCGTGGTTCTGGGCGGTCTTGTCCACCCGGTTGTGATCGATCCGGGCGCCCTGGGCCTGCATCACCGTGATGCCGCCGGCGGAGATGTCATGGACGGTGTTGCCCGTGACGACCGTGCCCGTGCTCGGCGTCCAGGGGCGGTAACCGCCCGCGGGGACCGGCATGAAGTCCCAGAGGTCGTTCCAGCCTTCGCGCTGCATCCAGGAGGACCACGTCACGATGCCGTAGGACCGGGAGTCGGCCACCTCATTGCCTTCGATCCGCAGGTTCCGATAGAAGGTGGGGGTCGTGGAGCCCAGAGCCGAGACGATGATCCCGCCCACCGAGGGATTCGAGGAGTCGTTGCCGCTCGTGGCGCCCTGGATGCCGTGGACGTAACTGTTCCGGACGGTCACCCCGGCCACTGCACCGTAGTCGCGCGCCGTGACCTGGATGCCGATCCGCGGAGTGGCGCCTCCATTGGTGTTGGTCACCTCGAGCCCGTCGATGGTGATGTCGTGCTCGTTCTCCACCTTCACGGCGGCGTCCACGGCGCCCGCGCCGTCGATCCGTGGCTTGGCCCCGGTCCCGTAGCCGCCGACGACGATCGGCTGGCCCGGCGCGCCGGAGCCATGCGTGGCAAGCTGGCCCGTCCACTGCCCGCCCGCCTTGAACAGGATCCGGTCCCCCGGTCCGAACGTCTGGGCCGAGACCTTGGACAGGCTCTTCCAGGCGGTCCCCGGGGACCGGCCGTCCGCTGTGTCGCTGCCCGCCGGATCGACGTAGTAACTGGTGGTGGTCTGCACTGCCGTCTGGATCCCGGCCTGCGCCGTGACCTCTCCCGGCAAAGCCACGGCCGGAGCCAGGCCTGTCGCCAGGAGGACACCGCTGCTGGCAAGGATGGCACCGATGGTGCTGGTCCGTCGCTTCATGGCACTCCTCATCGAGTTCACTAATGAAAGGAGTTTTAATTAAGTACAGGCGGCCCGGACCCGCGTCAAGGATTATTTCCAGCCTCTCCGAACCGGCCGGGCGGCGGTCAGGAGGCTGCGGCGAGTGGCGCGGGCAGCACGCTCTCGACGTCGTACAGCTGATCGTCCACCAGGTTCAGCGCGTGGCGCAGGGCCCCCGACACGACGGCGCGCTCCCCCAGCGAGGACAGGCTGAGCTGGGGCGCTTCGATGCAGAGCGGCGCCAGGTAGCGGGCGAGCGGCTCCAGCAGGATCTCCCCGGAGCGCGAGACGCCGCCCCCCAGGACCACGAGTTCCGGATCGAGCGTCAGGACCAGCGCGGCGATGCCTTCCGCCAGGTCGCTGGCATAGCGCTCCACCGCCCAGCGGGCTTCGGCGTCGCCGGTCTTGGCGGCGTCGAACACCGTGGCCGCCACGGATTCGCCGGGCGTTCCCTCGCTCAGGCCGGAGAACGCCGCAAGGCGCGACGGCGCACGGTGCCAGCCGACGAGCGGCAGGGCTCCGATCTCACCGGACAGCCCGCGGGCGCCGCGGTAGAGCTTGCCGTTGATGAAGAGCCCCGCTCCCGTCCTCATGCCGCAGTGGATGTACGCGACCTCGCTGTACCCCGCCGCCACGCCCTTCCAGGCCTCCGCCATCGCCGCGAGATTGCAGTCGTTCTCCACCGCCACGGGGCAGGCGTAATCCTCGGCGAACGCGCCGGCCAGGTCGACACCTTCCCAGCCGGGCAGCGCGACGGAGTGGGTGACGACGCCCGCGGTGCTCACTGTGCCGGTGGTCCCGACGCAGACGGCGGCCAGCGCCGACGGCGTCAGGCCGGCGTCCGCCACGGCCTGGGCCGCGGCGGCCCGTGCCGCCCGGAGCCGCGCCTCCCGTCCGTGGTCCGGGAGCACCGCCACGGATGACGAGCCGACCGGCTCCCCCGCGAGATCCGCCACGACGGCACGCACGGTCACCGATCCGATGTCCACGCCCATGACGTGCCCGGCGTCCGCCCGGAACTCCACCAGGCGCCGCGGACGGCCCACCTGGCCGGTCTCCGGATCATGGGAGAGCAGCCACCCGGCGTCGAGGAGCGAATCCACGATGCCTTCCACGGTGGGGCGGGACAGCCCGCTCTGCGTGGCCAGCTCCGTCAGGCCCATGGCTCCGTTGTCGCGGAGCAGTTTCATGGTCAGGACCGCGTTCTGGCGTCGCAGACGGGAGGTGTCACCTCGGCGCAATTCCACATTCACTCCTTCTCAAGGTCTTGACAGTTCCCTTCCCGGGACCTCAGATTAAAGAAACCTCTTTTAATTTCTATGGTCGGGGGAACCACGTGCAGTCTGCAAGTCCAACGGCGTCCGCTCCTCCAGCGGACGCACCCACCCTCGCCGTGATCGGCGCCGGCCTCCGCAGCACGGTCTACGCCCAGCGGGCCCTGACGACCGGCGCTGCGAGGATCGTCGCCGTCGCGGAACCCGATCCGGTGCGCCGCGAGCGGTTCGCCCGTGAGCACGGCATCCCGGCCGAGAACGTCTTCACCGACTGGGAGGACCTCCTGGCCGGCGAACGGCTCGCCGACGGCGTCATCATCGGGACTCAGGACCGGATGCATGCCGGACCGGCCGTGACGGCAGCCGGGAAGGGCTATCACATCCTCCTGGAGAAGCCGATCGCGCCCACCGAGGAGGAGGCCACCCGCATCCTGGCCGCGGCGGAGGAGAACGACGTCATTCTGGCCGTCTGCCACGTCATGCGGTACTCCCCCTACACGCGGGCCCTGCGGAGGATCCTCGAAGACGGCACTATTGGTCAAGTGATCAATGTGCAGCATCTGGAGCAGGTGGGCTGGTGGCATCACGCTCACTCCTTCGTCCGCGGCAATTGGCGCAAGGAGGCGGAGTCCGCCTCGCTCCTTCTGGCCAAAGCTTGCCACGACGTCGATTGGCTTGCCTACATGATGGGAGCAATCCCACAGCGTGTCTCCTCCTTCGGGGCGCTGACCCACTTCACGGCGGCAGCCCGCCCCGCGGGCGCCGCCGACCGCTGCTGGGACTGCCCTCTGGAAGCCATCTGCCCGTACTCGGCCAAGCGTCTGTACCTCGGGTGTCTCGGCGATCCGGAGAAGGAATTCTGGCCGCTGTCCGCCGTCACGGAGGACGCCACTCCCGAAGGCGTGGAGCGGGCGCTGCGCACCGGCCCGTACGGCCGCTGCGTCTACGCCTGCGACAACGACGTGGTGGACACCCAGACCGTCTCCCTCGAATTCGGCACCGGCGCGACGGCGACCATCACCGTGACAGCGTTCGCCGCCCTCGAACATCGCAAGACCCGGATCTTCGGGACGCACGGGTCGATCGACGGCGACGGCCGTCACCTCCGGATCCACGATTTCGTCTCGGACAGCTGGACCGAGATCGACACCGGTGGGGGCGACGACGCTTCCATGGCCGGCGGGCACGGTGGCGCCGACGAATCCCTGGCGGACGCCTTCTTCGACGCCCTCCGCCACGACGATCCGTCCCGGATCCTCAGCAGCGGACGCGAGAGCCTCGACACCCACCGGGTGGTCTGGGCCGCGGAGACCGCCCGGAAGCAGGGCACCGTGGTCACGATCCCGCCGTCGCCGGACCGTCCGGCACCGGTGCTCCCGCCCACAGCACTTTCAGCGACACACCTTTCAATGACGAAACAGGAAGAATCGGAGTACACAGCATGAAGAACCACTCACTGCGGATCCTCACCGCCGTCGTCCTGGCCGGCGCGGTGGCCACCGGCGCCTCCGCGTGCGGCCAGAAGAACAGCGCCTCCGCGGCCGCCGAGCGCACGCTCAGCTACCGTTCCATCTGGAGCGCCGACGAGCCGCAGGCCAAGATCCTCAAGAGCGCCCTGGACGACTTCGCCCAGCAGGAAGGCGTCAAGGTCGACGTCAAGTTCGTGGGGCGCACGGGCGGTGACGCGCTGACCACCGAGATGGCCGCAGGGAAGGGGCCGGATCTGTTCGACGCCGGCTCGGACAATCTGCCCGCATGGCGGGCCCAGAACCTGGCCGCCCCGGTGGACGACGTGCTGAAGATGCCCGTCCCGGGCGAGAACGGCAAGACGGTCGGCGATCTGGTGCCGGCGGCCCTGCAGAAGGCCGCCTCGGATGACAAGGGCCTCGGCTTCCTTCCGCACACCGCCATCTCGACCGCCGTGTGGTTCGACGCCGCCAAGCACCCGGAACTCGCGTCCGCTCCCCCGAAGACCTGGGATGAGTTCGTCGCGTACCTGAACAAGGCCAAGGCCGCCGGTCGGACCCCGATCTGCCAGGACGGGACCGTCCCGTTCTACAACGTCTACTGGCTGTACTCCGCCCTGGTGAACGCGGGCGGCTCGGGCAGCCTGCTGGGTCTTCAGAAGACCTCGGAGGCATGGGACGAGCCGGAGGTCCTCGCGGCCGCGGGCAAGGTGGAGCAGCTGGCCAAGGGCGGCTACTTCCAGCCGAACTTCATCGCCACCAAGTACCCGGCCGCCCAGAACGACTGGGTTCAGGGCAAGTGCGATCTGAATATCAACGGCACCTGGCTCGCCAGTGAAGTCGCCTCCGCCACCCCGTCCGGCGCCCAGATCCGTTCCTTCCAGCTCCCCGTGGGCGGTAAGGACTCCGTGGAGGCCGGCGCGCTGGGCCTCGGAGTGAATGCCAAGGGCAAGAACGCCGAGGACGCCAAGAAGTTCCTCGCCTTCTTCGAACAGTCCAAGTACCAGAAGCGCATCGCGGACGAGGCGAAGAACATCCCGGCCCGCAGTGATGTGCCGGCCCCCAAGGCCCTCTCGGACGCGCAGAAGGCCCTGGCCGAGGCCAAGGACGTGCACCTGACCTACGACACCGCCGCCGGCAACAAGGCCTGGTGGAACGACATGTTCCTGCCCCTGGACGACCAGCTCCTCCAGGGCAAGATCAGCGCGGCCCAGTTCGTCCAGCAGGGCAAGCAGAAGTCCGCTCAGATCATGGCCGGGCAGAAATGACCAGTCGCCTCGCGGATGCCGGGGCGGTCCCGCAGAACCGGACCGCCCCGGCGGAGGTGATCCGCAAGCCGCTGCTGCCGTCCCGGGAGAAGGTCTTCTGGGCCTTCCTCGGACCGGCGCTGGCGCTCTACACGCTCCTGTTCGTGGCGCCGTCCTTCTTCGGCGTCTGGGTCAGTCTCACCAAGTGGGCCGGTCCGGGATCGGAGATGTCCTGGCGTGGCCTGCAGAACTACGTGTCGCTCCTGGGCAATGAGGCCTTTCTTCGTTCCTTCGGCAACACCCTGGTGCTCGCGGTGGTCAGCGGGACACTCGTCTTCGGCGTCACCTTCCTGAGCATGGTGGTGCTGCGCCAGCTGAAGGGCCGGGCGTTCATCCGCTCCGTGGTCTTCCTGCCGGTGATCATCTCCCCCATCGCGGTCGGCGCGGCGATCGGCTTCCTGCTCAACCCCGACGGCGTGGCGAACCGCATCCTCGGTTTCTTCGGCATCGCGCCCGTCGGCTTCCTCGGGCCGGACACCGTCTTCGCCTGCATCATCGGCGGGGTGGTCTGGTCTTCGACCGGCCTGTACATCGCGCTCATGCTCTCCGCCATGGACGCGATCCCGGAGGACCTGTACGAAGCGGCTCTTCTGACCGGCGCGTCGAAGTGGCAGCAGTTCCGCTTCATCACGCTGCCGCTCTCCTGGGACGTGTTCGCCGTGGCCTCGGTGCTGTGGGTGGTGAACAGTCTCAAGACCTTCGAGATCGTCATCGCCTTCACCACGGGCGGCGCGGTCGGCGTGCCGCCGATCCAGGCCCGCACCGTGGCGGTCCAGCAGTACAACTCGGTGGTGGTGAGCGGCGGCGTGCCGGACCTCGGAGCCGGCGCCGCCATGGGCGTCATCGTGACCGTCCTGACCATCATCCTCATCGTCCTGGTCCGCCGGATCACGGCCCGCGAACAGGTGGAGCTCTCATGAGGAAACTCGGCCGCTTCTGCGGCAACGTCTTCGTCCCGTCCGTCACCGTCGCGGCCCTGTGGGTGTGGGTGGCGTTCAACCTGGTGCTGGTCGCCTGGATCGGCATCCAGTCGCTCAAGACCTCGGGGGACATCATCCAGAACCCGTTCGCCCTGCCCACCGACCCGCAGTGGAAGAACTTCGGCACGGTCTGGGAGCTCGGGCAGTTCGCCCAGGCGGCGCTCAACAGCGTGGTCGTCACCGGTGTCGGAGCGCTGCTCATCGTGGCGATCGCCGCGCCGGCAGCTTATGTCCTGGCCCGGTCGAGCAAGAAGGTGGCCGGCCCGCTCACGGCGTACTTCGCCGTCGGGCTCTCGATTCCGCTGCAGACGCTCGCGGTGCCGATCGTGGTCGCGAAGCTGGGCCTGAGCAGCTTCATGGTGGACTGGGTCACCGGCTGGTGGGACGACCGGATCACGCTGCTGATCTTCGAGGTCGTGTTCTCGCTGCCGTTCGCCGTCTTCGTCCTCACGGGCTTCTTCCGCTCCCTCCCGCACGAGGTGGAGGAGGCGGCGGAGGTCGACGGCGCGGGCCCGCTCACGCTGTTCCGGCAGATCGTGCTCCCCCTGGCGAAGCCCGGGCTGACGACCGTTCTGGTGCTCAACATCATCGGCCTCTGGAACTCGGCGCTGCTCGTGATGCTGATCGTGTCCGATCCGGAGCAGCGCACTCTTCCGGTGGCCCTGCTGAACCTGTACTCGGCCATGCAGTACAGCTCCGATTGGGGCGGCCTGTTCGCCGGGATCGTGATCCTCGTGTTCCCCATGGTCGTGCTGTATCTGTGGGTCGGGCGGAGGATCATCGACGGCATGACCGCCGGCATGGGCAAGTGACGCCGCCGGCGAAGCCCGGGACCGCCGCATCTCCGTGATCCCGGGCCTCCCGCGTGTCCGCACACCGTTCGCCTGGCGGACACGATTCGTCCATGGTCCGGACGATCGTGATGATTTAGCATGAACCATCACACTCGCCCTCGGCGGACGGACCTGGGACCCATCCGCCGGCACCTCTGACCGGAGGCCTCCATGCCCTCATCCTTGTCCGCGTACCTCGATGCCCTGTCCGGCGACCGCCGCAGCATCCATTCGACCCTGACCGCAGCGCTCCGGCAGCGTCTCGCCCCCGGCCCGGCGCTCGACGGGCTCGTCTTCATCCCGGGCGAGCCGCGCCCCGTGCACAGTGACCATGAGGAGGTGTTCTGGCAGGCCACGGAGCAACTGATGCTGTCGAATCCCTCAGGAGAGGACGAACTGCCGCTCGCCTGGCTCGGCTATCACGTGAAGAGCCGCTTCTCCGGCCGGCGCGAGGCGCAGGGCTTCCTGATCACCGACCGGCGGCTGGTGGTCAAGGACGATGTGGACGGGATCTTCGGCAAGGCGCTCCCCCGCCAGTATCCGCTGTTCACGGGTCCCGGCGGGGCTGCGGCGTCCGCGGCAGGGACCGCGACGGTCGCGACGGAGTCGTACAACTGGGAGTACTCGTCCGGCCTGCTGGATGACGATCGCACCGCCGGCCTGAGCCGCCTGCTCGCCGACGCCCTCCTCACCGTGCTGGAGCTGTCGCCGTCCCTCGGCGCCACGGTTCCGCAGGCGCCCATCACCGCCACGGACCTCCGTGGCCGCGTGCAGGAGCTGGGTCTCGGCGACGTCGTGAAATACGACGACGACCCCAAGCAGGCTAAACACTTCGCCAAGGCGGCGAAGAAGCTGCCTCTCGAGCCGGGCGAGCGCCTGCTGGCGGCTTTCACCTCGGCCACCCTGATGGGCGTCTACGGTCTCCTCGTCACGGACCGGCGCCTGCTCTCCCGCGATCTCGGAGAGGAACCGGTCAGCACGGACCGGGCCGCCATCGATCCCGAAGGCCTGCGGCTGAGCCCCGACAGCGACCGTCAGATCATCGCCGCTCCGGGCTCCGTCCATCAGCTGCCCGAAGGCCTCAGCCCCGAGCAGCGCCAGGCGCTCGTCACCCTGCTGCGGGAGTATGCCGAGGGGCGCGTGGCCTGAATCAAGCCGCGCGCCGTCGTCGCCGGATCACTCCGGCGACGACGGCGCCCACGGCACCGATCACCAGCGCGACCAGCACATATCGCCACGACATGCCCGCCGGTCCGAGCGCTGCGGCGAAGGTCTCTCCGGCCGCTTCCAGCGCATCCCGGGGATTGCGGAGGAGAACCCGGGAGCCCGCCGCGGTCATGATGCCGGTGAAGAGGGCCGGCACGATCCAGAGCAGGAACAGCGACACGATCCAGGCCAGCACCCGGCCCACGCTGCGCACCCCGCACCAGGCCAGCACCGCGCCCACCAGGACGGCGGGGAGCCATTCGAGCAAAGGAACCGGGGAGGCGATCCGGAATGGGCCGTCCTGCGCGTACAGCAGCGTGCTGAGCCACGAGTCGACGACGAGGGCGCCCATCGTCAGGCCCAGCGCGGCACCCGGCGCCGGAGCGCGCGACACGAGCACCGCGACCAGCAGGCCCACCACGATGGACGCGATGATCACTCCCAGGATGGTCCCGAAGTAGAGATCGCTCCGCGAGTCCTCCGACAGTCCCGGGCGCACCGCCGAGGCGGTCTGCGCGGTGGCCGCACCCTGCACGAGCAGGAGCCCCGCCCAGGCCAGGACGAACCCCCGGGCCCGCCGGGGACGGCCCACGCTCCGCAGCAACAGCCCTGCCAGCGCCGAACCGGTCACGATCAGGGACACGAGCAGGACCAGAGAGTACTGACTGAACGGCAGGGCCACCAGCGGCATCGCGTCCGGTGACACCTCGTCCGCCCAGAGATTCTGGAGCGGCAGCCGCATGCCCTGAAGGAGCCACGGCAGCAAGCCCACCAGAGCACAGACGACGCCGAGGACGAAGCCGGCCCAGTCGGGGAGTCCGGTGCGCGTGCGGGGGCGAAGGGCCGGGGCCGTATCGGTCGTGTCCATGTCCTGATCATGGCACGAAGGTCACAGCGCGGGCCTGTCATGCGGCGGCGGGGTGGGCCTCGGAGCCTCCTCCGAGGAGCCGAAGGCCGTGCCCTGGTCAATCGGACTGCATTCCGCATACTCTTCCAGAGTCGCCGGGAGGAACCGGCGACTGGACGACAGGGGGAACACATGGGATCCACAGCGCAGCAGGCAGCGACGCCGCCGATGACGCCTCTCCGCCGGGAGGGGCGCGCATGAGCGAGCTGGAGGCACGGTTCGACGCTCTCGTAGCCGGCGTCGTTGTGCCCGCGCTCAAGCCCCTCGGCTACCGGAAGCGCAAGCTCAGCTGGTCGCGGGAGACGCCCGAGGCGGTGCACGGCATCACGCTGCAGCGCAGCCAGGGCAACGCGCCGGACCACTTGCGGTTCTACGTCGAGGTGAGTGCGTATGTGCCGGAGTTCGCGCGGACCGTGGGCGCCACCGTCCCGGATCGGCTGGAGAAGGCGACGCCGCAGTACAGCAGGCGCTTCGAATCCGTGATCGACTGGCCCGGCCAGTGGATCAACCTGGAATCCTGGACGGACGAGGACCTCCACCCGGCGTTCGGTGAGGCCCTGCTCCAGCTCGACGGGCACCTCGCGGCGATCGATGCCGCACCGGCCCTCGCCGAGGCGCTGCGGAGCGGCGGTCCCCTCAACCTCGATCTGTTCGCCTGGTGGTGTGCCAGCGGGAACAGCGAGGAGCGGGCCGCGCAGCTCTCGGCGGCTCAGGAGCAATTCGGTCACGAGGACCGCTGGCCGCGCCTCCTGGCCCAGTTCGAGCGCACCGCGGGCCGCTTCGGCGTGGTCCTTCCCCCGGGCTGATCGGGCCGGGTCAACCAGCTGAAGCCGCGGGCGGCGGAGCGTCTCCGGCACCGTCACGGCCCAGCGGCAGCGTGACCTCCAGCTGGAAGCCGTCGGGGACCTGGCCCGCCCGGACCATCCCGCCATGCGCTTCGACGATGCCTCGCACGATCGCCAGCCCGAGACCCGCGCCCGAGGAGAGCGCCGACGGCTCCTCGGCGGTCCGCGCCGCATCGGCGCGCCACCCGACCTCGAAGATGCGGCCCAGATCCTCGGCGACGACGCCGGGGCCCTGGTCGAGCACCGTGAGGACCAACCGGTCCCGCTCCAGGGTGTCCGCCGAGATGAGGATCTCCGAATGCTCCGGTGCGTGCCGGATGCCATTGCTGAGCATGTTCCCCAGCACCCGGCTCAGCTCCCGGGGATCGGCCCACAGGACCCGCCCCTCGACGCCGCGCTGCGAGATGCGGATGCCCTTCCGCTCCGCCAGCGGCTGGACATCGGTCACGGCGTCCGAGACCAGGTCCAGCAGCTCCACCAGTTCCGGCTGGAGCCGCAAGGTGCCCTCCTGGAGCTTGGACAGCTCGAACAGGTCGTCCACCATCCTCGTCATCGCCTCGGCGCGGGACCCGATCCGGCGCGCGGTGACCCCGGCGTCCTCCACCACGCCGTCCTCGAGCGCTTCCGCGAGCGCGCGGATCCCGGTGAGGGGCGTCCTCAGATCATGCGAGATCCCCGCGTAGAACTTTCGCCGCGCGGCGTCGAGCTTCTCCAGTTCGGCGCGTGCGGCCGCGAGCCGGCGTGACGTCTCAGCGAGTTCCGCGGACAGTTCGTTGAACTCCTGCCAGCCGGGCGTCCCCGCCACGACGACGGCGCCGTCCCCTACCCGCTGCGCCGACGCCACGAGCGCGTCCAGGGACCGCCGTGCGGTCCTCCCCGTGACGAGGACGGCTGCCGTGACACTCAGGACCGCAGACACCCCGAGGACCCACACCAGGACCGTGAGGTCGTGGGGTGAGAAGAACATCTCCACCAGCACGGCGAGCGTGGAACAGGCGATCGAGAGGACGACCGCGACGATCACGATCGCGAACTGGGAGGCGATCGATCCGCGCCGGTTCCAGCGCAGGGCAAGCCAGGCGAGCAGGCTGACGGCCCCCGTGCAGACGGCCGTCGTCACGACGATCAGCAGCAGATCCGCAGGACTCAGCATGACGGCTCGATCGTGAAACGGTATCCGGCTCCCCACTCGGTCCGGAGATAGCAGGGGAAGCGCGGATCGGGTTCGATCTTCTCCCTCAGCCGGCGGACGTGCACGGTCACGGTGGAGGGGTCGCCGAAGCCCCACCCCCACACCTCCCGCAGGATCTCGTCCCGGCTCACCACCTGGTCGGGGTGCTGGACGAGGTAGAGGAACAGCTCGTACTCCCGCGTGGTAAGCGCCATCTCCCGCTGGTCGGCCCAGACGCGCCGGTGTGCCGGGTCGATCCGGAACCGGCCGGCGGTGAAGGCTGACGGGGCGCTCGAGGAGACGCGGCGGCGGACCAGGGCCGCTACCCGCAGCTGCAGCTCGCGCAGGGCGAAGGGTTTGCTGAGGTAGTCATCGGCCCCGTGTTCCAGCCCTTCGATCCGGTCCTCGACGGCGCCCATCGCGGTGAGCATCATGATCGGCACGTCGGAGAAGGTCCGCACCTCACGGCACAGCTCGTCCCCGCTGAGTCCTGGCATCATGCGGTCCACGATCAGCACATCGGGCACCTGCTCCCGCAGGGCGTCGCGGGCGCTCGCCCCATCGGCGTGCTGGGCCACCGCGTATCCGGCGGCGCGCAGGTAATCGCTCACGATCATGCGGACGGTGGGGTCGTCCTCCACGACCATCACGCGGGCTGTTCCAGGGTCCATAGTCGAAGCTTAGCCGCGCCGCTCCGGCTCCGGACGGTGGTGGATCTTACCGTTCTGAAAGGTCTCTTACGGCCGTGAAAGGACCGGCCCGCGAGCGCTTCGCGGCTGCTTGACTCGAGGACAGCGAGCGGCCCTCCTCCGGGTGGTGTTCCGCTCCTGACCGGATCACCTCACCTCATAGAAGGAAGAACATCATGCGTACCAAGGCTCTCGTCGGTGCAAGACTTCTCGCTCTCGCCCTCTCCCTGTCCGCGTGCGGCGGCGGGACCGCCGGCTCGCCCAGCGGCGGCTCCTCCTCGATGCCCGAGTCGAGCATGCCCGCGGCGGGCGGGTCGCCGTCGTCGATGGCGTCGGAGTCCTCCATGGCCATGGCCAAGCACCAGGGCGACTTCGCCGGGCTCAACGGGAAGTCCGTCGAGGGCACCGTGACCGTCGCCGACGGCAAGGTGACCCTGGCCGGCTTCTCCTCGGACGAAGGCCCGGATCTGCACCTGTACCTGGCGTCCGGAACGGACGAGGCGGCCATCGGCACGGGCACCCAGCTCGGCAAGGTCTCCTTCAACACCGCGTCCCAGACGTTCACCCTCCCGGCCGGCGCCGGGTCCTCCGCTTACGTGGTGGTGCACTGCGACAAGGCGAAGGCCGTGTTCGGCGCCGCCAAGCTGTCCTGATGGACCGCACCGGACCACGGATCCCCGCCCTCACCGCCCCGCTCGTCGTCGGAGCGGTGAGGGTGGTCCTCGGGATCCTGTGGCTGAATGAGGGCATCACCAAATACCGTGCGGGCTTTGGCCGGGCGGACATCCTCCTGGTGGCGGGCAGCGCCTCGGGCAACAGCCGGGTGCCGGAGTACTTCCAGTGGTTCGCCACCGGGGTCCTGGGCAAGGCGCCTGAGCTGTTCGGCGTGCTCATGCCGCTGCTGGAGGCCGGGCTGGGCGTGGCGCTCATCCTCGGGGTCCTGACACTGCCCGCCGCGGTGGGGTCGGTCTTCACGCTCATGACCTACTGGATGGCTGACCAGCTGATCGCCCAGTACCCGGTCATGGTGCTGCTGTCCCTGGGGGTGGTGCTGTTGCCGCGCAGCGCGACGCGCCTCTCACTCGACGCGCTCCTGCTCCGGATCGTCCGACGACGGCGGTCAGGCACAGCAGGCGCATAGGATCGGCACAGTCGCCACATGCCCTGCCGGGGTGTGCTGGTGTGCATGACTTCCAGCCCAGCCTCCCTGTCCCCCGGTTTCTCACCGGCACTCGACCGTCCCACGCCCCGCACCGGCCGTTGGGGCCCCTGGCCGCTCGGGCTGCTCGTCCTGGGACTCGGGGCCGCCGCGCTCACGGTGTGGGGTGTGTGGTCCGGATCCCGGTCCGAGTACTACGCCTCGATCGCGCTCTCGATGAGCCAGAACTGGCACAACTTCTTCTTCGGAGCGTTCGACCCGTCCGGGACCGTGACCCTGGACAAGATCCCCGGCTCCTTCTGGATTCCGGCACTGTTCGTCCGGCTCTTCGGGTTCTCCACGCTGACCGTCGTCCTGCCGAACGCCCTGGCCGCCGTGGCCGCGACGCTGCTCGTGGCGGTCACGGCGAAACGGGTGGCCGGCACGACGGCGGGGCTCGTGGGCGGTGCGGTCGTCGCCACCACGCCCATCCTCGTGGCGGTGTCCCGTTCGAACCAGCCGGAAACCTTCTTCGTCCTGGGCCTCGCTCTCACCTCCTGGGCCGCCGTCCGCGCGCTCGAACGGCGGAGCCTCGGCTGGTTCCTCCTCGCGGGAGCGTTCGTCGCGGTCTCGTTCCAGACGTACATGCTGGAAGCCTGGGCGGTCTGGCCCGCCCTGGCCGCCGCCTACCTGTGCACGGCACAGCCGTGGTGGCGGAAACTCTGGCATGCTGCGCTCGCAGGGGTGACCAGCCTGGCCCTCTCGCTCGTGTGGATCGTTGCGGTCGCCCTCATCCCGGCCACGGACCGCCCCTATGTGGGCAGCACGCTCCACAACGATCCGTGGGAGATGGTGTTCGGCTACAACGGTCTGGGACGCTTCGGGACCAGCACCGCGGACTCCTCCGCTTACAACTCGTTCACTCCGCCGTTCTCCGGCTCGGCCGGCGCCTTCCGTCTCTTCAACGAGCAGCTCGCCGGGCAGATCGGGTGGCTCGTCCCGGTGGCGGTGCTCGCCGTCGTCGTGCTGGCGATCCTCCGCTTCAAGCCGGCGGTGACGGTGTTCCTCGGGGTGTGGATCCTGACCTTCGGGGCCATGTTCTCCGCGGTGGCCGGGATGCACCAGTTCTACACGGCGGCGCTCGCCGTGCCGATGGGGCTGGCGGTCGGCCTGGCGATCGGGGTGGCCCGACGGCGGCGGGTGGTCTGGGCGCAGCTCGCCCTGCTGGGCACGGCGATGGTGACCGCGGTGGCGATCGCGTTCGTCTATGGCGGGTACTCCGTGGCGGTCGCCGCCGTCCAGGTCGTGCTCGGACTCGGCGCGATGGCTCTCATCCTCCGCGAGGCCCGGAGTGGTGCGGGAACCCGGTTCTGGACGTCCGCGCTGCTGCTCTGCGGGCTGCTCCTCACTCCGGCGGCGTGGTCCGTGGTGACGATCGCGCACCCCAATGCGACCAATCCCGTCGCCGGCGGCGTCAGCGACATGAGCTTCGGAGGGCGAGGCGGACCTGACGGTGCCGCGGCCCGCTTCGGTGGCAACCGGCAGGGCTTCAGACAGGGCCAGCTCGGGGGCATGCCGGGCACCCCGCCGAATGGATTCCAGGGCCGCGGCCTGAACGGCGCCCCGGGCGGGGCCGGCTTCCCCCAGGGCGCAGCTGGCGGCCGTGAAGGCACGGCGTCGACGGCGCTGCTCAGCTATCTGCGGGCCAATCGTGGAGACGCGGACTACCTCGTGGCGACCTTCGGGGCGCAGGAGGCGGCGGGTCTCATCACGGGCTCCGGCGGCGAACCCGTGCTGCCCATCGGCGGCTTCAGCGGCAACGACCCCGCGCCCACCCTGCAGAAGTTCACGGCACTCGTCAGTTCGGGAGCGCTGAAGTATGTGCTCGTGGGCGAGGGCGGCAGGGGCGGTGGCTTCGGCGGCAGCTTCGGCGGTGCGCCGGGCGGCTCCACGGCGACGACCACGGCCTCCGAGATCAGGACCTGGGTGGAGGCGAACTGCACGGCGGTCACCGCCGACGGCGTCACCGGCCTCTACCAGTGCACCGCGACGGCCGCGCAAGGGGCGTGAGGCTCCCTCGGGGCCCGGCTGGTTTCCCCGGGTGACATGATGGGACCACGACGAAGGAGATGACGTGTCCGGATTGATCGATGCCGCCCTGGATGAGGACGGTTCCCTGACGGCTTCCACCACGCTGCCCGGCGAACGGGACGTGGAGGTGCTGGCCGAACCCGGCGAGCAGAAGCTCAGTCTGGAGCAGCTCACGGAGATCGTCGAGGACGCGCTGCGGCCCCTGGACCGCGGGACGTTCTCCGAGGCGGAGCGCGAGATCCTTGCCGCGCTCGACGGCGGCACCACGACGAAGGCGCCCACGCTCGGCCTGGACGGCGTGATCGTCGAGCCGGGCGGCGTCGTCGTGCTGCTGTACACCGCGCAGTCCCCCGCCGGCGAATCCACCGTCTACTGCACGCTCGGGCCGGACCAGAGCGTGGAGAGCATCGAGGTGGCCGACGAGGACGTTCCGACGGTCGATTTCGACTCGCTGGATGACCTTCTGGACCACCTCAGCGCAGCGCCCGACAGCGCAACCCCCGGCGCGGAGCCGGACGCGCCAGCCCCGCGCTGACTCCCGCCTGACTCAGCGCTGCACGCGCTCCACCGGCTGCCGGAGGATGGTGCGCTGCTTCTCCGGGGCGGTCCGGCGGAAGTCGCTCAGGTAGATCTCGTGGTGCTTCCCGCGGAGGGCCAGTCCCTCCGCCGGGACGAACTCGTGGTGGAGGCGGTCCAGGACGGGGGCCTCGTCATCGAACGAGCCGAGGTGGAGTGTCTGCACGCACAGCCCTTCCGCGAGCGCCTCGAACCGGACGTCGTCCAGGCGGGCCGGGCGGTTCTTCGCCGCGGCCTGCTCCTTGGCCGCCAGCACCTGGTCCTCGTCGATCCACTCGGGCACCAGCAGCATCATGGTCCAGTCCCACTGGGACTTGTCCCGTGCCGTGGTGAAGGCGTCCAGGTCCTCGGCCCACCACAGTCCCTCGAGCGGGGGGACCACGTAGTCACGGCCTGTCGTGGCGCGGCTGCCGAACTTCAGTTTGTAGGCCACCGGGTACAGGGACTCGACGGCCCGCGTGAAGTCGGGTGAGGAGTTGGGGTCCCCGTGCCCGTCGATCATGAGGTACCGCCGCTCCGGGATCGTGAGGATCCGGAACGCGCCCTTCGGCGCCTGGTACGAGTCCAGGGTCTTCTTGAGATCGATCTTGTCCATGGTGTCCCCTCACTCCGCGTCTCGATCTGTCAGTCGTCCAGCAGGGCCGCCGCGAACATCGGTCGCGCGGCGTCGGCCGACGGCGGGTGGAAGAGCCCCGCCGTCGCGTCCCGCCAGACACGGCTAAGCTCGGAGCCGTTGTCGAAGCCACTGCCCCCGGCGCACATCAGCGCGGTCTCGGCCGCCCGCCGTGCGGCGGTGGCCGCGTTGAGCCGGGCGCTCACGAGGCGCAGCGGCCAGCCGGCGCCGTGATCGACCAGCTCGTCGACGTCGCGGGAGTAGGTGTCCAGCTGGGCGGGGACCGCCAGGTACTCGAGGTGGGCGTCGGCCAGTCGCGCGCGGTACTCCGGCACTTCCGAGAAGGGGGTGCCGCTCTTGGCCGAGCTGCGGCGCTTCAGACCCGCGGCGCCCAGCTCCAGGGCGCGCCACGCCACCCCGGCATAGACGGAGCCGATCATGAGCTGGAAATGGCTCGTGATGGCGAACGTCAGCAGATCCGGCGTGCGGCCGGGCGGGATCCTCCGCACCACGTTCCCGGCTTTCAGCGGGACGTCCTTGAGGATCGTGGCGCGGCTCTGGGAGGCCCGCATCCCGAGCACGTCCCACTGATCCGACACCGTGATGCCGGGGGCGTCCCGTTCGACGAACCCGTAGACGAGTCGGGGGTTCTCCGGATCAGACGCATCCAGGCCGTGCGCCAGCAGGCGGGTCCAGACCGGGGAGAGCGACGTGAAGATCTTGACGCCGGTGAACAGGTATCCGCCGTCCTCCTGGACCTCGGCCACGGTGGTGGACCCCTGCAGCACCCAGTCGTTGGAGGGTTCGCTGATCCCGAAGGCGAAGACCTCCCCGGCCATCGCCTCCTCGAACACGCGGGTCAGGGAGTCGTCGCCGCGCGCCCACAGGGCCCGTGCGACGCCGGTGCACATGAGATGCATGTTGATCGCCAGGGCCGTGGCCGGGGCCGCCGTCGCCAGGCGATGCTGCAGCCGCGTGACCTCGAGCAGATTCAGGCCGGGGCCGCCGAACTCCTCCGGGACGAAGAGCTGCAAGTAGCCCAGCTCCCGCAGCTCGGCGAAGTCCTCGTCGAAGAAACGGTTCTCCCGGTCGTAGACGGCCGCCCGCTCACGGAACCGCTCAAGCAGCTCCTGCGGCAGGTACCGCTCCGCCAGTTCCGCCTGCTGCGTCACCCGATCGGTCACGGTGTTCCTCCTTCATCCGCGCGGGCCAGCAGCACCGCGGCATTGTGCCCGCCGAATCCGAAAGACGTGGACAGCACACTGTTCATGCGGAGCGGCCGGGCGATTCCGGTGACGATGTCCCAGTCCGGGAACTCGGGATCGTCGAGGTTCAGGGTGGGCGGCAGGAGCCCGTCGCGCAGGGCGAGGATGGAGAGCACGGCCTCCACCGCTCCGGACGCCCCCAGCAGATGTCCGGTGAGGGACTTGGTGGCGCTGATCGGGATGGTGCGGGCCGCAGCGCCCAGGGCCGCCTCGAAGGCGAGCAGCTCCGCCGCGTCCCCCGCCGGGGTGCCGGTGCCGTGGGCGTTGATGTGCCCGACGTCGACCGGACCGGCCCCCGCGTCGGCGAGGCAGTCTCGGATCGCCTGAGCCGCCCCGAGTCCCTGTGGGTGCGGCGCGGTCGGATGGTGCGCGTCACTGGACGCCCCGAAGCCGGCGACCCGTGCCAACGGCGCCGCACCCCGGGCCGCCGCATGCTCCGCCGACTCGAGGACGAGCGCGGCCGCCCCGGCGGACATGACGAAGCCGGAGCGTGCCCGGTCGAAGGGCCGGCTCGCCGCGGCGGGGTCGTCGTCGTGGCCAGTGGCCAGGGCCCGCAGATTCGCGTTGGACGAGAGGTTCACCCCATTGAGGCAGTCCTCCATGCCCACGACCAGGACCGCGTCGGCGTAGCCGTGCCGAATGCGTCGCAGCCCCTCGCCGAGCGCAATGGTCCCGCTCGCGCACGTGGCGGACACGCCCTGGGCCGGGCCGCGCAGGCCGTGACGCTGGCTGAGGAGTGCCGCGGCGGCGTCGGGCGCACCATGCATCGAGAGCGTCAGCGGCACCGCCCGCGGGCCCCGGGAGTCGAGGAGACGCGTGGCCTGCTGCATCGCGTCCACGGGGCCGGACCCCGTGCCCGCGATGACGGAGACCCGGGAGGGATCCCAGGGCAGTTCCGCTCCGAGGGCTCCGGCCTGACCGAGCGCTTCGTCGGCGGCGGCGAGCGCCCAGTGCTGCACCGGGCTGAGGCGCCGCACGAGGTTCCGTTCCAGGACCGTTTCGGGGTCGAAGTCCCGCACCTGGCCGCCGATCCGCACCGGCAGCCCGTCGAATTCTTCCCCCTCCAGGCGCGTGATCGCGCTCCGGCCCTGCGACACGGACTCCCAGAGCAGCTCCGCGCTGAGACCGCTGGGCGTGATGGCCCCGAGTCCTGTGACGACGACGTCGCGCGGCGCGCTCACAGCCGGACCGCCGCGTCGCCGTCGAGCAGCTCAGCCGTGGCCGGGCGGCGGATCTTGCCGCCCACCGTGCGCGGCAGCCGGGGCGCCAGATACCAGCGGCGCGGCACGAACTGGGGCGCCAGGCGTTCCCGGGCCCAGGCCTGGAGCGCTTCCTTGCCCGGGGCGTGCTCGCCTTCGAGCACGAGCGCCACCACGCTGCCGAGGCGCGCGTCCGGCACGGCCACGGCGCACACGGCGCCCAGCCCCGGCATGTCCTCGAAGGCGCGCTCCACCTCGGGCAGCGCGATCTTGTGCCCACCGCTGACCACGATGTCGCCCGACCGGCCCAGAAGTTCGATTCGCTCCCCCACGTGCCGGGCCTGATCGTGCACCGTGGCCCAACCGTCCGGCTGCCGGAGCACAGCGTCCGTGGTGCCCGCCAGATAACCGTCCGAACAGGCCGCCGCGCGGACCCACAGGGTGCCGGGCTCGCCGTCGGGCAGCTCCTCGCCCGCGCGGTCCCGGACGCTGACCTCGATGCCGGGATAGACCGCGATGGCCGTGCCGTCCCCGTCCCGGCTGTCTCCGATGAAACCGATCTCCGCCGCGCCGTAGTAGCTGATCAAGCGCACCTGAGGCAGCGCGCGGGCGAGACCCGTGCGGATCGCCGAGGACAGATTGGCGCCGCCCGTGACGATGAGGTCCAGCGAAGCGAACCGTTCGGGGTCCCGACGGGCGCCGTCCGTGATCGCCTGGACCACCGCCGGGACCGCCACCACCCGGCTGATGCCGCCGGCGGCGAGGCGCGGGCCCAGCGCGATCGGGTCGAACGCGTCCGCCACGTGCACGCTGCCGCCCGTCGCAAGGCATTCGATGACCGCATACAGGGTGAGGCTGTAGGAGACCGGCCCCGGTGCCAGAGTGCTCACGCCCGGCAGGGGCTCCAGATGAGCGCTCGAGACCGCCACGTTCGCGCGGTACTGCTGCCGGGTCTTGAGGAACGCCTTGGGATTGCTCGTGGTGCCGGAGGAGAACAGCAGGAGGAACGCCTCGTCGCCGCCGCGGACCGTCGGCGCCGGTGCAGGAGGCAGCGTCTGTTCCAGGTCCCGGAAGTCCGTCAGGCCGAGGAGGGTTCCCGTCCAGCCGCTTGCCGTGAGCGCCGCCGCGAGGTCCTCCGAGTCGCTGATGACCAGACCGATCCCGGTCGAGAGGATCACGCCCACCCGGTGCTCCAGGGGCCAGCGGGGATCGATCGTGGCGGACACCGCACGGTAACCGGCCAGCCCGGCCATGATCCTCGCGGTGTGGAAGGCGGAGTCGATGCTCACGGCGGTGACCGGGATCCCCCGGGTCTCGGCCGCGGGCGCCGGCGGAGCGGGCTGGCCGCAGTGCAGGGACTCCACGGCGGCGAAGACCCGGCGCGAATCCTCCACGAGACCCCGGTAGCTCAATCGCCCTTCGGCTCCGGCGATGGCCGTCCGCTCGGGATGGTGTTCCGCGACATCCAGCACGGTCCGGGTGATCGGCACCTGCGTCCTTCCCTGGTGGTCATCCCGGCACGGCCCGGCTCAGTCAGGCCTCGGGTTCGGCCCCAGTTTAGCAAGGGGTTCCGTGGCGGTTCGGGGCCTCACGGGCGGACCGCGACCCTCGCGGACGGGCCCCGACGTCATCTTCGGATCGTCCCGTCCTTCACGCATTGGCACCTTTAGGCATAGCTAACCTAAGCTTGCTCAGGACCCTCCCCAGGACTCCGAACCCTTTTGCACGTAGAAAGCAGTTCCCATGAAGTTGCGTAAGAACGCTCTGGCGGGCATCGCCCTCGCCGCGACCGCCGCTCTCGGCCTGGCCGCCTGCGGTTCCGGCAGCTCCGCGCCCGCCGCGGGCGGATCCGGAGGCTCCAAGATCTCCGGCGAGATCACGGTCTACAACGCCCAGCACGAGTCCCTGACGAAGGAATGGGTGGACGCGTTCACCCAGGAGACCGGCGTCAAGGTGACCGTCCGCCAGGGTGACGACTCGGAGATGTCCAACCAGATCGTCCAGGAAGGCGCCGCCTCCCCCGCCGATGTCTTCCTGACCGAGAACTCTCCCGCGATGGCGCAGGTGGAGAACGCCGGCCTGTTCGCGGACGTCGACAAGGCCACCGTGGATCAGGTCCCCGCCGCCTACCGACCGTCGACGAACAAGTGGACGGGCATCGCCGCCCGCTCCACCGTGCTCGTGTACGACAAGAAGAAGATCTCCGAGGACAAGCTGCCGAAGTCCATGCTGGATCTCGCCAAGCCGGAGTGGAAGGGCAAGTGGGCCGCGTCGCCGTCGGGCGCCGACTTCCAGGCGATCGTCGCCGCGCTGCTGGAGCTCAAGGGCGAGGCCGCGACCATCGAGTGGCTCAAGGGCATGAAGGAGAACTTCAAGGCCTACAAGGGCAACAGCACCGCGATGAAGGCCGTCAACGCCGGTGAAGTGGATGCCGCGCTGATCTACCACTATTACTACTACGGTGATCAGGCCAAGACCGGCGAGAACTCCAAGAACGTCACCCCGTACTTCTTCAAGCACCAGGATCCGGGCGCGTTCCTGTCCGTCTCCGGCGGCGGCGTCCTGAAGTCCGCCAAGAACCCGGCCGCCGCACAGGCGTTCCTGAAGTTCATCACCGGCAAGAAGGGCCAGGAGGTCCTCAAGAACGGCACCTCCTTCGAGTACGCGATCGCGTCGAACGTCGAGGCGAACCCGAAGCTCGTGCCGATCAAGGATCTGCAGGCCCCCACGGTGGACCCGGCCAAGCTGAACTCCGCCAAGGTCACCGAGCTGATGACGCAGGCCGGACTGCTCTGATTCCGTGACCGCTGATTCAACGGCCTCCGCCCCGGTGGAGGCCACCGTCAGGCCGCCGCAGGCGGGCAAGGGCGCACGCCCTCGCCCGCCTTTCGGCGTCTCCGTGATCTCTTTGATCGCGATGCTCATCGCGCTGCTGTCGCTCATCCCCCTCGGGTACGTCGTCTACATGACGGTCACGACGGGCTGGGACACGGCGGTCTCGCTCATCGTCCGGCCGCGCGTCGGGGAGCTCCTGCTGAACACCGTGCTCCTGGTGGTCCTCACCGTGCCGCTGTGCCTGGTGCTCGGCGTCGGCGGGGCCTGGCTGGTGGAGAGGACCACGCTCGCCGGTCACCGGTTCTGGGCCGTGGCCCTCGCCGCGCCCCTCGCGATCCCTGCCTTCGTCAACAGCTACGCCTGGGTCTCCGCCGTCCCATCCCTCGAGGGGATCGGATCCGGAGTGCTGATCTCCACGCTCTCCTACTTCCCGCTGGTCTACATCCCCGCGGCCGCGGCTCTCAGCCGGCTGGATCCGGCGCTCGAGCACTCGGCCGCCTCACTGGGCCTGGGTCCGTGGGCGTCCTTCTTCCGGGTGGTCCTCCCCCAGCTCCGCGTGGCACTGACCGGTGGCGCGCTTCTGGTGTCGCTGCACCTGCTGGCCGAGTACGGCGCCTTCGCCATGATCCGCTTCGACACGTTCACCACGGCGATCATGATCCAGTTCCAGTCCACCTTCAACGGGACCGCGGGCAACATGCTCGCCAGCGTCCTGGTCTTCCTGTGCCTGCTCCTGCTGCTCGCCGAGGTCCGGGGACGCGGATCCGCCCGGTACTCCCGCGTCGGTTCGGGCAGCCAGGGCATCGCCCTCCGCCTCCCGCTGGGCCGCTACCAGTTGCCGGCGCAGCTGTCGCTGCTGGCCCTCGTGCTGCTCGCCTTCGGCCTGCCCCTGGCCTTGGTCCTCCGCTGGGCCGTGCAGGGTGGCGCCGCCGTCTGGACCGCGGACGAGTTCGTCCCCGCCCTCCTGCAGACCCTCTTCTACGGGGTGGTCGGCGCCGCGGTGACCACCGTGGTGGCGTTCCCGCTGGCGTATCTGGCGGTGCGGAACCCCACCTGGTTCAGCAAGGCCCTGGAGCTGTGCAACTACGTGACCAGTTCACTGCCCGGGATCGTGGTGGGTCTGGCGTTCGTCACAGTGACCATCCGCCTCGCGCCGGCGGTCTATCAGACCACCGGCGTGCTGATCGCCGCGTATGTGCTGCTGTTCCTCCCCCGGGCCCTGGTCAGCCTGCGCTCCGGTCTCGTGCAGGCCCCGAAGGAACTGGAGGAGGCGGCCCAGGCACTCGGCACGTCCCCGTTCCTGGCGTTCCTACGCGTCACGCTGCGCCTCACCGCCCCCGCGGCGGCCGGCGGCGCCGCCCTGGTGTTCCTGGCCATCGTCAACGAACTCACGGCGACGCTCCTCCTCTCGCCCAACGGCACGCACACCCTGGCCACCGAATTCTGGAGCAAGAGCAGCGAGATCGACTACGCCGGAGCCGCCCCCTACGCGCTCCTGATGATCGTGCTCTCCGCCCCCATGACCTACCTCCTGTTCCACCAGTCCAAGAAAGCAGCCGGACAGTGACCTCCCCCTCCTCCGCCCACTCCGTCGCCCCCGGCGTCGCGCCCTCCGTGGCCGGCACCACCGACACCCATCTCGCGATCGACGGCGTGGTCAAGAACTTCGGCAGCCAAGAGGTGTTGCGCGGGATCGACCTCGCGGTCGCCCGCGGCGGGACCACCGCGATCGTGGGGCCGTCGGGGTCGGGCAAGACCACACTGCTGCGGCTCATCGCCGGATTCGAACGGCCCGACGCCGGCTCCATCCGTCTGAGCGGCACGGCCGTGGCGCAGGGTTCCGCCTGGGTTCCGGCACATCGGAGGAACGTCGGCTACGTGGCGCAGGACGGCGCGCTGTTCCCGCATCTGTCGGTCGCCCAGAACGTCGCCTTCGGCCTCGCCGGTGATCTGGGCAGTCACCGGTCCTCCGCGGCCAAGGCCCGGATCCGGGAACTGCTCGAGATGGTGTCCCTGGACCCGGCTCTCGCCACACGCCGTCCCCACGAGCTCTCCGGCGGCCAGCAGCAGCGCGTCGCCCTCGCCCGCGCCCTCGCCCGTGAACCCGAAGTGATGCTCCTGGACGAGCCCTTCTCAGCGCTCGACGCCGGCCTGCGCGTCGCCACGCGCCGCGCCGTCGGCGAGGTGCTACGGACCGCCGGCGTCACCACCGTGCTCGTCACCCACGATCAGGCCGAGGCCCTGTCCTTCGCCGATCAGGTGGCCGTCATGCGGGACGGCGCCCTGGCCCAGGTGGGCAACCCGTTCGTCGTCTACACCCGGCCCTCCGACCGGGCCACCGCGGAGTTCCTGGGCGAGGCCGTGGTGCTGGACGCCTGGCTCGAAGGCTCGCTCGCCATGTGCTCCCTGGGCGGGATCCCGGTCCGCCGCCCTCCGGCACAGGGCAAAGTCCACCTGATGCTGCGGCCCGAGCAGATCCGGATCGCCCCGGACGGCCCGATCCGCGGCACGGTCGTGGACACGGACTACTTCGGCCCCGAGACCACCGTCCGGATCCGGCTCAACCCCCGTCCGGCCACGGCCGGCGGTCCCGAGATCCCCGGCGGCGGCGAGACGATCACCATCCGCCACTGGAACGCCTCCATCACGCGCCCCGGCACGGAACTGTGCCTGCGCGTCATCGGCGAAGGCGTCGCCTTCCCTTGGGATTCCGCTCAGGACTGAGTGCGCCCCGGCTTCGCCGTCGGCAGGACGATCCGCATGACCGTGCCGTCCGGACCCGTCCGGACTAGTTCGGCCCGGCCACCGGCCTGCACGGCGATCTCCCGGACCAGCGCCAGTCCGATCCCGTACCCGCGCCGCCCAGTCCCGGCCGACTCGGCGGAGCTGTGAACGAAGCGTTCGAAAATCCGCTGCCGGTCGACGTCGGAGATCCCGCTGCCCGTGTCCGCGACGCTGAGCGTGACCATGTCCCGCTCCTGGCCCACCGTCACGGTGACGTGGCCGCCGTCGGGGGTGTGGGCCAGGGCGTTGTCCAGCAGCGCGAGAAGCGCGCGCCGGAGACTCTGCTCCCTGATCACCGCCGTCGCACCGGGCAGTCCCTGGTGTTCCACGGTGACGTGACGGTCCGCGGCGAGCCCCGCCGCGCTCCCGACCACCTCGATCGCCAATGCGCCCACGTCGACCGGGCCGGCGTCCTGCGCGGTCTCGCGTCCGGTGGCAGCCTCGAGGAGCCCGTCGACCAGTTCCGTCAGCGCCGCGGTG
Organism: Arthrobacter sp. Y-9; assembly: GCF_029690065.1. Classification (NCBI taxonomy): domain Bacteria; kingdom Bacillati; phylum Actinomycetota; class Actinomycetes; order Micrococcales; family Micrococcaceae; genus Arthrobacter; species Arthrobacter sp. Y-9. Next base: position 2,042,816 of record NZ_CP121463.1, read on the forward strand.
TCCTGCCGGATCTGCGCGAGTGCCTGGCCGGCCTGCGAATCCGCGGGGCTGGTCCGCTGCGCCAGCTGCACGCGCGCGTCCAGAATGGCCAAGGGTGTCCTCATCTCATGGCTCGCGTCCTGCACGAACCGCCGCTGGCGGGCGAGGGCGTCGCTGAGGGGCCGGATCGAGCTGCGGGCGCTGAACCAGCCGATCACGCCCGCCAGCACCACACCCACGAGTCCCACCAGGATCATGTCGCGGATCAGGTCCCGCGTGTCCAGGGAGACGAAGACCGCCCCCGGCTCTGCGGCATCGGGGCCCGGGCCGCCGGCCTTGCTGACGAGGTACACGGTCGCCACGGCGAGCAGACACAGCACCAGGGCGCCGCAGGCGGCGCTGATCCGGAGGGCGATCCGCAGCGCGGCCCTGCGGAGCTCCACCTGGTCGGGGCCGGGACGGCGGGGTTCAGTCATGAGGGTCACCGATCTGGTAGCCGACGCCGTGGACCGTGCGGACCACGGCGCGGGAGATCTTGCGGCGGAGATGGTGCACGTGGGTGTCCACAAGACCCGGGGTGTCGGTGGGCTGGAAGACGCGGGCGAGGATCTCCTCGCGGCTGAAGACCCGCTCAGGATCGGCCGCCAAGAGCGCGAGCAGCTCCCCCTCCTTGGCGGTGAGCGAGGCGCTGAGTCCGTGGACCGAGCGGGCCTGCCGCCCCGCGGCGTCGAGTTCCCAGTTACCGAAGCTGAGCGACGACGGCGGCGCGTCGTACGTGCGGGTCAGCGCCCGGAGCCGAGCGGCCAGTTCGGCGGCGTCGAATGGCTTGGTCATGTAGTCGTTCGCGCCGGCGTCGAGCCCCCTGACCTTCTCCTCGGTGGCGCCGAGCGCGGTCAGGAGGAGGACGGGTGTCGCCACGCCGTGCTCCCGCAGAGCTTGGACGATGGCGATGCCGTCCAGACCCGGCAGCCCGCGATCGATCACCAGCACGTCCCATTCCCGGCTGAGCGCGAGGTGCAGGCCCTCCCGGCCCTGGACGGCGAGCTGCACCCGGTACTCAGGGGCGAGGAGTTCTGCGGTCAGAGGACCCAGGACGGGGTCGTCCTCCACCAGGAGCACGGAGGGCCGGGGCGCGTGATTCACAGGACCATTCTCGCTCCCTCTCGCGCGGGACCGTGGTCTTCAGCCGTGTCCTTCCACCTTGCGGGCCACGCGGGAGACCAGCGGAAGAGCCAGAACCCGCGGAACCAAAGTGTTCCAGAGCCAGGTGAACGCGAGCATCGCCGCACCGGTCACGAGGAAGGAGGCGAGCACGTCCGTGGGGTAATGCACCCCGATGTAGAGACGGGACCAGGCCACCACCAGCGCCACCGCCGCCCCGGCCCACACCACGATCCGTGCCCGGCGGGTCCCCTGCAGCAGGAAGTAGACCGCGAAGACGAGCGCCACCGCCAGGCACGTGTGGCCGCTGGGGAAGCTGTTGGAGCCGGTCTCCGGCGCCAGAGGGTCCAGGAGCAGAGCGGGGTTCGGCCGCGGGCGCGCCACGATCAGCTTGAACACCTGCGACATGCCCCAGCCCCAGCTCACCGCCGAGGCGAACAGCACCGCCCGCAGGACCTGTCGACGGACCAGGAGGATGACGGCCCCCACCACGATGATCAGCACCCCGGCCACCGGGCTGAACAGCGTGTTCAGGCCCATGGCGACGGCGGTCAGGAAGGCCTCGTGGTGCCGGCTGAGCTCCTGATCCACCCCGAGCTCTGCACCGCTCAGGCCGGGCATCAGGCGGATGCAGAGCCCCAGCGTCAGGGCGGCCAGCGCGAGCGCCGACGACGCCGGCAGCCAGTGCCGCGGAACGCTCAGCCGAGGGAACCCCCGGGGAGGCCTCGGCCGGGCGGGAGAGGCAGGCGTGGACTGCGAAGCCATGGATGTTCCTTTCGAACCGTGCGTGGCTCCGATCGTGTCAGGGCGGTCCTCAGAAACTCTTAAGAAGTGCTCTGGGCCTCTGTGCGGGGCTCCGGCCTCGGGTTCAGGGATCCAGTGGCGTGGTCATTGACCTACCGCATCAATCAGCACGTCCCAGATCTGCGTTCGATGAGGAACGTATCCTGCCACTCGCCATCAGCGCGCCGCGCGATGCGTTCGCGGCGGCCGACGAGGCGGAATCCGGCGTTTTCGTGCAGGCGGAGGCTGGCCTCGTTCTGGGGGAAGATGCTGGATTGGAGGGTCCAGATTCCGGCGGCCTCGGTGGAACCGATGAGCGCGGTCAGGAGGATTTTGCCGAGTCCTTGACCGCGTGCTGCGTGGTGGAGGTAGATGGAGTGCTCGACGACGCCTGCATACGCCGGACGCGCGGAGACGGCCGAGACCGCGGCCCAGCCCAGCACTTCCCCGTCGACGTCGGCGACGAGGCGGTGCGCCGGGAGCCGTGAGGCGGTGAAGGCCTCCCAGGTGGGGGTGGTGGTTTCGAAGGTCGCCAGTCCGGTCGCGATCCCTTGGGCGTAGATCTCTTCAACGGCAGGCCAGTCTCCGGCCTCCAAGGGACGAATGTCCGCCGCGAGTCGGGGGTTCACAGGCTCTCCACGAGTCCGGTGACCCGGTCCAGGGCGCCCTCGACCAGGGAGTAGTACGCCCAGGTGCCGCGCTTTTCACGGTGCAGCAGTCCGGCGTCGACCATGATCTTCAGGTGGTGTGAGACGGTCGGCTGGCCGAGGTTCAACGGCTCGGTCAGATCACACACGCAGGCCTCCCCGCCTGGGGCGTTCTTCACGATCGAGAGCAGGCGCAGCCGGTTCGGATCGGCCAGGGCCTTGAACACCACGGCGCGGTCCGCGACGTCCTCGGCGGTGAGGGCCGGCGGGGCGGAGGGCTCGCAGCAGGCCGTTCCCACGGGGGTGAGCTCCAGAGTTCGCGAGGCGTTCATGAGTCCATCCTCCCACATACATTGACATCCATCGATCTGTGGTTTGATACTCAGGTAGATCGATGTTCATCAATGAAGAGTGTGGGTGTGGTGGGTTCTCAGGGAGTGGCCGCGGTGCGGGATGCGTCTGCCTCGGCCGGTGGGCGTTTGTCGCGGATGGACCGGTTCTTGCCGGTGTGGATCCTGGTGGCGATGGCTGCGGGTCTGGGGTTGGGGGCGTTGGCACCCTGGCTGGGTCCGGCGCTGGAGGCGGTGAAGGTGGGGCAGGTGTCCTTGCCGATCGCGGTCGGGTTGTTGGTGATGATGTATCCGGTGCTGGCCAAGGTCCGGTATGACCGGGCTCATCGGGTGCTGGCGGATCGGAAGTTGATGATCGCTTCTCTGGTGTTGAACTGGGTTCTGGCGCCGGCGTTCATGTTCGTGCTGGCGTGGGTGTTCTTGCCGGATCTGCCGGAGTACCGGACCGGGTTGGTGATCGTGGGGTTGGCCCGGTGCATTGCGATGGTGCTGATCTGGAACGATCTGGCCTGTGGTGACCGGGAATCGGCCGCGGTGCTGGTGTTGCTGAACTCGGTGTTCCAGGTCCTCGCGTTCGGGGCGCTCGGCTGGTTCTACCTGCAGCTGCTGCCCGCCTGGCTCGGTCTGCCCACCACCAGTGCGGACTTCTCCTTCCAGACGATCACGGCCTCGGTGCTGGTGTTCCTCGGTATTCCCCTGATCGCCGGTTTCCTGACCCGGACTGTGGGCGAACGGTTCAAGGGCCGCGCCTGGTATGAGGGCAGGTTCCTGCCTCGTCTGGGCCCGTGGGCGCTGTACGGGCTGTTGTTCACCATCACCGTGCTCTTCGCCTTGCAGGGCGGCACGATCCTGGCCCGTCCCCTGGACGTGGCCCGGATCGCGGTCCCGCTGCTGGTGTATTTCGCCGTGGTCTTCGCCGCCGGCATGCTCGCGGGCAAGGTGCTGGGTCTGGGATACGCCCGCACCACCACCTTGGCGTTCACCGCGGCAGGGAACAATTTCGAGTTGGCGATCGCCGTGGCCATCGGCACCTTCGGCGTCACCTCGGGCCAGGCCCTGGCCGGGGTCGTCGGCCCCTTGATCGAAGTGCCGGCACTGCTCGGCCTGGTCTACGCGGCCCTCTGGGCCAGAACCCGTTACTTCACCACCCCCAACCAGCCCGCCCTCCAGGAGATCTCGTGAGCACTGAAACCAAGAAACCCTCCGTGTTGTTCGTCTGCGTCCACAACGCCGGCCGGTCCCAGATGGCCGCGGCCTACCTGACCAGCCTCTCCGGTGGGGCGATCGAGGTCCGTTCTGCAGGCTCGCAACCGGCGGATCAGGTCAACCCCGCCGCGGTAGCAGCGATGGCCGAGGTCGGGATCGACATGTCCGCTGAAATCCCCAAGGTCCTCACGACCGAGGCCGTGCAGGAATCCGATGTGGTCATCACCATGGGATGCGGGGACACCTGTCCGTACTTCCCTGGCAAACGGTACGAGGACTGGGTTCTGGAAGACCCGGCCGGGCAGGGCCTGGAGGCCGTTCGTCCGATCCGGGACGAGATCAAGACCCGGGTCCAGGACCTCATCGCAACCCTCACGAAGTAGCAGCCCACCGCACGAGAGTATCCAGGCGCCGCCAAGAGGCGTCGTGATCCCTTAGGAGAATCCTCATGGACAGCACCTCGCAGCTTCCCGTGGCCGTGATCGGGGCCGGCCCGATCGGCCTAGCCGCCGCCGCGCACCTGCTCGAGCAGGGCCTGGACCCGGTGATCTTCGAATCCGGCCCCACCCCGGCCGCCGCAGTCAACCAGTGGCGGCACATCCGCCTGTTCTCCCCTTGGCGGTTCAATCTCGACGCCGCCGCCGTCCGGCTCCTGGAACCCACCGGCTGGGAATCCCCCCGGCTCACGGCCCTGCCCTACGGTGGGGAACTCATCGACGAGTACCTGGCACCCCTGGCCGCGCACCCGGCGATCGCGGGGCGCCTCCACACCGGCGCCCGCGTGATCGCCGTGACCCGGGCCGGGCTGGACAAGACCCACAGCCGGACCCGGGAGCAGGCCTCGTTCCGGATCCGCGTCCAGAGCACCGACGGCACCGTCGTCGACCACCTCGTAGCCGCGGTGATTGATGCCTCCGGCACGTGGAACGCCCCCAACCCTGTCGGGACCGGTGGGCTGCCCGCGATCGGCGAAGACTCCGCCGCCGACCGGATCACTTCGCCTCTGCCCGACGCGCTGGGCGCCGACCGAGACCGGTTCGCCGGCCGTCGCGTCCTCGTCATCGGCTCCGGACACTCCGCAGCGAACACCCTGATCAACCTCGCCACTCTGGCCCGGGACGAGCCCGGGACCCGGGTTCTCTGGGCGATCCGGGCCGACACCGCCAACCGCGTCTACGGTGGCGGGGACGCCGACGGACTCCCCGCCCGCGGGCAGCTCGGCACCCGCCTGCGCCGCCTCGTCGAGGCTGGCACCATCCAGCTCACCGCCGGATTCCACACCCAACGGATCGACGCCACCGACGACTGCCTGGTCCTCACCGCGGTGGACGGGCGCGCCTTGGAAGCCGATGTCCTGGTCCCGGCCACCGGGTTCCGCCCGGAGCTGGACATGCTGCGCGAGCTCCGCCTGGATCTCGACCCCATCGTCGAAGCACCCACCCGGCTCGGACCGCTGATCGATCCGGAATTCCACTCCTGCGGCACCGTCCCACCCCACGGCGCCCGGCACCTGGCCCACCCCGAGCACGACTTCTACATCGTCGGTTCTAAGTCCTACGGCCGCGCCCCGACCTTCCTCCTCGCCACCGGTTACGAACAAGTCCGGTCCATCACCGCGGCCCTGGCCGGGGACAGCTCGGCCGCAGAGGACGTACAGCTCGTCCTGCCCGAAACGGGGGTCTGCTCCGCCGGCGCCGGAACCAGCTGCGACACCCCCACAGGCCAGGACCCGGAAACCGACACCGAGTCCTGCTGCCGCACCCCTGAACCGGCGTTCCTCGGCATTCCCACCGGGCTGGCCCACGGGCGGGCCGCGGCCGGATCCTTCGCTGCTGGCAAGACGGAACGACTGTGATCGGCACGCGTTCACTCGACCCCTAGGAGAGTCTGACGGGAAACACACCCCTTGCGCCCGCCGACCGGCGGGTTCAGGATCGCCCTATGACCAAGTACCTGATTTCGTTCCCCAGTGACGCGATGGTGGTCCCGGAGGAGGACTTCCCCACCGTCGTCGCGGAGTCCCACGCCGTCATCGCGGAAGCGCAGGCGGCCGGCGTCTACGTCTTCGGCGGCGGCATCAACGAGGAAGTGGAGCCGGTGCGCGTCGGGGCCGACGGGTCCATCAGCCCAGGACCGTATCCGGGCCTCGACATCCGCGGCGGCTTCACGATCCTCGAACTCCCGGACCGCGCATCAGCGGAGGCGTGGGCCGCGAAGATCGCCGCCTCGTGCCGCTGCCCGCAGGAACTGCGGGAGTTCATGTACGACCCGATGAGCTGAGCGGGCTGCCGCTCAGCTCGGGGCGGCTCCTCCCTCGCCTGACCCGGCCTGACCGTGCTCAGGCGATCCAGGGGCGGGTGAAGCCGAGGACGCGTTCGCCGTCGCCGTCAGCCAGGGAGACGCCGACGAAGTTCCGTGCGGCATCGGAGGTCTGATTCCGGAAGTGGAAGTCCGGCGCGGTCGCGATCTCCGCGATCGCGGCACCCGCGCTCACTGCGGTCTGGGCCTGGGAGAACGCCCCGGCGGTGCGGCTGACATAGGCGTCGAGCAAGGCTCCGTACGCGCCCGCGTCCGTGGGCCGCGCGACGTTCGCCACGAATTCACTGGCCACCGCGGCGGGCTCGATCACGCCCACCTGCACGCCGAATCGTTCGGCGACCACCGCGAGCGACTGCATGAAGCCCTCCACCGCGAACTTCGCCCCGCAGTACGCGTCGGCGAACGGCTGGCCCACGGCTCCGCCCACGCTCGTGACGGTGAGGATCCGGCCACTGCCCTGTTCCCGCATGCCGGGCAGGACCAGCTTGGCGAGGTTCACCGGGGCCAGGTAATTGACGTCCAGCTGGGCCTGGATCTGGTCCATCGACAGCTGTTCGGCCGTCGCCACGCTGCCGCGGCCCGCGTTGTTGATCAGGACATCGATGCGGCCGTGGTCGGCGAGCACGTCGCGCACCACCCGTTCGGCGGCGCCGTGATCCACGACGTCGAGCTCCCGCACGTCCAGTTCCACCCCGGCGTCGCGGGCGGCGGCGTGGAGGGCGGTGGCCCGGGAGGTGTCGCGCAGCGTGGCGACCACGGTGAGACCTCGGCGTGCCAGGTCCACGGCGGCATGCAGGCCCATGCCGGAGGAGGTTCCAGTGATCAGTGCGACATCAGACATGCGGTCATCGTACGCCCCCGCACCGCGCGGACGGATCAGCGCGTGCGCCACCTGAGACGCGCGAGATGCACGCCGAGCGCGACCCCCGTGCCGATGCCCAGGCTGATCGCCGCGGCGGTGCCGAAATGCTCCGCCGCATTGCCCCCGCCCATCGCCTGAAGGATGCCGAAGAACACCGGGATCCCAGGCAGGAGAGCGCCCGTGATGCCCATGAGCGCGAGGACCTGGTACGGATATCCGGTGCGCTTCACCAGGGCGGCACTCACGAGGCCGAGGACCACGGCCGAGAGCGAGCTGGCCCAGACCGCGGACAGGCCCGCCACGTGCAGGAAGACCTGGTTGACGGCGGCCGTGACCAGGCCGAGGAACGCCGCCGGCGCGACGAGTGCCGCCCTCCCGCCGTTCGCGAACGCGTTGGCGACCGCGCCCAAGGCGGAGAACACCAGCACCAGATACCACGGCAGGGTGGGCAGGGCGTCGAGCCGCGGATGGGCCATGCCAAGGACTTCCCCCAGCGCGAACGTGAATCCTCCGCCGATCGCGATCCCTCCGGCCGCGATGGCGACGCTCGCCACGCGCGTCATCGCGGACAGATGGTCGGCTTCGATCGCGTCCGTGACCGCCCCGATGACCTGCGGCAAAGGGATCAGCAGGAGCCAGTTCACCGCGATCGCCGCGGCCGCGCCCACCGGATCCACGAAACCGAGCTGGACGAGGACGGTGGCGAAGGCGCCCGCCGCACAGCTCTGCACAGCGATTGCGAACAGCCGCGGCAGCCTCAGCCCGCCGACCGCGACCCCCACCAGGGAGGTCACCGCCTGCACGAGGGCCGCGGTGACCCAGGCCTGCCAGCTCACGCCCAATTGCATGCTGATGAAGAACGCCAGGAGGGTCAGCCCGAGCGTGACCACCCACCACGGAGTGACCGAGTCGCGGAGCCGTTCGACCTCCAGCCGCGCTGCCGTGAGGCCGTCGTGGGCCGCGGCGGAATCGGCCCAGCCCCGGGCGTCCTCGATGGTGCGCTCAGCGAGTCTGTCGAGTGCGCGCGCCCGGGTGCAGTCGATGGCGTCGAGCGAACGGGCCGCCCCGGAGAGGGTGACCGTGCCGCCGTCGCGCGTGACGGCTTCCAGCAGCAGCATCCGGCCGAAGGAATTGAGCACGAGGCCGTCCAGGCCGAGCTCACGGCCGTACCTCCCGAGGGCCTCCTCGGTCTGCCGCGTGGTCTGGCCGGATTCCAGGAAGCCGTGGCCCAGCGCGGACAGGAAGGCGAGGCGGAGACGCACCTTCTTGGCGGAGAGACCCTCTGCCGAGGGCTCGGGCGCGCTCAGGCCGGAGGATGAGGCTGCTGCTTCCATGCCTCGATCCTAGGGTGCCCCGGCCCGGCCTGCGGGGTCACGCAGCCGAGCTCGGGGGAACCCGCCGAGATCACGGGCTGCAGCCCGCGCACGCGGACCTGACCCCCGACCTCGGCGCCGTCACCCAGCCATGGCACCCCGGCGTGCGGACTAGTCGGTGGTGTCCGCGATGTAGACGTTGCACTTGGCTTCGTGCGCCACGGAGTTGGCGACGCTGCCCAGGACGCGGGCGAGGCCCTTCATGCGGCGGTTGCCCACCACGATCACGCTGGCGTCGTGCTGCTCCGCGTGGGCGATGAGCGCCTCAGCGGGCGTGCCCACCACGGAGAACGACTCGACCTGGACACCGTCCGCGGTCAGGTTCGCGGCGACAGTCCGGGCGGTCTCCGCCGCCTTCTCCTGGCGGTCGCCGAAGACCACGGCACGCTCGTAGTTGGCGCCGTGCAGCGATGCCTTGGTGCCCTCGTACGCGGTGACCACATGCAGCGTCGCGCCGAAACCCTGGGCGAGGCGCAGGGCCTGCTCGGCGGCCCGTGCCGCGGTCTCGGTTCCGTCCACTCCGACGACGATGATCTCCGGCATGCTGGTGCTCCTTCTCAACGATGATTGCCTGCTCAAAACGGTACCGTGCGCACCGTCCGCCGAGGCGGGATCATCCGTAACAAACGCCGGAACTCGGGCCGAAAGTGATGGAGAAAACACCGGCCAGGGCGGCGCAGGCCATGACGCCGGCCGAGCGGCCGACGACGGCGGTCCCCCGCCGTCGTCGGCCGCTCACTCAGGCACGGGTCAGCACCGTCTGCAGGCCGGCCGTGGCGGGCGACTGCGGGAAGACGCTCGGCGCCGGAGCGGGAACCTCCGCCAGGTCGACCGTCACAGGCTCCGCGCCCACCAGGACGACCTGGTCCCGCACCTGGATTTCCAGAGGATCGCCGGAGTCGACGCTGAGCGTGATCGCGCCCGGCGCCAGCCGTACCGAGAGCACTGAGCCGCACATCCGCAGACGGAACGCGAGCCCGTCCCAGCCCTCCGGCAGCCGGGGGTCGAAGAGCGGGCGCTCCCCCTGATCACGGAAGCCCGCGAAGCCGTTGACGAGCGCGGCCCAGACGCCGCCCGCCGAGGCCGTGTGGACGCCGTCCACCGTGTTGTGGTGCAGATCGTCCAGGTCGATGAACGCCGCCGTCGTGAAGTGCCGCAGCGCCACATCCCCATAGCCGACCTCGGCCGCCATGATGCCCTGCACGCACGCCGAGAGCGTCGAGTCGCCGGTGGTCAGCGGATCGTAGAAGTCGAAGGCACGCTGCTTCTCCTCGGCGCTGAAGTCCTGCCACTGCAGGAACATCGCCAGCACGGTGTCCGCCTGCTTGAGCACCTGGTGCCGGTAGATGACCAGCGGGTGGAAGTGCAGGAGCAGCGGGTACTTGTCCCGCGGCACGTCCCAGTCCCACGGCTCCAGCGTCATGAAATCGGCGTCCTGGGCGTGCACGCGCAGATCGCTGTCGTAGGGCAGGGTCATGCGCTCCGCGGCTTCGGACCAGAGCTGCCGTTCCGTCACTCCGGCGAAGGGCCCCTCGACGGCGGCCGCGGCCCGGAGATTGAACCGCGCCATGACGTTCGTGTACAGGTTGTTGTTGACCACGGCCGTGTACTCGTCGGGGCCGGTGACGCCGTGCAGGTGGAAACGCCCGTCCTTGCCGAAGAAGCCCAAGGAGGCCCACATGCGGGCCGTCTCGGACAGGATCTCCGCGCCTTCCCCGGTGCGGAACTCGTCGTCGCCCGTCGCCCAGACGTACCGGGCCGCGGCGAAGGCGACCGCGGCGTTGATGTGGAACTGCGCAGTGCCGGCGGCGTAGTACGCACTGGCCTCCTGGCCGTTGATGGTGCGCCAGGGGAACAGCGCGCCGTCCACGCTGAGCTCGGCGGCCCGGGCCCTCGCGGCGGGCAGCATCGAGTGCCGGAAGGCCAGCACCTTGCGGGCGGCATCCGGGGAGGTGTAGCTGAGGTAAGGCATCAGGTACACCTCCTGGTCCCAGAAGTAATGGCCCTCATAGCCCGACCCGCTGACGCCCTTGGCGGGGATCCCGGACACGCCGGCCTGCGCGGTCGCCTGGCCCAGCTGGAAGAGGTTCCAGCGGACCGCCTGCTGCAGTTCCGGCTGACCGGGAAGTTCGATGTCCGCGGTCGACCAGTACTGCGCCCAGTGCTCGGCCGATTCCGCAGCGAGCTCCTCGAAACCGAGAAGCGACTCCTCGGCACGGGCCAGGAGCGTCTCCGGCGTCTCCGGACCCACGGCGTAGGAGACGCGCTTCTCGAGCAGGAACTCCTCCCCCGGATCGACCGGCAGGACGTAGCGGACCGAGCTCCGGTCGGCGTCCGTCTCCGTCGAGAAGGGCGGGAGGGCGCCCGGCGCCACGTGATCAACCGCGACGGCGACGCTCTGGCGGGATGCCGCCGTCGTCCAGGCGAGCCGCAGGGAGCCCTTGGAGCCGTCGCTGAACGCCGGCATGAGCACCCGGCCGGCGTGACGGCCGGACCGGCGGGGGTCGTGGTCGGAGTGGTCCTCGGCCGGCTGATCCTGCCGGTTCACCACCTGGGAGACGGCATCCAGCACGATCCGGCGGTCCGCGCTCAGGCGCAGTTCGACGGCCATCGAGCCGCGGTGCCCCTGGCCCAGCACCCGGCGTTCGACCGTCGTGACGACCGCACCGGAGGCGCACTGCCAGACGACGGCGCATTCGTAGATCCCGCTCGCGAAATCGAGGGTGCGACGGTAGTCGAGAACCGGCACCGTGCCGAGCGAGAGCTCCTCGCCGTCCACGCGGAGCAGGGTCTCCTGGACGTCGGGCACGTACAGCATCCGCTGGCCCTGCTTGGCGAAGCCGTAGGCGTTTTCGGCATGGCGGATGTCGAATGTCTCGTGGAAGCCGTTGATGAAGCTTCCCGGCAGGAAGGCGTCGGCGGCGGAAGCATGGGCGCCGCGCACCCCGAGATGACCGTTGCCGAGGGCGAAGACGGTCTCCAGGGCGCCCTCCGAACCGGGGGCGTAGGAGGTCTCGAGCAGGGCCCAGGGCTGTGCGGGGAATCGGGTGCGGTCAGCGGAGATCAGTGACATGGGAAGGCTTTCGGACGCTGGATCGATCGGGGGGCGCCGGGACCTGGGGGAAGAGTCCCGGCGGAGTGTGGGGGGGTGGGGTGCCTGAGGGTCAGGCCGGGAGCAGCTCGTCGAGGTCGGACACCACGAGCGTGGCGCCGGCGGAGCGCAGGACGTCCTCCCCCGCTCCACGGTCGACGCCGATCACGGCGCGGAACCCGCCGGCCGCTCCGGCCTCGACTCCGGAGACGGCGTCCTCCACCACCGTGGCGGCGGCAGGGTCGACCCCGAGCAGCTCGGCGGCTCTCAGGAACGTGGCCGGATGCGGCTTGCCGGGCAGCCCCTCGCGGGCCGCGACGTTGCCGTCCACCACGATGGGGAACAGATCCGCCATTCCCGCCGCCTCGAGCACGGCCGGCGCGTTGCGGGACGATGAGACGACCGCGAGCTTCACGCCGCGCTCCCGGGCCGCGGCCACGAAGCGGGACGAACCGGGGTACGGGTCGATGCCGTCCTCGATGATCTGCGCGAACAGCCGGTTCTTGAGGTTGCCGAGGCCGCGGACGGTGCGCTCGGTCGGCGCGTCGTCGTCCTGCCCCTCGGGAAGGGTGAGACCCCGGGAGGCCAGGAATTCGCGGACGCCGTCGTAGCGCGGCCGCCCGTCGATGTGGGCGTAGTAGTCGGCGTCCGTGTACGCCGGCCCGACGCCTTCGACGGCGAGCACGTCCTCGAACAAGGTGCGCCACGCCTGCTCATGGGCGAGCGCGGTGGGGGTCAGCACGCCGTCGAGGTCGAACAGGAGCGCCTCGGTGCCGTCCCAGATCGACGTGTTCAGTGATGTGGTCATGGGGAGTCCTCAGGGTTGACGCCGGGGGCGGCGGGTGGTCTTGCGTTCGATCAGGGCGACGGGCAGGCGGTGGTCCTGGGGTGCCCCGCCCGCGCCGCGAAGCCTCTCGGCGAGCAGGTCGGCGGCGAAGGCCGCCTGGTCCGCCACGGGCTGGGCGACGGTCGTGAGTCCGAGGACCGTGCTCATCGGATGATCGTCGATCGCGATGAGCGAGACGTCCTTCGGCGCGGACAGCCCGTGCTCGCGGAGCGCCTTGAGCGCTCCGAAGGCGGCCTCATCGCAGGCCGCGAACACGGCCTCGGGAAGGCCGCGGTTATCGATCAATTCGGTCATGGCCCGGTACCCGCCTTCGATGCTGGACGGTTCCTTGATGATGCGGTCAGGGTGGACTTCGAGATGGTGCTCCGCCAGGGCCTGGCTGAACCCTCGCAAGCGGTCACCCGCGGTGCTGACGGTTCCACGGTCGTCCTCGCCGGCTGCCAGGATGGCGAAATCCCCATGGCCGAGGCCGAGGAGGTGGCTGGTCGCACGGTGAGCCGCCTGGACATCATCGATCCCTACGGTGTCCCACGGTACGCCGCTCAGTCCCATGCTCGCCACCTCCAGAGGTGAGGACGCGAGAGCCTCCACCTCTTCGCCGTCGAGGTCGACGCCGAGGAGCAGGACCCCGTCGACACGCTGAGCCAGAGCGTCCAGATCGCCGAAGATCCTCTTCCGGACATCGGCGCGTCCCCGCAGGCTGATGAGCACGGAGTCGAGCCCGCTGTCGGCGAACACCTCTTCGGCCGCTTCGACGGCCTGCGCGAAGAACCAGGTGGTGGCCGTTGGGACGATGATCGCCACGGATCCCGTTCTGCCGCCGGCCAGTCGAGCCGCGGCGGACGACGCGCGGTATCCGAGTTTGGCGGCCGCATCCTCGACACGTCGCTGGGCGTCCTCGGAGACGTTCGGGAGTCCCCGCAGAGCCCGCGAGACGGTGCAGATGGACAGACTGGACAGCAGGGCGACGTCCCGGATGGTCGCGCGGTTGCGCTCAGTCAAGGAACACGGCCTCAACCCTTTCATGGTGCACTTTTCCGGCGCGATGGAGTCAGCGCCGAAAGAGATTGTAAGCGTTTACACTTGCCGCTGACAACGCTTCAGAAAAGGATGTCCCGGCGACGGCGGGGCTGCGTGGGAAGAGGTGGGCGGCCGCCGTCGAACACCGGCGCCTGACTGTCAGTTCCCGGGGACTGCGGGGCTCAGGATCCCGAGGCCGCCCGACGACGCATCGCCGCTGTGACCAGGAGGCAGATCGCGCCGACGAGTGTCAGGACGAGGCCGGCCAGGAGGAGGAGCTTCTCTGAACAGGAACAGCCGGCGCTCCAGGCGGGGACCGCTCGAGCATCTGGCCGGGCGGCACTGCGAGCCGGGCTTGGGCTGCTGACCGGATCGGCATGACACCCGCGCCCGATCAGCAGCCCTCCAAGCACCAAGAGCCTGAATCCCAGCGGCGGGGAGATGGCGCAGGCGATCCATCGCGAAACGGCTCCGCGTCCTGCGCACCTTCGCGCGACCGTCCCCGTCGGCCTTGCCCCCCAGAACAAAAGGCCGCCGTGGCCACCTTCAAGCCCCCAATGACATGAAGGTGAACCCGATGTAGCGGGTGCGCGCTCCTCCCACCGAGGGGTCTCCCCCATCAGGTGCTCGCGAGACGTCACCGTCTCAACGCCTTTACGTTACACCACCTGCCGTAATCTGCGAACGTCGTGAAACAAATGATGACGGAGCTCGTCGGCCGCCCGCTCCTGGAGAACGCGCAGGTCAGGCCTTGCCACAGGCCGGCTCACCGTCGGCTTCGAGCAGGGCGACGATCTGACCGATCGTGTCCGCCATGAGCTGGGGCAGCTCATCCCATCGCCCGGTGAAAGCCACCAGCTCCTTCGTCCCGAGTCCCGAGGACACGATCAGCCAGGCCGCGGACTCGCACTCGACTCCGGGACGGAGGCGACCCGCCGATTTCGCCAGTTCCAGTTGGCCGACCACGAAGGCCTTCCAGGTGCGGAAAGGGTCGATGCGGCGCTCGGGATAGAGATGCCGGGACTCCTGCGCGATTCTGATGCCCGCACGGACGATCGGCCGCGAGCTGATGTTCACGGCCACCGCGCGAAACGTCGCCTGGAGAACCGCGAGCGGATCGCTTCCGGCAGCCGCGCCGACGCGCTGAGCCTCCCGCATGCTGTCGCCCTCGGCGTCCAGAATGGCCGCACCGATCTCACGAACGGACCCGAAGTGGCGACCCACGTCCCGGACCGGTTCCCGCAGCGCCTGGGCCACGTCGTCCAGGGTCACGTCCGCCAGGGGCGTGGAGACGAGCAACGACGCCGCGGCAGCAAGGATTTCCTGCCGGCGATCTGGGTCCGAAATCATGCTGATGCCTCATCCTTCTGTGAAATACGCCAGATCCGCGACGCCCTCGACGCCGACCGACGCCAGGGACCGGACCCGCAGCGTCCGCAGCCGCCGTCCGTCGATCACCACGCCACCCTGCCGGTCGAGGGTCGTGACGGCGTCGAAGGCGCCGGGGGCGATGGGCCGGTGACCGTGAATGGCGATTGTCATCGTCCGCATCCAGAGATTCTCGACGCCGCCGCGGTCCGTCGCATCGGTCCGGTACACCAGCGCCTGGGCCAGTTGGCCCATCGTGACGAGGAAGTCGATCGCGGACGCCTGCTCCGCGCCGGGGTCGGACGCCGGACCGATCGCGAGGAGATGCCGGGACCTGAGTCCGCCGCTTGCACCGTCGAAAGCCTCCACCGAGGACGCGATCGAGTGGCTCTTGTACTCCAGATCGCCGATTGCCAGGACGCCGGCCGATGACCTCATCCCGGCCACCGCGAGTCCCAGTTCGACCGTCATGTTCCCCACCCGGGCGGAGCACCATTCAAGGGCCTGGCCCTCCACCGAGCGCCTGCCCATCTCGAGTGTGACCGGCACATCCGCCAACCGGCTCCACGGCTCGCTCCCCGCCCGGATCTTCACCCTGCGGATCCAGAACCGCGCATCAGCAGGGGCCGCCGCGGCCCACCGTGCGGGGTTCGTGGCGAGCGCCGCCATCGGGAGCACCACAGCGTCCACCGAGCTCAGGTGAGGTCGGCGCGAACGCCCGTCAGGCCCGAGCGACCAGCGCGCCGGATAGGTGACCCGGCCCCGCCACCGGCTGCCGTCGCCGTCGTCCGCCTCCGTCAGTTCGTGCTCCACCTGGCGATACCCGCCACCGAAGTACCGGTCTTCCGCGGGACCGAGTTCGTCGTCGAGACTCGATCCGCCAGGCTTCTCCCCCACGACTTCTCCTTCACCGCGCAGAGTTGCGTTACAGCGCCATCCCTATATTAATTCACCGCAGGGGCGCCAGAATCCGCGATCCAAGCGGCTTGGTAGACTGGCCGCATGGCAACCAAACGAGGCCGGCCGCTTTCTTCTGATGTCAGCGAAGCGCTCCGAAAGGCCGCCGAACGCATCATGCAGAGCTCCGGTTATTCGAGCCTCACCGTGGACGGTCTGGTCGCTGAAGTCGGCACCACGAGGCCGACGTTTTATCGCAGGTACCGTAACGTCGGACATCTCGCGTTCGACGTCATTCAGCACCGGTTCGGTGTGAATGAAATCGACGACACGGGGGCACTCAGCACCGACCTCCTCCGCCTGCAGCGACAGGAAGTCGCCATGTTCGCGGACCCGCTGCTCCGGAACAACCTCCCAGGCCTGCTGGAGACGATCCGGATCGACGAGTCGATCCGCGTCCTGTATCTCACACAGTTCATCGCCCCACGGCGCGGCAATGTGCAGGCCGTGCTCAACCGGGCGGTCGTCCGCGGAGAGCTGGAGGCCGAGCAGATCGACCTCGACTGGATCTGTGACCTTCTGCTGAGCCCGCTCCTCACCAAAGCGTTGCTGCCGGTGGGCGCGGGCCTCACGGACGAGCTCGCCCGGCGAACGGCTGAACTGGCCTTCGATCAGCTCATGGCGACCGCCGCCCCTGCCGCCAGGGTCTGAGCCGCCAAGATCTGACAAGGCGCGACGACGGTCGGCGAAGTCGCGGCCAGGCATGTCACCGCAACGGCGGGGCACGTCAGCGAGGCTCGGCGCGGCAATCGACCACACCTCGGGAACGCCGAAGGGCCGGTCTCTCGACCGGCCCTTCATCTGTGGAGGTAAGGGGATTCGAACCCCTGACCTTCTGCATGCCATGCAGACGCGCTACCAACTGCGCCATACCCCCATATTCACTTGTCCACCTCGCCGGGAAATCATTCCCCGCCGCTGCGACTCATATAGCTTAGACCACCGGTGGCGGATCGCCCAAATCGAGGCCTGACCTGCGTTTCCATTCCCCGAAACGCGCGCCGCCCCACCCCTCAGCGGTGCCCGTCGAGGGAGCTCATCACGGTGGTCAGCAGGCTCTTCAGCTTCTCGGCATCCTCCCGGTCGAGTCCCACGATCTCCCCCAGGCGGCCAGGCACCTCCGCGACCACCTCGCGGAGGGCCAGTCCCTCAGGGGTCAGGGAGACCAGCACCCGCCGTTCATCCTCCGGCGAGCGGTGACGAGTCAACCTTCCCGCCGTCTCGAGACGCTTGAGCAGCGGCGTGAGGGTGCCGCTGTCGAGCCGCAGCCGCTCCCCCAGCTCGCCGACGCTCAGCGAACCCTCCGCCTTCCACAGCGCGAGCATCACCAGATACTGCGGGTAGGTGAGGCCCGATTCGGCCAGCAGCTCCCCATAGGCGCGCGTCACGGCGCGCGATGCCGCGTGCAGCGGGAAGCAGAGCTGCGCGTCGAGGTCGAGTTGTTCGTAGGACATGCCTCCATTCTAGATTGCGCATTTGTATTTTGCACAATATAGTTGCGTACATGACTACAAAAGCTCTCTACACCGCCACCGCCGTCGCCCATGGAGATGGCCGCAACGGCCACATCCAGTCTTCCGACGGTCTCCTCGACGCTCCGGTCCGCACCCCGAAGGAACTCGGCGGCGCCGGCGGGGCCACCAACCCGGAGCAGCTCTTCGCCGCCGGCTACGCCGCCTGCTTCCACTCGGCACTCAAGCTGGTCGCCGCGCAGGCCAAGCTCGACGCCGGGGAGTCGGAGGTCGTCGCCGACGTCTCCCTGCACTCCCTCGACAACGGCGGCTACGGCCTCTCCGTCCGTCTTGAGGTCGACCTGCCCGCCCTCCCGCGCGAGCAGGCTCAGGAACTGATCGAGAAGGCCCACCAGGTCTGCCCGTACTCCAACGCGACGCGCGGCAACATCGACGTCGAACTCGCGGTGGCCTGACATGACCGTCCTCGCCGTCGTCGGCCTCATCCTCAGCGGCATCGCCGCGCTCGTGCACGTCTTCATCTTCTGGATGGAATCCTTCGCCTGGACTTCGCCGCGGGCGCGTGCCGTGTTCGGCACCAGCGAGACGGAAGCCGCCGCCACTCGTGAGCTGGCCTTCAACCAGGGCTTCTACAACCTCTTCCTGGCGATCGCCGTCCTGCTCGGCATCATCCTCGTGGCCGCCGGCCAGCCCGCCGTCGGCAGCACCCTCGTCTTCACTGGCGCCGGCTCGATGGTCGCCGCCAGCCTGGTGCTCCTGCTCTCCAGCCCGGAGAAGGCATCCGCAGCGCTCAAGCAGGGCGTGATCCCCGCGCTTGGCGTCATCTCCCTCATTCTCGGCATCACCCTCTGACCCGGAAGGAACCCCATGACTGACTTCACCACCACCGAGATCCAGCTCGCACGCCGCCCCGAAGGCTGGCCCGTGCCGGAGGACTTCACCACCGCGACCGTCTCCCACCCCGCGCTCGCCCCCGGTCAGGTCCGCGTCCGCAATGAGTTCATCTCCGTGGACCCGTACATGCGCGGCCGGATGAACGACACCCGCAGCTACGTAGCCCCGTATCCCCTGGGTGAGGCGATCGCGGGTGGTGCCATCGGCCGCGTGGTGGAGTCCGCTTCCGAGGATCTGCCCGTCGGCACGGTGGTGTTGCACCAGCATGGCTGGATGGACGGCGTCCAGGACGCCGCCGAGACCTTCCGCGCCGTTCCCGAGATCCCGGGCGTGCCCCTCTCCCTGCGTCTGCACATCCTCGGCATGACCGGCCTCACCGCCTACGTGGGCCTCACCGAGATCGCGAACCTCAAGGAAGGCGAGACCGTCTTCATCTCCGGCGCAGCCGGCGCCGTCGGCACGGCTGCCGGCCAGATCGCGAAGCTCCTGGGCGCCAAGCGCGTCATCGGCTCCGCCGGTTCCCCCGAGAAGGTCGCGCTGCTGACCGAGAAGTACGGCTACGACGCCGCCTTCAACTACAAGGACGGCGACGTGCGCGAACTCCTCGCGGCCGCCGCTCCGGAGGGCATCGACGTCTACTTCGACAACGTCGGCGGGGACCACCTCGAAGCCGCGCTGGACGCGTTCAACGACGGCGGTCGCGCGGCCCTCTGCGGCGCGATCTCGGCGTACAACACCACGGACCGCACGCCGGGTCCGGACAACATGGCCAATCTGATCACTCGCGGTCTGCGGCTCCAGGGCTTCACCCTCGGCTCCTACCTGCATCTCGGCCAGGAGTTCTCCGAGCGGATGAACGGCTGGTTCAGCGAGGGCCTCATCAGCTATGACGAGACGATCGTGGACGGCGTCGAGAACACCGTCGAGGCGTTCCTCTCGATGATGCGCGGCGCCAACACCGGCAAGATGCTCGTGCGCATCTGATTCTCCAGCGGTCCGACCCCCGGCTTGGTGGGAGACCCACGGAAATTTCCGTGGGTGGTCCACGAAGCCGGGGGTCTTTTCGTTGCGGGACACCCTCACAACGCCGAAAGGGCCCGGAACCATGGAGGTTCCGGGCCCTTTCAGCGCGGCACGCCCTCCCCAGTGCGGCCGGGTCTGTGGGGTGGGACCTTGGCGCTGGAGTGTTCCGGTCCACCTCACTGCTATCGGCTTTCTTCCCCTCCCCAGCCGTCTTGCTGACAACCTTGTCCGCAGTGACCATGACTTGGAGTCACATCGCCGGGCCCGTAGTGAGAATCGGAGACGACGTCGGCGGGCCTCAGCCTTCCTTGCGGCGCACCATCTCAGTGATCCACACCGGGGCGAAGGGCGAGGTGCAGCCCGGCGGCGTGGGATAGTCCTTGAGGACTTCGAGCCGCTCCCCGATCTCCAGGGCACGGGCCCGCAGGGAAGGGTGTTCGATGCCGATCTGCGCGAGACAGTGATTCATCGCCCACTGCAGGCGCTCCGGCGCGTCCTTCATGCGGGCCTCGATCGTGTCCAGGAGGCCATCAAGGTCCAGGCCCTCGGGCTTCTTGGCGACCCGGTCGACCGTAAGCATCCATCCCGCACTCGCCACCACGGGGTCCTCGTCCGCGAACCAGAGGAGCCGCAGGTCCTCGGTGTGCGGGGACTTCTTGACGACGTAGTTCACCAGCCAGTCCTGCACCTTGGGGGCACGGGCTTCGCGCAGCATGGTATCGAGTTCGTCGCGGCTGAAATCCTTGGGACGGCAGATCAGCAGGGACAGCAGCCTGGCCGCGGTGTCGTCTGTGGCCCAGAGTTCGCGGGCGAGGTCTTGCTGGGTCTTCAGACGTTTGGCGATGGCCCGCAATTTGCCGAGATTCACGCCATGATCGTCACCATGCCGGAGATTGACCTCACGGGCCCGCGGGTCATCCAGTGCGGCGAGTTCCTCCAGGAGCCCGGCCACGGTGGTCGTCTCGGTGGTTGCGGTCATCGCGTCTCCTGTCGCTCGTGGACTACGTGGTGCACTGTGTCCGGGCGCACTGTCTCCTGGTGCGCCGTGTCCCGCTGCTCTGCCTCAGAGCGCTCAGTGTCAGCCTACGCCGCGGGAGCGCAGACCGATCCGGATCAGACCTTCTTGACCACGCTGGACTTGAGCTGCATGGGCCCGAAACCGTCCACCTTGCAGTCGATGTCGTGATCCCCCACGCCGTCGATCAGCCGGATGTTCCGCACCTTGGTTCCCACCTTGATCGCCGTGGGGCTGCCCTTGACCTTCAGGTCCTTGACGATGGTGACGGTGTCGCCGTCGGCGAGCACATTGCCGACGGCGTCCTTGATGACCTTCTCCGCGGCCTCCTCGGTGGACGTGGACTCCCATTCGTGGGCGCATTCCGGGCACACGAGGAGCGCGCCCATCTCGTAGGTGTACTCGCTGGAGCACTCGGGGCAGGAAGGCAGGGTTTCACTCACCGTCAGATTTTATCCGGGCAGGACCGCCCGCCGCACCGCGCTCAGGTTCGCGACGCCGCGTAAGGGCCGGCCGCGCTGCGCGACGGCCGGCCCTCTCCTTTTCATGCTTGCTTCGGCTCACCGACCGGCGATGGCGCCTCCCAGGCGCTTCACGCCCTCTCGCAGGGTCTCCTCGTCCTCCAGCGAGAACGCCAGCCGCAGCTGAGAGAGGCCCGGCGCCCCGGCGCCGAAGTCCGGACCGTCGTAGAACGCGGTCCCCGGAACGAAGACCACCTTGGCATCGATCGCGGCATCCAGCACCGTGTGGCAGGAGACTCCCTCGGGCAGATCCAGCCAGGTGAAGAAGCCGCCGCGCGGCACGCTCCAGCGCGTCCCCGCCGGCATGTGCTCCTCCAAGGCCTCCCGCACCGCGGTGGCCCGGCCGCGGTACAGGCCACGCGCCGTCGTGAGCGCCGCCTGCCAGCCATGACCCAGCACGTACTCTTCGATGAGCGCCTGGCTCAGCACCGAGGCGCAGATGGTCGTGGCTTCGGAGGCGAGCTGCAGCGGACGGCGGAGCGGTTCGGGCGCCACGGCCCAGCCCACCCGGAGACCAGGCGCCACGATCTTGGAGAACGATCCGAGGTAGATGACGTTCTCCGGATCGAGCTGCTGCATGCTCTGCTGGACCTCGCCGTCGAAGGACAGCAGGCCGTAGGGATTGTCCTCGATGATCGGCACCCCGGCGCGGCGGCACACCTCGACCACCTGTGGGCGCCGCTCGGCCGAGAGCGTGATCCCGGTGGGGTTGTGGAAGTTCGGGATCGTGTAGAGCGCCTTGACCGTGCGCCCCTGCGAGCGCAGCCGGGCGATCGTCTCCTCGAGGGCGTCGGGCCGCAGGCCGTCCTGGTCCATGGCGACGTGCTCCACGTCCACCTGCAGACCCGCGAACACGCCGAGCGCACCCACATAGGTGGGCCCCTCGGCCAGGATCACATCGCCCGGATCGCACAGCAGCTTGATGACCAGTTCCAGGGCCATCTGCGAGCCCGCGGTGATCTGGACGCTGTCCGCGTCCACCGGGATGCCTTCCGCCGCCATGACCTGCACGACGGCGTCGCGCGCGCCCTGCGTTCCGGTGCCCGAACCGTACTGGAGCGCTTCCATGCCTCGCTCCGTGACGATCCGCGAGGCCGCGGCTCCCATCTCCGCAAGAGGAAGGACGGTGAGATCCGGGTTGCCGCCGGCCAGCGAGATCACGCCCGGCTGCATCGAGACCTCCCAGAAGTCGCGTACCGGAGAGGGGCGGTAGCCGGCCGCACGGGCGGCGGGCTGGAGGAAGGTGGGGGTAGTGCTCATGGTCGCCTCATTCATGGTGGGAGCGGCACCGGCGTCGTCGCCGGTCTGGCCTGATTTCAGTGGTAGTCGACGGCGGCCGTGTCAGCGCCGCGCGGGAGTTTCAGTTCGGATTCGACGAAGCTGTGGAGGATCGTGTGCATGCGGGGCGCCGTCATACCGAAGGTGCCGTTGATCGCCTGGAAGGCGAGTCCGTCGGTGAGACCCAGGACCGTGTTGACGACGTCCTCCACGGATCGTTCGGTGACCGCCTGGCCGGAGTCGAGGGCGTCCTGAATCGCCTCGGTGAAGAGGCGCTGCCAATAGCGCAGCCGATCGTTGACCTTCTCCGCCAAGGCGACGTCCAGACGCGCCGCGGCATAGAGCTCGAACCAGAAGCCCCACGCGTCGGTGAAGTCCTTCTCCCCCATGACGGCGTAGTCGATCAGGCCGCGGAGCTTGCGGGCGGCGTCCGCTCCGCCGTGCCGAGAAGCGATCTGTCGCCATTCGGCCTCGGACTCCTCCATGCGGTGCTCCACGCAGGCCTCGATCAGTTTGTCTCTGGTGCGGAAGTAGTGCTGGATCATGCCCACGCTGAATCCCGTGGCATCCGACACCGCCCCGAAGGAACAGCCGGACAGGCCGGAATCCACGATCACGGACGCAGTGGAGCGAAGGATTTCGACCCGCCGTTCGGCGATGGCCTCCTCGGTGACGGCATTGCTCCTGCGACGCACCACGGTGCCCATGGACTTCCTCCTGACGGATTGCAGTGACATTCAGAACGCTAGCGGATCGCCCTTGACAGTGACTCGCATCACTCAAATAATAAGTTGAACTTATTGAAGTTTTCAACAGCAACCCCAGCTGCCTCCCCACCCAGCCGCCAAGGAAGACCCATGAAAAAGATCGCCCCGAAGAAGATCACCCAGAAGAAGACCGCCGGCCACCTGGCACGCCGCACTGCTCTCACCCTGACCGCCCTCGTGCTCGTCGCCGGCACCGCAGCCTGCACCAACACCGAGACCCCGACGGCGGCGGGCACCCCGGGAGCCTCCGGCGCCAACGCCCCCGGCGGAGTCGGCGCGGGCGGCCGCGCCGCCGCGGAGGCCGTGCAGGCCGATCCGGCCGTAGAAGCCCTCGTCCCGGCGACCCTCAAGCAGAAGGGCGCCCTCAGCCTCGTCACCGACCCCACCTACGCCCCCATCACCTTCACCGACAGCAACGGCGCCTTCGTGGGCCTGGAGCCGGACCTCGCCGTCGCGGTCGGCAAGAAGATGGGCCTGAAGGCGGACTTCAGCAAGGGCGACTTCAACGGCATCATCGCGGGCATCCAGGCCAAGCGCTACGACGCGTCCTGGGCCGCCTTCTCCATCACCGCCGACCGCGCAGCGCAGGTGGACATGGTCAGCTACATGAAGGGCGGCACGTCCGTCATGGTGAAGAAGGGCAACACCTCCGGCATCCAGAAGGTGGAGGACCTGTGCGGCAAGACTGTCGCGGCGCAGACCGGCACCACCCAGGCACTGTCCGTCCTGCCCGCCTTCCAGAAGCAGTGCGCGGATGCCGGCAAGGGCCAGATCACAGCCCTGATCCTCCCCCAGCAGGACAATGTGAACCAGGCCGTCTCCACGGGCCGCGCCCAGGCCATGGCTGCCGACAACGCCCTCGTGGCGTACTACTCGCAGCTGCAGCCGGACGTGTTCTCCGCCGTGGACAGCATCCTCGTGGAACCTGCGCTCACGGGTGTGATCACCAATAAGGCGGACTCCGCCCTCGCCAAGGCGTTTCAGAAGGCTCTCGGCTCCCTCATGGCGGACGGCACGTACCAGAAGATCCTCTCGGCCTGGGGCATGTCCGCCTCCGCGATCCCGGCCTCTGAGATCAACCCCGTCAAGTAGCCCGCGCGCCGAACCCAGGAGCACCCCGTGACCCCTTCCAGCCCCGGAGCCGTGACCGTAGACCACGGCCGGATCGACTACCTGGCCATGTCCGGCCTCCCCGTCCTGAAACGACGGCGCCCGGGCCAGGTGATCTCCGTCATCGTGATCGCCTTCCTGCTCGTCCTGATGGTGGGCACCCTGCTGACCAACCCCGGCTTCGGCTGGCCGACCGTCGGCAAGTATCTCTTCGACACGCGCATTCTCGCCGGCCTGCTCCTGACCCTGGAGCTGACCGTCATCGCCGAGGTCATCGGCTTCGCGGTCGGGATGGTTCTCGCCGTCATGCGGATGAGCCCCAACCGGCTCATCTCCGGTGTGGCCGGCGCCTACATCTGGTTCTTCCGCGGCACACCGCTGCTCGTCCAGCTCCTCTTCTGGGGTTTCGCCGCGGCCCTGTTCCCCACCATCGGCATCGGCATCCCGTTCATCGGACCGAACTTCGTGGAGTGGAACACCAATGACGTCATCTCCCTGATGGGCGCGGCCATCCTGGGCCTCGGTCTGAACGAGGCCGCGTACACCGCGGAGATCATCCGGGCCGGTCTGCTCAGCGTTCCCGCCGGTCAGACCGAGGCCAGCCGCTCCATGGGCTTCAGCCACCTGAAGACCCTCTGGTACGTGGTGATCCCCCAGTCCATGAAGGTGATCATCCCGCCGATCGGCAACAACGTGATCTCGATGCTCAAGACCACGTCCTTGGTGATCGTGATCGGCGTCGGTGATCTGCTCTACAACGCCCAGCAGATCTACGCCCAGAACCTCAAGCAGATCCCCCTGCTGATCGTGGCCAGCATCTGGTACATCGCCCTGACGAGTGTCCTGAGCTGGTTCCAGTCGCGGCTCGAGAAGAAGTACTCCAAGGGCACCGCCCGCCCGGCCAAGCCCGCCAAGAAGGAGGCCCGCTGATGGCTACCGTCGAGTTCCTCAATGTCCATAAGAGCTTCGGGCCCGTGGAGGTCCTCAAGGGGATCGATTTCCGGGTGGAACCGCAGCAGGTCGTGTGCCTGATCGGCCCGTCCGGCTCCGGCAAGTCCACGCTGCTGCGCTGCGTGAACCACCTCGAGGTCACCACCGCCGGCGCCATCCTGGTCAACGACCAGATGATCGGCTACAACGTGCATGGAGACCGACTGGTCGAGGCGTCCGACGCCGAGATCGACCGGCGCCGCTCCCGCATCGGCATGGTGTTCCAGAGCTTCAACCTCTTCGGGCATATGACGGCCCTGGAGAACGTGATGTTCGGCCCCACCAAGCTCCTCAAGACGCCCAAGGCCCAGGCCGAGAGCGAAGCCAGGGAACTCCTGGCCAAAGTCGGTCTGGCCGAGCGTGCCAACAACTACCCGTCCCAGCTCTCCGGCGGTCAGCAGCAGCGGGTGGCGATCGCCCGGGCCCTCGCCATGAAGCCGGACCTCATGCTGTTCGACGAACCCACGTCGGCCCTGGACCCCGAGCTGGTGGGCGAAGTGCTCGACGTGATGAAGCAGCTGGCCGCGAGCGGCATGACCATGATCGTGGTGACCCACGAGATGGGGTTCGCCCGGGAAGTGGCGGACGTCGTGGTCTTCATGGACGGCGGCGTGATCGTGGAGCAGGGCCTCCCGGACGACGTCCTCCTGAACCCGCAGCACGAACGCACCCGGTCCTTCCTCTCGAAAGTCCTCTGACGGAAGTCCGCTGACGCGGAACCTTGCCCCAGCCCCGGGATCCCCGCACCCGGCGCCTGCCGTCACGGACCACTGTCCCACCCTTCGCCTCATCGACCGAAAGCCCACCATGCGCACCCTCACCACGTTCCACCGGCCCGCCTCCCAGGCCCACCCGGTGGTGCTCCACCACGCCACGTTCCACACCCTGGAGGACGGGTCCTCGCCGGAGGCCCTCCTCGTCTTCGGCCAGGACATCGCCGCGACCGGGACGCTTGAGCACTGCCTCGCGGCAGCGGCTGCCCTGAGCCCCGCGGAGCCGGAGGTCGTCGACCTGGGCGGCGCCGTCGTCGTCCCCGGCTTCATCGACGCGCACGCCCACCCGCTCATGTATGGCCAGCTCATGACGTGGGTGGACTGCGGCCCGGAGAAGGCCGGCTCCATTCCCGAGATCGTGGCGCTCCTGCAGGAGGCCGCCCGGGGACTGCCGGCTGGCCGGCCCGTCCGCGGGTACGGCTACGAGCACCGGAACCTCGTCGAGGGCCGGCACCCCACGCGCCAGGAGCTGGACCAGGTCTCCACCGACCGCGAGGTGTACCTGATGAACGCGTCGGGGCACGGCGGGGTCGTGAACAGCTTCACCCTGGAGCTCCACGGCGTCACGCGGGACACCTCGAATCCCCCGGGCGGCGAGTTCTTCCGGGACGCCGACGGCGAGCTGACGGGCGAGCTGTCCGACGCCGCCTGCAACGTCCTCACCGGCGTGCACGGCGTGAAGGTGGGCCATCACGGCCCGAACTTCCACCTCGCCGACGCGCCGGAGGAGCACCTCCGCCAGCTCGCGGCCGCTCAGGAGAAGTTCCTGGCCGGCGGGGTGACCGCCATCGGCGACGCGCAAGTGTCCCGTCGCGAGTTCGACATGTACCTCCGCCTCGCCGAAGCCGACGGCCTGAAGACCCGCGTCAGCATGTACCTGCTGTCCCATCTGCTCGATGACGCACTGGAGATGGGCCTGCACGGCGCCTTCGGCAACGACATGCTGAGCTTCGCCGGGATCAAGCTCTACGCGGACGGGACGCTGGGCGGCTGGACCGCGTACTTCCCGGACGGCTACGTCGGCGACCCCTGCCGGACCGGCCAGCTCTATCATGAGCCCGCCGAGTACCGGGAGCTGATCCGCAAGGCTCACGCCGCGAGCATCCAGACGGCCACGCACGCACAGTCCCCCACCGCGCTGGAGATGGTCATCGGAGCGATCGAGGCGGCCCTGGAGGACCGTCCGGACGACGACGCACGCCACCGGATCGAGCACTGCGGGCTGCCGACGCCCGAGCAGATCGACCGGATGGCCGCCGCGGGCATCCACCCGGTCAACCAGCCGCAGCACTACTACAACTGGGGCGAAGGGGTCACGGCCGCGATCGGCACACCCGGCGAGCGCTTCAACCCGCTCGGCGAGTTCGTCCGGGCCGGCGTGCCGGTCACCATCAGCTCCGACGCCCCCGTGGCGGATCCTCTGCCCCTCGAAGCCATCCAGGCTGCGGTCACCCGGGTCACCCGACGCGGCCACCGGCTCGGTTCCCTCGACCTGCGGATCAGCCGCGAAGAGGCCCTGAAGGCGCACACCCTCACGGCGGCCCGGGCGATCGGCCGGGAGACCGATCTCGGATCCCTCGCGGTCGGCAAGCGGGCCGACTTCGCGGTGCTGTCCGCCGACCCTCTCACGGTCCCCGAGGAGGAGATCGCCCGGATCCAGGTCATCCAGACCTGGGTGGACGGGCGACGCCGCTTCCTCGCCGGAACCCCCACCGCCCTCCCCGCACACCACGCGACCCAGGACTGAGACATGAACACCATCACCTCCCCCGAGCAGCAGCCGATCGAAGCCGGACCGCACGCCAACGCCGGACTCGCGATCATGACGACCCTGAGCAACTACGGCATCGACACCATCTTCGGCATCCCCGGCACCCACAATCTCGAGTTCTACCGGCACCTGGCGCCCCTGGGCATCCACCCTGTGACCAGCCGCCACGAGCAGGGCGCCGGGTACGCCGCGGACGGCTGGGCGCAGCAGACCGGGTTGCCCGGCGTCGTCATCACGACCTCCGGCCCGGGCCTGCTCAACGCCCTCTCGGCCGCAGGCACGGCCTATTGCGAATCCCGCCCCCTCCTCCTGCTCTCCCCCGGTCCTGCGCTGGGCGACGAGTTCGCGGACCGCGGCGCTCTGCACGAGACCAAGGACTCGACGGCGGCCGCCGGGGCGATCGTCGAATGGAGCCTGCGCGCCACCTCCGCCGAGGAGGCCGTGGAGGCCATCCACCGGGCCTTCGCGCTGTTCCGGGGCACCCGTCCGCGCCCGGTCCACCTCGAAGTGCCCCTGGACGTCCTCGAAGGCCCTGCCGCGCTGAGCAGGCGGCTCCTCGCCGCACGCCCCGCGCCGGATCCCTCCTTGGCGGACGACGACGCCGTCGCCACCGCCGCGCGATTGCTCGCCGGGGCAGCCCACCCGGTCATCCTGGCCGGCGGAGGATCGCTGCCCGGCCGTGGCGCTCTGCGAGCCTTGGCGGAATCCCTGCCGGCCCCCGTGGTCACGACCCTGAACGGGAAGGGCGCCCTGCCCGAGTCCCACCCGCTCTCCCTCGGCTCCGACATCCGTCTGCCCGCGGCACAGGCATTATGCAATGACGCCGACGTCCTGCTCGTCGTGGGTTCCAAGGTGGGCGAGGCCGAACTCTGGGGTGGCGAGGTGGCGCCCCGTGGCACCGTGATCCGGGTGGACATCCTGGAACGCCAGATGGACACGAACCTGACCGCGGACGTCCGGCTGGTCGGACACACCGCGGCGGTTCTCCCGCAGTTGCTCGAGGCGGTGCGGAGCGCGCTCTCGGAGGCGGCGGCCACGGCCACCACGGGCCATGAACCTCGCGGCTCCGGACTCACGGCCCGGCTCATCGCGCTCCGCACCGAGCTGAAGGACGCCGGCCGGGCGATGGCCCCGGATCTCGCCGCCCTGGCCTGCGAGATCCAGGCCGCGGTTCCGGCGGACACGATCATCGCCGGCGACTCCTCACAGATCACCTATTTCGGCACGTCCACCTTCATCCCCCAGGACGAGCCGCACTCGTTCCTCTACACTCCCGCCTACGCCACGCTCGGCTACGGGCTGCCTGCCGCGATCGGGGCCAAGGTCGGAGCTCCGGACCGGCCGGTGGTGGCCGTCGTGGGCGATGGTGCCCTGATGTTCGCGGTGCAGGAGTTCGCCACGGCGGTGGAGCAGGGCCTGGATCTCGTGGTCGTGTGCGTCGACAACGGCGGCTATGCCGAGATCAAGCAGAACGAGGCGGACCGTGGGATCCCTCCGGTGGGCGTCGAACTGCGCCAGCCGGACTGGGCTGCTCTCGCCACGGCCTTCGGCGGCCACGGGGTGTCGGTGAGCGCCCCGGCGGAGGTGCGGTCCGCCGTCGAGCAGGCTCTCGCTGCCGGAGGCGTGCAGCTCGTGCATGTGCCGCTCAGCATTTTCAGCGACGCCCGCCCGGGCGGGGAATCGCCGGCGGACGCTCAGGACTGAGCCACGGGTTCCGGGGCGGAGCCGCCCCGGAACCCGTGCCAACTACTGCGGAGCCATCCTGAGGGCGCCGTCCATCCGGATGGTCTCGCCGTTGAGGTAGTCGTGCTCGACGATCATGGTCACCAGGCGGGCGTACTCCTCGGGGCGGCAGAGCCGCTGCGGGAAGGGGACGCTCGCGGCCAGGCCCGCGCGGTACTCCTCGCTCACCGTGGCGAGCATGGGGGTGTCCACGATCCCGGGGGCGATGGTGCAGACCCGGATCCCGTGCCGCGCCAGGTCGCGAGCGGCGGGCAGGGTCATGCCCACGACGCCGGCCTTCGACGCGGAGTAGGCCACCTGGCCGATCTGGCCTTCGTAGGCGGCGACGGAGGCGGTGTTGATGATGACGCCGCGCTGGCCGTCGTCGTCCGGGGCCGTGGCCGCGATGGCCTCCGACGCATAGGCGAGGACGGTGAAGGTCCCGAGGAGGTTGACGTTGAGCACCGTGGCGAACAGCTGGGGGTCGTGGACGCCGTTCCTGCCGAGGATGCGGCGGCTCGGGGCGATCCCCGCACAGTTCACCACGGTGCGGAGCGGCAGCTCCGCACCGGCCTGCTCGACGGCGGCCCGGACCTGCTCTGCGTCGGTCACGTCCGCGGGGATGAAGGTCACGCCGTCGGGCGCCGGAACGCGCTCCACCTGCTGCGGGAGGTCCAGAGCGAAGACGCGGGCCCCGCGCTCCACGAGGGCGGCCGCCGTGGCCGCTCCGAGGCCGGAGGCCCCTCCGGTGACGAGAGCTGCTGTGGCGGTGAGTTCCATGGACCCGGCTCCTTGAGTGGAATGCGGGCCCGGGCCGGTTCGTGCCGATCCGCGGGCCCCAGGCTGAGGTGGGACGGCTTCGTGAGCGTCCTCACAGGACACTTGGCAGGCTAGCAACTGTCCCGCTCCGGGGCCAGAGCAGCCGGCGCACCGGCTTCCGGGCACCGGCCTTGGGAATAAATCATCTGGAACTATAGTATTTACTCAACAGACCTTGTGGCCGGAGTCACAGCACCCCCTCGCGGGTAACGGTTTCCGGCCCCACGCAATCCTTCGCATTCAGGGGGCGCGTGGGGATAGGCTCGTGGGGCACGGCGTCCGCGCCGCCGGCAGGGACTAGCCGAACCACGCCTGCCAGTGGAAAATGAATGCGTGTAGAAAATTAGGTCCGGTTCCCACCGGACCTCGTAGCTGAAGCGAAAAGGACACGTTCAATGGCGACGACCACAAAACAGGGCTACCGGGTCACCAACCCTGCCACCGGCGAGGTCGTGGAGGAGTTTCCCTTCTCCACCGATGCTGAGGTGCACGATGCGCTGACCAAGGCCCAGACCGCCTACGAGGACTGGGGATCCCGGACCATCGAGGAGCGCGCCGCCGTCGTGCAGCGCGCCGCCGAACTGTTCGAAGAGCGCAAGGAGGAGCTCGCCCGCATCGCCGCCACGGAGATGGGCAAGCCGTTCCACGAAGGCATCGAAGAGGCCGAGTTCTCCAGCGCGATCGTCGGCTACTACGCCGAGCACGGCCCCGCCTTCGTCGCGGACCAGGAGGTCCCGACCCTCGCCGACGGCAAGGCCGTCATCCAGCGGCTGCCGATCGGCCCGCTGCTCGGCATCATGCCGTGGAACTTCCCGTACTACCAGGTGGCCCGTTTCGCCGGCCCGAACCTCGTGCTGGGCAACACCGTGCTGCTGAAGCACGCCGAGTCCTGCCCGCGTTCCGCGCTGGCCATCGAGCAGATCTTCCGCGACGCGGGCGTTCCCGAGGGCGCTTACGTCAACGTCTTCGCCACCCACGAGCAGGTCTCCACCATCATCGAGGATCCCCGCATCCAGGGCGTCTCCCTGACCGGTTCCGAACGTGCCGGCGCCATCATCGGCGCCCAGGCCGGCAAGGCCCTGAAGAAGGCCGTGCTGGAACTCGGAGGCTCCGACCCGTACGTGATCCTGGATTCCGATGACATCAAGGAAGCAGCCGCCACCGCGTGGGGCACCCGCATCTACAACACGGGTCAGGCCTGCAACTCCAACAAGCGCATGATCGTCATGGAGGACATCTTCGACGACTTCGTCTCCGAGCTGACCGAGCTGGCCAAGGCCGTCAAGCCGGCCGACCCGCTGGAGCCGGGCGAGAACTCCTACGGCCCCATGTCCTCGCGTCGTGCAGCCGAGGACCTCGACGCCCAGGTGCAGGACGCCGTCGCCAAGGGCGCGACCCTGCACGCCGGTGGCGTTCTGGCCGAGGGCGACAGCGCGTACTACTCCCCCGCCGTCCTCACGGGCGTCACCCCGGACATGCGCGCCTTCCAGGAGGAGCTGTTCGGCCCGGTGGCCGTGGTCTACAAGGTCACGAGCGATGACGAAGCCCTCGAACTGGCCAACAACACCCCGTTCGGCCTCGGCGGCGCCGTGTTCGCGAAGGACGAGAACCGCGCCCGCCAGATCGCGGACAAGCTCCAGGTCGGCATGGCCAACGTCAACACCCCCGCGGGTGAGGGCGCAGAGCTGCCGTTCGGTGGCGTCAAGCGCTCCGGTTTCGGCCGTGAGCTGGGCCCGCTGGGCATGGACGAGTTCGTGAACAAGCGCCTCTACTTCGTGGCCAACTGATCACCCCAGTCCCGCATCAGGGGCGGTGCACCGGTTCTCCGGTGCACCGCCCCTGATCGTTTCGGGCCTGTTCTCTTCGCGCGGCCTCTCGAGGAGACCGCCAATCGGGAGACTCCTCGCCGCTAGGCCCGCGCGGCGAACAGCTCCTCCGTGTTCCACCGCGAAGGGTCGACGGCCACAGCCGGCAGCATGAAGTCCCACATCTGGCGGATCCGCTCCATGACGTCCTGGCGCCCGGTCAGCACGTTGGAGACCATCTGCACCCCGGTGAAAGAAGCCACGAGGTACCTGGCGAAGTCGGCGGGGTCGACCTCCGCCTTGATGTCGCCCTCCCGCTGCCCCTGTGCCGTCATCTGCGTCATGGTCTCCGCCCAGTCCTGATACGGCCCCGTGACGTCGGCGTCGAACACGGAGGCTTCAAAGGTGAGCCGGATGCCGGCCCGCACCACGACGTCGTCGAGCAGCTGCTGTCCGAAGACGCGGCAGCATTCCAGGATGGTGGGCAACGCCTTGTCACCGCGCGAAGTCACTTTGTCCCCCGCTTCACGGGACCGGGCGTGCTGGGCTTCGATCACCGCGAGGGCGATCTCCTCCTTGGACTTGAAATGAAAGTACAACGCGCCCTTGGTGACCTCGGATTGCGTGGAGATCTCACTGAGGCTGGCATTGCCGTACCCGGCGCGTTCAAAAACCTTGGACGCGCCTTCAATCACGGAACTCCGGGTTTCAATGGCCCGCTGTTGCATGGCGGCGGTGGACCTTTCGTCGTGGGGTCAGGAGTGCTTGCCTCTATGAAAGACCTGACTGCCGAGAAGGGGCAAGGCGGCGTCCCGGCTGGTGGATGACCGGCTTGGCACGTTCTTGCCCCACACCGTATCACTCTGTTCAGCACCCCCGCCGATGACGCCGCAGCCCCTCCCGCCCCTCGAATGATCGGTTCGATTCGAGGGAAAGATCACCGAGAGATAACAATACGATCATTTTGTGCAAAACCGGCCAAACGGTTTGTTTACCGTGGAGTACAGGAATACACTGAGAACTGTTGATGCCACCAACCGGGAGCGGTTGATCTGTCAGCGAAGCTGGATTGGGGGGAGGTGCGGTCATCGGCCGCACCTCTTGCTTTAATCGTCCATACCTTCCGTCACATCAGCCGTCTGAGGAGCAATCCGTGGCCGTCGTCTTCAGCAGAGATCCCTGGATGCCCACCGCGATCCGCGAGGGAGAGGTCCTCAGCCTCCGTATCGTCGGAGGCGCGAACGCGAACCATGATCCCCGCGAATTCACCATCCCTCTCACCGAGGGACAGCTGGCCGCCCTCGAAAAAGACCTGCCGCGCCATCTGCTGCTGTGGAGCGCTTTCCTGCCTCTCTGCTACGACGCCGGGACCCGAGGTCCGCTCAACACCCGGGCGGCA
Source organism: Arthrobacter sp. Y-9 (assembly GCF_029690065.1). Lineage (NCBI taxonomy): Bacteria > Bacillati > Actinomycetota > Actinomycetes > Micrococcales > Micrococcaceae > Arthrobacter > Arthrobacter sp. Y-9. The sequence continues at coordinate 2,076,138 of NZ_CP121463.1, forward strand.
ACGGCACTGCTGGACCCCATCCTCTTCGGAACACCCCAGGAGATCACTGCGCTGTTCCGCCGCATCCGGTGGGACAAACGCCAGCTGGTCGCACAAGGAGCCGACATTCCACTGCTCGAACGCGGGAAAGTGTTCGACGCCGCCCAGACGGCCACCCAGTACTCCGATTGGGACCGCATGTGGGAGTACGACGCCGATCAGCGCCGCGCGGAGCGGGGCGTCAGGCTCAGTCCCCTCGACGCAGCGCTGCTCAGGTACACGGGACGTTACGCCCAGGGCGGGAAGTCACCCGACCGCCGTCCCTCCGCCGTCGATCCCGAGCTCCTGCCGCAGGTCCTGGAGGTGATCGCGGTCGCGGAACACGCGACCGCGGGAATGCCCATGTCACCCGGCTGGGGCGAAGGGGAACGTCGCGAACGGAAGCGGCAGGAATGGAACAGGGTCAAGGAAGCTGCGCAGCTGGCTATCAGGACCGCTTACCCTGAACTGGTCGATGATGCAGTGGAGACGGTCAGCTTCCTGATCTGCAGCGAGGCTCACGAACTGGCGGATCTCCTGGCGAAGGACAAAGGCCAGGCCTGACGGTCACCCGCCCAGGAGCAGCCGCCCGCATGCCGCAGATCCGGGGGCATGCGGGCGCGACGGTCAGCCGTCGGTCCGGGGCCGCACCAGGCAGAACGGGTGTCCCACCGGGTCGGCGTAGACCCGGAATCCCGGATGGTCCTCGGATCCCTCCAGGAGGGTGGCGCCGGCTGCCAGGACGGCCTTCTCCCCCTCGTCGAAGTCGTCCACCCGGACATCGAAGTGCAGCTGCTGCGCCGGGTCACCCGACGTCCAGTCCGGGGCATGGAACTTCTCGGTTTTCTGAAGATCCAGGGAGGGGAGCCCCGGTCCGAGGTCCAGGGAGACCCACTCCTCGTCGTCGTAGGCCCTCGAGGCACCCAGCAACTCCTCATAGAAGGGTGCAAGGGCACGGGGGTCGGGGCAGTCGATCACAATTCCACTCAGGCGTCCGATCATGTCTTCAGTCTTCGCGGCCGGGGCGCACTGCGCAAGACCCCGCCTGTCTTGCTCCGCCGCCGTCGGCCGTGCCATCCTCACAGGAAGAGGCCGGCGCAGTCGGGTCGGCCTGGAAGAGGTGGTCACATGCCCAGCGAATCGCTCCAGCCGATAGGCGGCGTTCCCATGCATCCTGTGACCACACTCGACGACTTCGTGCCCCTCCGACGGCCCCGCACCGGGCTGCCGCTCGTGATCTGGCAGATGGCGGCCACTTATGTGCTCCTCGTGGTTCTGGGTGTCCTCATCCTGTCCGGCCTGGTGAAAAGCTACGACGGTGGCCTTTCAATCCTGTTCTGGGCTTTCGCACTGTCGGTCTCCCCCACCCTGACGCTGGTGGTCACCGAGTTGCCGGGCCTTCACCTGCGCTTGGTGCCGCGAGCACGCCACTGGTGGGCCCAGCACTGGTGGATTGGGGTCGTCGGCACGCTGGCCGGCCTGGCCCTCATCGGCTTCTCGTATCTCTTCAACCACCTGGACACCGGAGTCGTGGACGGAGAGTACTACGCCGAAGACGTGCCCGATGGCTGGCTGATGCTCGCAGGGTGGCTGGCCGTGGCCTTCTTCGCCTCCCACACCGTCTTTCCGCCCAGGAGGAAACACGCCTCCAGCGCCACGTGAGAGGGCAGTGACCCTGGAAACGCCGAAGGGGCTGTCTCGCGACCGGCCCTTCATTGGTGGTGCTGAAACCCTGATGCTGGAGGCCTATCGACCAGGGGAAATACTGCCTCTACCGAACGTCGAGTGCGGAGTGCAGCACCTCATCCGGCGTCAGCTACGTGCCGTCAGAATCCTCCGACTCCAAAAATCAGCATGAGGTACAGGGACACGAAGAACCATCCGAAAGTGATTCCGCCAAGGATCCAGTACATTTTCTCGCCACTGCGACGGAAGATCTTGTCAGCGAAAAGAATGATCAACATCAGGATCACGAATGGCACGATCATCACCGCAGTGACCGTCAACGTTATCGACTTGCTGAGATCGGTTGCACCTGCGCCGTATCCTTGCGCGACTTCCAGCACACCCCAGCCGCCAGCTATCACCATGAAGAGCAGCGCAAAGAGGAATGTTCCCAGTTTGAATCCCTTGGTGGGTGCCATCAGCCGATACTCCACATCGTGTACGCGTCGAGGCCCGACGTGCCAGGTGAAATCCGGTTTCGACTAGCCAAAAGCATTCATGATCCGAGGCGTGTTGTCCAGACCGCTGCGTTGATAACGCGGAGGAATATTCAAACCCGCCGCGAATTCAAGACCGACCTCGCCTGGCCCCGGGTGCCCCTGAGCAGCAGTTCGATGCCCTGGTCCTCAGAACAGTCCCAACAACAAGCAGGTCCCCGTCCCCACAACGACTAGGACCTTGGAAACGCCGAAGGGCCGGTCTTTCGACCGGCCCTCCATCGGTGGAGGTAAGGGGATTCGAACCCCTGACCTTCTGCATGCCATGCAGACGCGCTACCAACTGCGCCATACCCCCATATTCACTTGTTCACCCCGCCGTTTCAGCGTGCTTTCCCGGCCGGGGCAACTCATCCAGTGTAGACCATCTGCCGGATGAGCAGCAAATCCGGGCGTCACTCAGGCGGTCGCCTCGTCGTCGACAGATGCGGCGGCGGAGTGCTCCGGAAGTCCGAGATCCACCACGGGGCAGTCCTGCCACAGACGCTCCAGAGCATAGAAGACGCGCTCTTCGCCGTGCTGGACGTGGACGATCACATCGGAGAAGTCCAGGAGGATCCATCGGCCGGCGGCACGGCCTTCCTGACGGAGGATCTTGCGGCCGCTGGCGATCAGCTGCTCCTCGATCTCGTCGGCGATGGACTTGACCTGCCGTTCAGACGCGGCGGAGGCGATGACGAAGATGTCCGAGAACGGCATGCGCTCACTGACATCCAGAGCCAGGATCTCCTCGGCCTGCTTGTCATCAGCTGCCTTGCCGATCAGTCGGGCCGTTTCAATCGCGGAAGAGCTAGCGCTCACAGGTCTCCTTTGTCACACACAGTTGCCGCTGGACGGATGCCAGCATCGTTCAATTCTAGTCCCTGCACTCAGCGGCCACCGGCGGAGATGGCCAGGATCACACCGACCACCAGCGCCACGCCGCCCAGCGCCAGCACACCCCAGTAGAGCAGCCGCAGCCGGGTGGCGACATGCACCCCGGCGGTTCCGACATCGAGCGGGTCCAGGCCATGCGCGTCCCGCGCGGCCACCGGCCGCGATTCGACCGCCACCGCACTCTGGGCGGCCTGAGAGGCCGCGGCCGGAGCGAGGGACGCCTTCACGGCAGGTTCCCGCCGGCCCGACGCCGGCTCCGCCACCGTGACCGGGGCTGCGACCGGCACGGCCGGAGTGAAGACCTTGCCGAGGTTCTGCGTCTGCGTCTCCACGGCAGCAGCCGGGACGACGACGGCGCCCTCCGGCTCCCCCTCCGCCTCACCGGCGCTGGCGAGAGCCTCCGCCTGGGCCAGGAGCTGGGCGCGTCGTCCAGGCTTGCGGCCCTTGCCGCCCTTCTTCCCGTGGTGCGCGGAACCCGACGTGGCGGCCTCGCCCTGCGCCGTCGTCGTATCCCCTGCTTCGGTCCCGGCCGATGCCTGCCCGTCGACCGGCACGCGCTGCACCTGAACCGTGTCGGGAGCCGGCTCTTCGCCCGTGGTGGGGGCGGCCGGGGCCGTCTCGGGCTTCCGCGGCAGACGCTGAGGGACCGGGATCTGGACCTGAGTGGTCGGCGCCTTGATGACGGGATGCGCCACGCCGGGCACCTCGACCGTCTCCTCACGCGACACCGTGCCGAGATTATGGGCGGTGGCAGGAGCGAAGGACGGCTTCGGCGCGGCCTTGGCGCTCTCCGCCTCCCGCGCGAGCTGTTCCTTGCGCTGTGCACGCTGATTGAGGATCGCCGCGCGTTCCGCCATCGCGATCTGCTCGGCGAGGACGTCCTGGTCCACCTCTCCAGGGGTGGCACCGGGATTTTCGGCCAGCTTCGAGAAATACTCCTGCGCCTGGGCCGTGAAACGTTCCCGCTCGGCCAGTGCTTCTTCGAGGCTCATGTCCTCCGGAAGGGGCTCCCCCGCGCTCTTCGTCACCACGCGCACCGCTCCGGTGCCGGGAACCGGGCCGAAGCTCACGCCCATCGCAGGGCGCTCACCGCCCTGGTACGCCGCTTGGTCCGCTCCGTCCTGAGCGGGCGTGGGCATCGGCACCACGGGCCGCTGTGTGGTCTCCAGGGCCAGTTCCTGAAGCCTGCGCTGCCGACGGGTGGGCGTGCCGCCGCTGAGCTGTTCTTCTTTCTCCGCGAGGTCCTTGATGGCACGCAATGCGGCCCGGTCCCTGGCGCGTAGTTGCGAGCTGCGTTCGGAGCGCACGGGCTGGGCGTCGATGGGGCCCTCGGCGACCCGGCGGGTGCGTCCCGTGGGAGGGGCGGGCCGGGCGCTCGGCCCGGGCGTCCGGACGGGCGCGCCGGCGGCAGGCGCCTCCGGGACAGCGGGTGCCTCTGAGCCGGCCGATGCCTGCTCATCCGGCCGGGCGTCAGGAGTCGGCGAATCCGCAGCGGTGGTCTGCACCGTTGCCCGCTCGCGCGCCTCACGCAGTTCTCGACGTGTGCGGAAAGGCTGCTCTTCCTGACTCATCAGTTAATCATCCAGTTCCGTTCAATGGTGCGGGGTGTCCGCGAAAGGCCCGCCCCGCCGTTCAAGTTTTCAGTGTCCCCGTGAAGGAACGGATGGCAGCACGCCAGGGTTCCCCGGTACGGAAGATGCCGCATCGCGTTCGTAGAGGCCGTACTTGGCAATGTACTGCACAACACCGTCCGGCACGAGGTACCACACCGGATTTCCGTCGGCCACGCGGGCGCGGCAGTCGGTGGAGGAGATCGCCATGGCCGGCACCTCCAGCAGGCTGACGTCCTCGCGTCCCAGCGCGTCGAGCTCGTGCCCGGGCCGGGTCACACCGACGAAATGGGCGAGCTTCCAGAGCTCCTCGGAGTCCTTCCAGGAGACGATCTGCGCCATGGCGTCCGCGCCCGTGATGAAGAACAGATCGGAGCCCGGTCGCAGGCGGTGAAGATCCCGGAGCGTGTCGATCGTGTAGGTCGGACCCGCACGGTCGATGTCGACACGGCTGACGGTGAAGCGAGGATTCGACGCCGTGGCGATCACCGTCATGAGGTACCGGTGTTCGGCGGGGCTGACCTTCTTCTTGGCCTTCTGCCAGGGTTCGCCGGTAGGGACGAAGACCACTTCGTCCAAATGGAACTTGGCGGCCACCTCACTGGCGGCCACCAAGTGCCCATGGTGGATCGGATCAAAGGTGCCACCCATCACCCCGAGACGGTGACGGCGCGGCTCCTGGGTGCCGCTGGGAATGTCAGTGTCCCTGGTGGCTGTGATCGTGCTTGTTGGGGTGCTGGCGGTGCGGGTCCGCGTGCTCCTCGACGGCGTCGTGACGGTTGCCCAGGTTGCTGTAGGACACCGTGATGAACAGCAGCGTCAGCAGGATCGCCATCATGACGCCACCCACCACGAACGGCGGGGCGATCAGCGGGGCGAGCTCTTCGTGGCCGCCCTCGGCGGATGCCTGGATTACAGTGGTGGCCAGTTGAGCCAGCATGGTGTTCCCTTCACAGTGCTTCTTCCCGGATCACTCCGGGGGCGACCAGCGACGCTGCCGCCGTGACGTTGTTCAATCCTACCCGCACTCAGGCGCGGGTCTGCCCTTCACCCTGGACGATCCACTTGGTGGTGGTCAGCTCCCCCAGGCCCATGGGTCCGCGGGCGTGGAGCTTCTGGGTGGAGATGCCCACCTCGGCGCCCAGCCCGAACTCGCCGCCGTCCGTGAAGCGGGTGGAGGCGTTCACGATCACCGCGGCGGAATCGATCTCCGCGATGAACTTCTCCGCATTGCGCAGATCGTTGGTCAGGATCGCTTCGGTGTGCCCCGTGCTCCAGGTGCGGATATGCTCCAGCGCCTCGTCCAGGGTGTCCACCATCGCGACCGCGAGGTCGAGATCCATGTACTCCGTGCCCCAGTCCTCGTCCGTGGCGGCGGAGACGTCCTCACCCGGGGGCAGCAGCGCCGCCACCCGGCCGTCGACGTGGAGCCGCACGCCGGCGTCGCGCAGGGCACGTGCCACCGCGGGAAGCACCGTCGAATGCGAGTGCACCAGGAGGGTCTCCACGGTGTTGCAGACGCTCGGACGCTGGGTCTTGGCGTTGAGGAGGATCTCGACGGCCATGTCCTCGGACGCCGACTCGTCGATGTAGATGTGCACGTTCCCTTCGCCCGTCTCGATGACGGGGACGGCGGAGTTCTGCACCACGGTCTGGATGAGCTCACGGCCGCCGCGCGGGATCAGCACGTCCACGCGCCCACGCGCCCGCATGAGCACGTTCGCGCCCTCCCGGCCGTAGGCGTCGATGGTCTGGATCGCATCCGCGGGCAGGCCGACGGAATCCAGCGCGTCCCGCAGGATCTCTACGAGCGCCTCATTGGTGCTCGCGGCGGCAGAACCGCCTCGGAGGATCACGGCGTTGCCGGACTTGAGTGCGAGCCCGGCGATGTCCACGGTCACGTTGGGACGGGCCTCGTAGATCGCCGCCACCACGCCCATGGGCACGTTGATCTGGCGCAGGCGAAGGCCGTTGGGCAGCGTCTGGCCACGGACCACCGTGCCGACGGGATCCGGCTGGGAGGCGAGGTTCTCCAGAGCGTCCGCGAGGCCCTGGATGCGCGCAGGGGTGAGGCTCAGACGGTCCAGCATGGCCTTGGAGGTGCCGTTGCCACGGCCACGCTCGACATCCTGCGCGTTCGCGGCGAGGATGCGTGGCTCGTGTTCCAGGAGCGCCGCGGCGATGGCCCGCAGCGCTTCGTCCTTCCGCGCCCGGGTGGCACGGGCGATCCGGCGGGACGCGGTGCGCGCCCGGTCGGCGATCGCGTGGACCGCGGCCTCGACGTCGTGCAGCTGCGCGTCGTCGAGGCCGGTGGAAAGAGCGGTGTCAGTCATGCCACAAGTTTAGGCCAGTGTCCGCCTCAGAGGACGACCAGGTCGTCAACATGAACCACTTCGCGTTCATATTCGTGGCCCAGCTCGCGCGCCAGCTCCTTGGTGGACCGTCCGAGCATCCGCGGGAGCTCCTCCACGGAGTAGTTCACCAGCCCACGGGCCACCACGGCCCCGGCGGGATCCAGCAGGTCCACCGGGTCGCCGGCCTCGAACTGACCGCGCACAGCGGTGATACCCGCCGGCAGGAGCGAACGGTTGTTCCGCGTCACGGCCCGCACGGCGCCGTCGTCGAGCAGGATCTCACCGCGCGCCGTGGCCAGATGTGCCAGCCAGAGCAGACGGATGGGCTTTCGGTCCCCCTGCACGGCGAACCACGTGCCCACGTCCTCACCGCGCAGTGCGGCCTGGGCGTTGGCGGTCGACGTCACGAGCGCGGGGATCCCGGACCCGGCCGCGATGCTCGCGGCCTGCACCTTGGTGGCCATGCCACCGGTGCCGACACCCGCCTTGCCCGCACTCCCGACCACGACGCCGGCCAGGTCCTCCGGGCCGCGGACCTCGGTGATGCGGCGGGCGCCGTCCTTCGGCGGACCGTCGTACACGGAGTCGACGTCGGAGAGCAGCAGCAGAGCATCGGCCCGCACGAGGTGGGCCACGAGCGCGGCGAGCCGGTCGTTGTCACCGAAGCGGATCTCGTGGGTGGCCACGGTGTCGTTCTCATTGACGATCGGCACCACGCCGAGATTGAGCAGCCGGTCCAGCGCCCGGAAGGCGTTGGCGTGCTGCGTGCGGCGCACGAGGTCCTCCGCAGTGAGCAGCACCTGGCTCACGGTGATCCCGTGCACGGAGAACGCCTGGGTGTAGCGCGACATGAGCCGGCCCTGTCCCACGCTCGCCGCGGCCTGCTGGGTGGCCAGATCGCGGGGACGGCGCGCCAGACCCAGCGGCGCCAGTCCCGCGGCGATGGCGCCCGAGGACACGAGAATGACCTCAGTGCCTCCATTACGCCGCTCGGCCAGGGCCTCCACAAGCGCGAGCACCGATTCCTCGGAGATCCCGCCCTGAATGCTGGTCAGCGAGGACGAGCCCACCTTGACCACCACGCGCTTGGCGTCACGCAGGACGGCGCGGCCCTCCTGTGTGAGCGACGCGAGGCTCACGCCTCGTCCTCGTCACCCAGGCCTTCGGCGGAAAGGATGTCACGTTCGACGGCGGCGGCCTTGTCCTGCCGGCGGCGCTGCGACGACTCGGTCCAGATGCCGGCCTTGCGTTCCGCTTCCAGCTCGGCGCGGGCGGCGGCCTTGGCATCGCGGCGCTCCTGCTGCTCCTCGCGCTTCTGGGCACGGGTCGGACGCGAGCTGGTCTCGGCATCGGCGATACGGATGTCCGTGCCACGCGGCGACGCGAGCAGCTCGGCTCCCGCGGCCATCGTCGGCTCCCAGTCGAACACGACGCCGTTGTCGTCGCCGATCACGACGGTGTCGCCGGGCTTGGCGCCCATCTTGAAGAGTTCGGTCTCCACGCCGAGCTTCGCCAGGCGGTCGGCGAGGTAGCCGATGGCCTCCTCGTTCTCGAAGTCGGTCTGCTTGACCCAGCGCTCGGGCTTCTCGCCACGGACGCGGAACAGCGGCTCCAGATTGCGTTCCTCACGGCGGATGACGAAGCCGGTCTCGTTGACGGCACGGGGCCGCAGGACGGTCGGAGCGACCACCGGCGGGGCGATCGCGATGCGGTCGCGCGCCTCCTGGACCAGCTCGGCCATCGCGAAGCCGAGGGCCCGGAGGCCTTCATGGCTCGTGGCGGACACTTCGAAGACGCGGTAGCCGCGGGCCTCCAGATCGGGGCGCACGAACTCGGCCATGTCCTTGCCGTCGGGCAGGTCCACCTTGTTCAGCGCGACGATGCGGGGACGCTCGTTGAGCGGGATGACCTCGCCGTCGCCGTACGCCATGTCCACGGCGTAGCGCTCGAGTTCCCGTTCAATGATGTCCAGATCGCTCAGGGGGTCTCGGTCCGACTCGAGGGAGCCGCAGTCCAGCACATGCACGATCGCCGCGCAGCGCTCCACGTGACGGAGGAAGTTGTGGCCCAGGCCCTTGCCTTCGCTCGCGCCCTCGATCAGGCCGGGCACGTCGGCGATGGTGAACCGGACATCGCCAGCCTGCACGACGCCGAGGTTCGGGACCAGGGTGGTGAAGGGGTAGTCGGCGATCTTCGGGCGCGCCGCCGACATGGCGGCGATGAGGCTCGACTTGCCGGCGGACGGGAACCCGACCAGCGCGACGTCGGCGATCGACTTCAGCTCCAGGACGATGTCCCGCTGCTCCCCCTCGATGCCGAGAAGGGCGAAGCCGGGAGCCTTGCGGCGCTGCGAGGCGAGCGAGGAGTTGCCCAGCCCGCCGATGCCACCGGCCGCGGCGATGAACTCGGTGCCGGGCTCCACGAGGTCGGCCAGGACGGCGCCGTCGCGGTCCTTGACGACCGTGCCCTCGGGCACGGAGAGCACCAGAGTCTCACCGGCCTTGCCACCGCGCCAGTCACCCATGCCGGGTCCGCCGTTGCCGGCGTGACGGTGCGGTGAGTGGTGGTACTCGAGGAGCGTGGTGACCTGTGGATCGACCCGGAGCACCACGTCTCCGCCGTTGCCGCCGTTGCCGCCGTCGGGACCACCCAGTGGCTTGAACTTCTCCCGATGGACGGAGACACAACCGTGTCCCCCATTGCCGCCGGAGACGTGCAGGACCACACGGTCCACAAAGCTCGCCACTGGTTCTCCTTTGTTCTGCTGTCGAAGATCCGCGTCGACGCGCGGCTTCCAGAATGATTCTATGATCCCGGCCAGGGCCTGGCCCGGATGTTAAACGCCGATGGGGCGGGCCTCAGGCCCGCCCCATCGAAAGTGTGCGACTGATCACTCAGCGGCTGCGGCCACCACGTTGACAACGCGGCGTCCACGGCGGGTGCCGAACTCGACAGCACCGGGCGTCAGGGCGAACAGGGTGTCGTCCTTGCCACGGCCCACGCCGTTGCCGGGGTGGAAGTGGGTGCCACGCTGGCGGACCAGGATCTCACCAGCGGAGACGACCTGACCACCGAAGCGCTTCACACCGAGGTACTGAGCGTTCGAATCGCGACCGTTGCGAGTGGAACTCGCGCCCTTCTTATGTGCCATGCCTTATGCCTGCCTTCTAGGTAGAAGTAATCCCGTGAAGGGTCTTACTTGATGCCGGTGATCTTGACGCGGGTCAGTTCCTGACGGTGACCCTGACGCTTCTTGTAACCGGTCTTGTTCTTGTACTTCTGGATGACGATCTTCTTGCCGCGCAGGTCTTCCAGGATCTCGGCAGTGACCTTGACCTTGGCCAGATCGGCAGCCTTCGTGGTGAGCTTGTCACCATCCACCAGCAGGAGGGCAGGCAGCTCGATGGTGCCACCCACTTCACCGGCGACGCGGTTCAGGGTTACGAAGTCTCCAACCGAGACCTTTTCTTGACGGCCGCCGGCGCGGACAATCGCGTACACCACTTGGGAACTCACTTCTCTCGACGATTCTTACTAAGTTTGCGTGCCGGACCAGAGGAAAATCCTCCAAGGTCCTGGCTGTGCCTCTGCGCCGTCGGACCCTACGATAAGGGGCCGATAAAGGAGTCCGGGCGATTCCTCTTCAGGATCTTCCCGCAATACCCATGGGTTGGCGTTAGCACCGAAGGTCTAGCTTACGCTAGTGCTCACCCTCGCTGCAAATGAGGCTGGTCCACAGGGCGCCGAGCGTGGTATATCCCACGCGGCGCCTTTCCCGACATTAAAGTCTAACGGATGCCGGACGCACTCCGCGGACCCCTGCGGCGCGGCGCGTCAAAGAAGTCCACCTCGAAGCCGGAGGACACCGCGAAGGCCTCCTGCATGCAGGCCCAGCGCTCCGGACTGGCCTGCCGAGCCGCCTGAGCGGTCCAGGCGATGGCCTGCCGGGTGGACTCCGCGAAGGCGGGATCCGAGTAGCTGCGGAGCCAGACCGCGTACGGGTGGCTGTCCGGCGCACCCGACTCTTCAAAGGCGCGGAACAGGGTGGCTCCCACTTCGGCGTAGAGCCAGTAGCACGGCAGCACGGCGGCGACCAGGACGGCGTAGTCCCCCTCCGCGGCGCGCGCGAGCAGGTGGTCCACGTACTGACGCGTCTCGGGCCCCTGGGTCAGGCTGACTTCCCGGCCCACGAGCCACGTGCGGTGCAGTTCGGCCTCCACCTCGAGGCATTCCCGGGCGCCTTTGGCCCAGAACGCCTGCTCTGCCTCCGACGGCGCCAGGGTGCTCGCCGCGGCCAGGACTCGCGAGTACGCGTTCAGGTAGAGGGCGTCCTGGGCGAGGTAGTAGGCGAAGTCCGCTTCAGCCAGCGTCCCCGCTCCCAGCTGCTTGATGAAGGGCAGCGCGTGGATCCGCTCCAGGTCCGTGGCGGCGGTGGCCCAGAGATCCTCGGCGTAGGCCGCCTGGCTCCGGGCGCCGGGAAGGACCCCGTGGTGGAAATGATTGACCGGACCGTGTCCGCGGCCCACCTGCAGCTCGGAGGAGGTCCTGATGGCGTCCAGCAGCCACGACTTCGCCTGGCGCACCGCATGCTCCGGGTCGAGGCCTGCGCCCAGCAGGGTCGCCACGGCGGAGGAGAGCGAGCACCCGGTTCCGTGGGTGTTCAGGGTCTCCACGCGAGGCCCCTCGAACACGGTCACGTCGGAGACCGAGCGGCCGCTCAGGTCCACCAGGGCGTCCCAGGCCGTCTCGCCGTCCAAGTGACCGCCCTTCACCAGCACGGCGAGCCCGTGGGCCGCGGCAAGCCGCTTGCCCTGCTCCAGGGCCGTCTCCCAATCGGAGGCCGGGCTCGCCCCCAGCAGGACGGCCAGTTCGGGGATGTTCGGGGTCACGACGTCGGCCAGGCCGAGCAGGCGCTCCAACGCGGCTTCCGCTTCGGCGTCCAGGAGCCGGTCTCCGCTGCTGGCCACCATGACCGGGTCCAGGACCACGACCGGCGGCCGGTGCGACTCCAGCCACGAGCTGACCGTGTCGATCACCGCGGCGTTGCCGAGCATGCCGATCTTCACGGCGTCGACGGTGATGTCGTCGCTGATCGTCTCCAGCTGCTGCGCCAGGAATTCCACGGGCGGGACATGCACCCCTCGGACGCCCTGCGTGTTCTGCGCCGTCAGCGCGGTGATCACGGCCATGCCGTAGCCGCCATTGGCCGCGATGCTCTTGAGATCCGCCTGAATGCCCGCTCCCCCGCCCGGATCGGATCCGGCGATGCTGAGCACGCGGGGCCGAGGCGGAGCCTGCGCCGGCAGGAGCGAGGAGGCGGGCACACGGGTCATGGGAGAACTCCAATCGGGGATGTGCCACCAATGTAATACAGGAGGGGGCGTGGCTCTCGCCACGCCCCCTCCTGTGAGGTGCTCCATCGGTCACATGCCGTCCGCAGACGGTCCGTGACCGTTCCGGCCTCCTGAAAGCGGCCGGTGCCTTACAGTTCGGATGCCGGGACCCCGACGCCGAGCACCAGCGGTTCTTCGCCGCTGGGGCCCTTGTCCCGGGACTGCTCGGCCTGGACGGATGCCCTGCGGACCGACCCGCTCTCCTGAGCCGCGGTCACCTCCACCTGCTGGACGTCCGAGGCGCCGACGGCGCTCTGAGCCCGGCGGGACGCACGAGGACGGCGCGCGGGACGCTTGGCCTCGGGGGCCTTCTCCTCCGGCGCCTTCTCCTCGCGGGCCTCGGCAGGAGCGGCCTGCTCGGCGGCCGGCTCCTGAGCCGGTGCGGCTTCCTGTGCCGGCGCCGCGGTGGCAGTGGGAGCCGACGGGCCGCCGATGCTGTCGAAGGCCGCCGCCAGGGCGTCCAGGCTCAGCACGGGCGCCGGCTCCTGAACGGGCTCCTCGACCTGGCCCAGGGGCAGCTCGACCACTTCGCCGCCGATGGTCAGCACCGCCGCGGGACGATCCGTCTGGTCGTCCTCGGTGGCCTCGTGACCATGTTCCCCGTCGTGGGAATGCGCGGCGTGAGCCGCGGCAGCGATGTTGGCCAGGACCGCGCGGGTGGCGGCGGCCTTCGCGGCCTTGTCCTCGTCGTCGTGCTCCGGAGCCTGCTGCGGCGCGGGAGTCTCCTCCGCGGCCGCGGCATTGGACCGTCCGCGGCGGCGCTTGCGCTCCGAACGGCCGCTCGGCTGCTGCGGGGTCTCCGGACGCACACCGTGCTGGTGCTCGAAGTGGCCGGTCGGACGGCGGGTGTCCAGCGGTTCGTCATGCGTGATGACGCCGCGGCCGGCACAGTGCTCGCACTGCTCGCCGAAGACCTCGAGGAGGCCGGTGCCCATCCGCTTGCGGGTCATCTGCACGAGGCCCAGCGAGGTCACTTCGGCCACCTGGTGCTTGGTCCGGTCACGGCCCAGGCACTCGACCAGGCGACGGAGCACCAGATCGCGGTTCGACTCGAGCACCATGTCGATGAAGTCGATCACGATGATGCCGCCGATGTCCCGCAGGCGGAGCTGGCGCACGACCTCCTCGGCCGCCTCCAGGTTGTTCTTGGTGACGGTCTCCTCGAGGTTTCCGCCGCTGCCGGTGAACTTGCCGGTGTTGACGTCGACCACGGTCATGGCTTCGGTCCGGTCGATCACGAGGGAGCCACCCGACGGCAGGAAGACCTTGCGGTCCAGGGCCTTGTGGATCTGCTCGTCGATGCGCCAGGCGGAGAAGATGTCCTTCTCGTCGGTCCACTTCTCCAGGCGGCCCACCAGGTCCGGCGCCACGTAGGTCACGTAGGCCTCAATGGTGTCCCAGGCTTCCTCACCGGAGACGATCAGCTTCGAGAAGTCCTCATTGAAGACGTCGCGGACCACCTTGATGGTCAGATCCGGCTCGCCGTACAGCAGTTCCGGAGCCAGGACCTTGGTCGAGCCGGTCTGGGCCTCGATGGACTCCCAGAGAGCACGGAGCCGGTTGATGTCGTTGGTCAGCTCCTCCTCCGAGGCGCCTTCCGCCGCGGTGCGGACGATCACGCCGGCGTTCTCCGGCAGACGGTCCTTGAGGATCCGCTTGAGACGGTTGCGCTCGACGTCGGGCAGCTTGCGGGAGATGCCCGTCATGGAGCCGCCCGGCACGTACACCAGGTAGCGGCCCGGGAGGGAGATCTGGCTCGTCAGGCGCGCGCCCTTGTGCCCGATCGGGTCCTTGCTGACCTGAACCAGCACGGAGTCACCGGACTTCAGCGCGTTCTCGATGCGGCGCGGCTTGCCCTCCAGGGACACACTGTCCCAGTTGACCTCACCGGCGTACAGCACGGCGTTGCGGCCGCGTCCGATGTCCACGAACGCTGCTTCCATGCTCGGCAGCACATTCTGGACCTTGCCCAGGTACACGTTGCCGATCAGGGAGTCCTGCTGGGTCTTGGAGACGAAGTGCTCGGCGAGCACCCCGTCCTCCAGAACGGCGATCTGGATGCGGTCGTCCTTCTGACGGACCACCATCTGGCGGTCCACGGACTCGCGGCGCGCCAGGAACTCGGCCTCGGTGATGACCTGACGACGGCGGCCCGACTCACGGGACTCGCGGCGGCGCTGCTTCTTGGCCTCCAGGCGGGTGGAGCCCTTCACGCTGGTCACCTTGTTGCTGACGGACTCGGAGGGCGTGCGCGGCGCGCGGACCCGGGTGACCGTGTTGGGCGGATCATCGTCCAGGCCGCCGGTCAGTTCGAGGTCCTGATCGCCACGGCGGCGGCGACGACGGCGGCGCGACGTCACGCCGTCGCTCTCCTCGGAGTCGCCCTCGGCCGGCGAGGCCTCCTGGGCGCCTTCGCCGCTGCGGCCGCGCGAACGGCCGCGACGCCGGCGGCGCGAGCGGCTGCCCGTGCCCTCGGCGGAATCGTCGTCATCCTCGTCGTCCGCGTCCTCGGCTTCCTCATCCTCCGGGAAGGCGAGGGACAGGTCCGGGGCGTGGAACAGCACGGAGGTCACATCAGCGGGGGCCAGGAAGAGGCTGGACACCGAGGAAGTCTCCTCGGTGGTCTCCTCGACCGCGGCGTCCGTGGACGTCTCAGCGGCGGGTTCGGCGGCCTTCTCCTCAGCCACGGCCGGCTCGGTGGCCACGATCAGCACCGCGTCGGCGGTCTCCGTCGCCTGCACGGACGCGGTGACGTCGGCGACCGTCTCCTCGGGGACGGCGATCTCCGTCACTTCGGCTTCGACGGTCTGCGGGGCCGCCTTGTACTTGCTGGCACGGCGACGGCGCACCGGCGCCGTGGTGTCTTCGGAGACCGGAGCGGCGGCCTGCCGGTCAGCGACCTGGTTCGAGGCCCGGTCGGCGCCGGACGATGCCGCGCCCTGCGAGCGGGAGTTCCTGCTCCGCGAATTCTGGGAGCGGCCGCCCTCGGTGCGAGCGCCCTTCGACCGCTCGGCCTGCTGGCGGCCACGCGAGGAGCGCGCGCCCTGGCTCTTGGAATCCTGGGGCGTGGTCTCCTGCGCCGGAGCGTCGGCGGCCGCGGTCTCGGCGACGGCGGCTGGAGCGGCGTCCTCGGTCGACGCGGTCTGCTGAGCCGCGGTGTCGGTCGCCTTGCGGCGGCGGGCCGGCGCCTTCCGGGTGGAGGCCTTGGCGGCGGGCGCCTCCGCCGCGGGAGACTCGGAGGCCGCGGCCTGCACGGAAGCCGGAGCGGACTCGGCTTCGGCGCGGGGCTCCGGCGAAGAGGTCGGGGCGGTGGCCTTCCGGGGCGCGCGCTTGCGGGCCGGCGCCTTCGCGGGTGCGGCTGCTGCAGGGGCTTCAGTGCTCGCTGCGGCAGTCTCGGCCACCGGGGTGGTCTCTTCCGCGGCAGCCGCCTTCGCCCGGGACGGACGACGGCGCGTGGTGGTCTTCGCGGGGGCTTCCCCGGCGGATTCGGCCGAGGGCGCCGCTGCGGCCGGGACCTCAGTCACGGGAGCCGGCGCACCGGCCGGCGCGGACGCGATGCGGCGCCGCGACCTGGCGGGCTTCTTCACCGCCTCCGTGGAATTCTGTTCTGCGTTCGTTGCTTCCCCTGCGGGGAGATTTTCGGAATCCATGGTCAACATTCCCGCCCGACGGGAGCCCCCACACCCGGTCCCGCGCGAGGCGTTTCACGAAGTCAGCACCCTCGGGCACCGACGAAAGTCAGTAGGTACCCGGCGGCTGCGTGCCTCGGATCAAAGCGAGGACCACGGCCGGCTCGGGCCAATGGAGCCTGGAACCCGCCGTAAGGACTACGGCCAGGTGCCACAGTGGCTTCAGGGTGCCTGGTTCCGGGCCGGGAAGCGACGAAGCATCCCTCCGGTGATCGGGCACCCGACGCATCACGTGGATCTTGCGGGCATCACACTGGGCCAGGGCTCCGGGTGTGGACCGGGCCCAGCCGTACCCATCATCCCACAAAAGCCCGCGAACCGGCTTTCCCGCACCGTGGCGCACCGCTCGGAGTTTTTCCGGAGGTCCCATGGTTACAATCGGCGGCATACCGGTCTTATCGAAAGGACACGCCAGCGTATGAGTACCGCCGCGGGAGGCACTCCCACCCAGCACCTGGAGGAGAAGGCGCTTCCCCTCATGACCCGGCACCGGCCTTTCGCGTGGCTCCTGCTCGTGACCGGCGTCGTCGGCTTCATCGCGTCGTGGTGGCTCGTCATCGAGAAACTGGAAGTCCTCCAGGATAAGAACCACGCCACCATCTGCGACATCAACCCCTGGATCTCCTGTGGCCAGGTCATGCAGACCGCGCAGAGCTCCGTGTTCGGTTTCCCGAACATGTTCATCGGCATCGTGGCGTTCCCGGTCATCATCACCACCGCCATGGCCCTGCTGTCGGGCGCCCGCTTCGCGCGCTGGTACTGGCTCGGCCTCCAGACCGGCGTCACCCTCGGCTTCGCCTTCGTCTGCTGGCTGTGGTCCCAGGCCCTCTACGCCATCGGCATCCTGTGCCCGTTCTGCATGATCGTGTGGGCCATGATGATCCCCATGTTCGTCTGGGTCACGGTCCGGAACATCGTCCACGGGGTCATCCCCGTCCCGGAGAAGTTCCGGAAGTCCGTCGGGGATTTCGCCTGGCCGCTCGTGGCACTGCTCTACATCGGCGTGATCGCCTCGATCCTGATCCGCTTCAGCGGGGTCTTCTTCGGCTCCACCATGTGAGTCCTGCGGAGACGACGAAGCCGGTCCAGGAGAATTCCTGGACCGGCTTCGTGGCTTAAGGCGACGTTCTCAGAACCAGATGGCGATCTCGCGCTCGGCGGACTCGACCGAGTCGGAGCCGTGCACGAGGTTCTGCTGGACCGCGACGCCCCAGTCGCGGCCGAAGTCACCACGGATGGTGCCCGGTGCGGCCGTGGTGGGGTCGGTGGTCCCGGCCAGTGACCGGAAGCCCTCGATCACACGGTTGCCCTCGACGATGGCGGCCACAACAGGGCCGGACTGCATGAAGTCGAGCAGCGGCTCGTAGAAGGGCTTGCCTTCGTGCTCGGCGTAGTGCTGCTCCAGCAGCTCGCGGCCGGCGTCGAGCTTCTTCAAGGCGGCCAGGGTGTAGCCCTTGGCTTCGATGCGGGCCAGGATGGCCCCGGTCAGCTGCCGCTGGACGCCGTCAGGCTTGACGAGGACGAGGGTGCGCTCAATGCTCACTACTGCTCCCAAAAAGAGATGGTTGGTTCCGTAACGATTCTAAGTTGTGGCCGGAGCGGCCGACGACGGCGGGTCAGGCCTCGTCCGGGTGCTCGGCTTCCCAGCGGGCCTGCTCGGCGGCGCGCTCCCGCTGCTCCCGGTCGATCCGCCCGCCGGCCCGGAGCCCGTACCACCACGTGATGGCGAATAGGACGCCGATCACGAACATGGTGGGCTCGAGGAAACCGGTGAGGATCAGCAGGAGCTGGATGCCCCAGCCCAGGCCGTAGCCCCACTTCTTCTGCAGGAAGGCGCAGGAGAGCACCATCAGGACGGCCAGGCCGATGCCGACCCCGAGCAGGACCGGGGCCACCGGCTCGCTCTTCCGCAGGCCGAAGACCACGAGCGCCGCGAAGAACATCACGAACGCTTCGAGGACCAGCACGGTCGAAGCGAACGTGACCTTGGTCGAACGGGCTTTCTTCGGGGTGCCGGGCCGCCATTCCCGCTGCGCTCGGGTCAGTTTCGCCATGCTCACGCCCCCTTGGCCTGGAGCAGGATGCGGGCCTCCGCCACGACGGTGATCGAACCGGTGATGAGGACCCCTCCGCTCAGATCATCGTTCGCCTCGGATCGGGCCACGGCCCATTCGATGGCGTCGTCGAGCTTCTCGGAGATGTGGACGTTCTCCTCGCCCCAGCCCAGATCGACGGCCAGCTCGGCCAGCTCCGCGGCGGGGATGGCGCGCGGCGAGGTGGACTGGGTCAGGCAGATCTCCTCCGCCAGGTCGCCCAGGGACTCCTTGAGCTGGTTGAGGATCTCGGCGGCGTCCTTCTCCTGAAGGACGCCCAGCACCACGACGAGCTTGCTGAAGTTGAAGGACTCCTGGATCGCCTCGGCCGAGGCGCGGACGCCGTCCGGGTTGTGCGCCGCGTCCACGATGATGGTCGGAGCGGTGCGGACCACCTCGAGGCGGCCGGGCGAGCTGACGTTCAGGAATGCCTCGCGCAGCACCTCGGGATCGAGTTCACGCTCTCCCCCGCCGAAGAACGCCTCGAGCGCGGCGACGGCCACGGCGGCGTTCTCTGCCTGGTGAGCGCCGTGCAGCGGGAGGAAGACCTCGTCGTAGCGGCCGGCCAGGCCCTGGATGTCGAGCATCTGCCCGCCGACGGCCACGGCGCGGGATTCCACACCGAACTCGACGCCCTCGAAGCGGAACGGCACGCCCACTTCCTGCGCCTTCTCCAGGAGCACCTGGGCCGCGTCGCGCGGCTGGACGGCGCTGACCAGGAAACCGCCGGGCTTGATGATCCCGGCCTTCTCCACGGCGATCTCGCCCGTGGTGTCGCCCAGCAGATCCGTGTGGTCCAGCGAGATCGGGGTCACCACGGAGACCGCGCCGTCGCCCACATTGGTGGCGTCGGTGATGCCGCCCAGGCCCACTTCGACCACCGCGACGTCCACGGGCTGGTCCGCGAAGACCGCGTAGCCCAGGATGGTCAGGCACTCGAAGTACGTCAGGCGCGGCTGATCATCCGCTTCCAGCTCGGCGTCGACGATCGCGAGGTAGGGGCGGATCTCATCCCAGATCCGCACGAACGTCTCATCGCTGACCGGCTCGCCGTTGATGCTGATGCGCTCGGTCACCTTGGACAGGTGCGGGCTGGTGTACCGCCCGGTGCTGAGCCCGTGGGCGATCAGCCCCTGCTCGATCATGCGGGCCGTGCTGGTCTTCCCGTTGGTGCCGGTGATGTGGATGATGGGGCACGCCTTGTTCGGCTCGCCCAGCACCTCCATCGCCCGGAACAGGGGGGCCAGACGCGGCTCCATCTTGTTCTCCGGCGCGCGGCCCAGCAGTTCGGCGTAGACGCTCTCCACCGAGAATTCGTCGCTCATGCTTCCACCTTCTCCACGGTCACGGTCTGCTCGTCAGCGGTCGCCAGATCCAGTTCCAGGCTCAGGGTCTCACCCTTGACCAGCTCGCGGTGCGCCTCGAGGGCGTCCACGGTCGCCTGATCGGCGCCGATGCGGGTGCGGATCCGGTCGGAGACCTCCAGCCCGGCGTCCTTACGGGCCTGCTGGATGGCGCGGACCATGTCACGGGCCACGCCTTCGGCTTCCAGCTCCGGGGTCACCTCGGTGTTGAGCACCACGAAACCACCGCCGGGCAGGACCGCGGCGGCGCGGGAGCCCGCGTCCTCCGACTCGGCCACCACGGTCTCCAGGGCGTACTCGTGCGGCTCGAGGGCGAGCCCGCCCGCGGTCACCACGCCGTCGTCGCCCACCGACCAATCGCCCGACTTGCTGGCCTTGATGGCCAGCTGGACGTTCTTGCCGAGGCGCGGGCCGGCGGCACGGGCGTTGACCACGAGCTTCTGCTCGATGCCGAACTCCTCCGGGGACGCCGACTCGGCATCCAGGACGCGGACCTTGCGGACGTTCAGCTCATCGGCGACGACGCCGGCGAACGCCTCCAGCGACGCCCCACCGGGCGCCACCACGGTCAGCTCCTGCAGCGGCAGGCGCACGCGCAGCTTGGCGGCCTTCCGCAGCGAGGATCCCGTGGAGCAGATCTGCTGCACACGGTCCATGGCCGCGACCAGCTCGTCGTCCTGCGGGAACAGCGCGGCGTCCGGGTAATCCGTGAGGTGCACGGACCGGCCGCCCGTGAGGCCCCGCCAGATCTCCTCCGCCACGAGGGGCAGGAGCGGCGCGGCGGCACGCGTCACGGTCTCCAGCGCCGTGTAGAGGGCGTCGAAGGCGTCCGTGTTCTCGTCGAAGAAGCGCTGGCGGCTGCGGCGCACGTACCAGTTGGTGAGCATGTCCAGGTACTCGCGCAGGGCGTCGCACGCATCGGAGATGTCGTACGAGTCCAGCGATTCGCGGACGGTCGTCACCAGGGCGCCCGTGTTGGCGAGGAGGTAACGGTCCAGTTCGTCGCTGTAGCCGTCGTAACGGAGCTTCGCCTCGTAGCCCTGTCCGCCGTTCGCGGTGTTCGTGTAGAGCGAGAAGAAGCTGTACACGTTCCACAGCGGCAGCAGCACCTGGCGCACGCCGTCGCGGATGCCCTGCTCGGTGACCACCAGGTTGCCGCCGCGCAGGATCGGGCTGGACATGAGGAACCAGCGCATCGCGTCGGACCCGTCGCGATCGAGCACCTCGGACACGTCCGGGTAGTTGCGCAGGCTCTTGGACATCTTCTGCCCGTCGGAGCCCAGCACGATGCCATGGCTGATGACGTTGCGGAACGCCGGGCGGTCGAAGAGCGCGGTGGACAGGATGTGCAGCATGTAGAACCAGCCGCGGGTCTGACCGATGTACTCGACGATGAAGTCCGCCGGGTTATGGGTGTTGAACCACTCCTCGTTCTCGAACGGGTAGTGCACCTGGCCGTAGGGCATGGAGCCGGAGTCGAACCAGACGTCCAGCACGTCCTCCACGCGGCGCAGCGTGCCGCCACAGCCTTCGTGGACGCGCGTCAGCTCGTCGATGAAGGGACGGTGCAGATCGGTTTCGCCCTGGTGGTTCACGGGCAGGCGGCCGAAGGCCTCCTGCATCTCCGCCAGAGAGCCGAAGACCTCACGGTGCTCGCACTCCTCGCCGTCGCACTCCCAGACGGGGATGGGGCTGCCCCAGAAACGGTTGCGGGAGATCGACCAGTCACGGGCGTTCTCGAGCCACTTCCCGAACTGGCCGTCCTTGACGTTGCCCGGGATCCAGTTGATCTCCTGGTTGAGTTCGACCATGCGCTCCTTGAAGGTCGTCACGGAGACGTACCAGGAGGAGACGGCGCGGTAGATCAGGGGGTTGCGGCAGCGCCAGCAGTGCGGGTAGCTGTGCTCGTAGCTCGCCTGGCGGACCAGGCGGCCCTGAGCCTTGAGGTGCTGCGTGATCGGCTTGTTGGCCTCGAAGACCTGCAGGCCGGCGATGTCGGCCAGTTCGCCGTGCTTGAACAGCGGCAGGAACTTGGCGCCCTCGTCCACGGACAGCACGACGGGGATCCCGGCCGCCTCGCAGACCTTCTGGTCGTCCTCACCGTAGGCGGGAGCCTGGTGGACCAGGCCGGTGCCGTCGGTGGTGGTGACGTAGTCGGCCACGAGGATGCGCCAGGCGTTCTCGCTGCCGTACTTCTCGGCATCGGCGAAGTCGTCCCAGAGGCGCTGGTAGCCGATGCCCTCGAGCTGGGCGCCCGCGTAGGTGGCGGTGACCGCCTCGGCGGCGGCAGCGGCGTCGTCGTATCCCAGGTCCTTGGCGTAGCCGCCCAGGAGGTCCTGGGCGATCAGGAAACGGGAACCGGCGGGGACGTCGGAGGCTTTGACGCCGTTCGGACCCATCGGCACGACGGCGTACTGGATCTCCGGCCCGACGGCGAGCGCGGCGTTCGTGGGCAGCGTCCAGGGCGTGGTCGTCCAGGCGAGAGCGAGGACACCGTCGAGTTCGCGGGACAGCGGGTTCTCCCCCACGACCAGCGGGAACGTGACGGTGACGGTCTGGTCCTGGCGGTTCTTGTAGACGTCGTCATCCATGCGGAGTTCATGGTTGGACAGCGGCGTCTCGTCCTTCCAGCAGTACGGGAGGACGCGGTAGCCGTTGTACGTCAGGCCCTTCTCGTGGAGCTGCTTGAAGGCCCAGATCACGGACTCCATGTACTCGACATTGAGCGTCTTGTAGTCGTGCTCGAAGTCGACCCAGCGGGCCTGGGCGCGGACGTAGTCCTTCCACTCATCCGCGTACTTCATGACGGACGCGCGGCAGGCGTCGTTGAACTTGTCGATGCCCATGGCGGCGATCTGGGTCTTGTCGGTCATGCCCAGCTGTTTCATGGCCTCCAGTTCGGCGGGCAGGCCGTGCGTGTCCCAGCCGAAGCGGCGCTCCACGCGCTTGCCGCGCTGCGTCTGGTAGCGGCCGACGAGGTCCTTGGCGTAACCGGTGAGGAGGTGGCCGTAGTGCGGCAGGCCGTTGGCGAAGGGAGGGCCGTCGTAGAAGACGAACTCGTTGCTGCCATCGACGCCCGCATCCCGCTGGTCGATGCTGGCCTGGAAGGTGCCGTCCTCATCCCAGTACTTGAGGATCCGCTTCTCGATCTCAGGGAAGCGGACGGAGGCGGAGACGGTGCGGTCCTCGCTGGAGGAGACCTTGGGGTAGATGGTCACTGTGGCATCCTGGCGTTTCGCTGCGTGTCGGCGCGCTGTGCCCGCAGGGGCACGGTGCGACTGCGCGAGGACGCTTCCCTGCCGCTGGGGACAGGTGGCGCGGTACCACCCCGCTTGCCGTCCTCCCGCTGCTGCGGAGGGACGACCGCTCATTGATGCGCTGTGACGGGCACGACCGTCCGGTTCTACTCTCCCGCTGCTCCTGGCGCACGACGGCGCCGGGACGGGATTTCTTCCGGAAGCTCACCGGTGATGGCCGGGTCAAAGCTTTGTGTCCAGTTTAGCGGATACCGCAAGGTGGCGCGGGCCCGGCGAAGTGGACGTGCACGGAACCGGAGCGGCGCCCGGGTCGGGCACAGGCCCGGGCCCTGCCGACGCCTCAGCGGCCGCCGAGCGGGCCGCGCAGAAGCTTGTGGGCCGCGGGCTGAGCCACGGGCCGGATGGTCACGTGAGCGAGGTTCACATGGTGCGGCGCCTGAACCGCATAGGCGATGACGTCCGCGACGTCATCGGCCACCAGGGGTTCCTCCACGCCCGCGTAGACCTTCGCTGCGGCCTCGGCGTCGCCCAGCCGGCGGAGGGCGAACTCCTCGGTCTGCACCAGGCCGGGCGCGATCTCGATGACACGGATGTTGTGCTCGGCTTCCTCCAGGCGCAGCGCATCGTTGAGCGCGGCCTGTCCGAACTTGGCGGCGTTGTACCCGGCCCCGCCCTCATAGGCGACGTGACCGGCGGTGGAGGTGACGTTGAGCACCGTGCCGCGGCCGTGAGCGCGCAGCTGGGGCAGGAACGCCTTGGTGAGCTTGAGAGTCCCTAGGACGTTGACCCGGTACATCCATTCCCAGTCGTCGGTGTCGGCGGCCGCGACACGGTCCGCGCCGCGGGCGCCGCCGGCCACGTTGATCAGGGTGTCGATGCCGCCGTCGGCGGTCACGGTCTCCAGGAGGCGCTCGACGTCGCCGTCTTCGCTGATGTCCGCCACGAGCGGCACGACGCCGGTCTCCTGCGCGAGGCGTTCCAGACGGTCCGCACGGCGCGCGACGGCGAAGACCTTCCAGCCGTCCGCGCTCAGCCGACGGGCCGTCGCCTCGCCGATGCCGGTGCTGGCTCCCGTGACGAGAGCGGTACGGGGAGTCTGGGAGTTCTGGAGCGTCATGGGACCACTTTAACCGGCGCTGAGGAACGGTTTGTCACAAGCGTCTCACTCGCGAACCGCCATGTGCTGGGAGCTGATCGCCTCGCGCCGGACGCGACGAAGGCGGAAGGATGCCGCTCCCTCCGCCTCCGCGCAATTCTCACGACGCCCCAGTGCCTCTGACAATCACCTGGACAGTCGCTCTCACAGGCCATGACCGGAGACCTCCCGGTCCAGCTCCTCGCCCGCCGCGGCATTGACGGTATCCCGAGGTGCGTCCACCGGGGCGATCACGGAGTACACCGAAGAGTCGCCCTGGAGCAACTGGCTCACCGTGCCGTCCACGCCGACAGGGATGTCGCCGGCGATCGTGACGCGGTTGAGCCGGCGCGGCTGGGAATCGTAGTTGTCCGGCGCGTAGTGCTGGGTGATGCGGTTGTCGAAGAGAACCACCTGATTGGGTTCCCAGTTCACGCGGACGACGTTCTCCGGACGGGTCACGTACGCCTGGAGGAGTCGCAGGATGTCCCTGGACTCGGTATTCGACAGGCCGACGATCCGGAGCCGCTGGGCGAAGCCGCCGATGAAGAGACCATGCTCGCCGGTCAGCGGATGAACGCGGACCACGGGATGCGCCGTCTCGAAGTGCACTCGGGTGAACTCCTTACGCCGTTCCTCCGCGGTCGCGTGCTCCAGGTTCTTCGGGACGGAGTAGTCGTAGTCGTTCGTGTGGATGGCCCACAGAGTGTTCGCGAAGCGGCGCAGTTCCTCGGGCAGGTCCCGGTAGGCGCCCTCAGTGGTCGCGATCAGGGTCTCTCCGCCGTAGGCCGGCACCTCGATGCTGCGGAGGGTGGAGGCCTGAGGTGGGTTCAGCACGAAGGTGACATCCGTGTGCCAGGTGTTCGCCGAGCCGTTCTCGCTGTCCACGGGAAGGACGTTCTCCTCCCCCTCCACGGACGCGACCGTCGGGTGGGCCTTGGTCAGCGGGCCGAAGTGACTGGCGAATCGGACCTGATCCTCATCGCTGAGGATGTTCGCTTCGCGGAAGACCAGGGCCTTGTGCCGGTTGAGGGCCTCACGGATCTGGGTCACCGTGTCCGGGTCCAGATCTCCACTGAGGTCCAGACCTCGGATCTCGGCCCCGATGCGGGCGCTGAGCGGAGTGAATTCAAGCTTGGTGGCGGCGATGGTGCTCATCACGTGCCGTCCTTTCGGTCGTCTATCTGGAAGGTCAGCGGACCCGCCGTGGGGCGGGCCGTACCCCGTGTCTACCGGGGTTTCCGGCCCGACGGAAGGCGCACCGACTTTCAGCTCAACCGTGCGACGTGGCGGTTAAACGGGCGACATCAGAGGTCACTCCCGGCACGCTCGTGTGACTCGGTATGAGCCTCCGTGACGTCTGATTCCAGGCCCGGAACGAGCGTCAGTTTTCCGCCGGGATGGCCCGTGGACAGGAAGCGGTGAGCCTTCGGAGCCTCGGACAACGGGTAGCTGCGGCTCAACGGGACGCGCAGCAGACCCCGGCCTGCGAGCGTCACCAGGTCCTCGCGCGCCGCGTCCCGGAATGTCCCACTCTCGGGCTTGGTGCCGGCGAGCGCCTGGAACCCGTGTTCCTCGGCCTGGCGGGGAGCGGCGACGGTGACGATGCGCTGCCGGTCGGAGACGAGGGACAACGACACCTCCACGGCTTCGTCGGTGCCTGCGGCGTCCAGTGCGGCATCCACTCCGGCGCGTTTGAGAGAACGGACTGCTTCCTCAACCCGCTCCTGCAACCCGGGCCCGTAGCGGACCGGAGTCCCGCCGAGTGCCCGGACGTCCTCCGCCCGGGCCTCACTCGCCGTGCCGATCACGGTGATGCCCCGCAGCGCCGCGAGCTGAAGGACGATGGACCCGACCGCGCCCGACGCCCCATGCAGCAGAAGAGTCTCGCCGGCGGTCGCGCCGACCGCGTGCAGCATCTCCGCCGCGGTGGTCCCCGCCAGCAGGAGATTCGCGCCTTCCTCGACATCAAGCGACGGCGGACGGTGCAGGACCTTCTCGGCCGGCACCGTGAGTTCCGTGGCATAGCCGCCACGGACCCGGAAGGCGAGCACCTCGTCGCCGATCGCGACGGGGCCTGTCACCGCCGTCGTGCCGGGACCCACCGCCACCACGGTGCCGGCGACCTCGTAGCCGATAGCGACCGGTAGCTGCTGACCCGTACGCGGCGCCGCGACGTGCTTGGCATCGGCCGGGTTGACCCCGGCGGCCCGCACGGAGATCGTCACTTCTCCGGGCCCGGGCTTCGTGGGAGCGTATTCGACGAACTCCCATCCTTCAGGGCTTCCCCATTCCGACGCGATCCAGTGCCGTGCCATGAGATCTCCTTCTGTCGAATGCCTACCGGCTTTCAGATGACTGCCTGTCGAAGGCCGGCCGATTCCGGCCCTTTGCTACTCCCGCGACTGCTCTTCCCGCATCTTTCCGCGCCCCAATCGGTTGCGCGGCGATGCCTGCCCGTTGCCCGTGCTGTCGTTCGACCGTACTCCCGTGTGTCACTCCTGCGCCTCCGAGAGGACATCTCACAAGACGAACACCGTTCCGGGAGACAATCTTCACCCACCCCACGGAATCTCAGGATTACAGTGGTTGGATGCTGCCTTCCCCCACGTCACGCCTCCGTTTCCGGGACATGACCCCGGCTGACCTGGACGCGATGGCCCGGCTTCTCGGTGATCCCACCGTGATGGAGTTCTACCCCCGCCCGAAGACCAGGCCCGAGGCGCTGGCGTGGATCGAATGGAACCAGCGCAACTACCGCGAGCTCGGTCACGGACTCTGGATCGTGGAGGACCACGACGGCACCTTCCTCGGGGACTGCGGTCTCACGTGGCAGCGGGTCAATGGCCTGCCCCGCCTCGAAGTGGGCTACCACGTCATGCCGGAGTTCCAGGGCCGGGGTCTGGCCACGGAAGCTGCTCAAGCGTGCCGGGACTTCGCACGGGACGTGCTCGGTGCTCAGGAACTCGTCGCGATCATCCACCCGGAGAACCGGGCATCCCGGCGGGTGGCGGAGAAACTCGGCATGGTGCAGGGCCCGGATGATCACGGGGATTCGGGAGCTCTCGAGGGCACCGGACCGGCCCGGACCGTCATGGCCATGGAGTTTCCTCGGCCTCGTCCGTGAGCTCCCTTGAATCCGTGAGGCCCCGTGGTCCCCTGGCGTGCGCTCGCAGAGTCCGTCCGCCTCCGGCCTTCCCACCCGGACCGTGGCACCGGACGGGTGTCACTCCAGATGTTCCAACAGATAGGCGCGCAGCACCTGGGCGTGATTGATCTCGCGATCTTTCGCCGCGTAGAGCAACTCGACGTCCCGGCCCTCCCTCACGAGTCCGATCACGTGGTCCACCGGTACCGGGTGCTCATCGAGCTCCTCCCGGTACAGCGTGGTGAACTCCTCGAAGCGGGATGCCATGTGGGCGAACTCCGTCCGGAGTGGGCCGGACGGGGCGATGTCCTTGAGCCACTCGTCCAGCGCGGCCATCTCCTTGCTCACCCCGCGCGGCCAGAGCCGGTCCACGAGGATGCGGTACCGGCCTTCGACGGGCTCGTCGTAGATCCGGGCGGTGGTCAATTGTCCAAGCTGCTGATTCGTCATGGTTCATGCTAGGCACCGCGGATCCATGGAGACCCAGGTGAAGGTCTTTATGTGGACAACCGGCCGGGCCACGCCCTGTGAGGTTCCGCTGACCGTCTGGGCAGCCCAGGCGCTCCGGTCAGGACGCCGTCACGGTGAACGTCATCCGCTGCCCGTCGAGTTCGTAGCGGTCGCTGAGTTCAGGCCGGACCTCGAACTCGTAGATGATGGTCGTCGTCCCCGTGGAGACCGCGGTGAAGGTCTCCACCTGTTCCGAAGGTCCCCCGATAGGCCGTCGCTCGGCGGGAGGCTCCTTCCAGACTTCGGCGAGATGAGATCCCGGGCCTTCGACGCGCACCCAGCGGTATCCGACGGAAGAATTGGTCATGCCGAGATCGATGATGACCCGGCCGCCCACGGGGACTGTCGCAGCGGTGTGGTCCTTGTCCAGACGGACCTCCGGCGCCGCACATGCGCTGGCGGCGAAGGCCAGCCAGACTGCCGGAACCGACACCAGCACCGCGCGCCGGCTCGTTGATGATCCTGACGCCATTCCCCTGCTCCCCCGATGACCGGCCATGGTCGGAGTGTACCCGCACGGCGTACGCCGGGCCGGTTACAGTGGCACCGTGAACTCTTCCAGTGCCGGCCGTTACGCCCCGTCCCCCAGCGGTGACCTGCATCTGGGCAACCTCCGTACCGCCTTGCTGGCCTGGCTCTTCGCCCGCAGCACGGACCGTCGTTTCCTTCTGCGAGTGGAGGATCTGGACAGAGTCCGGGCGCGTGCCGAAGAGTCGCAGCTCCGCGACCTCGAGGCCGTGGGCGTGACCTGGGACGGACCAGCGGTCCGCCAGTCCGAACGCGGAGGGCTTCACGATGCCGCCCTCGAAACGCTGATCCTCGATGGCCGGACCTTCGAATGCTTCTGCACCCGCCGCGACATCGCCGAGGCGACGTCCGCAGCGCACGGCGCGATTCCCCTGTACCCCGGGACCTGCCGGAACCTCGGTGATGCCGAACGCGCGGTACGGCGCCGGGAACGCCCTGCCGCGCTGCGCTTCCGCTCCGGGGGCGGCACGGAGCACTTCACCGACACCCTGGCGGGCGACTACGCGGGTCCGGTGGACGACGTGGTCCTGCGCAGGAACGACGGAGCCGTCGCCTACAACCTCGCGGTCGTGGTCGACGACGCCGACCAGGGCGTGGACCAGGTGGTGCGCGGCGACGATCTCCTCGCCTCCACACCCACCCAGATCCGCCTGGCGCGCACCCTGGGCCACGCGCCGCCGTCGTACGCCCATGTGCCGCTCGTGCTCGGGCCGGAAGGCAAGAGACTGGCCAAGCGCGACGGCGCGGTGACGCTCGGCGACCTGGCCGCCGCAGGCTGGGACGCGACGGAGGTCCGCGACGCGCTGCTGGCATCGCTGGGTCTGCCCGGCGGCGGGCTGGAGAACGCCCTGGCGTCCTTCGACCCGGAACGGCTCCCCCGCGAACCCTGGGTGTTCCGCGGCACACTGAGCCACGGCACACCCGGCTGAGGACCGCCGCGTGCACCAGGCATGAAAGAATTGTTCTCATGACTGATGCGACGCAGGGTACAGACACGCCCGAAGCCACCACCGTTCCCGACAAGCCGGCCCTCGAGGGCCTGGAAGCCAAGCTCACCGAGCGGTGGCTGGCCGACGGGACCTACAAGTTCCAGCAGGACACCACCCGGGGTGAGGTCTACTCGATCGACACTCCCCCTCCCACCGCTTCCGGCTCGCTGCACGTGGGCCACATGTTCTCCTTCACCCAGACGGACGTTCTCGCGCGCTACCAGCGTATGCAGGGCAAGAACGTCTTCTATCCGATGGGCTGGGACGACAACGGTCTGCCCACTGAGCGCCGCGTCCAGAACTACTACGGCGTCCGCTGCGATCCGGCCATCCCGTACCAGGAGGGCTACCAGCCCCCGGCCGAGCCGGCGAAGAACCAGCGTGACTGGGACGTCGTGTCCCGTCGCAACTTCATCGAGCTGTGCGAGCGCCTGGCCGTCGAGGACGAGAAGGTCTTCGAGCACCTGTTCAAGACCCTCGGGCTCTCCGTGGACTGGGACATGACCTACCGCACCATCGATGACGCCTCGCGCGCCGTCTCCCAGCGCGCCTTCCTGGCGAACCACGCGGCCGGGGACGCCTACCTGGCCGAGGCACCGACCCTCTGGGACGTGACGTTCCGGACCGCCGTGGCACAGGCCGAGCTCGAGGACCGCGAAGTCGCCGGCGCGTACCACCGGTACCCGTTCTTCACCGAGGACGGCGAGAAGATCTTCATCGAGACCACGCGTCCCGAGCTGCTCGCCGCATGCGCCGCCCTCGTGGCGAACCCGGACGACGAGCGCTACCAGCCGCTGTTCGGCAAGAAGGTCACCTCGCCGCTGTTCGGCGTCGAGGTCGAGGTCAGGGCCCACCCGTTGGCCAAGGCCGACAAGGGTTCCGGCATCGCCATGGTCTGCACCTTCGGCGACCTGACCGACGTCACCTGGTGGCGCGAGCTGCAGCTGCCCACCCGCGCGATCATCGGCCGCGACGGCCGCATCCTCGCCGAGACACCCGAGTGGATCACCACCGACGCCGGCCGTGAAGCCTACGAGCGGATCGCCGGCAAGACCGCGTTCTCCGCGAAGGAGGCCGTGGTCGAGATGCTCCGCGAGCAGGACCTTCTGGACGGCGAGCCGAAGAAGATCATGCACGCCGTGAACTTCTTCGAGAAGGGCGACAAGCCCCTCGAAGTGGTGACCAGCCGTCAGTGGTACATCCGCAACGGCGGCCGCGATGAGGACCGTCGCGAGCGTCTCATCCAGCGAGGCCGGGAGATCGACTTCCACCCGGCCTTCATGCGGTCCCGCTACGAGAACTGGATCGAGGGCCTCAACGGTGACTGGCTGGTCTCCCGCCAGCGCTTCTTCGGTGTGCCCGTGCCGGTCTGGTACGGCCTCGACGCCGAGGGCAACCCGGACTACGAGAACCCGATCGTCCCCGCCGACGAGATGCTTCCCGTGGACCCCGCCGCGGACGTGGCCCCCGGTTACACCGAGGACCAGCGCGGCGTGCCCGGCGGCTTCATCGGCGACGCCGACGTCCTGGACACCTGGGCCACCTCCGCGCTGACCCCGCAGATCGTGGGCGGCTGGAGCCGTGACGAGGACCTCTTCGCCAAGGTGTTCCCGTTCGACCTCCGCCCGCAGGGCCACGACATCATCCGCACCTGGCTCTTCTCCTCGGTGGTCCGCGCCGACGCGCTCCAGAATGTGGCGCCGTGGAAGCATGCCGCCATCTCCGGCTGGATCCTGGACCCGGACCGCAAGAAGATGTCCAAGTCCAAGGGCAATGTGGTGGTCCCGACCGCCGTCCTCGAGGAGTTCGGTTCGGACGCCGTCCGCTACTGGGCCTCCTCTGCCAAGCTCGGCGCGGACACCGCGTACGAGATCGCCCAGATGAAGATCGGCCGCCGCCTGGCCATCAAGCTGCTCAACGCGTCCAAGTTCGTCCTGAACCTCGGCGCCACCGAGGCCTCCGTGCTGACGGCCGACAGTGCGGTGCTGACGAACGCCCTGGACCGCGGTCTGCTGACGCAGCTCGCCGAGGTGGTCCGCCAGGCCACGGACGCGTTCGAGAAGTACGACTACGCCCGCGCCCTGCAGGTGACCGAGTCCTTCTTCTGGCAGTTCACGGACGACTACGTCGAGCTCATCAAGGACCGTGCCTACGGCGCTCAGGGCGAGGAAGGACAGGCGTCCGTCCTCGCCGCCCTGGCGACCACGCTGGATGCGCTCCTGCGCCTCTTCGCGCCGTTCCTGCCGTTCGCGACCGAAGAGGTGTGGAGCTGGTGGCGCACCGGGTCCGTGCACCGCGCCGCGTGGCCGGCCCCGCTGGAGGGCATCGACGGCGACGTCGCTCTGCTCGCCACGGTCGGTGAGGCCCTCTCCGGTCTCCGCAAGGCGAAGTCCGAAGCGAAGGTCAAGCAGCGCACCGAGGTCCTGCAGGCGACGGTCTCCGGTCCCGCCGCGCGGATCGCGCAGCTCGAGGCCGGTCTCGCCGATCTGAAGGCCGCGGCGAACGCCCGCGAGGTCTCCCTGGTGGAGGCCGACGGCGAGCTCACCGTCAGCGAGGTTGAATTGGCTCCGGCTGAGGCGCCGGCGCAGGCTTGAGTCGAGCGCAGGACTGAGCCGATCGCATGACTGAGTCGCGGCGCCAGGTGCCGTGACACCGAAAGGGGTGGCCCCGGATCTTCCGGGGTCACCCCTTCGGCGTTATGCTAGGGTTGCTTCACATTCAGGCGTTCCGACCGCCTGCCCGAGACGCCGAAGGAGGTGTGACCATGACTGTCACGCTCACTGTCGCCATGCCCGGCGACGCTTCGACACTCCACACCTCCCCCGTCTCCGCCTGAGCCGCATTCCTTCCCGCGCCGTCCGCACTCCGTCCCTCCGGGACGCACCGCACCGCGCCACAAGCTGCGGCAGGAGACCTCCACGAAAGAGTCTCCACTGTGACTTCTTCACTGCATGACACCTTTGATTCCCCACAGCTCCGCGCCCACGGCTGGGACCCGGAGTGGCAGGAGACCTTCTCAGGGCTCGCCGAGCCCGGAACTCTCCCGGCCCGGGTGCTCCGGGCCGAACGCGGCCTCTGCGAGGTCATCACCGCTCACGGACCGGACCGCGTCCAGCTCCACGGCTCCCCCGGCGTCGGCCACGGCCTCTGGCCGACCACGGGAGACTGGATCTCCATGGTCCCCGCCACGAGCGCGACGGCGGCGCATCTGGGTTCCGTCCTGCCGCGGCGGACACTGCTGGCCCGCGCGACGGCGGCCGGCAGCTCCCAGGAGCAGGCACTCGCCGCGAACGTCGACACCGTCGTGGTGGCGGTGTCGCTGGCGAGCCCGCTCCGGCACTCCCGCACGGAGCGGCTCCTGGCCCTCGCCTGGGCCTCGGGCGCGACGCCCGTCGTGGCATTGACGAAAGCCGACACTCATCCGGACCCGAAAGCGGCGCTTGAGGAACTGGGACCGGTGGCACTCGGTGTCAGGGTCGTCGCCACGAGCGCCGAGACCGAGGAAGGCCTGGACGAACTCCGCGCCGCACTCAGCGGCACCGTGGCCCTCATCGGGCCTTCCGGAGCCGGCAAGTCCAGTCTGGGCAATCGACTGCTGGGAGAAGATCTCCTGGCCACGGGAGATGTCCGCGCCGTCGATGGGAAGGGACGCCACACCACCGCCTGGCGGGAACTGCTGCCGATGCCCGACGGCGGCGTGCTCCTGGATACCCCCGGCCTGAGGTCCGCGGGGGTCACCGGTTCCGAGGAGGGGGTCAGCGACGCCTTCTCCGACCTGGAGGAGCTGTCCGAGCGGTGCAGGTTCTCGGATTGCGCCCACACGAGCGAACCAGGGTGTGCCGTGCAGGCGGCGATCTCCGCGGGCACGCTCACGGAGCGCC
Source organism: Arthrobacter sp. Y-9 (assembly GCF_029690065.1). NCBI lineage: Bacteria > Bacillati > Actinomycetota > Actinomycetes > Micrococcales > Micrococcaceae > Arthrobacter > Arthrobacter sp. Y-9. The sequence goes on from NZ_CP121463.1 coordinate 2,109,205, forward strand.
GGCTGCAGAGCTACCGAAAGCTCCAGCGGGAGGCGGAACGCATGGCGGCCCGCACTGACGCGAGGCTGCGCTCCGAACGGCTGGCCCAGATGAAGTCGATGGCGCATCAGCACCGGGCTTTCGCCAAGGAGCGGGGACTCGCGAAGAACCGCGACCGTCGCCGCTGAGCCGGCGGGACCACGAGCCGTCCCGGTCCGGGCAAAGGGGAAGCCCCATCGGCGTGTTGCCGTCGGTGGGGCTTCGACTTTCGGCTGCCTGGTGACGGACCGGCAGTCTGGCGGAATCCTCGGGTCTTCAGGTCTTCCCGCCTCGTCACTGGCGGCGAGTTCCCGACTTCGCCGATGGCTGCGTCAGGAGTCCCTCATCTCTGAATCTCTGGCTTCCGCGTCCTCTCCTTGCGGAGTGGTACTCACCATTGTGAACCTGCCCGCTGAGCAGGACAAGGCCTCCGGAAGAACTACTCCGATGTGATTCCGGGGCGTCGGTTTCCGTGCCCGTGTGCCGACATCACCGAGCACGCGCACCGCAGGCCGGGCACTCTGTGGCACAGTAGTGGCATGCCGGAACTGCCAGAGATCACGGGGCTGCGGACCTTCCTGGACCATGCTCTCCACGGCGCCGTCGTGGACTCCGTGCGGATCACCTCCTTCGCCGTGCTCAAGACGGCGGATCCCCCGTATTCAGCTGTGGAGGGCCGGACCATCACCGGCGTCGCGCGCCATGGGAAGTTCCTCGACCTCGACGCCGAGGGGATTCATTTCGTCTTCCACCTGGCCAAGGCCGGCTGGCTCCGCTTCACGGACAACCCTTCGTCCAAACCGCTCCGGCCTGGTTCCGGCCCGATAGCAGCCCGGCTCACCTTCACGACGGCGCCCCGGGACGGACAGGGACCGGCGCACGTGGGTTTCGACCTCACGGAGGCCGGCACCCGGAAGAGCCTGGCGGTGTACGTGGTCCGCGATCCTTTGGAGGTTCCGGGTATCGCCAGTCTGGGACCTGATCCGCTGGACCCCGGCTTCACGCAGGACGTGCTGGACGGAATCATCGAGGGAAGCTCGCAGCAGATCAAGGGGCTGCTGCGGAACCAGTCCGTGATCGCGGGTATCGGCAACGCCTACAGTGACGAAATCCTGCATGCTGCGAGGATCTCCCCGTTCGCCATCGCCAAGTCGCTGGATCAGGACGAGCGCACCCGCATCTTCACCGCCGTCGAGCAGATTCTCGGTGAGGCCGTGGCGTCCGCGTCCGGCAAGCCGCCGGAACAGCTCAAGGACGCCAAGAGGGGTGGCATGCGCGTCCACGGACGGGCGGGCCAGACGTGCCCGGTGTGCGGTGACACGGTCCGCGAAGTCTCGTTCGCCGACAGGGCGCTGCAGTACTGCCCCACCTGCCAGACGCACGGGAAGATCCTCGCGGACCGCCGCACCTCACGGTTCCTGAAATAACGTCAGGACGCGGGATCAGTCGAATTCGGGGCTTTCGGTTCTGCTCCGCTTGAGCTCGAAGAAGTGCGGGTACCCACCGAGAGTGACAGCGGCGTCCCAGATGCGGCCCGCTTCCTCACCGCGCGGGATCCGGGTCATCACCGGGCCGAAGAAGGCCGTGCCGTTGAACGCCACCACAGGGGTCCCGACGTCCTGGCCCACACGGGAGATCCCGTCCTCATGAGAGGCACGGAGCGCCTCGTCATAGGCGTCGCTCTCGCCGGCCGCGGCCAGCTCGGCGGGCAGACCCACCTCGGCCAGTGCCTTCGCGACGACGGCCGGGTAGTCCTTGTTCCCGTTGTTGTGGATCTCGGTGCCCATGGCGTCGTAGAGCGGCTTGATGTACTGCTCACCGTGCTGCTGGCTCGCCGCGATGATCACCCGCACGGGGGCCCACGCCTGATCCATGAGGGCCCGATAGTTCTCCGGCAGATCGCGGCCCTCATTCAGGACCGAAAGGCTCATGACGTGCCACTGAACCGTGATGGGCCGGACTTCTTCCACCTCGCCGATCCAGCGACTGGTCACCCAGGCGAAGGGGCACACGGGATCGAACCAGAAATCGGCGCGCTGCTGTTCCACTGGAAATGCTCTCCTTGCTGTACTGGACTGTTCCGGGTCCGGATCTCAGACGGATCGGATCAGGCGGACTTGTTCCGGCGCTTGGCCCGGACCTCGTGGCTGATGATGGTGGGGTCGGCCTGATCGGTGACCACGTCCTTGGTGATCACCACGGTGGCCACGTCCTCGCGGCTGGGCAGATCGAACATGATCGGCAGCAGGACCTCTTCGAGAATCGCACGCAGGCCGCGAGCGCCGGTGCCCCGTTCCAGGGCCTGGTCCGCGATGGCGTCCAGCGCCTCCTGGTCGAATTCCAGTTCCACCCCGTCGAGGTGGAACATCTTCTGGTACTGCTTGGTGAGGGCGTTGCGCGGCTCAGTGAGGATCTGGATGAGTGCGGGGCGGTCCAGGTGGGAGACGCTCGTGATGACGGGCAGGCGCCCGATGAATTCGGGGATCAGGCCGAACTTCAGCAGGTCCTCCGGAAGGACGTCCGCATAGTTGTCCGTGTGGTCTTCAGCGGAATGCAGCGGGGCACCGAAGCCGATGCCCTTCTTGCCCGCCCGCGAGCCGATGATCTCCTCCAGGCCGGCGAAGGCGCCGGCCACGATGAAGAGCACATTGGTGGTGTCGATCTGGATGAACTCCTGGTGCGGGTGCTTCCGGCCGCCCTGCGGAGGCACACTGGCGACGGTCCCTTCCAGGATCTTCAGCAGCGCCTGCTGCACACCTTCACCGGAGACGTCACGCGTGATGGACGGGTTCTCGCTCTTCCGGGAGATCTTGTCGATCTCATCGATGTAGATGATGCCGTGCTCGGCCTTCTTCACGTCATAGTCCGCGGCCTGGATGAGCTTCAGGAGGATGTTCTCGACGTCTTCACCGACGTACCCGGCCTCGGTGAGGGCCGTGGCGTCGGCCACCGCGAACGGGACGTTGAGCCTCTTGGCGAGGGTCTGCGCCAGGTAGGTCTTGCCGCAGCCCGTGGGGCCGACGAGCAGCACATTGGACTTCGCCACCTCGACCTCGTCAAGTCCTTCGCCCAGGGCGGTGCCGGAGGCTCCCGAGCGGATGCGCTTGTAATGGTTGTAGACGGCGACGGACAGCGCGCGCTTGGCCGGCTCCTGGCCGATGACGTACTGCTGCAGGAAGTCGAAGATCTCGCGAGGCTTGGGCAGCTCCATGGGGCCGAGGTCCTTGACCTCCGCCAGCTCCTCTTCGATGATCTCGTTGCAGAGCTCGATGCACTCGTCACAGATGTACACCCCGGGACCTGCGATGAGCTTGCGCACCTGCTTCTGGCTCTTTCCGCAGAAGGAGCATTTGAGCAGGTCCGTGCTCTCACCAATCCGAGCCATGAGGGACTTCCCTTCGTCGCCCACCCGGGAACGGTGTGTCTCCGGGCTCCAGTCGTATTTCCACTCTAAGTCAGGGCTCCGACACTTTGGCCGAAGACAGCCGTCGCCGGGGCAAATAATTGCCCCGGCGACTTCCGGTTGCGCTGAGGATCAGCGCGTGATCGCGGCCTTCTTCACCTTGCGGGAATCAAGCACCTGGTCCACGAGGCCGTATTCCACGGCCTCGGCGGCGGTCAGGATCTTGTCGCGCTCGATGTCGTTGTTCAGCTGCTCAGGCGTGCGGCCCGAGTGCTGAGCCAGCGTCTCCTCCAGCCAGGAACGCATCCGCATGACCTCGTTGGCCTGGATCTCCAGGTCGGAGGCCTGGCCGCCCTGACCGCCGGAGAGGGCGGGCTGGTGGATCAGGACACGGGCATTCGGCAAAGCCAGACGCTTGCCGGGGGTTCCGGCGGCGAGCAGGACCGCGGCGGCGCTGGCCGCCTGGCCCAGGCAGACCGTCTGGATCTCCGGGCGGATGTACTGCATGGTGTCGTAGATCGCGGTCATCGCCGTGAAGGACCCACCCGGGGAGTTGATGTAGAGGGTGATGTCCCGTTCCGGGTCGGTCGACTCGAGCACGAGCAGCTGCGCCATGATGTCATCGGCCGAAGCGTCGTCCACCTGGACACCCAGGAAGATGATGCGGTCCTCGAACAGCTTGGTGTACGGGTCCTGGCGCTTGAAGCCGTACGGCGTGCGCTCTTCGAACTGGGGCAGGACGTAGCGGTTGTTGGGCAGGTTTCCCGCGGACCAACCGAAGTTGTAGTTCATGTCTGTGACTCCTTGCGAATCGGTCCGATGTTACTTGTTGGTTCCGCCGCCGCCCGGCACGGAGGCCGCGTGCTCGGCGATCTTGTCGAAGAACCCGTATTCCAGGCCCTCCTTCGCGGTGAACCACTTGTCCCGGTCGTTGTCCTTGAGGATGGTCTCCACGCTCTGACCGGTCTGATCGGCGGTGAGTTCCGCCATGACCTTCTTCATGTGAAGGATGAGCTCGGCCTGGATCTTGATGTCCGAGGCCGTGCCGCCGATGCCGCCGGACGGCTGGTGCATCAGGATGCGGGCGTTCGGGGTGGCGTAGCGCTTGCCCTTGGTGCCCGAGGAGAGGAGGAACTGACCCATGGAGGCGGCCAGGCCGGTCGCCACCGTCACCACATCGTTCGGGATGAACTGCATGGTGTCGTAGATCGCCATGCCCGCCGTGACGGAACCGCCGGGCGAGTTGATGTAGAGGTAGATGTCCTTCTCGGGATCTTCTGCCGACAGGAGCAGGAGCTGGGAGCAGATGGCGTTGGCGTTTTCGTCACGCACCTCCGAGCCGAGCCAGATGATGCGCTCCTTGAGCAGGCGATTGTAGATGTAGTTGTCCTGCGCCGCAGGGTCAACGCTCGCCATGCGCGGTGCCGGTGTTTGCTGTGACATGGTTGCCTACCTCTTTCGTGGATGGCCGCAAACGGATTTCGGTTACTTGGACACTAACCGTTTTCGGCGGGCCGTTGTTCGCCAAAACGGCCCTGTTCGCTTTAGGCGCACCGGGCCGGCGGCCGGACAGCGCAAAGGACCGCCGGAGGATGATTCCTCCGACGGTCCTTCGGGTCATGCAGCGTGCGACGGCGGCAGCCCGCCGTCGTCGTCGCGCTTACGCCTTGGCGTCAGCGGCTTCCTCGGCGACCTCTTCGGCGGCTTCGGCTTCGAGCTCGTCGCGGCCCTTGACGAAGTCGCTCAGGTCCACGGCCTTGCCCTCGGAGTCGACGACCTCGGCCTGGCCCAGCACGACGGCCAGAGCCTTGCGACGGCGGACCTCGGCGACCATGAGCGGCACCTGGCCGGCCTGGTCGAGGATCTGGGCGAACTGGTTCGGCTCCATGCCGTACTGCGAAGCGGTGGTCACCAGGTAGTCGATGAGCTCGTTCTGGGAGACGCCGACCTCTTCCTTGTCCGCGATGGCGTCCAGGATGATCTCGTTCTGGAACGCACGCTCGGAGTTGGCCTTGACCTCGGCGCGGTGCTCCTCGGTGTCGTGGTCCTCACCGGCGTGGTTGTTCTCCGGGGAGAAGTGCTGCTCGATCTGCTCTTCGATGACGGACTCGGGGACCGGCACGGAGATCAGCTCGACGAGCTTGTCCAGGACCTTGTCGCGGGCCTCGACGCCCTGCTCCATGAGCTTGCCCTCGGCGGCCTGCTTGGCCAGGTCCTCACGGAGTTCGGCGATGGTGTCGAACTCGGAGGCCAGCTGAGCGAAGTCGTCATCGGCCTTCGGCAGTTCGCGGACCTTGACGCCCTTGAGAACGACCTTGACCTGTGCCTTCGTGCCGGCGTGCTCGCCGCCCACGAGGGTGGTGTCGAAGACGGCGTCCTCGTCGACGGACAGACCGGTGACGGCCTCGTCCAGGCCTTCCAGCATGGTGCCGGAGCCCACCTGGTAGGACAGGCCGGTGGCGCTGTCGACCTCTTCGCCGTCGATGCTGGCGGTGATGTCGATCGTGATGAAGTCATCGTTGGCGGCCGGGCGATCGGCGGCGACGAGGGTGCCGAAGCGGCCACGCAGGTCCTCCAGCGCCTTGTCGACGTCGGCCTCGGTGGCCTCAGCGGCGGCGACCTCGACCTTGATGCCGGCGTAGTCCGGGAGTTCAACCTCGGGACGGACGTCCACCTCGACCTGGAACTTCAGCTCACCATCGGTGGCGGAGGGGTCGGGGACCTCGGTGATCTCCACCTCGGGACGGCTCAGCGGACGGATCTCCGTCTCGGCCACGGCCTGCTGGTACCAGCCGTTGAGGCCGTCGTTGATGGCGGTCTCGAGGACGTAGCCACGACCGACACGCTGGTCGACCAGCTTGGACGGAACCTTGCCCTTGCGGAAGCCCGGGACCTGGATCTGGGAGGCGATGGTCTTGTACGCCTCGTCAATGCTGGGCTTCAGCTCCTCGAAGGGGACCTCGACATTGAGCTTGACCCGGGTGGGCGAAAGGTTCTCGACAGCGCTCTTCACGGCGTTCGTTCTCCTGATTGGTGTCTGGATTCAGTTCTGCGCCGCCGGATTGCTGTGAACGCACCGATGGCAGATGTGTGCGCAGAGTCGGGGTGACAGGATTTGAACCTGCGACTTCCTGCTCCCAAAGCAGGCGCTCTAGCCAAGCTGAGCTACACCCCGTTAGTGCAGATGACAGTCTATAGGCCACCGTGACGCATTCCCTAAATCGGGTTCAACGCACCGGGGGAAGCCCCGTTTTGCGATCGTCCCGGCTCGCCTGTAAGCTCAAACGCGCAACGGGGACGTAGCTCAATGGTAGAGCCTCAGTCTTCCAAACTGATTACGCGGGTTCGATTCCCGTCGTCCCCTCTCCCGATGCCCCGGTTCAGCTGAACCGGGGCATTTTTCATGCCCTGATCTCGGCCTGTGTGCCGGTCGGCCTGCGTGCTGGTCTCGACTTGTGTGCTCAGTTGTTGCGGGTGTTCCAGGAGAACACCCGCAACAACTGAGCACACAACGATGGAGCCGGTGATTCAGCGCTGGCAGCCCGGGCACCAGTACAGCTTGCGCCCGGCCAGTTCGCGGAGAGCGATGCTCGTGCCGCACCGCGGGCAAGGACTGCCCTGGTGCTGATAGACGGAGAACGCCTCGTGTTCCTCCGGCAGTGAACCCGACCAGGAGCCCGGCTCCGTCGTGATGATCCGGCCGTCCCGCACCCCGTCGGCCAGGAGACGCTCGGCGTCGGCCCAGAGACCAGCGGCCTCCTCAGCACTGAGGGACGTCCCGGGCCGGGCCGGATCGATCCCGGCGCGGAACAGCAGCTCGGCGCGATAGATGTTGCCGATCCCGGCCACCACGCCCTGGTCCATCAGCAACTGTCCCACCGACGTGCGACGCGACCGCAGGCGGCGGGCGAACTCCTCGCCGTCGCGCTCATGGCCGGGAAGACCCCGGTGCAGCGGGTCCGGGCCGAGCTTGGCGCGCGCGGCCGCCACGTCAGGGCCGGTGGCGGCGTCACAGCGGCTCGCGCCCCGCAGATCCGCCCAGCCGTGCTCGCTCACGAGGCGGACGCGGACGGCGCCGACGGGCGCCGGAGGGCCCGTGTAGACGTCCTCGCCGCTGTCCGCGACTTCGCGTTCGCCGATCCGCCGCGGGGCGCCGATGCTCGAGGCGCCCGTGAAGGTCTCGTCGCCGCCGAACTCCCAGGCGCCATACAGGCCGAGGTGCACGTGCAGCCAGAGATCTCCCTCGAACCCGAGGAACAGCTGCTTCCCATGCGCCTCGGAGGAGAGCAGGCGACGCCCGTCAAGCAGGGCAGCGCCCGCGGCGAACCGCCCCTGAGGGCTGCTCACCGCCAGGCGCTGACCGGCGAAGACGTCGTGGAACTGGATGGCCAGTCGCCTGACCGAATGCCCTTCAGGCACTAGGCCAGGACCTCGCCCGTCTCTTCGTAGTGGGCGATCTTGCCGATGCGGCGGACGTGGCGCTCGTCGTTGCTGAACGGCTCGGTGAGGAAGGCGTCGATCAGCGCGGCGGCCTCTTCGACACTGTGCTGACGGCCGCCCACGGCCACCACGTTGGCGTCGTTGTGCTCACGGGCCAGACGGGCCGTGGAGTCGTTCCAGGCGAGCGCCGCACGGACGCCCTTCACCTTGTTCGCGGCGATCTGCTCGCCGTTGCCGGAACCGCCCAGGACGATGCCGAGAGCGTGGACCCCTGCGGCCTGGTCCGCGACGACGGCCTGTGCCGCGTTGATGCAGAAGCCCGGGTAGTCATCGAGCGCGTCGTACTCGGTGGGCCCGTGGTCGATGACCTCGTAACCCTGCTCGGTCAGGTGCTTCACCAGGTAGGCGCTCAGCTCCATTCCGGCGTGGTCGGTGGCGATGTGGACGCGGGGCTTGACGGCAGTGTCGGTCACGTGGGTCTCCGGGGAATTCTGAGGAGGGATCGGTCCTCTCCACCCTACCCGTCCCGGGCGCACGTTACGCGGGACGGGCGAGGCTGCGCAGCGCGGCCGCGAGCCGTTCGGCTGTTTCCGGATCGGGGGCGGAGAACGTCACCGCCGGATGGCCGCTACCCGTGACCGGCAGCACGACGACGGCGGGCCCGCTCGCCACGAGGAAGCTGCGGCCGCGCTCCCCCGTCCTCGGCCCCCAGCCGCCATAGTCGGCAGCGGTCGCCTCGAGCGCTTCGGCGCCTCGGATGTCCCCCGCGGAGAGCCGGCACACGGGCAGGAACCCGCCCAGACGCAGCGAGAGCCCTTCCCGGCTCACGCGGACCCGCAGGATGAGGAGTGCCGCGGCGGCCACGGCCAGCACCAGGAGCACGAGGGCAAGCCACGGATTCACAATGCTCACCAGGGCCGCCGGGAAGACCCCCAGAAGACCCGTCATCACGAGCACCGAGGTGCGGGGGCGGGCCCATACCGCGGTCTCCACGGCGGCCAGCTCCGGATGCGCCAGTGCCTCGAGCTCCCGCTGCAGCGCGCGGTCGTCGCGGGGGTCCCATTGTGCGAGCGGGGCGTACACGTAATGGACCAGCAGGCCGAGACCAAGGGCGCCGCCGGTGCCCAGCAGCAGGACCAGATCGTCCACGTGGGAGTTCCGGGCATCCACGACGTCGAACTGACCCGCGAGTCCGGCAGCGGCCGCCGTGCAGAGGAACAGGCTCAGGGTGATGCCGGCGGAGAGCATGATCCGCCGCATCAGCACGGGGAGGTTCGTCAGACCGGAGGCCACCAGGAACGGCAGGGAGGGGACGATGATCAGGAGGACCGCCATCGTCAGATAGCCGGCGAGGTCCGTGAACGCCACGCCGCCTTGGCTCTCCCAGCGGAACGCCACGGGCGTGGGCAGGCGGCGCGCGACCGCCTGCACGGCCAGCCAGAACGCGCCGGCCAGAACCCCGGGGAAGCCGACCGCGAAGCGCAGGGTCCGCCAGTCGACCACCCCGTCACGCCGACGTCGTGTTTCGTCTCCTTCTGCACCACGCATGTTCTTCACGCTACCCTCTGGCGGAGAGGAGCGGTCAGCGGGCATAGTTGTGAAACACTAGCTTCAAAGTGGCGCCAAAGGTGGCGCTCCTCACCATCAGCCCCAGGGAAAGGCGCAGAACTTGCCAGGAATGAATCTCACCCGAGCGGAAGCCGAGGAGCGCTCAGCGCTCCTTTCTGTTGACTCCTACACGGTGGACCTGGACCTCACCAGGGGCGATCGGGTCTTCGGCAGCACCACCACGGTGCGCTTCACGGCCAAGGACGGCGCCTCCACCTTCATCGACGCGGTGACCGACTCGGTCTCTCAGGTGATCCTCAACGGCGCGGACCTCGATCCCGCCCAGGTCTCCGACGGCGTGCGGATCCAGCTCGACGGGCTGGCCGCCGAGAATGTCCTCACCGTGGTCGCCGAGAACCCCTATATGAACACCGGCGAGGGTCTGCACCGCTTCGTGGATCCCGTGGACGGCGAGGTGTACCTTTACACGCAGTTCGAGGTCCCGGATTCGCGCCGCATGTTCGCCGTCTTCGAGCAGCCGGACCTCAAGGCGACGTTCACGTTCAACGTGACGGCCCCCGCCCACTGGGACCTGGTCTCCAACTCCCCCACGCCGGTCCCCGTGCCGCAGCCCGCAGGCGAGGACGGCGGCGCCCGCTCGCTGTGGAGCTTCACCCCCACGCCGCGGCTGTCCTCGTACGTCACCGCCTTGATCGCCGGCCCGTACCAGTCGGTGCGCAGCGAACTCGTCAACTCCGAGGGACGCACCATCCCGCTCGGCGTCTTCGCCCGCAAGTCCCTCATGCAGTACCTCGACGCGGACAACATCTTCGAGCTGACCCGCCAGGCCTTCGAGTTCTTCGAGCAGCAGTTCGGCATCCCGTACCCCTTCGAGAAGTACGACCAGCTCTTCGTCCCCGAGTTCAACGCGGGCGCCATGGAGAACGCCGGAGCCGTGACCATCCTGGAGGGCTACGTCTTCCGCGGACAGGTCCCCCAGGCCCAGGTGGAGCGCCGCGCGATCACCGTGCTGCACGAGCTCGCCCACATGTGGTTCGGCGACCTGGTCACCATGCGCTGGTGGAACGACCTCTGGCTCAACGAGTCGTTCGCCGAGTACATGTCCCACCTGGCGGCCGTGGAGAACACCACATTCACCAACGCCTGGACCACGTTCGCCTCGGTGGAGAAGTCCTGGGCCTATCGCCAGGATCAGCTGCCCAGCACGCACCCGATCTTCGCCGCGATCAACGACCTCGCGGACGTCGAGGTCAACTTCGACGGCATCACCTACGCCAAGGGCGCTTCGGTGCTCCGTCAGCTCGTGGCCTGGGTGGGCCAGGAGGAGTTCATGGCGGGCGTGCGCGCCTACTTCGCCAAGCACGCCTGGAAGAACACGGTCCTGAACGACCTGCTGGTCGAGCTGGAGGCCGCCAGCGGGCGCGATCTGGGCGACTGGGGCAAGCTCTGGCTGGAGACCGCCGGCGTGAACACCATCAAGCCCGAGCTGGAGCTCGACGCGGCCGGTGTCATCACGTCGTTCACGCTGGTGCAGACCGCGCCCGAGGATCACCCGACCCTCCGTCCGCACCGCCTGGCCATCGGCCTGTACTCGCTGGACGCCGAAGGCCGCCTGGTGCGCACCCGCCGTCTGGAACTCGACGTCGACGGCGAGCGCACCGAGGTCCCGGAGTTGGTGGGAACGCCGCACGACGGGCTCATCCTGATCAACGACGATGACCTCGCGTACACCAAGGTCCGGCTCGACCCGTCGTCCTGGAGCTATGCGCAGGAACACCTCTCCGCGTTCGCGGAGTCCCTCCCCCGCACCCTGGTGTGGGCCTCCGCCTGGGACGCCGCCCGTGACGCCGAGGTGCCGGCCCGTCAGTACCTGCAGCTGCTCCTGAACAACATCGGCGCCGAGACGGACTCCTCCGTGGTGCTCATCCAGCTCCGCCAGCTGGCCACCACGCTGAACTTCTACGTGGCCCCGGAGCACCGGGAGCAGGCCATCATCGAGGCGGCGGACGCCCTCCTGGAACTCGCCGAGAACGCGGCGCCGGGCAGCGACAGCCAGCTCCAGTTCATCAAGGCCTTCGCGTTGCACGCCCGCAGCCAGGCTCAGCTGGACTGCGTCGCCGAGATCCTCGACGGCACCCGGGAAGTCCCCGGCCTCGCCGTGGAGCAGGACCTCCGCTGGGAGCTGCTGACCTCGCTCGTGGTCGGCGGGCGGGCCGCGCAGGCGGAGATCGACGCCGAGCTGGAGCGCGACAACACCGCGAACGGCCAGAACTCCGCGGCGCTGGCCAAGGCCGCCATCGCCACCCCCGAGGCCAAAGCCGCGGCATGGCAGGAGATCGTGGTGGACGGCAAGCTGTCCAACGCGATCCAGGGCTCCGCGGTGTCGGGCTTCACCCGCGTGCATGATGCGGCCCTCCTGGCCCCGTACGCGGAGAAGTTCTTCGAGGCCGTCCCGGGCATCGTGAAGAGCCGCACGCTGGCCCTCGCGCAGCAGATCCTCGTCGGCCTGTACCCGTCCTACCAGACGACCCAGCAGACGGTGGACCGCACCAACGCGTTCCTGGAGACCCTGGACGAGGACAGCGCCGCCCTGCGCCGCACCCTCCTCGAGAACCGGGACGCCGTGGAGCGCGCACTCCGGGCGCAGGCCGCGGACGTCTGATCCCGGCGGTGACCTGAGCGGTGGAGCCGCCACAGCATCCCCGACAACGGCGGGTGGGCCACTCAGGCGAGTGGCCCACCCGCCGTCGTCGTACCGCCGTCCTCATCCGGACGGCCCGGACGGCCGAGGCAGGCATGGCGCGGCATTAGGCTGAGCACATGGCCATCGACCTGCATCATTACGACGTGACCGTGGACTGGACCGGGAACCTCGGGACGGGCACGAGTTCCTACCGCGCCTACTCGCGGGACCACACCGTCCAGCTGCCCGGACTGCCGCCGCTGCCCGGCTCGGCGGACCCGACGTTTCACGGCGACGCCGAGCGGTACAACCCCGAGCAGCTCCTGCTCACCGCGCTGGCGCAGTGCCACATGCTGTCGTACCTCCACGTGGCGGTGCAGCACGGGGTGACCGTCACGGCGTACCGCGATCACGCCACGGGGACCATGCGGCTGAACCGCGACGGCAGCGGCCAGTTCGAGGAGGTCACTCTGCACCCCGAGGTCACGGTGGCGGATCCCGCGCACCGCGAGCTCGCCGACGAGCTGCACCGTGAGGCCAACCGCCTGTGCTTCATCGCGAACAGCGTGAACTTCCCGGTGCATCACGAACCGAGCGCGCGGGCCTGACGGTCCGCCTGCTCACGCAGCGCCCCTGGCGGTAGGCGCCCCGGTACGGGCGGGCCGCGCCTACCGCAGGAGACCGAGCAGTTCAGCCTCCCGGGCCGCGCTGAGACCGGCTTTCCGTTCCCGGTCGAGGCCCTGCCGCCGCTCCCATTCGAGGGTGTCGGCCCAGGTCTCCTCGAGAGGCCGCTGGCGCAGCCCCGAGGCGACTGCTCCCGCCGCGGTGCGGGTCATGAACCCTTCATAGCCGGCCGGGAGCCAGACGGGCAACGACCCGGGACCGGCCCACGGTGCGACGCCCTGCTCATCCAGCCAGGCGTCCTCAGCGACGGCCGGCTCGCCGTCGAACCCTGAGACGCGCAGCCACTCGGCCACCTCATCCACCCAGGGCCGGGACATGCCGGCCGCATTGAAGGTTCCCGCCAGGCGCCGTTCCGCGGCGGTCAGCAGGAACGCGGCGTAATCCCGGACATCCAGGTGCTGCACGCTCGAGCGTTCCCCGCGGGGCAGCAGCACCCGGCCTCCCTGGGAGAGGCGGGCGGGCCAGTAGCCGAAGCGGTCGCTCGGATCACCGGGACCGATCAACAGCCCCGGCCGGCTGATGTGGGCGCGCTCGGGGAGGGCGTCCAGGACCTCCAGCTCGCAGCGGACCTTCGCGGGGCCGTATTCCTCCATGGACACCATCGGTGTGCGGGCCGGGAGCGGATCGAGCAGCTCCGCGGTTTCGTCGGCCTCCGGCACGTCATGCACGGCGTAGACGGAGCAGCTGGACACCAGGGTCCAGTGCGCCGCCCGATCCGCCAGAGCCTCGAGCGCCCACGCCGCATGGTGCGGCTGGCGTGTCACCTCCACGACGGCGTCGAAGTCCCCCGTGAGCGCGTCCAGCGCGGCGACTCCCGCCTCCCGGTCGGACCGGTGCCAGCGGGCGCCGTCCGGGGCCGCTCCGCTCTCCCCACGGGCGACGATGTGGACCTCGTGGCCCGCGGCGAGGGCCTGGCGGGTCAGTTCGGACGAGAGGAATGCGGTGCCACCGAGGATCGCTATGCGCATGCGTTCAGGCTACGGCGCTAGGGTGGTGAAGGCCATGGCTTCAGCCCACGGCAGAGATCGACCCGTACGGCGAGGAAAGGACCCGAGTGGCATTCAAGACAGGCAGCAGTGAGCAGGCGGCGATCGTGATGACAGGAGCGTCCGTCGATTTCCTCGAAGTGGCGATCGTGATCGCGGTCGGAGTGCTGATCTGGGCGCTGGCCACCTTCTTGATCCGCAAGGTCACCAAGCGGATCGCCCAGGGGATCACGTTCCTGAAGAAGGAGCGCTTCCGCTGGGTGGCTCCGGCGCTGCAGGCCCTGGAGAGCCAGCGCCGCGAGCAGCGGGCCAAGACGATCGGCTCCCTGCTGACGAGCGTGACCACGGTGGTGATCTCCGTGATCGTCGTGTTCTACGTTCTCAAGGCGTTCGGCGTGGACATCGCGCCGCTCCTGGCGAGCGTCGGCGTAGTGGGCATCGCGATCGGCTTCGGCTCCCAGCAGCTCATCCGCGACTACCTGGCCGGCATCTTCATCAGCCTCGAGGACCAGTACGGCATCGGAGACCGGATCGTGACCAGTGAGGTCGAGGGCATCGTGAAGGCCGTGGGTCTGCGGATCACCAAGGTCGAGGGAGACGACGGCACGATCTGGTACCTCCGCAACGGTGAGATCATGAGAGTGGGGAACCGCTCGCAGGGCAACTACATCCCCGCAGAGACCCCCTCCGGCACGGAAGAAGGACAGTAAGCGCATGGTCAACCCCGAGGAGCGTCCGCAGCTCATGCGCAACGACCCCTTCTCGCAGCCTACGTACACGGACAGCTTCTACGAGCTGATCGGTGGTCACGAGACGTTCGTGAAGCTGGTCGACGTGTTCTACGAGGGCGTGGCCCAGGACGAGCTGCTCCGGCCGATGTACCCCGAGGAGGACCTCGGCCCCGCGAAGCACCGGCTCACGATGTTCTTCGAGCAGTACTGGGGCGGGCCGAACACCTACAGCCAGGAGCGCGGCCACCCCCGTCTGCGGATGCGGCACTTCCCCTTCACCGTGACGGCGGAGGCGCGCGACCGCTGGCTCCTGCACATGCGCACGGCCGTGGACGCCCTCGAACTGGCGCCCCTGCACGAGGCGACGCTCTGGGACTACATGGAACGCGCCGCCCACTCGCTGGTCAACACGCCGGGCTAGGCCCACGAGGGGCGGGGTCCACGCCCGAGGGGCCCGGGTCAGGTGTCCTGCTGGCAGGAGTCCTGGTTGCAGGCCTCGTATCTGCCGGTGCTCTGGCGGGAAGGATCAGCCGAGCAGGCTGGCAGGGCGACGCACCAGCACGTGGCCGGCGGGCGTGCTCAGCCGCCACCAGGTGCCGTGGCGGAACAGGGTAGCGTCGGCGTCGTCGGTCAGGAAACCGAGGGCATGCGCAGCGAAGGCCGCGCCCCGCGGCAGTTCCGCGGCGGACTCCCCCGCCTCGCCCTGCTCCACGGTCCACGGCGCCGTGAACGGCTCGCCCCAGACGCTCGCCCGGGCATTGTTGACGATCAGCGCGCCCGGGCTGTCCGGCAGGATCCCCGCCACGCGGCGGATGCCTTCCTCGGCGGCCTCGCGGAGTGCTGCGCCGGACACCGTGGCGACCGGCTCCCAGGGACCGCGGGGCACCCCGACGCCGGCCCACGACTCACGGACCGTGGTCGGCGGGATCTCCAAGTGGGACGCCTCCGGCTGGCGCGCGACCCGGTCGAGGATCGCTGACAGCGGCACGGTGACATCCAGCTCCGCCGGGGCGGCGAGGGCGACCGTGCGCAGGCCCAGGACGGTCGGCGTCGACTCGCCGAGGAGCGCGGGACGCAGCACGCAGACCGAAGCCAGGAGGACGGGTCCCGCGGCTTGCAGCCGGATGCCCGAATCCTGGATCGACTTGGCGCGCGTCACGAAGTTCTTCAGGTCGGCGAGGTCCCGGGCATCGCTGAAGTCGAGCTGCTCCGGACGGAAGAGGGTGGATGCTTGCACTCCATCGACTTTACTCGGGCCTGCGCCGCCGAAGGTCGCGCTGTGTCACACACCTCATCGCCCGGTCCCGGTCTGCACCGTTGCGAATCTCTCCGGACTGCCTCAGCGACGACGGCGGAACGGCACCGCCTCACCGTTCCACTGCTCCAGCGCGTGCCGCTGAGCGGGGCTAAGGCGGACGGGCACGCCGCTCGCGCGGTTGACCAGGACCATGGACGACGCGGCCAGGGCATACACAGCCGAGCCGTCCGGTTCCGCCACCTCGTACCCGAAATCGAAACTCGAACCGCCGATGCCCGTGACCCAGATGTTGACGTGCACCGGATCAGTGCGGAAGAGCAGCGGCTTGACGTACTCGATCTCGTGCCGCGCCACCAGGGTGAAATTCTCCACGCCCACCAGATCGTGGAACGAGTCCTCCTCCGCGGCGCCCGCACCCGCATCCTCGCCGAGCGCCCGATGGATCAGCTGGACACGCGCATCCTCGAGATAGCTGAGGTAGACCACGTTGTTCACGTGGCCGTAGCTGTCGATGTCGCCGAAGCGGATCTGGACGGGGAAACTCAGGCCGGGTCGTTCTGTCATGAAGGAGATTCTTCCAGATCAGCTCGGCGGTCCTGGTCCCACGGGCCGCACCCGGCGGCCTTCCGCCGAGCCCGGAGGATCGCCGTCGAAATGCCACCACGCTCTCGGTTGAGCCTGCCGGAAGACACTGAGTAAAGTCGGCTCCATGACTGCAGAGCGTGATCGTCCCAACCCCACCGTTCCGGACTTCCAGGAGACCGGGCGGAAGGCCACCCAGGAACTGCTGAAGCTGCTGGAACTGGACGACTTCAACGGCATCCGGACGGACGAGGACATCTTCGTCGGGCCGGTGCACGAGCAGCCCCGCAGCCGCGTGTTCGGCGGTCAGGTCCTGGCGCAGTCCCTCATGGCGGCCGGCCGCACGGTCGATCCGGAGCGCGCTGTCCACTCGATGCACGGGTACTTCCTCCGGGCCGGTGATTCCCAGGAGCCCATCACGTTCGGGGTTCAGCGCCTGCGGGACGGTCGCTCCTTCTCCGCCCGCCGCGTGCACGCGTATCAGGGGGGTGTGCCGATCCTCTCGATGATCGCGTCCTTCCAGACTGAGGACGAAGGAGTTGACCACTTCGAGCCGATGCCCGAGGGCATGCCGGATCCCGAGTCCCTCCCGTCCACCGCTGATCTGCTGGCCGGAATCGACCATCCGGTGGCGCGATACTGGGCCTTCGAGCGCGCCTTCGACATCCGGCACATCGACGCCCCGCTCTACCTGAGTGCCGACCCGCACGCCGGAAGCCGGAATGCGGTGTGGATGAAGACCTTCGACAAGCTGCCGGACGATCCCGCGCTGCACCGTGCCGCTCTCGCCTATGCGAGCGACTACACGCTGCTCGAACCGATCCTGCGCAGGCACTCCCTGGCCTGGAGCAAGCCGGGGATGAGCGTCGCCAGCCTGGACCACGCCATGTGGTGGCACCGCCCGGTCCGCGCCGACGAATGGCTCCTCTACGTGCAGGACTCCCCCAGCGCCCAGAACTCCCGCGGCCTGGCGCAAGGCAGGATCTACGACCGGAACGGCGTCCTCGTCGCATCGGTCGCCCAGGAGGGCATGGTCCGCGTCCCCGAGCTGTAGGGCACGGGACCCGTTCTGCCTGGTCTCACCTCAGAAACGGCAAGGGCCGACGACGGCGGTCTCCCGCTGTCGTCGGCCCTTGCCGTTGCGCTGTCTCGTGGTCAGCGGCGCCGACCTGTCCGGCCTGTCGCGATCAGTCGCGGGTCAGGCGGCGGTGCGTCACGCGGTGCGGACGAGCCGCTTCGGCGCCCAGACGGTCGACCTTGTTGGCCTCGTAGGACTCGAAGTTGCCCTCGAACCAGTACCAGTTGGCCGGGTCCTCTTCGGTGCCTTCGTAGGCCAGGATGTGCGTGGCCACTCGGTCCAGGAACCAGCGGTCGTGGCTGACGACCACGGCGCAGCCGGGGAACTCCAGCAGTGCATTCTCGAGGCTGCTGAGGGTTTCGACGTCGAGGTCGTTGGTGGGCTCATCGAGGAGCAGGACGTTGCCGCCCTGCTTGAGGGTCAGCGCGAGGTTCAGGCGGTTGCGCTCACCACCGGAGAGCACACCGGCCTTCTTCTGCTGGTCCGGGCCCTTGAAGCCGAAGGCGGCCACGTAGGCGCGGGACGGCATCTCGACCTGGCCGACCTGGATGAAGTCCAGACCGTCGGAGACGACCTCGAAGAGGGTCTTCTCCGGATCGATGCCGCCACGGCTCTGGTCGACGTAGGAGATCTTGACCGTGTCACCGATCTTGAGCTCGCCGCCATCCAGGGGTTCCAGGCCGACGATGGTCTTGAAGAGCGTGGACTTGCCGACGCCGTTGGGGCCGATGACACCGACGATGCCGTTGCGGGGCAGGGAGAAGGTCAGGCCGTCGATCAGGACGCGGTCATCGAAGCCCTTGCGCAGGTTCTCGGCCTCGATGACGAGGTTGCCCAGGCGCGGTCCCGGCGGGATCTGGATCTCTTCGAAGTCGAGCTTACGGGTGCGCTCGGCCTCCGCAGCCATCTCCTCGTAACGGGCCAGACGGGCCTTGGACTTGGTCTGGCGGCCCTTGGCGTTGGAACGGACCCAGTCCAGTTCCTCGGCCAGGCGCTTGGCCATCTTGGCGTCCTTCTTGCCCTGGACTTCCAGACGGGCGCGCTTCTTCTCCAGGTACGTGGAGTAGTTGCCCTCGTACGGGTAGAGACGTCCACGGTCGACTTCACAGATCCACTGTGCGACGTGGTCCAGGAAGTAGCGGTCGTGGGTGACCGCCAGAACGGCGCCCTCGTAGTTGCTGAGGTGCTGTTCCAGCCACAGCACGCTCTCGGCGTCCAGGTGGTTGGTGGGCTCATCGAGCAGGAGGAGGTCGGGCTTCTGCAGCAGGAGCTTGCAGAGTGCGACGCGGCGGCGCTCACCACCGGAGAGGACCGTCACGTCGGCGTCGCCCGGCGGGCAGCGCAGCGCGTCCATGGCCTGCTCGAGCTGGGAGTCGAGGTCCCAGGCATTGGCGGCGTCGATGGCCTCCTGCAGCTTGCCCATCTCTTCGAGGAGAGCGTCGTAATCCGCATCGGGATTGGCCATCTCTTCGGAGATCTCGTTGAAGCGCTGGACCTTGGAGTAGATCTCAGCGACACCTTCCTGGACGTTGCCCAGGACGGTCTTCTCCTCATTCAGAGGAGGCTCCTGGAGAAGGATGCCCACGGTGTAACCGGGGCTCAGCCGGGCCTCACCATTGGAGGGGGTGTCCAGCCCGGCCATGATCTTGAGGATGGTCGACTTACCAGCACCGTTCGGGCCCACGACACCGATTTTGGCACCGGGGAAGAACGACATGCTGACGTCATCGAGAATGACCTTGTCACCAACGGCCTTGCGAGCCTTGGTCATCGTGTAAATGAATTCCGCCATGACCTTAAATCTAGTGCGTGGGCGCACCGAAGTCCTATTCGTTCCTCGAACCGCCCCGCGCCGGCATCGCGGCCGGCTCGCCGCCGGCCCGCCGCGTCACCGCCCGAAAGACCCTGACTGCTGAGTTCAGGTGCCCGTTCGAGGAGAGCCCCGGTCGCCGACGAAGCACTTGCCGTTGCTCAGCGTCGGCAGCACAGCGGTGCTGACCGCTCCATCCCGGAGGTAGACGAACACGCAGTTCTTGGGGGCCACCACTGCCGCGCCGACCACGGAGTCCGCTTCCAGCCCGGTCGGGGTGACCGAGTTGCTGACCTCCACCGCCACGCCCGGACCGACCGCCGCCTGCAGGGCCTTGCGGACCGCGTCCGTGGACGGCTTGGAGACTCCCTTGAGGCTCTTCTCCACGGAAGCCTGGACCTTCCGCCGCGCTTGCTCGGCAGGGTTCGGCGTGGCGGCGGAGCCCGCGCCCGTCGTCGTCGCCGAGGAGTCCGGCGCCACCGGTCCAGGGGCCGGGGAACCGCACGCGCTCAGGAGGAGACCCAGGCTGACGGCTCCGGCCGCCAGGAGGCGGCGCGAACCACCGCGCCGCACGTCGGACCCTGACCTCGCACGGTGAAGTGCGGGCTCGCGGACGGACGTTTGCGGGGCGGGGGCGGAGGGCTTCATCAGGCGTTATTGTGCCATGCCGCCCCGTCAGGATGCCGGGACCCCGCCTCCCCTGGCCCGGATACCCCCTCAGCCGGAGCGCTCAGGCCGCCTCCGAAAAGCGGCCGGTCTCGCCGTCATCGTGCACCACACCGAGGGGTCCGTCCTTCTGCCCCTCGCCGTCGTCGCCGCGTGGCGCGTCGGCCGG
This sequence comes from Arthrobacter sp. Y-9, assembly GCF_029690065.1. Taxonomy (NCBI): domain Bacteria; kingdom Bacillati; phylum Actinomycetota; class Actinomycetes; order Micrococcales; family Micrococcaceae; genus Arthrobacter; species Arthrobacter sp. Y-9. Next base: position 2,129,282 of record NZ_CP121463.1, read on the forward strand.
CCGATCGTCCAGGAACTCGCCCGTGTCCGGATCCACGCGCCGCCCCTCGACCAGGAGCACTTCCTCGCGTGCCGCCTGAGTTCCGGCCTCGGGCTCGCGGCTCGCAGGCTGCTGCGCGACGCTCCGCTGATAGTTCGCCGTCCCCCAGCTGAGGTCGTGGCCGATGCTCTCCGCATCGATCTGCGCGACGTTGTAGATCCTGCCGTCGCGTTCCCATTGCCGGAGCTTCAGGCGGCCCATGACCACCACACGCTGGCCCTTTTTGACGCTGCCCGCGATGTTCCCCGCCAACTGGCGATAGGCCTGGACCGTGAACCAGTTGGTGTCCCCGTCCACCCACTGCTGGGTGGCCCTGTCGTAGTGACGGTCCGTGGAGCCCAGGCGGAAGTTCGCCGTGTTGACGCCGCCGTTGGTGGTCCCGGGCCGGACGTCCCCGGCCACGAAACCCCGCACCGTGATGATGTCTGCCATGGTCGTTCCTTTCTCGTGCTGAATCGATGACTCCAGCCTGGGCCAGGGCGCCCCGCGCCGGACCGGCAAATCCCCGTATGTGGACACCTCGCGCAACTGGCCCTCCACAACTTCGGGGTAGACTCGATGGGCCGCCGGGTTACCCCGGCCGGCCCCTGTAGCTCAGTGGATAGAGCAGCGGCCTTCTAATCCGACGGTCGGGGGTTCGACTCCCTCCAGGGGCACCAGCCCGAATGCCCGGGCCTCCTTTCACCGGAGGCCCGGGCATTTCGCGTTCCGCACCTGATGCGCCCTCCCTTCTTGCACAGGGCCACCTACGACACCAGAAATCGCGCCATTTCCTCATTTCCTGCCCGAATTCGGGCAGATTTTTGCCACTCGGCTCCGAATGGGGCAATACTCCCTGTATGCCTGACCACGACCTCATCCGCCGGATCGCCGGTTCCACGGGCCTGCCCGAGTCCGTCGCGGCCCGGGTGATCGAGGACGTCCTCGCCGTGCACTCCGAGACGGTCGACAGCTACGTCCGGCGCCGTCACGCGGAACTCCAGATCCACGGCACCCGTAATACCGAGGCTTTCGAACTCATCGCGGCCGAACTCAAGGACCGCCCCTTCGCGGCGCCCGACCTCTCGGTCCGGCAACTGCGCCGCATGATCTACGGCTGAACCGGCACCACCAGGCTCGCCACGCAGCACCCTGTAAACCCCCTACACCCCCTCGCCCCCCAGGAGACTCCCCCATGTGCGGAATCGTCGGATACATCGGCCACCAGCCGGCCGCGCCCATCCTCATCGAAGGCCTGACCCGCCTCGAGTACCGCGGCTACGACTCGGCGGGGATCGCCGTCGTCGGCAGCAAGGGCACGACGACGGTCCGCCAGGTCGGCCGTGTGCGCCAGCTCGAGGCGGCACTCCCCAAGCGGCTGGCCGGCAAGGCGGGCATCGGCCACACCCGCTGGGCGACCCACGGCCCCGCCGTCGAGGAGAACGCACACCCGCACCGGAGCCAGGACGGCCGGATCAGCGTGGTCCACAACGGCATCATCGACAACGCCGCAGGCCTGCGAGCGCAGCTCACGGACGCCGGCGTGACCTTCACGAGCGAGACCGACACCGAGGTGATCGCGCATCTGGTCGCACGGTCCGCCGCGACGACCCTCGAAGAGGCGGTGCTCGACGCCCTCGGCAAGATCACCGGCACTTACGCGCTGGCCGTGCTCGACGAGCAGCATCCGGACCGCATCGTCCTGGCCCGGAGCGGCTCCCCGCTCATCATCGGGATCGGGGACAAGGAGATGCTCGTGGCCAGCGACGTGGCCGCTCTCGTCCGCCACACCAACCAGGTGGTGCACCTGGAGGACGGCGAACTCGCCACCGTCACGGCCACCGGATTCAGGACCTTCGACCGTGGCAACAGTCCCACCAGCCGGGAGCCCGTGGAGATCAGCGTGGCCGCCGAGGACCTGGAACTGAGCGGGTACCAGCACTACATGCTCAAGGAGATCCACGAGCAGCCCGACGCGGCGGCCATGGTCCTGCGCGGACGCCTGGATGAGCGCTTCGCGACGGCCCGCCTGGACGGCCTCGGCCTGGACCCGAGGGAACTGCGCGGCTTCCGCCGGGTGAAGATCCTGGGCTGCGGCTCCGCGTACTACGTCGGCCAGCTGGGCGCCCAGCTGATCGAGGACCTGGCCCGCATCCCCGCGGACGCCGAGGCCGCGTCCGAGTTCCGCTACCGTCAGCCGATCATCGAACCGGACACGCTGTACGTGGTGGTCAGCCAGAGCGGCGAGACCGCGGACACCGCCTTCGCCGTCGAAGAGATCAAGCGCAAGGGCGGGCGCGTGATCGGCGTCGTCAACGTGGTCGGCTCCACGATCGCCCGGACCGTGCACGGCGGCATCTATCTGCACGCCGGGCCGGAGATCTCGGTGGCATCCACCAAGGCGCTCACCAACATGGCCCTCGCGTTCGCCCTCCTCGCCCTGCACCTGGGCCGTCTCCACGACCTCTCGCATGCCGAGGGCGAGCGCATCCTGCGCGGCCTGCAGCGCATCCCGGAGCAGGTGAAGGCGATCCTCGACGACGCCGACCAGGTGACCGCGCTCGCTCAGGAGATCGCGAAGGCACGCAGCGTGTTCTACATCGGCCGGGTGCGCGGCTTCCCGGTGGCGCGGGAGGGCGCGCAGAAGCTCAAGGAGATCAGCTACATCCACGCGGAGGCGTACCAGACGAGCGAACTCAAGCACGGCCCTCTGGCCCTCATCGACGAGCAGATGCCGACCATCGCGGTGATCCCGGATGACATGCTGACCGACCGCAATGTCGCCGCGGCCGAGCAGGTCCTCGCCCGTAAGGGGCCTCTCGTGGCGATCACCCACGAGTCCGTCGAGCTCGGGCATCTGAAGGCGCAGAAGATCGTCGTTCCGAAGAATGAGCCGGAGCTGGATCCGATCCTCCTCACGATCCCGACGCAGCTGCTCGCCTATCAGGTGGCGGTGCTTCTGGGTCATGATGTGGACAAGCCGAGGAACCTCGCCAAGTCCGTCACCGTCGAGTGACCCGGGCGGCCCGGACCGGCCGAGCGATCAACCGAACGATCAGGAGCACCCATGAGCACACCCTGGCGCGACGCGTGGCACACCCTCAGGCCGCGGCCGGATGACCCCCATGGGCCGCTCGCCCCGATGCTCGTGCTCCTGACCGTGGTGACGGGCCTCGTCGACGCGTTCAGCTACCTCGAGCTGGGCCGGGTCTTCGTGGCGAACATGACCGGCAACGTCGTGTTCCTGTCGTTCGCGCTGGGCGGGGCGCCGGGCTTCCTCTGGTGGGCGTCGCTCCTGGCGGTGCTGACGTTCCTGCTCGGGGCGTTCCTCGGCGGCAGGATCGGCGCGACGGCGGGCGGCCACCGTGGCCGGCATCTGTTCGCAGCAGCGGCAACCCAGACCGCCCTCCTCCTCGCGGCCTTGATCCTCACGCTCGTCGCCCCCGCGCCGGCGCCCCGGGACTCGTACGACGGCGTCCTGCTGACGGCCCTGATCGTCGTTCTCGGCATCGCCATGGGCCTCCAGAACGCGACGGCGCGCGGTCTCGGCGTCCCGGATCTCACCACGACGGTTCTGACCATGACCCTCACGGGCATGGGCGCGGACAGCAGGATCGCGGGCGGCCGGGACGGCCGGATCGGCAGGAGGCTCCTCTCGGTGCTCGCCATGTTCCTGGGAGGCCTGGCAGGAGTGCTCCTCATCGAATCCGGGCAGGGCCGCTGGGTCCTGGTCTGCGCCACGTTCCTGCTGGGAGGGGTCACACTGTGGACGGCACGGTCCCGTCGCGCCACCACCGGGTGGGTGACCAAGCCCGCCTGAACGCCCTCGGGACGGGCCGGGCTGAACTCCTCGTGACGGACGGCCCGGCTAAGATCGACTGGTGCTGAACACCCCCGAACCGCGGAAGACCCGGCTGCCCTTCGAAGTCTGGGCCCTCGTGGCCGGAGGGTTCACCGTGGCCCTCGGCTACGGCGTGGTGGCGCCGGTCATCCCGCAGTTCGCGCTGGAGTTCGGGGTCTCGAACTTCGCCGCCTCCGCGATCGTCAGTGCCTTCGCCCTCATGCGGGTGGTCTCCGCCCCCGTGGCGGGCCGGGTGATCGACCGTTTCGGCGAACGCCGCACCTACATCACGGGCATCCTGATCGTCGCGCTGTCCACGGGCGCGTCCGCCCTGGCCGTCGACTACGCCCAGTTCCTCGTGCTCCGAGGGGCCGGTGGCATCGGCTCCGCCCTGTTCACCATCGCGGCGACGGCCCTGCTCATCAAGGTGAGCCCGCCAAACGCACGCGCCCGGGTCGCGAGCCTGAACGCCGCCGGATTCCTGCTGGGCGGTCTGCTGGGACCCGTGTTCGGCGGTATCGTCACGGCCTTCGGGCTGCGCGCGCCGTTCGTCTTCTACTTCTTCACCCTGCTGGCGGCGGCCACCGTGGTCGCGATCGCCCTCCGCGGTTCGAGCCACGCGGCGCGGAGCGTGCCCCGGCCCGGGACCGAGGCGCCGGTGGCGTTCCGCGCCGCACTGGTGATCCCCCAGTACCGTGCCCTGCTCCTGTCGGTGTTCGCCTTCGGCTGGACGTCCTTCGGGGTGCGCGTGTCGGTGATCCCGATCTTCGTCGTCGTCGGGCTGCACGGCGACCCGGCGACCGCGGCCTGGGTCCTGGCCGCTTATGCGGCAGGCAATGCGGCGCTCATCTTCCCGGCCGGGCGCTGGGGCGACACCATGGGCCGCAAGCCGTTGCTCGTCTCCGGGCTCCTGCTCATGACCGCGGTCTATCTGCTGGTGCCGGCGGTGCCGATCCTCTGGGCCACCCTGGCCCTCATGGTGATCGCGGGCATGGGGTCCGCCCTGGTCAATCCGGCGCAGCAGGCCGTGCTCGCGGATGTCCTGGCGCAGCGCCGCGGCGGCAACGTGGTGGCGGCCTATTCGATGGCGAGCGACCTGGGCGGTGTGCTCGGTCCGCTCATCGCGGGCGCGTTGCTCGACGCCGCGGGCTTCGGCTGGGCGTTCTCGGTCACCGCCGCGCTGCTCGCCGCCGCCACGCTCACCTGGGCGCTGGTCCCGGACTCACGCAAGCTCCAGTCCGCGGATCCCGTGGACACCGCTCCCGGTCGCTGAATCCGGGCACCGGCCCCGATCACTCAACCCAGCCGGACCCTCGCTCCGGGCGTCGTCCCGGACGTCAGCCTGCTTTGCGCTTCCGCAGACGCGGCGCGTTGAACAGGTGATGGGTCTTCCGGTCGGAGTAGATCAGGTGCAGCACCAGCACCACGCCGACCACTATCGCGACTCCCCGGGCCACCGGCATGCCGAACGGGATCCAGCCGAACACGCTCAGCTGATCGGTCAGGGCGATCAGCACGAAGAACACCGTCAGGTAGTACACCAGGCGAAGCTGCCAGCCCTCCGCGATCCCGGTCATGCCGAAGAAGACCAGCAACCATACCATGTACCAGGGCTGGATCACCGGGGCGAGCACCACCACGGCGGCGAACGCCCACGCGTTGTTCCTCAGGATCTCCAGCGTGAAGTCCTGGTCCTTCCGAGGCCAGCGGAAGACGAGCCAGAGCACCACCATGACGGACAGCACCTTGCCGATGGTGAGGATGACGTCGGTGACGGGGTCGCCGGAACCTCCGAGCAGCTGGACCACGAAACCGACGGCATGACCGACGAGTCCCACCGGGGCGAACCAGATCCAGACCGCACCTGGCGTCTGGAGGGCGCCCAGCCAGCCGAAGCCCAGCCCGTTCAAGTACCCGACCACCGCCAGCAGGCCCAGGGACATGCCCGCCGTCGCGCCCCAGCAGAGCAGACGGCGCGGCCAGCGCGCGTCACGACCGGCCCACAGGAGACCCGCGAAGGGCAGGGCCAGGATGGTGATGGGTTTGATGGCGATCGACGCGGTGATCAGGATGACCCCGCGCACGGCACGGCGGGTCGCGGCGTAGTACAGGCCGGCCACGACGAGCCCCATCATGAGGGAGTCGTTGTGACCGCTCGCGACGAAGTTGATCAGGAGCACCGGGTTCAGCACCACGAGCCAGAGCGTGCGCTCCGGGTTGAGGCCGACCAGCGAGGCGATGCGCGGCAGGTAGATGTACAGCAGGACCACGCCGAGCACCCCGGCGAGCCGGAACAGGAACAGCGCCGGTTCGGGGATCCCGCCGGTGACGAGCACGGTCCCGAACTCGATCCACAGCCACAGCGGACCGTACGGCGTCGGGGCTTCGGTCCAGAGGGTGTCGGGACCGAGGTTGAAGTAGTTGCTCAGCGAGGAGATCCCGTTGGTGTACGGATCGAGGCCCTCCAGCATGAGACGGCCCTGCCCGATGTACGCGTACATGTCCCGGCTGAAGAGCGGCACGGCGAACACCATCGGGGTCACCCAGTACCAGAGCGCCTTCTTCAGCAGCGGCCGCGTCTCCGGCGTCCATTCGCCCACCTTCTGGCCGAGACGCAGCCAGGCGCGCAGGAGCAGCACCGCGCCGGCGCAGAGCAGGATGGTGCACACGACGACGGCGGGCAGCGTGGTGCGCGCGACGATGAAGGGCCAGGTGCGGATCAGGACGCTGCTGGTGCCGGCCAGCCAGCCGACACCGACGGAACCCAGGGTCATCAGAACGGAACCGAGCAGTCCCTGGCGCAACGCCACCTCGACCCCGCCCCCAGCGGGCTTCGGCGCACTCATCTGCAGTCCTGGTTCCTTCCGACACTCTGAATCTGTGGCACGTGATGGAAGGCACGTGCCCGTCCCGGTGACCGCGTGGCACCCGGGCGGAAGCGGGACCCGGAGGTCACCGCACCCCCACCGAGGCTATCCGAGTGTTCTCAGGATCGGCTGGGAAGAGGGTACTGGGATAAAATGTACCGTCTGGGCCTCTGTCTCCGTACCACCACGCCCAGGCCGAGGCCGCGCGTGTTGGCCGTGGACCCATTCGCTGGCAGACAAGGACAAGCCCATTTTCTCCGACGCCTTCTTCTCGAAACTGACGGACCTCAGGACAAGGCTCATCCCCCGCCGAGCCCAGGACTGGCTGACGACCCCTCGCGGCCTCTGGACCGGTTTCGGAGTGCTTCACGCGGTCTTCCTGATCTTCGCCCTGGTGCTCGCCACGCGCAATGAGGCCTTCAGCGACACCTTCATCTACCGCGACTGGGTGGCGGCCGGGTTCAACGACCAGCTGATCTCCGGCCCGAGCCCCTGGGTGTACCCGATCCTGGCCCTGCCGCCGATGGCGATCGCCTACGCTTTCGGGCCCGCGCTGTTCTTCTTCCTCTGGGTGCTCATGATCACGGTGCTCAACGGGGTCGCCCTGGGGATGCTCACCGACTGGGGCCGGAACCGGAAGTCCATGACGGCGGCCTGGTGGTGGCTCAGCTTCGTGTTCCTCATGGGCTGGCTCGGCTTCGCCCGGGTGGACGGCTTCACCGCGCCGATCGTCCTGATCGCCCTCATCCACGGCGTCCGCCGGCCGTTCGTCGCCTCCGTGATCCTCGCCGTCGGCACCTGGATGAAGGTGTGGCCCGCCGCGGTCATGCTGGCGCTCTTCGCCGTGGTGAAGAGCCGCGTCCGCGTGATCCTCGGCGGCGTGGTGGTCACCGCGGGTGTCGCCGCCGTCGCCGCCGCGCTCGGCGTGCTCCCCCGCCTCCTCAACTTCCTGACCCAGCAGGGTGACCGCGGTATGCAGCTCGAAGCCACGTTCACCACGCCGTGGCTCTGGCTCTCCGTGCTCGGCGTCGGGGACTCCCACATGTACATGAACACGGACATCAACTCGATGCAGGTGGACGGCCCCGGCACCACCGTGATGTCGGCCCTCATGCAGCCGCTCCTGGTCCTCGCCGCACTCGTGGTGACCGGCCTGGTGTTCTGGGCCCTGCATCAGGGCAAGCAGCGCGGCGGCATCGACCGGACCGAACTGCTGCTCGCAGGCGCGCTGGCTCTGACCACGGCGTTCATCGTGTTCAACAAGGTGGGCTCCCCGCAGTTCATGGTGTGGCTGGCTCCTGCGGTGGCGCTCGGCCTGATCCATGACTTCAAGGCCTGGCGCACGCCGGCCGTCATGCTGATCCTGATCGCGATCACCACCTTCCTCATCTACCCGCTCTTCTACGACGCGCTGAGCCACAACAATCCGCTCATGGCTCTGGTCCTCACGGTCCGGAACCTGCTGCTCGTCGGCCTGCTGGTGATCTCCGTCCACCGCCTGTACGTCCTGGGCCGCGACGCCAGGACGGCCGCCCCGGCCGTCACCGCGGCCTAGGAGCTGACCATGCTGGATCGTCTGACCTCCCTGCGGGACCGTGTCCTGCCCGCCCCCGTCGTGGCGTGGTTCGGCACCCGTGCCAGCGTCTGGTGGGGCTTCGCCGTGGTGCACGGCTACTTCCTGGCGTGGATGGCGTCCTTCTTCCTCCGAGGGGACACCTTCAGCGACACCGAGCAGTACCGCCAATGGGCCACCGGTGTCGTTCCGGACCGCCCCGGCATGGCGCCCATCACCCCCTGGGTGTATCCGGCGCTGGCCCAGATCCCGATCCACCTGGCGAACGTCTTCGGCCCGTCGCTGTACCTCCTCGGCTGGTTCCTGCTCATCACCGCACTGAACGCGTGGGCCCTCGTGGTCCTGCTGTCCGGTCCGCGCCGGACGACCGGCATCGCGCCGGCCTGGTGGTGGATGTTCTTCCTGGTGTTCATGGGCTACCTGAGCTTCGCCCGCGTGGAGGGGGTCGTGGCGCCGATCGTGCTGGTGGGCCTGCTCGCCGCGGTGCGCCGACCGGTGCTCGCGGCCGCCCTCCTGAGCGTGGCCACCTGGATCAAGGTCTGGCCGGCCGCGGTGATCGCGCCGATCGTCATCGCCAGCCGGGACCGGATCAAGGTCCTGGCCACCGGCGTGGTGGTCACGGTGCTGGTCGCCGTGGGCCTCTGGAGCACGGGCAACCTCTCCCACATCGCCGACTTCATGCTCCAGCAGGGCGAACGCGGCATGCAGCTGGAGGCCACGTTCTCCACCCCCTGGGTGTGGCTGAGCGTCTTCGGGATCGCCGGCTCCCGCATCGCGGACAACGTCGCGATCAACTCGTCCGAAGTCTACGGCCCGGGCGCCTCCGTGGCCGCCTGGCTCATGCAGCCCCTGTTCCTGCTGGTGATCGTCGGCGGCGCCGCGATCCTCGTCTGGGCCCTGCGCCGTGGCGCCGAGCGCGAGGAACTGTTCCTCGAAGGCGCGCTCCTGATGACCACCGCGTTCATCGTGTTCAACAAGGTGGGTTCCCCTCAGTTCATGATCTGGCTGGCACCCGTGGTCATCGCCGGCCTCACGCACGACTGGGACCGCTGGAAGGTCCCCGGAGCGCTCCTCATGGTGATCGCCATGACCACCTTCGTCATCTACCCGCTGTTCTACACGCCGCTGATCCACGCGCACCCGGTCATGGCCGCCGTGCTGACCCTGCGGAACGTGCTGCTGGTGGTCCTGCTGGTGTGGTCGATCCGGAGGACGCTGGACCTCGGGCGCAGCGCCACCCGCCGCGTGGAGGACGCGCCGGCCCCGGCTCTCTGAACCAGGGCTGCGGCCACCACCCTCCGACAGGACGACGACGGCGCGCCACCGGCGCGCCGTCGTCGTCCTGTTCCGTCTCCCGGCGCCACATCCCGGGCCGGGAGGGGCGCCGCCCGCTCAGGCGCGCGCTGTGCAGCTCAGATGACGCCCCAGTTCCCGTCGTTCCGGCGACCGCCGAACAGGGCCTTGCGGGTGTGCACGTCGAGGAACGCGAGGTACACGGTCATCCCGAGCGCCACGAAGAAGGCGATCGAGGAGACCGGCACGCCCAGCTGCACGAAGGAGTAGACCGACAGCTGGTCCTGTGCGCCGAACACCACGAAGAAGGTCACCACGATGTAGAGGGACTTGACCTGCCAGTCGTTGCGGATGCCGGTGGCCGCGAGCAGCGGCACGAACCAGAGGATGTACCAGGGCTGGATGATGGGCGAGAGCAGGACGATCGACGCCATGGCCAGGCCCGCGCGCCGCACCAGGTGCTCGTGCTTGCCGCGCAGGATCAGCAGCGCCGCGATGACCATCGAACCCACCTTCAACAGGGTCCGGAAGCCCGTGGCGATGTCCCCGCCGGGCAGACCGAGCGCGTTGAAGATCATCTCCAGCTGCTGCCCCAGGAAGCCCGAGGGCGCATAGCCGGTGTATCCCGGGGTGGGGTCCGTGAGGGCGAACAGCCACCCCATGCCGAGGTGGTACGGGATCCCGCTGACCACGAGGATCGCCAGTGACCCCAGGCCGCTGATGGCCCAGAACATCACTTTGCGGAGCCACCCGGCGCCCTTGCCGGCCCACATGAGCGCCAGGAACGGCAGGAAGATCACGGTGATGATCTTCACCCCGATGGAGGCCGTGATGAGCAGCAGAGCGGTCTTGTGCTTGCCCACCGAGGCGAAGTAGAAGGCCGCCACGGCGAGACCGATCATGAGCACGTCATTGTGGGCGCTGGCCACGAAACTGATGATGAAGAGCGGGTTCGCCACGGCCAGCCACAGCGCCCTGCCCGGGTTGATGCCGTGCTGAGCCGCCAGCTTGGGGACGTAGACGACACACAGCACGACGCCGATGAGCGCGACCACCCGGAAGAGCAGCACGGAATAATCCGGCTGGGCTCCCGTGATGCCCACGACCGCGCGGGCCAGCCAGAGGAAGTACGGCCCGTACGGGGTCCGGTTCTCCGCCCAGGCTTTGTCTGCGCCCAGCTGGAACCAATTGCTGAGCGAGGAGATGCCTTGCGTGTACGGGTCGAGGCCCTCGGCCACGAGCCGGCCCTGACCCGTGTAGGCGTAGATGTCACGGGAGAAGATCGGAACGGCGAAGAACAGGGGCAGCGCCCACAGGGAGATCGCCCAGACCACCGCTTTGAGTGAGCCGGTCCCCCAGCCTCCCAGCCGTTGGCCCAGCCGGATCCACGACCGGATGAGGATCATGGCGCCGAGACTGAGCGCCAGGGTGGACGCCGCGATGCCCTGGCCGTCGGTGCGGAGGAAGATGACCAGCGGATGCCGGAGCATGGGTGACGCGGGAGCGATCCAGCCCATGCCGATCGACCCGGCGAACATGAGGAAGGAGCCGACGGTCCCTTCGATGATGGCCGGCCAGGGATTGCCGGCCCAGGGCTCGCGCCAGGACAGACGGCGTTTGCGGTCCGGCTTCTTCACGGTGGTGCTGTCCTGCGTCTCCGCCATACCCGTCACCACCGCCACCCGTCCGTTCCTACCACTTCCATTCCAGCGTGCCGGCAGGGGTGATCGTCGGCCGGCCGGCCGCGCCCCTGCTTTTGCAGACGCCATTTTATCAGCGCGGCCGACGCGCGAGCGGAAGGCTGCGACCCCGCGCCGTCGGTCTGCCGGTCTCCCGCACTACTGACCGGTAGTCTGTCCTCGTGGCTAAAACACAAGAGCGAATTGTCTGGATCGACTGCGAGATGACCGGGCTGGACCTGGAACACGACGCCCTGATCGAGGTGGCGGCCCTGGTCACCGACTCGGAGCTGAACATCCTGGGTGACGGCGTGGACGTCGTGATCAAGCCGTCCGACGAGGCACTGGCCCAGATGAACGACTTCGTCCGTCAGATGCACACGGACTCGAAGCTGCTGGATGAACTCCCCCACGGGATGACCATGGCGGAGGCGCAGGAGAAGGTCCTGGCGTACATCAAGGAATGGGTTCCCGGGGTGGGCGTCGCCCCTCTGGGCGGCAATTCCATCGGCACGGACAAGATGTTCCTGCTCCGCGACATGCCGGAGCTGGTGAACCACCTGCACTACCGGGTGATCGACGTGAGCACCATCAAGGAGCTCTCCCGCCGCTGGTTCACCCGGGCCTACTTCCAGGCGCCGGCCAAGCACGGCGGACACCGCGCCCTGGGCGACATCCGCGACTCCATCGACGAGCTGCGCTACTACCGCCAGGCGGTCTTCGTCCCGGCCCCGGGGCCGGACACGGCCACCGCGCGGGAGATCTCCGCTCAGATCTCCGCCGCCCCCGAGAGCGCCGCCACCGCGGCCCGGCTCGAGCAGCAGCTGTAATCTGCGCCACTCGCTGAAACTTTTTTCGCGAAAAGTGCCAAAAGTGGCACGAAGTGGGCTCCGGAGCAGGTAAGCTAGTTGACGTTGCTTTTCGGGGGAACACCGGGAAACCGGTCCGTCGAAAGCCGCATGGTGGGCGTAGCTCAGTTGGCAGAGCGCCTGGTTGTGGTCCAGGAGGTCGCGGGTTCAACCCCCGTCGCTCACCCCATGTGTGGCGAGGTTCAATTCTGAACCTCGCCACTTCTGTTTTCCCCGCATGTGGACCCTTTCGGCGTCCTCTTACTCCTGTCAGTCCCGCTCTTTAGACTGGCGGTGCGATTCCAGACGACGGAACGGCGCGGCCACGTGGCCGGACCGAGACATCGGACCAGGGCGCCGAAGAGGGGCGCCGGACAAGGACGCCGGAAAGGGGACACCATGGAGCTTCGTCTCCGCGAGCTGAGGGATGCGGACCTGGACGCGGTCTTCGCGTGGGAAAGTGATCCGGCCGGCGTCGGGCTGGCGGCCTTCACCCGGAGCGATCCGAGCGATCGCGCCGCCTTCGACGAGCACTACCGCAGGATCCGGGCGGAACCGTCCAATCTGATCCGCGTGATGGAGGCTGCGGGCGAACCGGTGGGGACGATCTCCAGCTTCTGGCTCGACGGCGACCGCGAGATCTCGTACTGGGTCGCACGGGAACACTGGGGCCACGGCATCGCGTCCCAGGCACTCGGCCTCTTTCTCGAGGTCGAGACCAACCGTCCGCTGCGAGGCCGGGTCGCCGAGACGAATCCCGCCTCCCGTGCCGTGCTCCGGAAGAACGGCTTCGAGGAGGTCGGGCAGGACACCGGTTATGCGGCCGGCGTCGGCCGCGAGGTCACGGAGTACCTGTACCGCCTCGATGCGCGCTGAGATTTCCGGGAGCTAAGGGTCCCGCCGCCGGTTCCGTCATCGAGACGCCGCGCCGGGCTTGCCGGGGACGAGGCGCCTGACCAGGCAGAATGATCGGTGAACCCGGCCATCAGCAGCGAGGATCCCCCATGCGCCACCGCCCCTTCCGCCAAGTCGACGTGTTCTCCGGAGCCTCCTACCGGGGCAACCCGCTCGCGGTCGTCCTGGACGGCGACGGGCTCGACGCCGGACAGATGCAGGAATTCGCCCGCTGGACGAACCTCTCCGAGACCACGTTCCTGCTCCCGCCGGACTCCCCCGGGGCCGACTACCGGGTCAGGATCTTCACCCCGCTCACGGAGCTGGCGTTCGCGGGCCACCCCACGCTGGGCAGCTGCCACGCGTGGCTCGCCGCCGGCGGCACACCCCGGAACCCGGACCACGTGGTCCAGGAATCCGCCCAAGGCCTGGTCCGGGTCCGACGGGACGCCGGCCTGCTGCACTTCGCCGCCCCGAATCCTCTCCTGGAGCCCGTCCCGGACGATTTGCAGGCGGAGGTCACGCGGGCTCTGGACCTGCCGGAGGGCGCCCTGCTCGGCGCCTGCTGGATCGACAACGGCGCGCGCTGGATGGGCCTGCTCCTGCGCGACGTCGAGACGCTGCGTGCGGCGCGCCCGCAATCGGCGGTGCTGCGGGCGCTCGGGGTCAAGGCTGGGATGTGCGCGCTGCACCCGAGGCACGACGGCGAGGAACCCGTTCTCGAGGTCCGCGGCATCACCCTGACACAGCAGGGCACCGCGGAAGACCCCGCGACCGGCAGCCTGAATGCCGGGCTGGCGGGCTGGCTGTCCCGTGAAGGCGTCCTGGACACGCCCTACGTCGCCCATCAGGGCACCGGCATCGGCCGGGCCGGCCGCCTGTTCCTGACCCGTGACGCCGAGGACCGGCTGTGGGTGGGCGGTGCGGTGCGCGACGGCGTCGCGGGGACCGTGCTGCTGTAGTGGCGCCGACGGCCGGGCGGGTCCGCCCGGCCGCCGAACGGAGCCTACTCCTTGCGCTTGCGCCGTCCCAGGAGCTTCTCCCGATGCTCGGCAGGAAGCGTCTGGGCGGCTTTCGCCACCCCCATGACGATCGCCTGCTGACGGCGGCTGCTCAGCCCGTCCCACCAGACGTCCGCGCTGCGCGGCCCGGACTCGATGGCGTCGTCGTCGGACTCCAAACCGAATTTCTCGGAGAGGTCCGCCACGAGCGCCTCCCGGCGCAGGCGGTCCGCCCGCCGGACGTTCCGCTGCAACGCCTTGAACGTCGCCACGCACATGAGAATCATCACGACGCTGAAGGGCAGCGCGATGGAGACGGCGAGCGTCTGAATAGCGGCGAGGCCACCCGCGAGGAGCAGCGCAGCGGCCAGTGCCGCCGTCGCCAGCGTGAAGAACACCCGGATCCAGTTCCGCGGTTCGGTGTCGCCGCCCGTGGCCAGCATGGCCATCACCAGGGAGCCGGAGTCCGAGGAGGTGATGAAGAAGATGGCGGAGAGAATGATCGCGCCCACCACGAGCAGTCCACCGGCGGGCAGCTGCT